>CAZCQH010000001.1:0-239566 GCA_964500805.1 uncultured Hyphomicrobiaceae bacterium
CTTGCCCTTGGTCTGCGACCACAGCTCGTCCATGGCGTCCTTGCCGGCGCCGGAAACCGACTGATAGGTCGAGACGACAACGCGCTTGATCGTCGCTGCGTCATGAATGGGCTTCAGGGCCACCACCATCTGCGCCGTCGAGCAGTTGGGGTTCGCAATGATGTTCTTGCGGGTGTTCTTCTTCATGTAGGGCTCGAGCACGTGCGCGTTCACCTCGGGAACGATGAGCGGCACGTCCTGGTCGTAGCGCCAGGCCGACGAGTTATCGATGACGATGCAGCCGGAGGCCCCGATCTTCGGAGAGTACTCCTTGGAGGGGCCCGAGCCGGCGCTCATCAGGCAGATGTCGACTTTCGAGAAGTCGAAAGTCGCGAGATCCTGGCATTTGATGGTTTTGTCGCCGTAGCTGCACTCGACGCCGACCGAGCGGCGCGACGCGAGACAGTAGACCTCGTCGGCGGGGAATTGCCGCTCAGCGAGGACGTTCAGCATCTCCCGGCCGACGTTACCCGTCGCGCCGACGACAGCGACCTTGTAGCCCATGGCTCTAGCTCTCTAGCCTTTCAGGTCTCACCGGGCGGGCGGTGGTTTTGGTGCCGCACTGGCCCGTTCGCGGGAGCGGCAGCGACCATCGCCACCAAATCGATCCGTTCTTCCGCGAAGCGCTGAATTAAGCGCTAACGTCCGGGCCTTCAAGCCGCAAATCGTGGTTTATCGGCTTTTCGATCGCGCCGCTCGCCACAACTGGATGAGGTGATCGGCACATTGTGGAATGCCGGCCCGGCGAAGGTCCGTGGCGTAGGCTTCCGCAGTGAGCGGCGGGTTCCGGTAGTGTTGGAGATCGCAATCAACAGCCTTGAGAAAAGTTTCGGGTTCGAGGTCGGCAATATCAAGGATGAAGCTATCCGGATGCTCTGTGTGAATGCCGAATGGCTCCAGTACCTCAGGCGGAAAATCCCAGTGATTGAAGGTTACGATGACGCTCGAGCGGGCGGCAATGGCTGCCGCCAACACGTGCCTGTCGTCCTGGTCTGGAAGCTGGATCGATGGAATGAGATGCTCGTAGGCCGTCACCAAAGCATCAGGAACTGCTAGATCCATGAGTTCCCGAATACGCGTCAGCTTGTCCAAATCTATGTCTGGTCGCTTGGAGTTTACTGCTTTCATCCACTCGCGGTGAACGTCCTCACTCCATCTCGCGCGAAATAGGCCCCCGACAACGCCAGCTCCATGATCAGGCTGCGCAATCGGGCGCCGAAGAAAACGTTCGCGTCGAAGAAGGCCGTAAACGTCGAGATCATGGATCAATCAAGATCCATCTCTCGCGTCAGCTTGGCCATTTCATCCAAGGCCGCTCGACGCTCGACCGCCGCCTGCTTCTCGTAAGCCGCTAGATCCGCATACCGAACACGGCGATGCCGCCCGACCTTCCGGTGCGGGATCTTTCCCTCTTCCAGCAGCTTGATCAGATACGGCCGGGAAACGTTCAGGAAGTCGGCCGCTTGCTGAGTCGTCAGCAGAGAATCGTGTGGGATCAGCGTCACCGGGACCTGGTCGCCCATGGCCTGAAGAATGCGGAACATGAACGCAACGGCCTTGGCCGGCATCGGCACGACAATCTTCGCGCCGTCTTGGAGAATGATCTCGATGTCCTGTTTTGCCTCCGCAACAGCGCGCAGCTTTTCCGCCGCGGCTTTGGCAACAGCAGCTTCGTCGGCGTTCGCGACGAATGGCTCGGGGGTTTGATCGAGAAGTGCGAGCATGGCTCCTAACTCCGGTGTCTTGCTCCTGGAACGGCACTGCCGTTCTTGGTGGGACTCTAATCGACCCACAATCGAAACTATCGCAACAAACGAAATATAAGCAATGTCTATCTGAACCAAAAGTTAAGACCCGCCGCATATCTGAGATTTGGGGGCTCACGACCCTGTGTTCGCCTCCAGCTACCGCCTCAAACCTCCCGCCATTTGAACCAATCCGCCACTCCCCCGCAAAGTTGCCGCACCACGCTGATGCCGACACGGGATTGCCTTAATCCGGCTCTTATTCCCGCTGGGACACGACTCACGGCGAGCACAACGCCGGGGCGGCTCCTTCAGGGAGCATCGGGGCGTCCGGCCGGGCGCCTTGGCAGGAGGGGTGCCGGTTGACCGGCAGGGTTGGAAAGGCATCGAACGCATGAACGGGATGGGAGCTCGGGCCCGGATTGGATTTGTGGCACTGGCGGCGGGTGGAATGGCCCTGGCGGCAGCACTGGGCACGGGGCTCGCTCCTGCTGTGGCCCAGCAGGATAAGAAGGCTGCACCGGCCGCCAAGGCAGCACCCCAGCAGGCGGCACCGCAACCGGCAGCCGCCGCTCCGCAGGGCGAGCCTGTGATGTGGGTCAAGCTCTGCGAAAAGGCGCCACTCATTACCAAGGACAAGGACGGCAAGGACCAGCGCGCCGAGAAGTCGATTTGCCTCACCCACCACGAGCGGCTCGACGGCAATACGGGCATGGTGTTGGTCTCGGCCGCTATCCGCCAGATCGAAGGCGTCGACAAGCAGCACCTGATGATCATGGTGCCGCTCGGCATGGCGGTCCAGCCAGGCCTCAGGGCCAGCGTCTACAACAAGGAGCTTTGGGAGAAGGCGCAGAAGAACGAGAAGGTCGACGACGCCAAGCTGTCGCCGATCAAGCTCAACTTCTCGCTCTGCCATCCGGCAGGATGCACTGCCGAGCTCGAGACTACGAAAGAGATGATGGACCAGCTGCGCGCCGGCGCGGGTCTGATGGTGTTCGCCATCAATGCGAACGGCCAGGTGATCGCGTTCCCGGTGCCCCTCTCCGGCTTCGCGACGGCGGTCGATGGGCCGCCGGCCGACAACAAAGCCTACACCGAGGAGCGCCGCCGCCTGATGGAGGAGCTGGCCAAGCGCCAGCAGGCCCAGCTCGAGGAGCTGAAGAAGCAGCAGGCCGCCCAACCGCAAGGCGGGCAGCAGCAACCCTCCTCGGCACCGGCTGCAGCGCCGCCGAAGAAGTAGGACCGCACGGGCCGCGCCCAGGAGCGGCCGCTCTCTCGAATGCAAATGCGCCGGCGGCATCCCTGTTCGATGGAGCTGGCAACTGACCAGTTGAGGAAAGGCAAACCGATCATGATCACGTCGGCTCCGTCGAGCGGTTTCAAGCGTCGCGTCCAAGCAGCCTCGGCTGCTGCCCTGATCGGCTGCGCGGCGCTGACCACGGCGACCTTGGCCCAGGAGAAGAAGGCGGCACCGCCCGCTAAGGGTGCTGCACCTGCCCAGCAGCAGGCGGCGCCGGCTGCAGCCCAGCCGCAAGGCGAGGAAATCCTCTGGGTCAAGCTCTGCGAAAAGGCGCCCGTCATCGCCAAGGACAAGGACGGCAAAGAGGCGCAAATCGAAAAGAGCATCTGCCTCACCCACCACGAGCGCCTGGATGGCAACACCGGCATGGTGATGGTCTCGGCGGCGATCCGTCAGGTCGAAGGTCAAGACAAGCAGCACCTGATGATCATGGTGCCGCTCGGCATGGCGCTGCAGGCCGGCGTGCGGACCACGATCTACCCCAAGGATCTCTGGGACAAGGCGACCAAGGGCGAGAAGATCGACGAGTCCAAGATCCAGCCGATCAAGCTCAACTTCTCGCTTTGTCATCCTGCGGGCTGTACCGCCGAAATCGACCTTACCAAGGAGATCGTCGATCAGCTCCGCGTCGGCGGCGGCATGATGGTTCTGGCGATCAATGGCAACGGTCAGGTCGTGCCGTTCCCGGTGCCGCTCTCGGGCTTCGTCAAGGCGCTCGACGGCCAGCCTGCGGACAACACCGAGTACCTGAAGCAGCGGCGCATTGTGATGGGCGAACTCGAGAAGCGCCGCCAGGCCATGATCGAGGAGATGAAGCAGAAGCAGCAGCAGGGTGGCGGCCAGCAGCAGCCCTCATCTGCGCCCGCCCAGAAAGCGCCGCCTCAGCCCGAGAAGAAGAAATAGGCCGTGCCGGCACACAAGCTCAAGGCCGCTCGGGGGAGCGGCCTTTTCTTTGCGACGATCGACGGCAGCAGCCGACTTGCCTCAATGCCCGCTGACGCTCAATGCTCGCTGACGAATGTGGCGTAGTATTCGCCGTTCTCCTCCGTGAAGAGCTCGGCAACCTGCGGATGGCGCAGCGGTGCGCCTGATTCGTCCGGCAGCAGGTTCTGCTCGGACACATAGGCGATGTACTCCGTCTTATCGTTCTCGGCGAGGAGATGATAAAACGGCTGATCCTTGCGCGGCCGGATCTCCTCCGGGATCGATTGCCACCATTCCTCCGTCGAGTTGAATACCGGATCGACATCGAAAATGATGCCCCGAAACGGGTAATAGCGATGGCGCACGACCGAACCGAGGCTGAACTTGGCTCGACGGACGCTCTTCTGCGCCTTGCGCTGAGTGGGTGCTTTCTTTGCAGTAGGCATGCCCTATAACCACGCGCTTTGGGGTGTTTGTCAACGCCATTGATCTGCCTTCGGCGAGCTTGCTCGTTTGGCTCGCGGCGCCCGCGATCGAAGAGGACCAAGAGCCTTCCGGCACGATCGGCTGGGCCCCGTCAGAGTTTCACCCCGAACCGCGCGGCGATGCCGATCGTCGCGAGATAGAGCAGGACGGTCAGCGCGCTGCCGAGTGCGAGTGCGGCCCAGAAACTCGTACCGTGTCTCAGCAGCCAAGGGATCAGCAGGAACATCGGCAGCGACGGAATGACGTACCAGAACGTCGCTTCGACGTGAGCTGCCATCAGCTCTGCATCATGCGTGTCGCGCCAGAGCCAAATCATGCCCAGAATAGAAACGAGCGGCAGCGACGCGACCAGGGCACCCGCCGCGGGACTGCGTTTTGCAACGAGCGCGATCAGCGCAACGAGAGGCCCGAAAGGGCGGCGCGAGAAATGAAATCGACTGACACCTTGCGTCTCCTGGTGAGCACGGACCGAGCAGATCGCGACAGGGCCTAAACCGAACGCTCTCGCGCGCCAAGCAGGAGCTTCCCGCGCTAGGGGCGAAGCCTTGCAGCACGCTCAACGACGCCCAGAACACCCGGCAGCCAAGGCTCACGCGTTCGTGATTGCGACCAGGCGCTCGAGCACTCGCCGCGCCGCGCCTGCCTCGATCGCATGCACCGCCAGCGCCACGCCGTCCGTGAGGCTCGTGGCTTTGCCGCCGACGATCAAGGCGGCTGCCGCATTGAGCAGCACGATGTCGCGGAATGGCCCTTCCTTTCCGGCCAGCACGTCGCGGATCGCCGCCGCGTTGTGCCTGGCATCGCCGCCTTTCAGGTCCGCAAGCTTCGCCGGTGCCAAGCCTGCATCGGCCGGCGTCACCTCGAATACGTTGACCTTGCCATCTTTCACTTCCGCCACATCCGTCGAGCCGGTCGTGGTGAGCTCGTCGAGCCCATCGTGGCCGTGAACGACCCAAACGTGCTTGGCGCCGAGATTGTTCAGCACGTGCGCGATCGGCTCCACCCACTGCCAGGAGAACACGCCGACCACCTGTCGCTTGACGCCGGCCGGGTTGGAGATCGGGCCCAGCAAATTGAAGAGCGTGCGGATGCCGAGCTCGGCGCGCACCGGCGCCCAGTGCTTCATGGCGGGATGATGCATCGGCGCCCACATGAACCCGACGCCCGCCTCCTCGATCGCCATGCTGATCCGCTCCGGCGACACTTCGAGCTTCACACCGAGCGCGGCCAGCACGTCCGAAGCACCTGAGATCGACGACACGGATCGATTGCCATGCTTCGCAACCTTGATGCCGGCGCCCGCTGCCACCAGCGACGCGCACGTCGAGACATTGAAGGTGCCGTGCCCATCTCCGCCCGTGCCGACGATATCCACGGCGTCCGGCGGCGCCGTCACCCGGTTCATGCGCGCACGCATCATCTGCGAGGCGCCGGTGATCTCGTCCACCGTCTCGCCGCGCACACGGAGCGCCATCAGGAATGCGCCCATCTGTGCGTGCGTTGCGTGCCCGTCGGTCATGATCTCGAGCGCTGCCCGGATCTCGTCCTGACTGAGCGTTGCCCCCGTCGAGACTTTCTGGATCAGTACTTTCAGCGTTTCCGTGGGCATGGGCGGGACGGGCCTTCGAGCGGCAACTTGGGTGAGGTTCGAGAGACGGGTTACTGGGCGGGCGTTCGAATTACCACCATTTTGGTCAATTGGGGATTCAAACGTGCCGACAACCAAACGGGTCTGTCCGGCTACAGCCGCCACCAGTTTTGAGGCATGCGTCGAACAGACTCCCGATCGCGCACCCAATCTTCGTGAACCACAGCCATCCAAGCATATTCCCTTCGAGCTTCTGCAGTTGACCCGCCACCTGCCGTGCATAATCCTGTCGGAGATCGCGCTGTTGCAGCCACGGAGAACGGGAGACGTCCTCGCAACCCCCGAAATGGGAGCACGCGACCATGGCCACCACACCAACCCGCGACTTCATCGGCTATGGCGGTAAGACGCCCGATCCGAAGTGGCCCGGCGGAGCCCGCATCGCGGTCAACTTCGTGCTGAACTACGAGGAGGCGTCGGAATACAACATGGCCGACGACGGCGTGTCCGAGTCGATCCTGTCGGAGATTTCCTTTCCCAATTATCCCGCAGGCGTGCGCGATCTCGCGATCGAGTCCGTCTATGAGTATGGGAGCCGGGCTGGCTTCTGGCGGATCCTGCGGACCTTCACAGAGCGCGACCTCCCGATGACGGTCTATGCCTGCGCCCTGGCGCTCGAGCGCAACCCACCGGCGGCCAAGGCTATCGCTGCGGCCGGCTACGACATCTGCAGTCACGGCTATCGCTGGGTCGAGTACTTCAAAATGGACCGGGAGGAAGAGCGGGAGCACATCAGGCGCGCGATCGAGTCTATCAAGCTGACGACCGGCGAGCGGCCGCTCGGCTGGTATTGCCGCTATGGGCCGAGCGTCAACACGCGCGCCCTGGTCGTCGAGGAAGGCGGCTTCCTTTACGACTCCGACTGCTACAACGACGACTTACCGTACTGGGTCCGGGTCGGCGACAAGCCGCACCTGATCGTGCCCTATTGCCTGGACACGAACGACGCCCGCTTCACGACCCCCGCCGGCTTCACCACCAGCGATGACTTCTTTACCTACTGCAAGGATACGTTCGACCAACTCTACGCGGAGGGTAGGACAGCGCCCAAAATGATGTCGATCGGCATGCACTGCCGGCTCCTCGGCCGTGCCGGCCGCACAGCGGGCTTGGCGCGGTTCCTGGACTACGTCACGAGCCACGAGGCGGTTTGGGTCTGCAAGCGGATCGACATCGCCCGGCATTGGATCGCGCATCATCCGCCGCAAGCGTGAGGCGGAACGCAGCCTCCGGCCCGACAGGCGAAGCCGGCGGGTTGGGCCTCCACGACCTCGTCACTGAGCGGCATCAGGCGTCGCGTCATGGGCGAGCTGCGTGCGCGCGAGGCGGGCGTACATGCCGCCGCGGGCGATCAGCTCCGCGTGCCGTCCGGTCTCGACGATACGGCCGTCCTCCATCACGCAAATAAGGTCGGCGTTCTCCACCGTCGAGAGGCGGTGCGCGATCACCATCGTCGTGCGACCCTTGGTGAAACTCGCGAGGGCTTGCTGGACGAGCCGCTCGCTTTCGGAATCGAGCGCGCTGGTTGCTTCGTCCAGCAGCAGGATCGGCGCGTTCTTCAGAATGGCCCGCGCCAGGGCGATGCGCTGGCGCTGGCCTCCGGAGAGGCGCGAGCCGCGGTCGCCGATCAGGGTCTGATAGCCCTGCGGCTGCTCCTCGATGAACCGATGCGCGGCGGCCGCCTTTGCGGCAGCGATGATATCGTCGTCGGAAGCGCCGAGCCGGCCGAGCGCGATATTGGCCCGAATGGTGTCGTCGAACAGCGTGACGTCCTGGCTCACCATGGCGATCGCATCGCGCAGCGAGCCGATCGTGACATCGCGGATGTCCTGCCCGTCGATGACGATCCGGCCTTCGCTCACATCGAAAAGGCGCGGCACCAGATTGATGATCGTCGACTTGCCGGCGCCCGAGCGCCCGACCAGGGCAACCGTCTTGCCGCCCGGAACCGTCAGCGCGAAGTCTCGAACTGCTTCGGCGCCCTTTGCCGAGGCATAGGCGAACGAGACGCCCTCGAAGCCGATGGTTCCGCTCGTCACCTGCAGTGGTTTCGCGTCCGGCTTGCTGACGATCAACGGCTTCTCGTCGACGAGCGCATAATAGCGTTCCGCGGCTGCAAGGCCTTCCTGGATGCGCACCGACAGGTTGCCGAGGCCGCGCGTCGGCTGCGCCGCCAGCACCAGCGCGGTGATGAAAGCCATGAAGTCGCCGACCGTAGCGAGGCCTGACGCCATGCGCCACGCCGCCAGCGAGATGACGCCGGCCACCGCCAGTCCGCCCAGCACCTCCAGCATCGGATCGAGCCGCGCCCGCTGGCGCACCGCCCGCATGCGCAGTGTATAGATCTGCTCGAAGGATCCGATCATGCGGCCCGCCGCATAGTCCTCCAGCCGGAATGTCTTGATCAGGCGGACGCCGCCGAATTTCTCGACCAGCAGCGAGAGCATGCCGGCGAGTTCCTCCTGCGTGCGCTTGGCGACGCGCTTCAAGCGCCGCCCGATGGCCATGATCGGCATAATCGCCAGCGGATAGACCCCGAGCACGAACAGCGACAGCACGGGGTCGGACCAGACCATGTAGATGACCAGCGCTGTGATGGTCATGGCATCGCGCACGGCTGTGGTCAGCGCAGCCTGCATCGCCACCTGCATGCGGTCGATATCGTTGGTCAGCCGCGAGATCAGCTCGCCCGGCGCATCGCGGGTGAGCCGCGCATAGTCGGCCTTCAGCAGGTGCGCAATGCCGGCCTTCTGCATCTCGACCGTGATGCGCATCACGATGCGGTTGGTCTGCACGTTGGTCAGGTACATCAGGATGGCGCGAGCCGACGTGGCGAGTACGATCATGCCGGCGACGCCGTAGAGAAGGCCCAGTTCTTCCTTGGCCTTCGGCAGCACATCGAACGCGTACTTGATGAGCCGCGGATAGAAGCCGGTCACGGCGGCGAGCGCCGCCATCAGCACGAAGGCAACGGCCAACTCGGCCCGGCGTGGCCGGACCCAGTCGGTGAGAACACGCCTGATCAGCCCCCGCGTCTCGGGATCGAGCTGGAACGTGCTCGGCCCGGACTGCGGCGTTGCTGAAGGTGGAGTTGGCTCGCTCACGTCGTCTCCGCGGAAACCGGGTGGCTGAGCGCCTGTCCCGGCAGGCTCGCCGATACTGTTACCTGCCTAGCACTGGTTGGCGTCAGTCGCCACCGCGGCGGAACGAAACAGATTCAATCTGCCGCACGGCGTTCGCGGCAGCCTCAACGGGCGCCGAGTATGCGGTCGACCATGGTGCCGGCAACGCCCAGATAATTGGCGGGATCGACAAGGCGGGCGAGCGCTGCCGAATCGAAATGCGCGGCAATCTCAGGTCGAAGCCGAAGCTGATCGAGCAGCGGCGTTCCCTTCTCCAGCGCCGCCCGGCAGCAGTCGTAGACGAGATCGTGGGCGACCCCGCGGCCGATCTTGGGCGCGAGCGCCATCATCACCGCCTCGGCCACGATGAGCCCGCCCGTCAGGTCCAGCACGCGTCGCATCGCACCCGGCTCGACGATCAGCCCTTCCAGCATGAACCGGGCCTGGTGGAGCGCGCCCGAGGCTGCGATGAAACCTTCCGGCAGCGCCATCCATTCGAGGTGCCAGGGGCCAGTCGCGCGCTCGTGGTCAGCCGCCATGCCGTCGAGCATCAGGCTCGCGCTGTTGCGCACCGCCTTGGCGAGCGCCGTGATCATCTCGCAGGAGATGGGATTGCGCTTCTGCGGCATGGTCGACGACGATCCGCGGCCGGCTACGAACGGCTCGAACGCCTCGCCGATCTCGGTCTGCATCATCAGCATCACGTCGACGGCGATCTTGGCGAGGCTGCCGGTGACAAGTGCCAGGAAGGTCACCGCCTCGGCCATCGTGTCGCGTGCGACGTGCCACGTGATCTCGGGTTGGCGCAGCCCGAGCTCTGCCGCTAGTCCCGCCTGGACCTTCAGGCCGTCATTGCCGAGTGAGGCGAGCGTCCCGGCAGCGCCTGAGAACTGCACGACCAACACGCGCGATCCCACTTCAGCGAGCCGCTGCCGGTGGCGACGGATCATCGAGAGCCACACCGCCGTTTTGTAGCCGAACGTGATCGGCAGCGCGTGTTGCAGATGCGTACGCCCGGCCATCACGGTGTCGCGATGCTTCTGCGTGAGCCGCACCAGCGCCAGGTCGATCGCCGCGAGATCGGCTTCGACCAACGCCAGCGCCTCGCGCAGTTGCAGCACGGTCGCCGTGTCCATGATGTCCTGCGTGGTGGCGCCCCAGTGCACATACCGGCCAGCTTCGCCGCACTGCGCCGCCATCTGGTGCACGATGCCGATGATCGGATAGCCGACCACGTCCGTCTCCGCCTTGAGTTTGGCGAGATCGAAGGAGCCGGCATCAGTGCGCGTCGCGATCTCGCGCGCGGCGTCGGCGGGGATCAAACCGAGCTTCGCCTGCGCCTTGGCAAGCGCCACCTCCACCTCGGCGTACTTCGCAACGAGGCTTTCGTCCGAGAACACACGGCGCATCTCCGGTGTGCCGAACATGTCGCGGAAGATGGCAGAATCGAACACGGTCGAGGGCATCGCGGGCTCGTGGGGACCTGACGGGAGTTGATGACGTCGAGCGTGATGGCGCAAAAGCGCGCTACTCGCAAGGCATGGCCCGCGCCGAGACTTTCGCACGATCCCGTCCGAAGGGGGCCGGGCAGAAGTTGGACACCCGAAAGCAGAAGCTTTGTTCTGTGCGATTCCAGTAAGTCTGCGCGAGGTCAAGCACAGATCCAGCCGCCATCGGCTGGAGTAGTGCAGGCGGCAGCCGCTCAGTTGCTGGTGAATGCACTGGAACGTGGGCCGTCATCGCGTTGCGGGCGCGGGCGCGCCGCGGCCCTGGGCTTCGGGGCGATGGGCGCTGAAGCCGCGTCTGCTTTTGCCGGCTCGGGAGCAACAGCTTTCGCTGGCGGCGCGGGCTGCGGCGTCGCGCGGGGAGCCGCCCTCGGAACCTCGACTACCGGCGCCGCCGATGCTGGCGCGGCCGTCACCGTGACGTTTGCTGGAGCCGCCGCCACGGGCGCTGCCTCCGCATTGGCGGCCGACGTTGCCGGCGACGCCGCTTCAGCTGCTTTCAGCGCATTCGGCGCGACCTCCACCGGCGCACCGCGCACGCCAGCCGCCGTCGCGCCGGAGTCCGGAGAAACTGCCCTCGTCGCCAGCGACCCCGTCGTGAGGCACGACGGACCCGTGCCCCCTGCGGAGCAGTCTGGCAGCGGCGCGGCGCCCGGTGACGGCAGCAGCGCCGGCGTCATCCTTGCGGTCGTGCCGGGTGCTGTCGAAGGCGCGCTGGTGACCGCTGGCGCAACAACTTGCGGCGATCCCGGCGGCGCCGGCGCGTTCTGGGGCGTCAACAGCTGGGCGCCGTTGCGGAAATCGGTCGCCAGGCCCGTGCTGTTCAGCTCGGCAACCCGCATCCAGTGAATGCTGGAGTTCAGTGCGGAACGCAGGATCGGCATGACCGCATCCGAGATACCCATCTCGACGAAGTACTTGCGAACCCGCTCATAGAGCTTTTCGTCGGCCTCCCGCTCCTTGGTCTCGGTTGCAAGCGTCACCTCCTTCACCAGCGAGCGCCTCGTCTCGACCGGCACACCGTACTCCACGCGCCGCTCGACCCTGTAGTGCCGCTGCACCAGCCGTTTCGTCGCGATGATTTTGATCTGATGCAGGCCGACGAGCGTCCATGGACCCACATAGCGCCGCACGCCGCCCGCCAGGATGAAGGCGCACGACGACGCGCACTTCGAGATCTTGGGTTCCGGCTTACCGAACTCGATGCCCCGCGCCTTGAGCATTCGACATTCGGCATCTGAATGCGGGCAGGTTGCGGACGCCGTTTTGGTAACGACGACATCGAGGCCTTTCGCCCGTATCATCCGGCCGATGGCAAGGCCGGCATCGACCGTGCCGCCGGCCGAGTCGATCAAAACGGGCAGCTTGCGCCCACCGAGCTTGGAAAGTGCTTTGCGGAACTCGCCCGGCGTCGTCTCATCGATGCGGCCCATCGCCGAGATCCATTCGGGGCAATCGGGCCCACACCCAGGTTCCGCGAGCCGCATCAGCTTCACGGTCATCGGCCGCTCGTTGGGCGGCGGCTGAGCGACGGTTGGCGACTGCGCGGGAGCCTTGTCTGGAGCAGCCGGCTCTTCGGACAACGGCGCGCGCTTCTGCGCCACTGCCGCTGCGACGCACGCGAAGAGGATGGTGCACAGCGCGAGGCTTCTCAGCAGCATCCGGCGCACGATTGGCCCTCGCCCGTTGTCTGGATTTCCTTCGGCCCAGCGTGAAACTTAGCCGAGGCGCCAGCCGAACTCCAATCAAACATCGAGGATGCCCATCGAAATACCGGCTCACGAGAGGAAAGAGCCGTGCTGCGGCTTCCATGTCACACACCGCGCCGGCAGCATGTGAAGGCAGGTCCCCTCAGTGCGCCTCGAGGAGCCGTCCGCAACCAGGGATCGCATCCCTCAGGCCGGCAAGGCGCAAGGCATGCCACAGCGTCGCTTGCGTGGACGTGATCACCGGTTTGTTCAGCGCCTGCTCCAGCGCCGGGATCACCGCGTGCGAGCGGGTGTTCAGGCAGGAGATGACAAGGGCGTCGGCACCCTGATCACACCCCCTGAGGCCGAGCTGATAGAGGGCGCCGGGCTCGGGCGCAGCAAGCTGGAAGCCATCCGAGATCCCGAGGAAGGCGCCGCCCAGCACTTCGAAGCCTGCGCTTTCGAAGTAGCGGTGCTCAGCCTCGTCGACCTGCTTCGTGTAGGGCGAGACGATGCTGATCGCCCTTGCACCAATAGTCTGCAATCCGGTGACAATGGCGTGCGCCGCCGTTGTCGCAGGAACCTGCCAGGCCTCTTCGATCTCCGCGCGCAGGTGTGCGTCGTAACTCAGTCCCTGCACGATCGAGGAGGCCGTGCAGCCGTAGGCAATGACGTGGGGAAAAATGCTCGAGAGCTGCCGAATGGCACCCTTGCCATCGGTTCGGTCCATCTCGATCAGTGATTCTTTCGTTGTCTCGGGCGGAATGTACATGCGCGCGGTGTGGACGCTCACACCCTCTGGCACCACGCGCGCGGCCCACGGCTCCATCACGGTGTTGACACTCGGCACGACGAGACCGATCCGCGCCCGCCACCCATCGCCGTTGACATGGGGACGCTGCCCCGGCGCCGCTACGCCTGTTGCCGACATGACCGTCTCCTTGCTGCAATAGACGGGAACTATATCGCGTCGATTGTCATTCCGGCCAGGGCTGCACGTGCGGTGTGCACTTTCGGGGAGGCAAGCTGTCGAAAGCCTTGTACGCCTGAGGCGGAAGTGCTGAATTCCCGAGTATAAAGCGCCCAGTCACGTGTGGCACGCAGGCCCGCGGATGGAGAACCCCACATGCGTTACGACGAGCAGGATCGCGAAAGCCGCAATGTCGAGGATCGTCGTGGCGAGAGCGGGGCTGGCTCGCCCTTCGGCCGTGGCGGCATGCAGATCCCCATTCCGATGGGCGGGCGCGGGGGCTTTAGCCTCACGACAATGCTGATCATCGGTGCGTTGATGCTGCTCTTCGGCGTCAATCCGCTCGACATCCTGCGCGGCGGTGGCGGCGGTGGCGTGCAGATGCCGCCGATGTCCCCGAGGGATGTGAACCTGCCGCAAGGCTCGGGCCGCTCACCCTTCGAGATTCCGGGCATGCCCGGCAGCCAGGGTAGCCAAGCGAGCGTTCCCGCCAACCAGGACGAAATGAAGAAGTTCGTCTCACGTGTGCTCGCCGACACCGAGGACGTGTGGAACCGTGTGTTCCAGTCGTTTGGCAAGCAGTATCGCGAGCCGAAACTGGTGATTTTCTCCGGCGCCTATCCGACGGCGTGCGGCACCGGCCAGGCGGCAATGGGGCCGTTCTATTGCCCGCTCGATCAGAAAATCTACATCGACCTCACGTTCTATGAGGAGCTGAAGCGTCGCTTCCGCGCGCCCGGCGACTTCGCGCAGGCCTACGTCGTCGCGCATGAAGTCGGCCATCACGTGCAGACTCTGCTTGGCATCGCGGAGCAGGTGCAGCGGTTGAAAAGCCGCCTCTCGGAGCGCGACGCCAACCGCGTGCAGGTGCGCATGGAGTTGCAGGCCGACTGTCTCGCCGGCGTCTGGGCCTCGCTCAATCATCAGATGAAGAACCGCCTGCAGCCCGGCGATATCGAGGAAGGCCTCAACGCAGCTCAGGCAATCGGCGACGACATGATCCAACGCCAGCAGACGGGCCGCGTCGTGCCCGATGCCTTCACGCACGGCTCATCCGAGCAGCGCGTCCGCTGGTTCCGCCGTGGCATGGAGACCGGCCAGATCCAGCAGTGCGACACTTTCAACGCGCAGGATCTTTGAAAAGGGGCGCAGCCGTAGGTCGGAGTGAGCGAGCCACCGGATCTTATGACCAGGGCACAACGCCAATTCCCGCGAAATCCGACAACCGCACACACAGCCAAAGCTGTCGGACTTCGCCGGACGAAACGCCGTGCTTCTCTGGGCCGCTCGGGCGGCTTCACTCCGACCTACGGCTGTTCGCCACTCGCCATTCGCTATTCGCCCACTTGCTCGCCATTCCCCAGGAGACATCGATGGCCATCGCAGGCAAAGGCTGCTTCGTGTGCTGGTGTGATTTGAGGCCCGGCCACGAAGCCGGGCACGATTTCTGGCACACGCACGAGCATATGATCGAGCGCGTGGCGATACCCGGATTTCGCCGCGGCGCGCGTTATCGCTCTCTCGTTGGAAGTCCGCGAGTCTGCGTGATCTATCAGGGTGACAGCGTCGCGACCTTCGGATCCCCCGCCTATCTCGAGCGGCTGAACAACCCGACGCCGTGGTCCACTCGGAACTTTCCGATCATGGTCGGCATGAACCGCACGCTCTGTACCGTTGCGGCCTCGTTCGGACACGGCATCGGCGGCGTGCTGATGACGATGCAGCTATCTCCTGCGGCTGGCGAGGCAGAACGGCTGAAGTCGTGGCTTTCAGGAGAGATACTGCCAACTCTTGCCGCGCGGTCGGGCCTCAGCGGTGCCCACCTCCTCGTTGGCGACCAGCAAGTGAGCCAAATCAAAACCCAGGAGAAAGTGCTTCGCGGCAACCCCGATGCGATTGCCGACTGGATCGTGTTGGTGGAAGGCTACGACCAAAATGCCGTCGAGCAGGCCTTGGCCGAGTTGACAGGCTTGAGGGGTGTGGCGGCCAACGGCGCGAAGCCGGGCTGGTCGACGGGGCTCTATCGTCTCGATTTCACGCTCGGTGAGGACGAAGCCAAGAAACTCTGGAGAGCGCCCTGAGGCGCTCTCGCAGCCGCGCGGTGCATCTTGGCCCACGCTCACATTCTGTCCTCGGGTTCCTCCATCATCACCGCCTCCTCACCGCTGGCTGATAGCATCACCTGGTCGTTTTCGACGTCGGCGACGAGATCCAGCGGAATGAAGCGGTGCTGATCGTGAGAGCCATGCACACCGTCATCTTTGGTGAGCTTGATACGGTCGCCTTCCACCCGGTCGACCATGCCGACGTGCTCGCCGTCGGCCCCGATCACTTCCATATGTTCCTTGATTTGCGTGCGATCCATGATTGCCTCTTTTCCAAGCTCGCCCAATTTCGGCTGCTGGTTCGACGGTCACCGAGCCCCGAAATGGACGCGCTGACAAACGTGCGAGCGCGTAATTCGATCCCTTCGATGTCATCGGTCTTGCGTTTCTGTCTGCCGCACGTGACATTTGCCGGATATCGGCTCGGCCATTCGTGCGCAGCCGCTGCTTGACCGGTCGAAAGCGGACAAACGCACAAGGCCTGGACGATCGCATTTGGGAGAGCGCCATGAACCTCATCGATCACACCACCGAGCCCAAGGACGAGTGGCGCCCTGGCGTCATGACGCGCATGCGCGTTTCGGCGAGGATCGGCGCGTCGCAACTGTGCCTTTTTGAGCAATGGTGCGATCCGGGGCTCGGAGCGCCAACCCATTACCATGCGGTTGAGGAGGTACTCTCCGTTGTCGACGGCGTCGCCGAGATCTGGGTCGGCAACGAGCGCCAGATCGCCAAGGCCGGCCAATCCGTCGTGATCCCGGCGGGCATCTCGCACGGCTTCAAGAACGCCGCCGCCAGCGGCACGCTCCATGTCATGGCGACACTCGCTTCGCCCGTCTTCGAAGCCGCCTACGAGGACAAGCGCGAGACCCCGCGCCGCTGGCTGCCGCAAATGTGATCGAACACGGCGGTCACCGCTTCACCGCGCCGCCGACTTCGCCGAGCACACGGGTGAGCGCGTCGATGACGACGGGCTGCTCCTGCGCTGTCAGCCTGCCATGGCGTTGCAGAAATTGGGCGATCGGTTGGCCGTTGCTCTTGCCGACAGCGACGCCGTCCTTCATCACCAGCGACGCACGCGCGAACTCGGCAGCCGACTTGTGGCAGCCGGCGCACTTCTGCTGATAGATCGGCTGGTTCACGACCTGCGCCAGCAGCATCGCATAGATGCCCTCCACGTGCTCGGGCCCCATCTCATGCTGGGCCAGGAACTGCTTCAGGTTCTCACGGTGATGACGGCCCTGCAGTCGGCCATCCACAACGGTCAAGGTTTGCCGCGCGAATGCGCCGGCGTGACCGTGACAGTCCTGACAACGGCTGTCCCAGAAGGCGTGCAGATCGAACCCCTGCGCATTGCCCATGCTCGCGCTCGCGAGCAACGCCGCGCAACCGACCCCGGCAACGACGCGGCCCAGCCTCGAGTATCCCGCTTCGCGCACCTGATCCACCCTGCCAGATTGCCCCCATAAGCGTTCGGGCGGCAAGTGGACATCGCAATCTATGAGCCCGCACACCTTGCGCGTCATCAATCGGCAACTGCGAGGTACCGGACGGGGTCGGCTTTCGCCCATTGACCGGCATCAAGGCATCCCACCTCGGCTCGGCTGAAGTTCATACAGTCCGGGGAGCACGCCGACTGTGAGGATCACATGTCAACCAACATAGGAACTGTGGACCGCATTATCCGCATTGTCGCCGGGTTGGCCCTCCTGGCATGGGCTCTCGGCTACATTCCGGGCTATGCCGCCAACCCGTGGGGCTGGATCGGCCTGATCCCGCTCGCGACGGCGCTCGTAGGTTGGTGCCCGGCCTATTCGCTCCTCGGCATGAACACGTGCAGTACGAGGAAGGCATAGCCCAGTTTGGGGGTGTCTGATCCACCCGGTCTGACACCCCGAACCTTGCTCGTCACGACGCTGATCCGTCACGTGCGGGTGCGATGCCTTTGCGCGTTCTCTCAAATCAGCGCGCCCGCCGGATCGGCCGCGAGAATGTCCGCCTCGGGCAACCCGAGTTCCTTGCGCACCATGTTCGTGCCGCGGACCAGCGACACCATCTTGTAGAACGCGTGCATGCGGCTCATGCCCTGGCGGCCGAAGCCGCAATCCGTCGACACGACCAGCCGCTCCGCCGGGATCACCTTCAGCGCGCGCCGGATCAGCGCCGCCACATCCTCTGGCCGCTCCACCTGCAGCGTGCGGTGGTTGATCACGCCGATTGCGATTTTCTTCGACGACGAAATCGCCTTCGCGAAGTCCTCGATCTCGTCTCCGCCGTTGTCCGCCGCCTCGAATGTGATCACGTCAACGTCGAGCTTGTCGAAGAAGGGCAGCGCGGGTGTATAGAACCGCCGCTTCGTCTCCGTGCGCTGCGCCGCCGGATTGCCCCAGCACGTGTGGCACCACACTTCCGCTTTGCCCCTGAGTCCCCTCACCTCGCGGTTGAACGCCTCGACCAGGAAGTCGCTCGTCACCTCCTTGTCGTCGACCCCGATCATGCCGTGAATGGCCGGCTCTTCGATCTGAATCACCCGGCAGCCTGCGTCCGCAAGCTCGGTAAGCTCGGCATTCATTGTCTCGGCCAGCACCATGATCAGCTCGCGGCGATCCTTGTAATGCTCATCCATCACGCCGGTCGCCACCATCTGCCCGGAGATGGCGCCGAACTTCACGGGCTTCCGCGTCAGCCGCTGTGCAACTTTCCAGATGCTGGAATATTCCAGCGGCCCGCGCGAGATCGGCCCCGTCACCTTCGGCAGCACGCGCGTCTCGAGCACCTCGAACATGATGTCGCCCGGCCCCTTGTCGCGGCTCGAGGCCGTCTTGCCGCGCCCGACGTGATAGCCGCCGAGCCCGTTGAGCCGCTCCGCCGGATAGGCAAACCACGACCGCCCGCCGACATCGCAATCGCAGCGCGCATCGCCGTCGGTCAGCAGATCCAGCCCCGCCCGCGTCTGGTCGTTGAGATAGGTCGTCACCGCGTCGGTGTACTGCTCGCGAAACGCGATGTCCGTCATCGCCATCGAGAACGGCCGGCCTTGCAGGTTGTGCGTGTACCAGTGCGGGCGCGGCAACGAGCCGGTGACGGTCGTCAGCAGCGGGCGATCCTTGGAAACGGTCAGCATGGGAGCCCCATTGTCAGGCGTGCCGGCAAGCGCGGCGCGTCGGTTTCGGCCGATCTCGTTAGCACGAATGGGCCTGCGTCAAGCGGATGGCACTCCTCCCCGCGACGCCTGCTCGTCATCGCGACAGCATTAACCCTGCCGCCAGTTTCTGGGGCGAACTTATCCCCACCCTTCGGACCCATGATATACTTCCGAACCCCCTGCATAATCTAAGTATAATATAGTAAATTTCCACCTTATTTGTGATTTACCAAGTATATTTCTTGAAATTGCACTCAGAATTTGCTAGATTGCCTCCAAACGAATGCTTGCGTAACGGAGTTCGCAGTGAGTTTGGAAGCAACATCCCTGGTCCTGATGATCGCCCTGGTTGCGGCCCTGGCCGGCCTGTTGCTTGCCACCGGCCCCGTGCGCCCGCTCACGTCTCCCTCGCAGATCGCCCGCCTCACGGCCGCCCTCTCCCGCTTCGTGCGCCGCACGACCCGCGCGGGCTTGCCTAGCCGCCACCAGCCGGGCCATGCCTTGGCGATCGCCGCAGTCACCCGCCAGCAGCCGGAAGCCCGCATGTCCCGCGCATCGACGACAAGCCTCACGCGCCGAACGGCCCTCGGCACCGTGGCCGCTACCGCCCTCGCCAACTCGAGCATCAGCCTCGATCGCGCCAATGCCCAGCAGACCGAGCCGAAGCCGCCCCGCATCGCAATCGGCCACGCTGAGGTCATCGTCATCTCGGACGGCCCGATGGAGCAGGTGCAGGAGCTCATGCTACCGGACCGCGACGACGAAGCCGTCGCGGCTGTCTTCCGACGCGAAGGCCTCGCCTATAAGGGCTTTGCCTCTGACAACAAGGCAGCCATCATCAGAGCCGGCGGCGAGACCATTCTCGTCGATGCCGGCGCCGGTCCCGATTTCATGGCGACCCTTGGGCGCCTTTACGACAACCTCGGCGCCGCTGGCATCAAGCCGGGGGCGATTACCAAGGTCGTGTTCACGCACGGCCACGCCGACCACTTCTGGGGCATCGTCGACCCGCTCGGCGGCGACACGCTCTACCCCGAAGCCGAACACCTGATGAGCGAAGCCGAGCTCGCCTTCTGGCAGCGCCCAGACGTGGTCGAGCGCCACGCCGAGCCGTTCCGCGGCATGGCCATGGGCACCGCGCGGCGACTGAAACTGCTGCTCCCGCGCTTCAAGCCCGTGAAGCCCGGCAGCGAGATCGCGCCCGGCGTCGCGCTCATCGACACAGCCGGCCACACGCCTGGCCACGTTTCCGTGCTCGTGCGCTCCGGCACGGACCAGCTTCTGATCGGCGGCGACGCGCTCGTGCAAAGCGTCATTTCATTCGCCGAGCCAGGCTGGCGGTGGGGGCCCGACATCGACCAGGATCAGGCGATCCGATCGCGGAAGCGCGTACTGGACATGCTCGCTACGACCAAGACCCGCCTCCTCGGCTTCCACTTCCCCTGGCCCGGCACCGGCCTCGTCGAACGCAATGGCCAGGCCTTCCGCTTCGTGCCGGCGTAATCCGGAGCCCAACAAAGCTTTGCCATGCCCCCGCCGAACGGCGGAGCTCGACCCAGCCGCGCGAATTTGCATCGCTGCCCCGAAGCGACAATCGCTCGGTTGCGCTCTAATCTTCCCGGCCATCACCCGCGCGAACAACAAACATCCGAGGAACGCCCCCATGAAAACGCTCAAGATCGGCGACGTCACCATCACCAGCATCATCGAGCGCGATGGACCATGGCGGCGCCCGGTCGACATGTTCCCGTCCTACGATCACGAGGTCGCCCAGCGACATCTCGAAACCATCGAGCCCGAGGCCTACGATCCCGTCTCCGGCCGCATGGTGATCACCTACCAGACGTTCGTCGTGCGCACGCCGAAGCACACCGTGCTCGTCGACACCTGCACCGGCGAGGACAAGGGCCACCCGCCGCCGATGGACTTCGACAAGAAGCCGTGGCTCGACAATTTCAAGCAGGCAGGCCTCTCGTTCGAGGAGATCACGCACGTCTTCTGCACGCATCTCCACATCGACCACACCGGCTGGAACACCAAGCTCGTCAACGGCCGCTGGGTGCCGACGTTCCCGAACGCCAAGTACATCTTCCACAAGGACGAGTATGCGTTCTGGGAGGCGGCCACCAAGGAAGGCAAGAATCCGCCTGGCAACGTGTGGACCTACAATTGCCGCCCGATCGTCGAAGCCGGCCAAGCGCTCCTCGTCGACAACACTTATGAGCTCGACGACACGTTCACTCTGACCCCGACGCCAGGCCACTCGCCGCGCCATGTCTGCGTCAACATCACGTCGAAGGGCCAGCGCGCGGTCGTGACCGGCGACATGATGCATCACATCCTGCAGTGCCGCGAGCCCGAGTGGTCCACGATCTTCGACGTCGACCGCGCCGAAGCCGCGCAATCTCGCCGTAACTTCCTCGCGCGCGTCTGCGACACGCCGACCATGCTGCTGCCGATCCACTTCCCGAGCCCGACCGTGGGCCTCATCAAGCCGCACGGCAAGCACGGCTTCGACTACAAGTTCGTGCGGTAGGCGCTCCGCGCCATCATCAGGCACGCAACGCCGCCAATCGCCGACAGCGCCGCCATCGCCACGTAGGCGCCGCCGCCGAGCGCGGGGAACAGCTTCCCCGCAAGCATCGTCGCCAGCGCCATGGCAATGCCCGACGTTGCACTCGAGTAGAGCGCCTGCGCCGTGCCGGCCTGCTCCGCCGGCACGATCGCCGAAATGAGATGCACTGTGCCGAGATGCGTCGCGCCGTAGGTGAGCCCGTGCAGCGCCTGCAGCAGAAGCAGCGCCGGCAATCCCGGATCCGTGCTCATCGCCAGCCACCGGATCACGCCCGCCGCCGCACCGAGGCCGATCAATCCCGCCGCCCCCAGCGTTTTCACCGCCGTGGCCGAGAACGCGAACAGCGCCACCTCTGCCGCCACGCCGACCATCCAAAGCGCACTTGCTGTCAGCGACGAGTGCCCTTGCCGCTGCCAGATCAGAACGCCGAATGTGTAGAATACCGCATGCGCCGCCTGGATCGCTCCGGCCGCGATCAGCAGCCAGAGAAACGCGGGCATCGTTACGAGCCCGCGCACATCCGCGAGATTGATCCGAGGCCGACCGCTCCTCTCTGCTTCCTTCGATGTCGGCAGGACATGCGCCGCGATTCCCGCCAGCGCACTCGCGCCAATCAGGAACCACAGTGCCGCCTCGGGACCCTTGCCGTCGATCCCGGCGCCGGTCGCGAACGCTGCCGCAACGAATGTCAGAGATCCCCAGAGCCTGACACGCCCGTAGTCCAGCCCGGACCGGCGCACACTCGCCATGGCGAGCGTCTCCGTCAGCGGAACCAGCGCCAGCGATGCGAGTGAGAAGGCCAGCGCGACCAGCAGGATCGCCCAGAAGCCCTGCGCCCAGACGAGCAGCACGCTCATCGCGCAGGCCGCCCACGCCAGGCCGATGATCACGCGGCGGTGCTGGCCCGAGACGTCGGCTGCGTAGCCGATCAGCGGGGCCGCCACGATCCTGAGCAGCATCGGCGCCGCGGCAATGGTGCTGATCTCGGCTGCCGTCAGCCCGCGCGCATCGAGCCACACCGGAAAGTAGGTCGTCTTCACGCCGGCGACCAGAAACACGGCCCCGAAGAAGCAACTAAGGCGCGCAGCCACGCCCTCCCACCATCGCGCGCCGCTCACGTTGCCCATGCCCGCATAGCCTCCCATTCGCGGCGCCCGCACCCGAAACAGCTATGCCGTCTGCTGGTCGACTTTGTCCACACGACAGACGATTCCAGCGGAAGACGAAGATCTCAACCGGCGGCTCAGCACGACCGGTGCCTGCAGAACCGACCGAGTGGACGGCAGCGAGGCGAGCGCGGCGGCGTGGAACACGCGACGCGCCCTCGTCGTGTGCGCTGCTCTCGCACGGTTGGCCATTCGCATGTCGAGCTGGCAAGGCGCGCCGCGAGCCCCCATCAACGTCGTCCGTGCGCGTCCGCCTTTGCGCCGTCGAGGACCCCGACAAAGCCCGTGACGGTCAGCAGGAGTGACACCAGCAGCAAGCCTGCGAATGCCGCGATCCGGTTCGTCAGGTTCTCGATGCCGACATCGGTTGTGACATACCGCTGCTGGAGCGGAGCGCTGCCTGCCGCGCGCAGCGGCCGCACGCTCGCGCCATCGAGGCCGCCGGCGATGAAGTACGCGATCTGACGCGGTTGCGAACCCGCCGCGCTGGACGTCAGACTAAGCTGGCACCAACTCAGCAGAGCAAGCTTCGACCGGCATGCACCGGCTGACAGGCGCACGTCGCGCGCCGGCTCGAAGTGCGCGTGCCGATGCTCATAGTCCGATAGGATGTCGGAACCGAACATCAGGCAGATGACGACAGAGCAGGCGAGGAAGAAGCCCCCGATTGCGAATGATTTGAGCCGCGACATGATGAGCTCCAGCGGCATCTCCGCAGCCAACCTTGCACGCGCACAAACGCCGGGCTTTCACCCGGCGCTCTGCAAACCCATGCGTGCGCTCTGCCCTACTTCAGCGGCGCCACGTCCTGCCCACCGAGCTTGATCTTCAAGCTCGCGGAAATGATGTCGACGCTTGCCTCGGAGCTGCCGATGAAGCGGAAGGTGCTAGGCCCTGCACGCGTCTGAAGGATGTCGTTACGATCCATCGAGCCATCGTCCACAAAGATATGCGTGTACGCGAGGTCGAAGGACATCGCCTCGCTCCACTTGTACGTCGCGCCAATGCTCGCCCAGATGCGATCGGCATCCGGCACCGCGTGCGGCCGCTCGGTCGCATTGCGCACCGGAGAAATCTCGTAGGCAAAGCCTGTGCGCAGCGTCAGGCGGTCGGTGTACTTGTATTCACCGCCCAACGAGAAGAACCAGCCATCATGCCAGTTGAAATCCAAGGTCGTCACTCTCTGACCGTTCCCGAGCGGACAAAATACGGCATTAGCCTGCGTGTTCGCGCACTGCACATCGAGCTTCTCGAGGCGGCTCCAATGTGCCCATTCAACACCGCCAAGCAGCGTCAGCCGATCATTGATGTCCTGACGTAACCCGAAAGTCACAATCTCCGGCAGCGTCGTTCCAGCCTTGATACCTGCGCCAAGCGCGGCCAAGGCTGCTGCTCCCGCGCCACCAAATGCGGCAGCTTGCGCATTCGGGGCGAAAACCGTGCCCTCGAGCGTGGTGTCGATCGACGAGCGATATCCGAGGCCGATGTGCGTCGACCGCGTGGGCGTAAAGTTTACCCCTGCTGTGAAGCCGAACGCGGTGTCATCGCCTTGTACAACGATATTCTGCTGAATACCGGCGCCAATGAAGTTGACGGCCTGCTTCAAGCGACCCTCGATGTGCTGGATCTGCAGGCCGACACCAATAGCAATCGTCGGCGTGACGCGATAGGCAAGCGTCGGCGCGAAGTTGTACGTCTTGATCTCAGACGTCCTGGCAAAAGTCGCGCCAGTGTAGATCCGGTTCGAAGGCTCCGTGACCAAGCCAAACGGCGAGTTCACGCTCATTGCCAGCACCATCTGCTGGTTGATTCGATAGCTGTAGTAGGACGAGGGAACGATCGCATCGTTGGCGATATCGCCGCTGCTTCGCCCCAGACCCGCCGCCGCCCCAACATTAGCTCCGTTTGCATCGAAAAGATCGCCTGTAATTTCAGAATTCCCGAAAATAACCGCGGCATGACTCTCCGTATAAATCCCCGTCGGAGCGTAGGCCGCAACTGCCGGGTTCCAGAACATGCCGGAAAGGCCGCCGCCCGCCGCCGCGCTGCCAGCGAACGACATGCCCTGAAATTCGGTTGACTGCTCGCGAACGGCAAAGCCGCCTGCGTCAGCCGGTGCACTCGCCGCCACCAGTGCGGCCACGGCCCCTGCTGCCATCAATGCCTGGCGAAATCCCCGAAAAGCCATCGTGCCCTCCCAGCGCAGCAACCGCCGCCTCTCGTCGGGAAAGCTAGAGAAAATAATTGTTACACTGCAAATAGGGACTGCGGAAAAACCCGCGAAACAACAACAATCGTGTGGACATGTAGCGTGATTGCAACAGGTTACCTGACGCCGAATGCGCACGTCCCGATCAGCGCCAAAAAACCGTTATGATTGAACGCTGTTGTGCCTACTGCAGTCAAAAGCAAGGCCGAAAAATCGAAGGGCCGCGCAACGGCGGCCCTCCACTGATTCGTTTCGCTGGCGCTGCTCGCACCCGAGGCTCGCGTACTAGCGCGAGTAGAACTCGACCACCAGGTTCGGCTCCATGTGCACCTGATAGGGCACGTCGGCCAGAGCCGGCACCCGGACCAGCTTGGCCGTCATCTTGTTGTGGTCGGCCTCGATATAGTCGGGCACGTCACGCTCGGCACTCTTGCTGGCCTCGATGACGAGCGCGAGCTGACGGGCCGCCTCCTTGATCTCGACCACGTCGCCAACCTTGCAGCGATAGCTCGGCACCGTGACACGGCGACCGTTCACCGACACATGGCCATGGCTCACGAACTGACGCGAGGCGAACACCGTCGGCACGAATTTGGCGCGGTAGACAACGGCATCGAGCCGGCGCTCCAGCAGGCCGATCAGGTGCTCGGACGTGGAGCCCTTGAGGCGGGTCGCCTCCTGATAGATCTTGTTGAATTGCCGCTCGGTGATGTTGCCGTAGTAGCCCTTGAGCTTTTGCTTGGCGCGCAGCTGCTGGCCGAAGTCCGACATTTTGCCGGCGCGGCGCTCGCCGTGCTGGCCCGGCCGCGAGGCCCGCTTGTTCACCGGACTTTTCGAGCGGCCCCAGAGGTTCTCGCCGAGCCGGCGATCAATCTTATGCTTGGCGCGAATGCGCTTTGACATGACGTGCTCCGTCTTTCCTTATCCACGGGTTGACCCGCCTCCTTCCTTTGCGCAGCCGTCAGGCCACGCCGACAGGTTCCAGGCTCAGTCCCGGCCGGAACCACGGAGGCGAAATAAAATGCGGGCCAGTTCGGCCCGCGTCAGGGCTTTAGGGCAAGGCCATCCGGGGGTCAAGCACCTATTGCTGCCCCCTCGGTGCGCCCCACTTTCTGGTGCCGGACCAATACGATGACGCGGCCCCCATTCATGGCCGCACTGCCGGATCGCGCTTGCCGACGCCGCCCGAATACTCCAGGAGTTCACGCGATATCCATTGCCGTCTTGATCTGAGCCCGTGTGCGCCATGGACCCGCGACGATGACCGAGCCCCGCCTGATGCCCAGCGGCGACACAGCGCTCGTCATCGAGTTCGGCGACCGGATTGATCGCGAGATCAACGCCCGCGTGATTGCACTCGCCGACCGCATCTGGCTGGCAGAGATCACCGGGATCGTGGAGATGGTGCCGACGTTCCGGTCGCTGATGGTGCACTATGATCCCATCATCCTTGGCTATGGAGCACTTTGCGACCGGATCAGGGCCCTGCTCCCCGACCTCTCCGCCATCGCTCATCAGCACCGCCTCTGGGTTCTGCCCACCTGCTTCGGCGGCGAGCACGGGCCCGACCTCGACGACGTCGCCCGGCGCACCGGACTGCGCAGCAGCGAGGTGATCGCTGAGCTGACGGCCCACAGCTACCATGTCTATTGCCTGGGCTTTTTGCCGGGCTGGCCCTACATGGGCGACCTCCCCGACAGCTTGTCGCTCCCCCGCCGTGAGAACCCGCGCACAAAAGTGCCGATGGGAGCCGTCTGCATCGCGCAGAAGATGACCGGCGTCTATCCGCTCGAAAGCCCCGGCGGCTGGCATCTGCTGGGACGTACGCCGGTGCGCATGTTCGACATGCGGCGCCCGCAGCCGGTGCTGCTCTCGCCAGGTGACGAGGTCCGCTACACGCCCATATCGGCCGCCGCATTCGCCGACCTCGAGGCCAAGGCCGAAGCTGGTCTTCTCGAAATCGCCCCTGAGGAGAGCGGCTCATGATGGCCGCCCTCAAGGTCGTCCATCCCGGCCTCTTCTCGACCGTGCAGGATCTCGGCAGGCACGGCGGGCAGCGCTTCGGCATTCCAGTTTCCGGCGCGCTTGACCTGACCGCGCTCTGCGCTGCCAACATTGTCGTCGGCAATTCGGAAGGCACGGCCGCACTCGAGATGGCGCTGATGGGCCCGACGCTGGAAGTCGCCGCAGACAGCGTCCGGGTTGCCGTTGCGGGCGGGACCACCGAGCTGCACGTGATCAGCGCGCAAGGCGACACCCGCCGTGTCAAGGCTCTCGAAAGCGTCCGCCTTGTCCGTGGCGATCAGTTGCGCGTACCCACTGTCACCGGTAGCACCACGGCCATCCTTGCCGTCGAAGGGGGCATCGACGTCCCGCTCTTTTTCGGCAGTCGATCCACCTACGTACGTGGCAGCTTTGGCGGCTTGGAGGGCCGCGCCCTCCGCGAGGGCGATCTGCTGCCATTGGCGCTCTCTGACACAGTCGACCGGGGTGAGGTATTCCTCGAGGGAATTGATCTCTCGCCGCAGTTGAAAATACGGGTCGTGCTCGGCCCTCAGGACGACTACTTCACCCGCGAAGCCGTGGAGACGTTTCTCTCCGCCACCTATACCGTCTCGCGCGAAGCTGATCGGATGGGCTTGCGCCTCGATGGTCCCGCGCTTGGCCATTCCAAGGGATTCAATATCATCTCCGATGGCATCGCTCCTGGCGCCATCCAGGTGCCGGGCAACGGCCTACCGATCATCCTCCTCGCCGATCGCCAGTCGACCGGCGGCTATCCGAAGATCGCGACGGTCGCCTCGGTCGATATTCCCGCACTCGGCCGGGTCGCGCCTGGCGCCAAGCTTACCTTCGAGGCGATCACGGTGGATGCAGCACAGGAGCTGCGCCGTGCCGCAACTGCGCTCATTCGAAGTCTTCCCGATATGCTGAAACCCGTGCGAACCAGCGAGCCCGACCTGGCGCGGCTCGTGTCGGTCAATCTGGTGAGCGGCGTCATCAGCGCAGTTGATCCCGCCTTGGACTGGGCCTGACGCCGGCGCGGAGATGCGATCACATCCTGACCTTCAGGGCTGAGCCCCCTATCGACAACGACGCGCCTTGCGGCCCCCTTTTTCCGGTCGTTGTGGACTTTGTGCACCATCTTACTTGCTATACCCTACCAGGCTCCAACGGGGTTTCAGTAACGTGTCGCTGCTGCAGAGATGGACCGTCGTGCTGGTCGCGCTTGCGCTAGGCGCCTGCGCACAAGCATCGGCCGTCAACATCGTCCCCGCCAAGCTCGCCGACCAGGCGCGCCTTCCCGACATGGGCGCCGTGCGCATGTGGGGCGACGGCGACAAGGCGACGATCAGCGCAATGCTCAAGGCCGAAGCGCCGGCGCTCAAGGCCAAGTACGCTCACCGCAGCGAGGCCAATCTTCTCGCCTTATCCGGCGGCGGCGATGACGGCGCGTTCGGCGCTGGCCTCATCGTCGGTTGGGGAAAAAAGGGCGATCGGCCAACCTTCGACCTCGTCACTGGCATCAGCGCTGGCGCTCTCATAGCTCCATTTGCCTTTCTCGGACCCGAGTACGACAAAAGCCTGTCCGAGCTGTTCATCAAGTACGGCAGCGAGGAAATTTATCAGTCGAACATTGTTGCGAGCCTCTTCGGCAGTCCGTCAGTCGCCGACAATGCTCCGCTCGCGCGCCTCATCGAGCGCTATGTCGACATCCGCATGATGCACCGTATTGCGGAAGAGCGCGCCAAGGGCCGCCTGCTGCTCATCGGCACGACGAACCTCAATGCCCAGCGCCCGGTCTACTGGGACATCGGTAAAATTGCGCAGCACCGCTCGTCCGACGCGCTGATCCTGATCCGCAAGATTATCCTCGCCTCCGCGGCTCTACCCGGCATCTTCCCGCCAGTTGAGATCGAGGTCACTGCGGGCGGCAAGCACTTTGCCGAGCTGCATGTCGACGGCGGCCCGACACATGAGGTGTTCCTCTCGCCTGCCGACTTCAGCTTCAAGGAAATCGATGCCCTGGTCGGACGGCCGATCAAGCGCAAGCTCTGGGTCGTCCGCAATACGAAGATGCTGCCTGAATACGCAGAAGTGAAGCTCACGGCGGTCTCGATCGCCGCCCGCTCGCTCGAGACGCTGACGAAGAACCAGGGCATCGGCGACGTCATGCGCATCCACGATCGGGCGCGGGCCGACGGCATCGATTTCAACCTTGCCTTTGTGCCGTCAGATTTCACGGCCGAGCGGCCGAAGCCGTTCGACACCGGCTACATGACCGCGCTCTATACGCGCGGCTATCAGCTGGGCCGGCACGGCGATCCATGGGTCAAATCCCTCGACGAGCTGAAGCGGCGTTCGCCGACGAATGCGGCGCGCTGATCCGTTCGATGCCTGACCAAGCTGTCAAACCGTCGGTTCGTGCTGCTCCCCACCGGCAAGCTACGACTCATGCCGAATTCGCGAGGCGGCATTGCCACTCGCGGCAGGCAGGGAGGACAACCCCATGGTGCTGCTCGGCAACGACCAGCAGCCGCTACACTGCCCTCTCACGCCGTCGCGATTGGCACGGCAGGCTCGCCGATGCCGAAACGGGGGAGAGGTGAGCGCGCCCGCGGCAGCGGACACGATTGATCAACCCGCGCCGTTGCTTTGGCCTCGCTCGCCCTCGTAGGCACGCCGCAAGGCGGCAACGTCGAGCTTCACCATGTGCACCATCGCTTCCATGGCGCGCTTCGACTTCGTGCGGTTCGGGTCCCGCGTCATGGCAATGAACTCTTCCGGCACGATTTGCCAAGCAACGCCGAACTTGTCTTTCAGCCAGCCGCATTGCACTGGCATGCCGCCATCCGATGTCAGCGCATCCCACAGGTGATCCACTTCAGCCTGATCCTTGCAACTGACAGAGAGCGAAATGGCGTCGTTAAAGGGATCGTGTGGCCCTCCATTCAATGCCTGATACGAGAGGCCCGCCAACGTGAACTCGACGAGGATTGCATCGCCGGCCTTGCCGCCAGGATAATCGATGCTCGATCGCTCCACGCGGTCGATTCTCGAGTCGGGGAATATCGACGTGTAGAACCTGGCGGCCTCCTCGGCGCGGCCATCGAACCAGAGACACGGGGAAATTTTCTGCTTGCTCATCTGCTTTCCTCGCGAAAGCCTTGCCAGCTCTTCGAAGCGGCTCCCACTACTTAGTCCCTAACGCTCGGACAAATACGTTGTTCCGGGCGCCGCCGCTCCTGTTCAGAACCGGCCACGGGCAACGCAGGAGCGAGGCCATGCCAGCCATGCATACAAAGCAGCGCTTCGTGGCGGCGCACGATTGACGGGCGTTCGGCAGGGCTTGATAGTCGTGCAAACAATCAGCGACGGAGCCCCCCATGGCCAGCTACGATCTCGTCATCCGCAACGGCACGATTGTCGACGGCACGGGTGCGGCGCCAAAAGACGGCGATGTCGCTGTGAAGGGCGGCACGATCGCGGCTGTCGGCAGGATCGCCGATCGCGGCAAAGAAGAAATCGATGCCAAGGGCCGCATCGTCACTCCCGGCTTCGTCGATATCCACACGCACTACGACGGCCAGGCCGTCTGGGACAAAAGCACCGCGCCCTCGTCATGGCATGGCGTGACCACCGCCGTGATGGGCAACTGCGGCGTCGGCTTCGCTCCCTGCAAGCCTCATGACCGCGAGAAGCTCGTTGAGCTGATGGAAGGCGTCGAGGATATCCCCGGTCCTGTCATGCACGAGGGCCTCACCTGGACGTGGGAGACATTCCCCGAATATTTCCGCGCGCTGGAGGAGAGAAGGCGCGACATCGACCTTTGCGCGCTGCTCCCGCACGCCGCCGTCCGCGTTTACGTTATGGGCGACCGTGCCATCCGCCACGAGAAAGCGACCACCGCCGACATTGCCCAGATGCGCGCCATCGCAGCCGACGCCATGCGCGCCGGCGCCTTCGGCTTTTCGACCTCGCGCACGATCAGCCACAAGTCGCTCACCGGCGAGTACACGCCAACCTTGCGCGCCAACGAGGACGAGCTCGCCGGCATCGCCATGGGAATGAAGGACGCCGGCACTGGCTTCCTCGAGTTCGTCTCCGACTGGACCGAGCCCGACACCAAATCTGAGTTCGACATGCTCCGCCGCGTGGTGGAGGCGAGCGGTCGACCCGCCGTCTTCTCGGTCAGCCGCCGTCACGAGGAAAAGCGGCGCAATCAGTGGAAGGAACTGATCGCGCTTGCCGATCAGGCCGCGCGCGATGGTCTCTCGCTCCGGCCCGTCACGGCACCGCGCGCCGTCGGCGTGCTGCTCGGGCTCGAAGGCAGCCAGAATCCGTTCTCCGGCACGCCGACCTATAAGTCGATCGCCAAGCTGCCGTTGGCGGAGCGGGTCGCACGCATGCGCGATCCGGAGGTCCGCCGCAAGATCCTCTCCGAGGACCCGATTGCCGGCGCTACGTTCCCGCTGATCCGTCGGCTCCAGTACACGCACATGTACCGCTTTGGAAACCCGCCGAACTATCTGCCGCAGAAGGAGGACTCGATCGAGTCCATGGCCGCGCGGATGGGCGTGACGGCACCCGAGCTCGCCTACGACATCCTGCTCGAGGACGAGGGGCGCAATTTCATCCACTGCCCGATCTCGAATTACCCCAACTACAGCCTCGACGGCACCGAGGAGATGCTGGCGAACAGGAACGTCATCATGGGCCTCGGCGACGGCGGCGCGCACGTCGGCTTCATCCTGGATGCCGGCTATCCGACGTGGCTTCTCACCTACTGGGGCCGCGAGAGGAACCGCTGGCCGATCGAGGAGCTGGTGCGCCGCTTGACTTCCGATACGGCGCATGCGGCAGGCCTGGGCGATCGCGGCATCATCGCCGTCGGCAAGAAGGCGGACCTCAACGTGATCGACTACGACCGTCTCAAGGCGGGCCAGCCCTATGTTGCCTATGATCTTCCCGCTGGCGGCCGGCGCCTGATGCAGAAGGTGACCGGCTACGATGCAACCATCGTTTCTGGCGCCGTGACTTACCGCAACGGCGAAGCGACCGGCGCGCTGCCCGGCCGCATGGTCAAAGGCCAGCGTCCGGCATCGCTTGCGGCCGCGGCGGAGTGAGCAGAACGGCAGCGGAGGCAAGGCGATGAAGGAGTTGTCCGGCAAGACCGCTGTTGTCACCGGAGGCGGCTCGGGCATGGGACGCGAGCTTGTGCGCCAGCTGGTGGCCGAGGGCTGTAATGTCGCTATGTGCGATGTCTCAACCCGCGGCCTGGCTGAGACGGAACGGTTGTGCTCTGAGGCGCGCTTGCCGCAAGGTGTGCGCATCACATCCCATACTGCTGATATCTCCAATGAGCAGGACGTCTTGCGCTTTCGTGACGAGGTGAAGCAGCGGCACGCGATCGATCACGTCCATCTGCTCTTCAACAATGCCGGCATCAGCGGCGGCGGCAGTCTCATCGTCAACAGCCGCGAGGAGTGGGAGCGCACGTTCAACATCTGCTGGGGCGGCGTCTATCTCTCAACGCGAGCTTTCCTGCCGCTGCTGCGGGCCGCCACCGAAGCTCACATCATGAACACCAGCAGCATCAACGGTTTCTGGGCGTCTGTCGGCCCGGACGTCCCACACACCTCGTATTCAGCGGCGAAGTTCGCAGTGAAGGGTTTCACCGAGGCCTTGATCGCCGACTTCCGCATCAACGCACCGCACATCAAGGTCTCCGTCGTAATGCCCGGGCACATCGGCACCGGCATCCGCGTCAACTCCCTCAAGGTTCAGGCGGGGACAGACGCAGACGAGGTCGACGCAACACAGATCACCATGACCCGCGCGCGGCTGCAATCGATGGGCAAGGACGCGTCTGCGATGTCGGATACGGAGATCAAGGCGATGCTCGTGGAGCGCGCGCGCCGCTTTGTGGCCGAAGCTCCAACCAGCGCCGCCGAGGCCGCAACGATCATCCTCAAAGGTGTGAAAGCCGACAAACTGCGCATTCTGGTCGGCCGCGACGCCCAATTGATCGACAGCATGGTGCGTCAGGATCCCGACCACGCCTACGACGAGGACTTCTACACTCGTTTTGCCGCCGAAGCGGGCTGGTACCCGGGACGCTGAAATCCGGCATCGGGCACAGACTCGATTACCTGAAGCGCGCCGCGCTTCAGGACTGCAGCGCGGGGACCAATCTTTGCTCGTGCGTCCTCTTAAGCAGCTTCAGCTTCGGCTTGAGCACGATGCCGAAGAGTCGTCGCCGAGGCGCGCACGTGTGCCACTGATTGCCAAATGACTGATGTCTAGGTGAGCACGCTCAACCCACCTTCGGCCCGGCCTGGTATTGCTGATCGGTCACCTTCTCCATCCACGTGACAGGCGAGCCGTTTTGCGATTCCTGAATCGCGATGTGCGACATCGCTGTGGTGGCCGTCGCCCCATGCCAATGCTTCTCGCCAGGCGCGAACCAGACGACGTCACCGGGCCGGATCAGCTCGACGGGGCCGCCTTCACGCTGCACCCACCCGCACCCGAACGTCACGACCAGCGTCTGGCCCAGCGGATGCGTGTGCCAGGCGGTGCGCGCGCCCGGCTCGAACGTAACGTGGGCGCACGCTGCGCGGGCGGGCTCGGCCGGCTGGTTCAGCGGGTCGATGCGCACGGTACCGGTGAACCAATCTGCCGGGCCTTTGCCCGAGGGCCGCGAGCCGGCACGCTTGATTTCCATAGCTGGCCTCCGATCATCGTTTCACTTCGAAACGCACATCGCATGCTATCTCATGCGCACGCATTCCATTCAACCTGAGGCGCGCCTCAGCGCGAAGGCACACCGATGGTCTTGAGCCGCGAATGGGCCCGGGTCGCGCGCGCCTTGAGGCCTTCGAGGTAGGTGGAAACGTCGTTGCCGGGCAGATTGAGCACCTTGAAGCCCATGCGCCAGTACTCTTCGATCTGCGCTTCCGTCTCCGCCGATCCTCGCGCAAGCTTGCCGTGCTTGTTGCAGGCATCCGCGATCCGCTTGATGGCGGCCTTGAACTTCGGGTGCTCGAGATCGAGGTGCACGCCAAGCCGCGCGCTCAAGTCCGAATGTCCGTAGGCGATCATGTCGATGCCCTCGACCGCCGCGATCGCCTCGACGTTCTCGAGCCCTTCGAGTGACTCGATCGCTGGAACGATCATGATGTTGGCATTGGCCCAAGGCGCGTACTCCGTGGCATGCCGGGCGCCGTAGCTCCTGTACTGTGTGTGCGGCCCTTGGCCTGAGATGCCGCGATTGCCGATCGGCGGGAACTTGGCCAATTGCACGATGGTGCGCGCCTCCTCGGCGGTGTCCACCTCCGACACTTGGATACCCATGATCCCCTGGTCGAGGATGCCGGGAATGAGGTGCGCGAACGATTTGTGGATGCGTACGATGGGCGACACGTTGGTCGCTTGGAACCAGACGGCAAGATCAGCAATGGTCTCGAGATCGAACGCGCCGTGCTCATGATCGATAGCGACGTAGTCGAAACCGGACGCCTCGATGATGAAGGGAATGCCCCGGGAGGCGAACTCCTTGAGGCCCGTTCCGAGCGCCGCCCGTCCCTCGCGCACGGCCCGGCGGATGCTGTTCTCTTTCATTGGGATCCCTCCATGCGCTTCTGGCAAGACCGATCCATGTAAAGCTGATCTGGTCGGCGGCAAGCGCGACATGGAATAATGAACTGAGCCAGGCATCACGCAAGTTCTGCTTCCCATGCGCCAAATGCATCTCGTCGCTTACCTGAAGACCGGGCCGACGGCGCTCCACGTCGGTGGCTGGCGGCATCCGGAGGCAACGCTCGACGATATTCTGGAACCTTCCCGTTACGAGCACATCGCTCGCGTGCTCGAGGCGGCGAAATTCGATGCCTGCTTCTTCGCCGACCTCTTTGGCCTCTATGACATCCACGGCGGCAGCTACGACGCCTATGTGCGCCGCGGTGGCCAGATCAGCTTCCTCGACCCAACCGTCGTGCTACCGGTGATGGCGGCGGCCACCCGGCACCTCGGCCTTGGCGCCACGCTGTCGACCACGTTCTATGCGCCCTATCATCTGGCGCGCTGGCTCGGTTCGTTTGATGCCATGAGCAAGGGGCGCGTGGCATGGAACGTGGTGACGTCGGCCACGAACCTCGAGGCACAGAATGCCGGCATGGACGAGCTGCCGCCGCGCGAGCAGCGCTACGATCGTGCCGACGAAGTCCTCGAAGCCTGCTTCGCGCTCTGGAACACGTGGGACCCGGACCCATTCGTGTTCGACAAGCGCGCGGGCGTCCTCGCAGACCCGTCCAAGGTGCACTACGCCAACTTCCAAGGCCCGACGCTTCGCACGCGCGGCCCGCTTTCGATCCCGCGCAGTCCCCAGGGCCGCCCGGTCATCATGCAAGCCGGCAGCTCCGACCGAGGCCGTGACTTCGCGGCGCGATGGGCCGAAATCATCTTCACCTCGCATCGTGAGCGGGACGGCATGCGCGAGTTCTACAACGACGTCAAAACGCGTATGAACCAACGCGGACGGGATCCGTCCGAATGCGCCATCCTGCCGGCGCTCTCGGTGGTTCTCGGCGAGACGCAATCGATTGCCGAGGAGCGCGCCGCTTATCTCGATGCGCTCATTGATCCCGAGCTCAATCATGCTGCCGTATCGAGCAGCGTCGGCGCCGACCTGACCAAGCTCAGGTCCGGGACCTCGCTCGAGCAACTGCAGGGCAATCAAGGCATGGTCGGCACCGAAAACCTGATCAAGCAAAGCATGCAGGTCGGCGGGATCACGTTCTCCGAGGCCGTGGCCAAGCCTGATCTGCGCCGGGTGTTGGTCGGCACGCCGGAGACGGTCGCCGACTGGATGCAGGAGACATTCGAAATGGGAATCTGCGACGGCTTCGTGCTGTGGCCGAACATGTTCCCAGGCATGTTCGAACAGTTTTGCCGCGCCGTCGTGCCGGAGCTACAACGGCGCGGCGTCTTCCGGCGTGACTATCGTGGGCGTACGCTGCGCGAGAACCTGCGCAGCTGATGTTTTCACCTATGTCCGCACGTGCATGTTACATGCGACGCGACGGCTCTCCCTGCTCTCGCGGTCACGCCTTCGGCAATGGGAACTTGTCCAGATAGGGCTGATAGTCGGGCTCGACATCGATCTGCATTGTCCCGAGATAGCGCACGACCGCGTTGTAGAAAGCGATCGTAATGACGAGATCGGTGAGGTGCTCGTTGTCGAAGGTCTTCCTCAGCTCGGCGAAGGTGGCATCGGAAGCGGTCATGTTGTTGGTGATCTCGCGCGCAGCCTTGATCACCAGCTTGGCCACCGGCTCGAGCGTGTTCGGCTTGCCGTCGAGCTCGGCGATAAGGCCTGCGATATCGCCTTCCGAGACCCCGAACTCCTGGCCGATCTTCACGTGATGAGACCATTCGTAGGGCGCCCGCGTGATCCAGCCGACGGCAAGGATCGCGATCTCGCGCAGGCGCGGATCAAGCTTGCTCTTGTGGCGAATGAAGTAGCCGAGCCCTTGGAACGCCCTCGCGGCATTTGGACTGTGCGTCATGCACTTGAAGAGCGTGATTGGCCGCTTCAGCAGATCCTGGTCCTCGGGCTTCAAGTCCTTCACGTCGAGATACGGCAGGCGAGCCATGGCATGTCTCCGGTCGAAATCCTGATTGATCTTGGCGCGTTCTCATCTCCACGGCCACTTGAAATTGCAAATGTCTGACGGCGCTCTGACGCGCGCCAACAAAACTATTTCAGTAACTCAGGCTCTCTGCCTTAGCACGTCTCGGAGGAAACTAAGCCGGAGGCACACCCCGATGCGATTGATGTTGTCGAGCTTCATTGTCGTCGCGCTCTTGATGGGATTCTGGATCGTGACATCGGCCGCGCCGGATGTCTCTATGACCCAACGGCTGGCACTCTCTGCCATTCCACTGGTGGTCTCGGTCCTCATCACCTGGCTTGCGTGGGATGACGCCGGCCCCGGCAAGTCCACCGAAAAGCAGGACTGAGCTGAATTTTCCGCAGTCGGGTGTCTGCGCACCATAAGCTGATGCACGGCTGACAGCGTCCCACGTCGTGCCCTATATTGGCGAGCTGTCGGAGCCCGCTGAGGCTCCTTTTCTGCGGCAGGCCTCGCGCAATGACCTCGCACTTCCCGCATCTCTTCTCGCCCATCCGCATCGGCGCGCGCGAGGCCAAGAACCGCGTCATGCGCGTTGCGACGACGGCGAACCTCTCGGATCGCAACCGGGTCGGGCCGCGGCTGCTCGAGTTCTATCGCACGCTCGCCAAGGGCGGCGTCGGCACCATCGTCACCGAAGCGTTGCGCGCACAGGCGCAAGACCCGTTCGGCCCTGGCGCCCTCGTCGTCTTCGATCGGACGGCCATCGACGGCCTGCGACAACTCGCCGACGTTTGCCACGCTGAAGGCGCGCTGCTGATCGGCCAGCTCAACATGGGCGGCCGGCAACACCTGGCATCGCGCGTGGTGCCATTCATGATCGCCCCGTCCGCCATCGCCTGTCCGCGCTCGGGTGGGGTTCCGCATGAGCTCTCGACGCGCGAAGTGCGCGAAATCATCGAGACCTACGTCATGTGCGCGGTGCACTGTATCGAAGCCGGCATGGACGGCGTCGAGATTCACGGCGCCCAAGGGCACCTGATCCAGCAATTCGTGTCGCCGTTCTCGAATCGGCGCACCGACGAATATGGAGGCTCATTCGACCGCCGTCTGGAGTTTCCGCGGCAAATTCTGGAGGGCGTGCGCCGCCGCGTCGGTAGCCGCGCCGTCATCGGCTATCGCCAGGGCGTGGAGGAGTTCACCGAGGGCGGGCTCGACATCGAGATGACGGTGGAGGTGGCCAAGCGCCTCTGCGCCGAGGGCTTGTGCGACTACATTTCGCTCGCGCAGGGCAACTTCAATTCCATCGACACGCATCTGCCGGACCGCCACTGGCCGATCCTCACCTTTCGCGATCTCCATGCACGCTTCAAACCGGTGGCGAATGGCGTGCCCGTTGTCGCATCGACGCGCATCCAGGGGCCGGAGCAGGCCGAGAGCGTGCTCGCCGCCGGCGAGGCCGACATGATCGGCATGTGCCGCGCCCTGCTCGTCGATCCCGACTGGCCCAACAAAGCCCGCGCCGGCAAGGCCGACGACATCAGGCGTTGCATTGCCTGCAATCAGTGCTGGGGCTGGATCTCGGGCGGCGAGCCGATTGCTTGCGCGACGAACCCGGTTGCCGGCCGCGAGTATCTCTGGCCGCGCCTCGAACGAGACCGCGTCGAGAGCCCGCGCAAGATCATGGTGATTGGCGGCGGCCCGGCCGGCCTCGAAGCCGCTCGCGTCGCGGCAACCCGCGGCCACAAAGTGACGCTGATCGAGAAGGACACCGTCCTCGGCGGGCGCCTCAAGCGCGTGCACGAAGTGCGCCACCACGAGGAAATGCGCCACGTCCTCGACTTTCTCGTTCCGCAGGTGAAGAAGGCCGGCGTCGATATCCGCCTCGGGCAGGCCGCGACCGCCGAGACCATTGCCGCGGAAAGGCCCGACAATGTGATCGTGGCGAGCGGCGCCAAGGCGCTGGTGCCTGAACTCGCTGGCGACGGCTCCGTTCCGGTGCTCACCGCCGACGGCCCCGTGCCTCTCGACGGCACCACCGGCCGCCACATCGTCATCATCGACGAGGACGGCTACTACTGGACCAGCGCCGTCGCCGAGAGCGTCATCCAGCAGGGCCGGATCCCGATCATCGTCACGCGCGTGTTCGAACCCGTCCGCGAGATCCCGATGGTCTCGCGCATCGCGTTCCTGCGCGCCTTCGACAAGGGCGGCGGCATCGCAAAGCCCAATTCCTACGTTGCGCGCGCCTCCAACGGCAGCATCGTGACGCGGCACTATCTGACCGAACGCGAAGAGACGATCGAGGACGTCGCCGCCGTCGTCTGGGTTGGGCCGGCTCAAGCAACATCCGCGCTTGCAGAGGAGCTCCGGGCGGTGGGCTTCGAAAAGCACCAGATCCACGTCGTCGGCGACGCCTTCTCGCCCCGCCGCCTCGCCAACGCCCTCGTCGAGGCCCATGCCGCCGCCCGCACCATCGGCAGCCGCGAGCACGTGAAATTCCTGACATCGAACATCGAACTGAAAGAGGACGCCTGACAATGCCCAGTTTCGAGAAGCGCTCGATCAATGCGGAGACGGCGCAGATTGCGCTTCAGGCGGCGATCGCCAAGTCGAAGCAGATCGGACACACCATGTCGATCGCGATCGTCGACGAGGCCGGGATTGCAAAGGCTACCATTCGCATGGATGGCGCTTCCGACATGACGCGGCGCATCGCGGAGGACAAGGCCTATACGTCGGCAACGCTCGGCCGCGCAACGCACGCGCTCTGGGACTTCATCAAGAGCGACCCGCCGCTGCTGCACAGCTTCACCTCGCAGCCGCGCGTGACGACATTCGGCGGCGGCTATCCGATCCTCGAGAACGGCAAGGTGATCGGCGGCATCGGCGTCTCGGGCGGCCACTACAGCGATGACATGGAAGTCGCCCGCGCCGCCTTGCAGGCCATTGGTGCGCCGGTGGGGTAGCGTTAGGCCGCTGCGCTCGAGTGGTTCGCTAGCCGCGCGACGCCAACATCAAAAAGTCATCCCGTTTCGATCGGGAACGGGCTCGGCTCCCAGATGTGATCGATGCCCCAGCGCTTAGCGGTGGCGGCTTCGCGCGGCGCCTCGTAACGACCGGGACCATTGATCTCCGCCGCAAGGCGCGTGTGAGCTTCGGTCCCGAACTATTGAGGCGTGGTGTACCCACCTTCCTGCCCTCTACGTGCCGACGGGCGCGCTTACAGGAGACCGGCTGGGCGTCCGATCTGGCGGTCACGGCATTGGCTTCGCGCGGTTCCCCTGCCAAGATTGGGCTAACCGAAATCTCGATGTCATGTTGATCCGGAGAAAGGCGCCTCATGCCCAAGACCGTCGCCAAGCTGCTCGCTGAGTCGTTGCAGGCTCATGATGTGGACCTGCTCTACTGCGTGCCGGGCGAGAGCTATCTGGGGCTCACGGATGCGATCACCGAAACGAACTCGATCCAGCTCGTCGTCTGCCGGCATGAGGGCGGCGCGGCGTTCATGGCGGTGGCCGACGGGCGGCTGCGCGAGCGCGCGGGCGTGGCGGTGGTCTCGCGCGGCCCGGGCCTCTCGAACGCCATGGTGGCGCTCCACACGGCCTATCATGACGCGACGCCGCTGGTGATGCTGGTCGGCCAGGTGGAACGGAAAGACTTCGGCCGCCTGGCGCTGCAGGAGCAGAACTACTCGAAGCTGCTCGCGGACGTGACCAAGAGCGTGATCGAGGTCAACGAGCCTGTCATGGCGTCGGAAGCCATCGCGCGCGCCTTCCACATCGCAGAGAGCGGTACGCAAGGCCCCGTCGCCGTGATCCTGCCCGAGGACATTTTCGACGAGCCGGCGGATTTTCCGGTCGATCAGCCGCGGCCGCGCGTCTTCCCCGGACCGCGCCCTGAAGATCTCGACAGGCTCGCGGCGATGCTTGCGAAAGCTGAACGGCCGCTGGTGTGGGTCGGCGGACAGCTGCTCGGCGATGGCGTCACCGCCGAGCTACAAGAGCTTGCCGAGACGTGGATGCTGCCGGTTTCGCCGACGCACCGCCGCCCGTGCAACTTCGACGCCTCGCATCCCAACTACGGCGGCTACATGGGCATCCGCGTGCCGAAGCCGCTGCTGGACGAGATGAAGAAGTGCGATCTCATCATCGCGCTCGGCGAACGCATCACGGATTCGGTGTCGCAGAGCTACACGTTCCCCAAGGCGCCGCAGCCGCAGATACCATTGGTGCACGTGTGGCCCGACCCGAACGAGGTTGGCCGCGTGTGGCGACCTGATCTCGGCATCGTGTCGGACGCGCAAGCCGTGATCCGCGGATTGTTGGCCAAAGGCGCGCCGAAGGATGCGGAAAAGCGCAAGAGCTGGGTGGCGGGTCTTAATGCGATCCACCGCAAGTTGCTCGCGCCCGAGTGGGAGCCGACCACCGACGGCATCAACTTCGCCGAGATCGTGTGCGAGATCGGCAAGCATCTGGCGCCGGATGCGATCGTGACGTCGGACGCCGGCAACTTCTCGAGCTTCATCCACCGCTACATCGCCTTCAAGCCGGGGCAGGCCTTCCTGGCATCTGTCGTGGGCGCGATGGGTGCGGGCATGCCGATGGCCGTTGGCGGTGCCTTGCGCCGGCCTGGCAAGCAGGTCGTGGCCTTCGTCGGCGACGGCGGCGCGCTGATGACCGGCAACGAGATCGCGACGGCGATGCAGTACGGCGCCGCGCCGAAGCTGATCATCTCCGACAATTCCATGTACGGGACCATCGGCATGCACCACGAGGTGCGCTACCCCGGCCGGCCCTACAAATCGGCGACGCGGCTGACCAATCCGGATTTCGCCATGTGGGCGCGCTCGTTCGGCGCCGAGGGCATCACGATCAACACATCGGCCGAGGTGAAGGCGGGGATCGCCAAGGCGTTCGCGGTGAACGACCGGCCGGTGGTCGTGCACTGCAAGACGTCGGCCGACCAGATGAGCGCCTGGCGCCGCCGTGGCCGGCCAATGACGTGAGATAAGCGGGAGCGGCTCAGGCCCTGGCGAGCGCGCTCCGGCATGGACCCGGGGCTATGCCGCCGGGCCGCCTTCGAAAGGCCTTTTAGCGGCGTGCTCAGGAGAGGCGTCTTAACCTTACTAAAGTATTAATAGAACGGATAAAACTGGATTTTCGTTCTGCAGCGTTCTGAGGCCTCCTGGACGCGCGGATCCAGGGGTGGCTACCCCCCTAGCCAGCACGCCTGCGACCCCCTTAGAAACGCTTCCAGACGCGAAATAGAGGCATTCTAAGGTGGCACCCTCGCCCGACTGCCCTCCGCTACCCGAGTTGCAGATGCGAGAGGCGGTTTTCGGGCTCGATTGTGAGTGACCGGCGTTCAACAGACACAACTTGGTTCCGCGGCACGTTCATTTCAGACGGAACGTTTCCATTGGCTATTCCTCTGTCGTGCGCGCCGACGCTGCTGTTCTTAGCGCCTCCACGCTGGCAGGCGCCGGCAATCCCGGCGCTCACGTCCACTGCAACACCTTCTCGAAAATCAATGCGGGGAGCCCCGACTCCGGCCTGACGCAGTCGTTCGTCGAGCCGGCCTTGCGAAATCCGCGTCGGGTGTAGAACGCGATCGCGTTGCTATTGGCCGCTTCAACTTCAAGGCGCATTGTCGTGGCATCGGGAAATGCGCTTTCCATTTCTTGAAGCAGCTCACTGCCGATGCCTCGGCCTTGTGCCTCCGGCGCGACATATAGCATGTGAAGCTGGGAGACGCCCTCCTCGATCATGCTGGCGAACGCGACGCCGAGAAGCCCGGCGCCACTGTCGGCGACCACGAACTCGGAGTACGGCTTTTCGAGGTGCTGTCTAAGGGCCTCGATTGAGTGCCACTCGGCTGTGATGGCTTCGACCCGTGCGGCGCCATAGATGCCATCGTAGGTCGCGTGCCACGCGCGCCTCAGGAGATCGCAGATTGCTTCGAGATCGGCCCTACCTGCACTGCGCAGCCACATCACGCGGTTCCCCGCTTCACATCGATCGGGGCGCCATCCTCAGGCGCCCATCGGATACTCGACGAACTCGAACACGGCGCCTTCGGGCCCACGGCAGTAGAAGGCGATGGCGCGGCCACCGCGAAGCGACAGCGGCTTGTGGATCGGCTGGTAGCCTTCGGCAACGAGGCGCTTGTGCACTTCCGCCGCGTTCGTCACCTGGAACGCCATGTGCGTGAAGCCGAAATCGCACTGACGGATCTCGACGGGCTTGCCCTCTGGCGTCAGCCACTGGAAGAGCTCGATGTGGTAGCCGTCGCGCTCGAGCATCGCCCATTTGCAGCGCGCGCCCGGCATGCCGACGACGGTGGCGAGTTCCGGCTCACCGCGGTCCATGTTCTCGCCGAGTACCTTGAAGCCGCAGATATCGACGGAGAAGCGTCGCGACGCCGCCCAATCGCGGCAGGAGAAGGCGGTGTGATGTGGGCGCGTGATGAATTCGGAGATCGTGTTGGTCATGGGTGGCCTCCGCATCACGACCTGGTTGGACACCGACGGCATATGACCCCGAAGTGGGTCAGCCCCAAAGAAGGATCCGACCCCTGACGCTCGATCAGATGCGCATCGGGTCAGATCACCACGCCTTGCCGCCTGCGGCGACCTTGCCTTTGGCGGCTTCGTACTTCTCGATCTCGCCCATAACGGCAGCCTTCGACTCCGCACCGGCAGTCTCGTGCTTGGCGGTGGCGTCATCGTAGCTCCAGACGCGCAGTGCATTCGAGTTGCGCTGGAAATGCGGGTGCACGTAGCGCGCCATCAATTCGTAGGACCGTTTCGTCCGCTCCCAGTCGGCCCAGTTGTGGGCGAGAAGCAACACGCCACCGAAGCCGCCGGCCGAACCCTTCCAGAGCCGCTCGAAGTGGCGGATGCAGTCGTCCGGCGTGCCGATCGCTGCGACACCATTGTCGACGAGATAATTCACAGGGTCTTCGATCCCCGGCGGAATGATCGGGAAGGTCGCGACATCGGTGAAGTATTTGGCAAAGTTCTTGAGGCCGAACTCCATATCGCGGCGCGCCTGCTCGCGCGTCTCGGCGACGTGGGCGAACGTGGTGATGCGCCACTTCGAACGATCTGGCGTCTTGCCTGCCCCGCGTGCGGCCTCCTCGTGGATCGACCAGTTCTTGGCGTGCGCAACGAGCGCCTCGTCGTTGGTGCCACCGATCGAGATCATGCCGATGCCGTGCTTGCCCGACGCCACGGCGCCGACGGGCGAGCGCGAGCACGCAACCGCCATCTCCATGCCGTTCGGGCTGTAGGGACTGAGTTGGAGCTTCGCCTCGTTGAGGGTGAACCAGTCGGTCTTCTTGGTCACCATGCCGCCGCGCATCATCTCGACGATGCAGTCCAGGCTTTCGGCCATGCGCCGGCGCTGGTCGGCGGCTTTGAGCCCGAGCTTGTCGGCGTCGTAAATGAGCGAGCCGGGGCCGACCCCGAACATGGCACGGCCGCGCGCCATATGGTCGAGCTGCACCATGCGCGAGGTTAGTGTGAAAGGGTGATGATAAGGGAGCGACACGACGCCGGTGCCGAGGCGAATGTGGCGCGTCCGCTGCAGGGCGCCGGCAATGAACATCTCCGGGCAGGCGATGATCTCGAAGCCGCCCGAGTGGTGCTCGCCGACCCACGCCTCATGGTAGTTCAACCGATCGAGGTGCTCGAGCAGCTCCATGTCCCGGTCCATCGCCAAAGTCGGGTTCTCATCGAGCGCATGGAACGGGGCGAGGAAGACGCCGGTGCGCAGATAGCGGTCATGCATGGGATGGGCCTCTCGGAGGATCAAAAGAAGGAACTAGCGGCTGTTCCATACCTAACACCGGTCTTGCGCGGCGGCCAAGCGATGGTCCGGCATTGCTTAGATGCCTTTTCGGCCTGCCAGATGGCATGGAACGCAAGCGGCATTTCGGCGATTAAGTCAGGTCGGAGGACAGCCGGCCAAGGACCGATTCGTTGGCAGCAGCGCGCTCAGCGCTCACGATTGGATCAGCCAGGGCTATGGAACGAAGCCTCGAATGGCACGGCCCTGAAGTTCTCTTTTTCTTTTACTTCGGCTATGTACCGCTCGACGCGAACTGCCGGCAGGAATGAGCCAGATGTCACAAGCGGGAACCGAAGCGCTGATCCGCCGCTACTATGATGCCTTCAACAACGGCAACATAGACGACATGCTTGCCTATCTCTCCGACGATGTTGTCCATGACGTAAATCAAGGCGTGCGCCGGCCGGGCAAGCAGGCCTTCAAGATTTTCTGCGATCACATGAACCGCTGTTACGACGAGCAGCTCAGGGACATCGTGATCATGGTCAACTCAAGTGGAACGCGAGCGGCAGCCGAATTCAATGTCGTCGGCACCTATCTCACGACCGATACCGGGCTGCCGCAGGCGCGAGGCCAGAAATATGCGCTTCCCGCAGGCGCGTTCTTCGCCGTGGAGAACGGCAAGATCACGCGCATCACGACCTACTACAATCTGACCGACTGGCTCATGCAGGTCGGCGGAGACACGAAATGACCGTGCGCGTGGTCCCGCTCAAAGGCGGCGATCTCCACGCTGCCCTGCCGGACTTGGCCCGCCTCCGGATCGCAGTTTTCCGCGATTGGCCCTACATCTACGAAGGCACGCTCGCGTACGAGCAGAACTACATGTCGAAGTTCGCCGCGAGCGACGGCGCACTCATCGTGGCAGCACTCGACGGTGACCGGATCGTTGGCGCCGCGACCGCCTCCCCGATGGTCGGCCATGCCGATGAATTTGCCGAGCCGTTTCGCGCGCGCGGCTACGATGTCTCCAGGATCTTCTATTTTGGAGAGTCCGTTCTGCTCGGCGACTATCGCGGGCAGGGCATCGGCGTGGCATTCTTCGACGAGCGCGAGAAGCACGCGCGCTCGTTCGGAGCTTATACGCATGCGACCTTCTGCGGTGTGGTGCGGCCCGACAACCATCCGCTGAAGCCGGAAAACTACCAGCCGCTTGATGCGTTCTGGCGCAAGCGGGGCTTTCAGAAGATGGACGGCATGATCGGCTATTTCTCCTGGCTCGACATCGGCGACACCCACGAGACGTCAAAACCCATGCAGTTCTGGATCAAGGCGCTTTGACATGGCGGCAAAGGCACCGGATCGCATTCGCATTGCGGTAACGCAGTATCCGATCGAGCGCATGCCGACGCTGGAAATCGTCGAGCACAAGATCAGCTCGTGGGTGTCGCGAGCAGCGAGTGAGCGCGCAGACCTCATCGTCTTTCCCGAATACGGCTTGATGGAAATCGCCGGGACCTGTCCCGACGACGTGGCGAAGAGCCTCGAGGCCTCGCTCGACGCGGTGGCGCGGCTACGACCCAGGATCGATGCCCACTATCGCGAGCTTGCCCGCCAGCACAAGATTTACATCTTGGGTGCCAGCGGCCCAGCGCGCCGCGACGACGGGACGGTCGCGAACGTCGCCCGCCTTTTCGCGCCGAACGGCAATTCGGGCACCCAGGAAAAGATCATCATGACACCCTTCGAGAAACGCTGGGGCGTGACCGGCGGCGGCGAGGCGCGTGTTTTCGAGACAGAGATCGGCCGGATCGGGGTACTGATCTGCTACGATAGCGAGTTCCCGCTGCTCGCCCGCACGATGACGGACGCCGGTGCGCGGCTGCTGCTGGTGCCATCCTGCACGGAGCGGGTCTCGGGCTATCACCGCGTCCGGACAGCGGCCATGGCGCGGGCGCTGGAGAGCACGGTGGCGGTCGCCCAGTCACCGACGGTCGGCGAGGCCGCTTGGTCGCCCGCGGTCGATTTCAACAGCGGTGCTGCGGGGATTTATGTGCCGGCGGAGGCCGGCGTCTCCGATACCGGCGTACTGGTGGCGGGACCTCTCAATGAAAGCCATCTGGCTGTTGGCGAGATCGACTTCGCGAAGCTCGAGCGCCTGAACACCCAAGGCGAGATGCACAACAACACGGACTGGCTGTTGCAACCGGGCGGTAAGGACATCCGATCCAGTTCGCGCGCTGCCATAGTCGACCTCACCTGATGGTGCTATAGACCCCGTTGCCCACGAGAGGGCCCGTAGCTCAATGGTTAGAGCCGGCGGCTCATAACCGCTTGGTTGGGGGTTCGAGTCCCTCCGGGCCCACCACGGCCTCGATCATGCCCGCTGAGATTGGCTCGGCACGGGGAGGCCGAATTGTTGGCGGCCAATCACATCACCTTCGTCGAAAGTGGCGGCATGACCGAGGCAGGAACTCAGTATAGTGCGCCGAGCCGGGACGAACCCGGGCTTGTTGACCACACGACCAGAATCCTCGGGAGGGGAGACCAATGACCACTTCGCGTTTGATCTCGCGCCGCCGTGTGCTCGGCGGCGGAGCTGCTCTTGCCGCCGCCAGCACCATACCGACCGGCTGGGCCATCGCTCAGGCAAAGCCGCTCAAAGTCGGCCTGATGCTCCCCTACTCGGGCACGTTTGCGAAGCTCGGCGAGAACATTACGCTCGCCGTCGAGCAGCTGATCGCGGAGAAAGGCGGCAAGCTCGGTGGGCGTGAGGTGCAGATCATCAAGCTCGACGATGAATCGAAGCCGGAGAAGGGACCAGAAAACGCGGAGCGCCTGGTGAAGCGCGATGCGGTCGACGTGCTGATCGGTACCGTCCACTCCGGCGTGCAGATGGGCATCCACAAAGTGGTGCGCGAGTCAGGGACCCTGTGCATCGTTCCAAACGCGGGCGCTGTGGCGGTGACGCGCGAGCTTTGTGCGAAGAACGTGTTCCGCACCTCTTTCACCAACTGGCAACCCGCCTATGGCATGGGTCTGGCGCTCGGCAAGAAGGCCGTGAAGAAAGCCGCCTGGATCACATGGGATTATGCAGCGGGCGCGGAGTCAGGCGCGGGCTTCAAGGAAGGTCTCGAGAAGGCCGGCGGTCAAGTCACGCAGACGCTGACGCTCAAGTTCCCCGAGACCAACTTCCAGCCGCTGCTCGCACAAGTTCCGGGGCTCGAAGTCGAGGCGGTCGGCGCGTTCTTCGCCGGCGGCGGCGCGGTTCAGTTCGTCAAGGAATACAAGGCCGCAGGATTGAAGCCGCCGCTCTGCGGATCGGGCTTTCTCACCGAAGGCGTACTGGGTGCGCAAGGTGACGCTGCCGAAGGCATCGAGACCGCGCTCCACTACGGCGACGGCATCGGCAACCCTCAGAATGCAGCGTTCCGCAAAGCGTTCAAGGACAAGACCCAGCGCGACGCCGACGTCTACGCCGTGCAGGGCTACGACGCCGCGCAGCTACTCGCTATTGGCCTGGAAGCCGTGAAAGGCAACCTCGAGGACGAGGCCAATCTCTATAAAGCCATGCGGAACGCAAAATTCACCAGCCCGCGCGGGCCCGTCTCGATGTCGAAGTCACAGGAGATCATCCACCACATCTACTTGCGCAAAGTGGAGAAGGGCGAGAACAAGGTCGTCGGTATCGCGGCGGAGAACTTGGCCGACCCCGGCACGGGATGCACGCTGTAGGCGCTTGGCGGTCCCGAGGGGCTGGTGCTAAGCGCATCAGCCCCTTCCTGTTGTCTGCCTGTTTCGAGGATCGGGAACCAAGGCTCTCACTTTACGCGCTTTCATTGCGTCTCGATGCTGTTGCCACCCGAGGCTGCGGGCACCCGCCATACGAGCTCATCGGCGGTAAAGGAAATGATCGGCCGCTGTTGCGTCGTTCCGATCCAGTTCGGATACGTGCTGCCTGTAATCTTCAGCGACACGACCTTGTCGGCCACCGTATAAGTGCCGATGGACGTGTTCGATCCCTTGATCACGGCGGCGTTCTCGTCTGCGGTTCCAGTCAGACGATTGTTCGACGCAAACTTAGGGACGTCGGAGCGCATGAAGAACTGCGAGAAATGGCCACTGGCGGTGAGGATCAGTTGCGTGAGTGGATTATCTCCGAACGCAGGCGTGCGCTTGCCGTCGGGGGCAATTGACTCGATCTTGACCACGGTCCACACACCGGCAAGTTGCTCTGGTGTCTGCGCGGAAGCGGCTCCTGAAAGCAGTGTCAGAATGATCAGAAAGGCAGCTGGACGCTTCATTGATGGGTTCCCTCATATTGAATTGTTTTCGCCGTGAGCGACAAGCACAATTCAATTGATAACAGAGATCCGGCGACACGAGAACGCCGAAGTCGCGCCCGTGTCGGATCGCTCGGCGTCAGCTTGGATCAGGCGAGGCTGAGAACTTGATTGCCATCGACGGTATCCGCATCGAGACGCGCACCATCGCTGGCGCAGCCGGAAAGCCTTGGCTCGTCTTCCTGCACGAAGGCCTCGGCTCCGTCTCGCTCTGGCGAGACTTCCCCAATAAGGTCGCGAGCCGTCTCGATGCGCCGGCGCTGATTTATTCAAGGCGCGGCTATGGCCAGTCGGATGCGCTCGCCGGCCCGCGCGATCCACGTTTCATGCATGACGAGGCGCTCGATGTACTTCCGAAGCTCCTTGCCCATTTCGGAATCGAGCGCTCCCTGCTGATCGGCCACTCGGACGGCGCTTCGATTGCGCTGATCTATACCGCGTCTTTTCCGGAGCGCGTGGCGGGTGCCGTACTGATGGCACCGCACGTGATGGTCGAGTCGATCTCGCACCAGTCGATCGCCAGAATCGCCGAGGTCTATGAAACGACCGATCTTCGCCAGCGCCTCTCGCGTCACCATAAGCACGTCGACGATGCCTTCCACGGCTGGTCGCGGGTTTGGCTCGATCCGCGCTTCCGCTCGTGGTCGCTGGAGCAGGAGTGCACCCGCCTCACCACACCGACGCTGCTCATTCAGGGCGAGGACGACGAGTACGGCACACTGGCCCAGCTCGACGTCATCGCAGCAGCCGCATCCCGCCCCGTCGAACGGCTGGTGCTTCGAAACTGCGGGCACGCCCCACAGCGTGACCAGGAAACGGCGGTGCTGGATGCGATCACCAGGTTTGCTTCGACAGTCGCCTAGATCACGGCAGGCAGACCTGACCGTCAGTCCTGCTCCCTTGTCGGCAAGCTGGGCAGCCTCTAAGACTGACGCCAATAAAGTCCGGACAATCGGACCTTGCAGGGGGCTGCTTCCAAGGAGCACAACGTGAGCGAGAGCGAAAGCATCGTCGCGGAGACGGCCGCACGCATCTTTCGGGATCTCGGCGATCCGCAGACCATCAACGCCGCCAAGACCGACGCGTGGAAAAAGCCGCTTTGGAACGCGCTGGCCGAGAACGGGCTGACGCTGGCTTGGGTACCTGATGATCTCGGTGGCGCAGGCGCGGGGCTGGCGGCGGGCTTTGAGGTGCTCAATTCCGCCGGCAAGTTTGCAGCCCCCGTGGCGATTGCCGAAACGCTGCTCGCGGGCTGGCTGCTCGCGCAGGCGAAGATCGCGTCGCCCGAAGGGCCGATCACGATCGCGCCGATGCGGCCCGGCGACAAGATCGCGCTCGGCGCTGACGGTACGCTCTCGGGGCGCGCACGCGGCGTGCCGTTCGCACGAGACGCGCAGCACATCGCAATCCTCGTGCACGGGACGGGCGGCATTTCGATCGCGCTAGTCGAGGCCAAGAGCGCGCGGATCGCCGAGCGGCGTGGGCTCTCGGGGGAGACGGCGTACGACGTGACGTTCGAAAAATCGAAGCCGGTCAAGATTGCGGCGGCCCCCGAAGGCTTCGATCAGAGCACGCTGATGCTGATGGGCGCTGCGGCGCGCAGCATGCAGACGGCGGGCGCGCTAGAGGCAATTTTGACCATTTCGGTGAAGTACTCGGGCGAGCGCGTCGCCTTCGAGCGCACGATCAGCAAGTTCCAGGCAGTGCAGCACAACCTGGCGCGGCTTGCCGGTGAGAGTGCAGCGGCGACGACGGCCGCCACGTCCGCCGCCGATGCGATCGCGAATGCGCCGTCGCTCAGCGATCCCGGCATCTACCTCGAAGCCGCCTCGGCGCGCATTCGCTCGGCGGAAGCCGCCACCGAAGGCGCGGCCATCGCGCACCAGGTGCACGGCGCCATCGGCTACACGCGCGAGCACATCCTCCACCGCTTCACCCGCGCGCTGCTGACGTGGCGCGACGACTTCGGCAACGAGAGCCAGTGGGCCGTCGAGCTTGGCAACCGCATTGCGGCGGCCGGCGCGAACGAGCTCTGGCCGCTCGTTGCGTCGCGCTGACCCGGTTGGGGGTCAGACCCATGGGTCTGACCCCGTGTCACCCGCCCACCCCGAGAACCGACCCATGTCCACCGCCCTGAAGTTCGACCCGATCCGGCTGCCGAAGGAGTGCGAGGAGCTGCGCCAAGAGGTGCGCGCCTTCATCAAGGAGGAAGTGGCCGCCGGCACCTTCAACCCGAACGGGATTGGCCGTGACGACGCCTTCAATCACGAGTTTGCGAAGAAGGTCGGCAAGAAAGGCTGGATCGGCATGACCTGGCCGAAGAAGTATGGCGGCCACGAGCGCACGTTCCTCGAGCGGTATGTCGTGACCGAGGAGTTCCGCGTCGCCAATGCGCCGACGCGCGTGTTCTTCACCGCCGACCGGCAGTCGGGCCCGACGCTGATCAAGTACGCCAACGAGCAGATCAAGGCCGACGTGCTGCCGCGTATCTGCCGTGGCGAGTGCTGCTTCGGCATCGGCATGTCGGAGCCGGGCTCGGGCTCGGATCTGTTCGCGGCCAAGACCAAGGCAACCAAGGTCGACGGCGGCTACCTGATCAACGGCTCCAAGATCTGGACGTCGAATGCACACCGCGCCGACTATCTGATCGCGCTCTTCCGCACCTCGGCGCCGACGAAGGAGAATCGCCGCCACGGGCTGACGAACTTCCTCGTCGACATGAAGAACACGAAGGGCATCAAGTGCAATCCGATCATTCAACTGTCGGGCCTGCACGAGTTCAACGAGGTGGTATTCGAGGATGCGTTCATTCCGGACTCGCACTTGATCGGCGAGCTCGACGGTGCGTGGAAGCAGGCGACAAGCGAATTGGCCTATGAGCGCAGCGGACCCGAGCGCTTCCTGGAGACGAATCAGGTGCTCACCGAGCTGGTGCGCGTTCTCGGAGAGAAGCCGGACACGCGCGCCGCCGAAGGTCTGGGCCGCCTCGTTGCGCAACTGCACACGCTGCGGCGCATGTCGGTGTCGGTCAACGGCATGCTGCAGGCGGGCAAGGAGCCCGTCGTCGAGGGCTCGGTCGTGAAAGACCTCGGCACGCTCTGGGAGCAAAAGCTGCCGCACAAGGCACGTGAGGTCGCCGCGTTTGTCGACGAGGTCGATTCAGGCAATCGCGCGGCGTTCGATGAGCACCTCGCGTTCGCGACAACGATTGCGCCGAAGCTCACCATCCAGGGCGGCACGACGGAAGTGCTGCGCGGTGTCATCGCGCAGGGGTTGGGGCTGAGGGGACGGTGAGAGGGAAGTGAGTGATTGGTGACTGGTGATTAGTGATTAGTTGGCTGCGGCGTGCCAGAACGCATGCGCGAGATGACCGCCGTCACAATGGCAAGCATCGCCATCTCGTGTGTGCCGGGATTTTCAATCACCAATCACCAATCACCAAATCACTCGACGAACAACGGGACGGAAATGACGACCAAACCAAACATCGGCGCGCTGCTCGATCCGAAGTCGGTGGCGATCATTGGCGCGGCGCCCAAGGGACAGGGGCTGCGCGGCCGCATTCTGGAGTTCATGCTGCTGCATCCTTATGCGGGGAAGATCTATCCCGTCAGCCGCAGCAATGCCGAGGTGCAGGGGCTCAAGGCCTATCCGTCGATCGACCAGTGCCCGGGGCCGGTGGATCTCGCGATCCTGATCGTGCCGGCGAAGTTCGTGCCGGATGAATTGGAACGCTGCGGCAAGACGGGCGTGAAAGCCGCGGCGATCATCTCGTCGGGTTTCGCCGAGGAGCCGGGCGAAGCCGGCGCCAAGATGCAGGCGGACCTGAAGGCTATCGCAGCGCGCTACGATATGGCGGTGACGGGCCCGAACTCGGAGGGCTTCGCGTCGATCGAGCAGGCGCTGCTGCCGACGTTCAGCCCGGTCGCAGGCCCGTCCACCATTCCGCTGCTGCCGAAGAACCGCAACAACGGCCGCGTGGCGCTGGTCGCGCAATCGGGCGGCATGGGCTTCTCGTTTTTCGATCGCGGGCGGCCGAAGGAGCTCGCGTTCAACTACATCGTGACGACCGGCAACGAAGCGTGCCTGGAAGGACTGGAAATCGTCGAACATCTGCTCGATGAGGGCAAGACCGACGCCTTCCTGATGCTGATCGAGGACATCAAGACGCCGGAGACGTTCAAGCGCGTCGCGGAAAAAGCGCTGCGCGCGGGCAAGCAGCTCATCGTCAACAAGATCGGCAAGACGGACGCGGGCGCTCGCGCCGCTGCCTCGCACACGGCGGCGCTGGCAGGCTCCTACAGCGCCTTCCAGGCGATCGCGCAGCGCTACGGCGTGATCGAAGGCGGCTCCGTCGATGAGATGACCGACATCGCCAACGGCTTCCTGGCGTGGAAGGGCCGCCTGCCCAATGGCCGGCGCGTCGGCATCTGCACAGGCTCGGGCGGCGGCGGGGCATGGCTCTCGGACACGTGCACCCTATCAGGCCTTGAAGTTCCGACGCTTGATGACGCGACGCGTGCCGTTCTGCAACCGCTGCTGCCCTCCTACGGCTCGACCGCCAACCCGGTCGACGGCACGGCGCAGGCCATCCGCCAGATCGGCTATGCCGGCATGATCGCGCCGCTGGTCAACTCGCCCGCCATCGACGGCGTCATCGCAATCATGAGCGCACGCTCGGCCGAGCACGTGGCGCACGAAAAGGAGAAGCTGAAGGCAGTCAAGGCGGCGGCCAAGAAGCCCATTTTGATGTGGACCTACACGCTGCCCTCCGCGCAGGCCGTGGAGGTGCTCTCGGAGGTCGGACTGCCACTGTTCACGGATATGCAGAATGTCGTCTCGACGATGCGGCGCATGGGCGAGTGGAACGCGCTGCGCGAGCGGTTCCTGAAGGCGCCGGACATACGCACGAGCGATGCTGGTGCACGGGAGAGGGTGACGGCAGCACTGGCGACGGCGTCCGGCGCGCTGACGGAGGCCGACTCCAAGCCGCTGTTGGCCGCCTACGGCATCGGCAGCCAGGCCGGCGAAAAGCTGGTGGCCTCGCGGGACGAAGCTGTCGCGTTCGCCAAGTCGCTCGGCAAGCCCGTCGCGCTGAAGGTACAGTCGGCCGATATCCTGCACAAAACGGAAGCCGGCGCCGTGTCGCTCAACGCACGGACGCCGGAGGAGGTGGGCACGGCCTACGACCGCATTACAGCGAGCGCCAAGGCCTACAAGCCCAACGCAAAAGTGCAGGGCGTGCTGGTGCAAGCGATGGCAGCGAAGGGCCGGGAAGTCATTCTCGGCGTCAACCGCGACCCGCACTTCGGGCCGATGCTGATGCTGGGTCTCGGAGGCGTCGCGGTCGAAGTGCTGCGCGACGTGGTATTCTCCCCCGTGCCGCTGTCGCTTGATGATGCCGAGCGCATGATTGCTCGCCTCAAGGGCGCCAAGCTGCTCGATGCGCATCGGGGCGAACCTGCGGCCGACAAGGCGGCACTCGCAGACCTGATGGTGAAACTCGGCCGGTTGGCTGCTGATCACGCTGATCGCATCGCAGAGATCGACCTCAACCCGGTGATCGTGCATGCTGCGGGCCAAGGCGCCACGATCGCCGATGCGCTGATCGTGACGCGGTGATTCCCGGTGTCATCCTCGCGCTTGTCGCGAGGATCCATCGGGCAGCGCAGACGAAAGGCAACGGAAGGCCTTGGCGAGAGCAGCAGCTGGAGCCGCAAAACTTCACACAAGCGGAGAAATGGGTCCTCGGGACAAGCCCGAGGATGACAACCCGAGAGCGAAGAGCGAGACGCAAGGAGCAGAACCATGGCCCAGTTCACAGACATCGCAGTATCGAAATCCGGCAACGTAGCAACGGTCGAGATCAAGCGGCCGCCGCACAACTTCTTCGACATGTCACTCATCCGGCAGATCGCCGATGCGTTCGAGGGCTACGACAAGGAGCCGGACGTGCGCGCGATCGTGCTCTGCGCGGAGGGCAAGTCGTTTTGCGCCGGCGCCAACTTCGGTGACGGCTCGCGGCTCAACAAGGATGGTCACCGACCCGACGAGGACCGCCAGTCCGGCCATCTCTACCAGGAGGCGGTGCGCCTGTTCCGCACCAAGAAACCGGTGGTCGGCGCGATCCAGGGCGCGGCGATCGGCGGCGGGCTCGGCCTCGCGCTTGTGCCTGACTTCCGCGTGACGTGCCCCGAAGCCCGTTTCTCCGCCAACTTCACGCGGCTCGGCTTTCATCCGGGCTTTGGCCTCACGTACACGCTGCCGGCGCTAATCGGAAAGCAGCAGGCGCATTTGATGATGTACACCGGCCGCCGCCTGTCGGGCGATGAAGCGGTGAAGATCGGCCTCGCCGAGGTGCTGGTGCCGACCGCCGCGGAGGTGCGCCCGGCTGCAGTGAAGCTCGCGCAGGAGATCGCCGAGAGCGCGCCGCTCGCCGTCCAGGAAACCCGCGCCACGGTGAGGAAGGGAATCGCTGACGCTGTAAAGGCCGCCACCGACCACGAGCTGGTCATCCAGGATCAGTTGCGCAGAACCGACGACTTCCGCGAAGGCATCAAGGCCTACTCGGAGCGCCGCACGCCGAATTTCCAGGCGCGATAAGAAACGAGTTGGAAGTAGGGAATTGGGAATAGGTCGTTGCGGAGACGACCTACACCCGGATGCCAGCTCCCTTTTCCCTAGCTCACAACCGCGATCTGCCTCTTCCTGATCAGATCGAAGTCGATCTCGGCGCCGAGGCCGGGCTTATCGATCGCATGCACCATGCCATTGCGATCGACCTCGATGTCCTTGACGAGGCCGTACTTCTGCGCGCCGTCGGGTAACAGCACCTCGAAGTACTCGCAGTTGCGGATCGCCATGATGAGGTGCAGGTTCGCCACATTGTTGAGCGAGTTGCCGCCGTGGTGCACCTCGTAGTTCATGTGGAAGCACTCGGCGAGGTGCGCGGTCTTGAGACACGCCGAGAGGCCACCTTTCACGGCGACGTCGCCACGCAAGAAATCGGTCGCATGCCGTACGAGCCACGGCGCGTAGGCGGTATGGCCGCCCGGTGAATACTCAGTGGCAAGGATCGGGATCGAGAGCTGGGACTTGAGCTTCACGTAGCCCTCGATGTCGTCTTCGCAAAGCGGGTCCTCATACCAGTAGAAGCCGAGCCGCTCGCACGCCTGCCCGACGCGCAGCGCCTCGACGTACTCGTAGGCCCAAGTCGAATCGAGCATGACGCGGTAGTCGTCGCCGACGGCGCGACGCACGGCTTCGCAGACCTTGATGTCGGTCTCCCACTGTGTCGGCGGATGGATCTTGTAGGCTTTCCAGCCGCTCGCCTTGAACTGCTGCGCTTCCTCGGCATAGGCCTCGACCGAGCCTAGCACCGCGGATGAAGCATAAGCTGGCGCGCTCGTCCGGAAGCTGCCCATCAGCTTGTGCACGGGGATGTTGGCGAGCTTGCCGGCGAGATCCCAGAGCGCCACGTCGACGGCGCCAAGCGGACGCAACAGGTTCCGCATCCGGCAGCGCTGCCACATGCGCTGAAAATGCTTCTCGCGCGCCAGCGGGTCCTCGCCGACCAGCATGGGCTTCAGTATCTTGGTGACGACATCGGCGTCCTTGCTGGCGGGCACGCTCGAGGTGCCGAGGAATGCGTGGCCCTCGACGCCCTGGTCGGTCTTGACCGCGACAAGGCCAAGATCGCTTTTGCCCTCAAACCGACCGCTGTGGCGTCCGTACTGCGTCGCGGGGATGCCCTCCCACGCGAATAAGGTCACCGTAACGTCCGTAATTTTCATGGCGAGCGCCCCTCGAAGGCTGTCTTGATCTGACCGCAAAGTACGCAGAAAGACCGCGTCCCACCTGCAAAGCCACGTGCTGCGCCCGTGGCGAAGTCCTTTCGCGCAGTGAGCGGGAATGGTGGCACTTTAAGCCTTGACAGTTGTAAGAGGAAATGGCCGATTTGGCCCAAGCCCCGACAAAGAGCGGGGTGCGGAGAAAACGGGCGCAGGCCCGACGCCGGAATGAGCGCGGCGAGGCGAGACTACGTGTCGCTTGTGCCTCGGCAGGGAGGGTATCGATGGCGATGATCCGGTCATTCCGGATGGGGAGTACCGTTGTGCTCGCCGGGTCTCCGTCCAATCGTGACGGGGAGACAGCATGAACGATACCGCACCTGCACAGGCGCCGGCCAAAGCCGGAGCTGCGCTCGAACTTGCTATGAGCATCCGCGGCGTCTCGAAGCGCTTCGGCGGTGTCACCGCTGTCTCGGAGGTCTCGGTTGACGTACCGAAAGGCAAGATCCTGTCGGTGATCGGCCCCAACGGCGCAGGCAAGACGTCGCTACTCAACATGGTCTCCGGGTTCTACAAGCCAGACACCGGCTCCATAAAGCTCGGTGCCAAAGACATCACCTCGGCCCGGCCAAGCGAGATCGCCGCCATGGGCGTCGCGCGCACGTTCCAGAACATAGCGCTCTTCTCGGGTCTTACTGTTCTCGACAACCTGATGCTCGGCCGGCACGTGCTGATGAAGTCCGGCGTGCTCTCGAGCATCCTGTTCTGGGGCCCCAATCAGCGCGAGGAGATCCGCCACCGCGAGGCCTGTGAGGAGATCATCGACTTCCTCAAGCTGCAGGACCTGCGCAAGACGCAGACAAGCGCCCTCGCCTATGGCCTGCGCAAGCGTGTTGAACTCGGCCGCGCGCTGGCGCTCGAGCCTTCCGTGCTGCTGCTCGATGAGCCAATGGGCGGCATGAACCAGGAAGAGAAGGAGGACATGGCCCGCTATATCTTGGACGTGAACCAGGAACGCGGCGTCACGGTCGTCCTGATCGAGCACGACATGGGCGTCGTGATGGATATCTCGGACCGCGTTTGCGTGCTCGACCGCGGGCGGCATATCTCGGAAGGCACGCCCGCCGAAGTACAGGCTGACCCAGCGGTCATCGCGGCCTATCTCGGAGCCAAGAAATGACGGCCACGACCTCGACTGCCCCGAAGCTTGCCGACAATCCCAACACCAGCACGATGCCGAAGCTGCTCCGGCGCAACGCAAAAGCGTGGCCGAACGAGCCCGGCATGCGCGAGAAGGATCGGGGAATCTGGAAAACGTACACCTGGGCACAGTGCTACGACACCATGCGCGATTTTGCGCTCGGGCTTGCGCATTTGGGATTCAAGCGCGGCGACAAGCTGTCGGTGATCGGCGACAACCGGCCGAGGCTCTATTGGGCGCAGCTCTCGGCGCAGGCACTCGGCGGCTTGGCCGTGCCCGTCTACCAAGACGCCATCGCCACGGAGCTGGCATTCGTCCTCAACCACGCCGAGGTCTCGATCATTGTCGCCGAAGATCAGGAGCAGGTCGACAAGATCCTCGCGATCCGTGATCAATTGCCGTCATTGAAGTGGATCCTCTACGACGACCCTCGAGGCATGGGCGGCTACACCGATCCCATGCTGAAGTCATTCGAGGAGATGCAGTCAGCCGGCCACAAGCTGATCGGCGAGCACGGGGCCTACTACGAGCAGGAATTTGCGGCCGGCAATGCGGACGACGTGGCAATGATCGCGTACACCTCCGGCACGACGGGCCAACCCAAGGGCACTCTGCTCAGCCACCGCAATATGATCGCCACCGGCGAGAACTACGTCTCTTTCGAGAAGATCCAGCGGGGCGACAACTGGCTCTCGTATCTGCCGATGGCGTGGGTCGGCGACGTCATGCTGTCGCTCGCCTCGGCGCTGGTCGGCGGCGTCACCGTCAACTGCCCGGAGAGTCCTGAGACGGTGCAGCGCGATTTGCGCGAGCTTGGTCCCAACGGGCTTCTCGCTCCGCCCCGCGTCTGGGAGCAGATCCTGACCCAGCTGCAAGTGCGCAATGGCGACTCGAGTCCGCTCAAGCAACGCATCTACGAGAAGTATCGCAAGATCGCCGAGGAGCGCGAGCTTCTCATCACCGACGGCAAGCCCGTGCCGGGCTCGCTGAACCTCAAGTACAAGATCGGCGAGTTCCTGGTGTACGGACCGGTGCGCGATCAACTCGGCCTCAGGAACGCGCGCTGGTGCCTTTCAGGTGGCGCGCCCCTCGGACCCGACACGTTCCGATTCTTCCGCTCCATCGGCATAAACTTGAAACAAATCTACGGAGCGACGGAGGCGAGCGCCCTCGTTGCCATCCAACGCGACGATCAGGCTGATCCCAACACCGTTGGCGCGCCGATGCCGGGGAATGAAGTGCGTATCGATCCATCGGGCGAGGTTCAGCTCAAGGGTCCGGGTGTCTTCGTCGGCTATTACAAGCAGGATGATGCGACCAAGGCAGCGCTGACGCCGGACGGCTGGCTGAAGACCGGCGATGCGGGGCTTATCGATCCCCGTGGCCACTTGGCGATCATCGATCGCGCCAAGGACGTCGGCAAGCTCACCGACGGGACGCCGTTCGCGCCGCAGTTCGTCGAGAACAAGCTCAAATTCAGCCCTTACATTCGCGAGGCGGTGGCGTTTGGCGGGGGCCACCCGTTCGTCACCGCGATGATCGCAATCGATCTGTCGACGGTCGGCACCTGGGCCGAGAAACGCGGCCTGCCCTACACGAGCTTCATGGATCTGGCGAAGAAGCCGGAAATCGCTCAGCTGGTTCTCGAGGAGATCAACAAGGTCAACGCCACGCTGCCCGGAACGGTGAAAGTGCGCCGTTATCTCCTCCTGCAGAAGGAGCTCGAGGCTGACGACAACGAAATGACGCGCACGCGGAAAGTGCGCCGCGCCTACGTCGCCGAGAAGTACGCGCCGGTGATCAACGCCTTTTACGAGAACGGCAAGGGAGCGACGGTCGAGTCCGAGATCACCTTCGAGGACGGGCGCAAATCGATCGTGAAGTCCGACTTGGTGATCTACGACGTACCGCAAGCTAGCTCGGCGCAGCGCGCCGCCTGAAGGAACAGCGATGCTACAAGAGTTGGAATTCGTCTCGACGCTGGTGGTCAGCGGCATGGCCATCGGGCTGATGTATGCGTTGATCGCTCTCGGCTTCGTGCTGGTCTACAAGGCGACGGACGCGATCAATTTCGCGCAAGGCGAGTTCGTGATGCTCGCTGCCTACTTCGCCTCGGTGACGATGGCGACGGGCTTGCCGCCGGCCATGGCGCTGATACTTGCGGTTGTCATCGCAGTCGTGGGCATGATTTTCTTCAGCTTCGGTCTCGAGCGTTCGGTCTTGCGGCCTTTGCTCGGCCGGCCCGTGGTTGCCGTCATCATGGCGACGATCGGGCTTGCCGCCATCCTGCGCGGCCTGCCGCCAATCGCATCGACACGACTGTTGCTGATCGTTGGGTTCATCGTGGCAGCGGGCCTCATCCTTTGGCGGCTCCTCTCCCGCCGGCAGCTTGGCACCGGCTACTGGGTCGCGGCTGCGCTGACTGGGATCGGTATGTTTCTCCCGTCGATCCAGATCGGCGCCACAACCAAGACGATCCCACTACCTCTGCCCGAGTCACCGTTCGTGCTCGGCCCGATTTTCATCACCCCGATCCAGGTGCTGGGCGTCGCAGTGACGGCAGTCTGCCTGCTGGCCTTCTCGTGGTTCTTCACCAAAAGCCGCATGGGCGTTGCCATGCGCGCGGTCGCCGACAATCAGCAGGTCGCCATGGCCATGGGGATCAACGTCGAGCGATACTTTGCGATCGCCTGGGCCATGGCCGGCATCGTGGCGGCACTCGGCGGCATTGTGTGGGGCAGCATGCTGGGGGTGGACACGCAGCTGGCGCTGGTCGGACTCAAGGTGTTTCCCGTGGTCATTCTGGGCGGCCTCGACTCGATCATCGGCTGCGTCATCGGCGGCCTCATCGTCGGCGTCGTCGAGAGCCTGGCTGCCGGCTATCTCGACCCTTATGTCGGCGGCGGTACGAAGGATTTCGCTCCCTATGTGCTGATGATCATCGCTCTGATGTTCAAGCCTTACGGACTTTTTGGCAAACGCAAGATCGAGCGCATCTGACGCTCAACGCCATTCATCAGGGGATCTGATCCAGTGTTCCATCGCGAAGCCGGCACGTTCAAGACCACCTACGCCGACGACATGGCGCTCTTTCCGCTGCCGATTACGCGCTTCACGGCGGCGTTTCTGCTGCTCCTGTTCGTCGCGATCGTGCCGATGGCACTGCACGAGTACTACCTCTCGATCTTCAACCTGATCTTCATCGCCACCGTCGGCGCGCTCGGGCTGAACATCCTTGTCGGTTACACAGGGCAAATATCGATTGGACACGCGGCCTTCATGTCGGTCGGTGCCTATACGGCCGCCAATCTCGCAACCAAACTCGACCTTCCCTTCTGGATCACGCTGCCAGCGGGCGGGCTGATGGCGGCATTCATCGGGATCATAGTCGGCATCCCGAGCCTGCGCATCAAAGGCACCTATCTCGCCATCGCGACGCTCGCGAGCCAATTGATCATCGAGTGGATCATCAATCACACGCCTGCCATATCGGGAGGTGCTGCCGCCTCCATCGAGGTGCCGCGCCCATCTCTCTTCGGCTACGATCTCAAATCCCAAAAAGCTCTTTACTACTTCACGCTGTTCTTCGCCGTGGTGGCGATCATCGCGACAATGAATTTGGTCCGCAGCCGATTGGGCCGTGCCTTCGTTGCCATTCGCGACCAGGACATTGCGGCCGAGATCATCGGAATCAACATCTTCAAGTACAAGCTGGTGGCATTCGCGATCTCGTCGTTCTACGCGGGCGTGTGTGGCGTGCTCTACACCTACTATTTCGGCATCGCCAACTACGAGGCCTTCCAGATCGTCGTCTCGATCGATTACCTGGCAATGGTCATCATCGGTGGACTTGGCTCCGTGCTCGGATCGGTCCTCGGCGCCGTGTTCGTCACCGCGCTTCCTGTCGTGATACGGCTTTTGGTCGAGACGTTCGGCGGCTATATTTGGGATACGGCGCAGCTCTCGGCCATCGCTGCAAGTCTGCGTCTCGTGATTTTCGGGTTGCTCATCATCTTCTTCCTCGTGGTGGAGCCTGAAGGGCTGGCGCGGCTCTGGCGTAACATCCGGAATTACTTCCGCACCTGGCCTTTCTCCTACTGACGGGAAGGCTTGAATGAGAATCGGCAGTCAATCAAAGGGAGTGAACAAGATGCTGAAAACCGGATTGAGATCAGGCATTGCAGCCGCTGCACTTGCCATGTCGGCCGGCCTCGCGGCCGCGCAAGACAAGGAAGTGCTGATTGGCATGCAGTGCGACCGGACCGGACCGACACAAATCACCGGCACGACGCTTTGCCCGGCCTATCACGACTACGTGTCGCTCATTAACAGCAAGGGCGGGATCGAAGGCTTCAAAGTGAAGGTCTTGGAAATCGACCACGAGTATAAAGTGCCGCCGGCCATGGAAGCACATGAGCGTTTCAAGAAGGAAGGCGCGATCTTCCACTCGGTTTACGGCACGCCCCAGATCGCAGCGCTGATCAAGAAGCTCGAGGAAGACAAGATGGCAGCGACATCGCCCGGCTTCGGCTCGGCCGCAGCTGCCGACGGCAAGCGCTATCCCTGGATCTTCCCGATCGCAGCCACCTACTGGTCGCAAGCAGCCGTAGCAGCCGACTTCGTCAAAAAGCAGCTCGGCGGCGACCTCAAGGGCAAGAAGATCGCCTACATGTTCTTCGATAACCCGGCCGGCCGCGAGCCGATCGGCGTTCTCGAGGATATCGCCAAGCGTGAGGGCTTCGAGCTGCGTACCTTCGGCGTGCCGTCACCCGGCATCGAGATGGCCGCACAAGTGCTCGACGTCACGGGCCGTTTCCGTCCCGACTTCGTGATGCTCGGACTGTTCGGCCGCGCTCCTGCTGTCGCGCTGAAGGAGCTTAAGGGCAAGGGATATCCGCTGAACAAGGTCATCGGGTTCGTGTGGGCTGTGTCTGAAGCCGACATCGCGGCCGCCGGCGGCATGGGCTTCGCCGAGGGCTACTACACCCTGCAGTACACCGGCATCGGCAAGGATCATCAGGTCCTGAAGGACATCGAGGAGATGTACAAGAAGGAAGGCAAGCCGGTGCCGAAGGAGATGGATACCACTGTGCTTTATAACCGTGGCGTCTATCAGGCGGCGGTTCAGATCGAAGCGATCCGTCTGGCGATCAAGGCTAAGGGCGGCCAGAAGCCGACACCGTCCGACGTCCGCGATGGTTTTGAGAAGATCGAGAAGGTGCCGGTTGGCGATCTCGCGCCTCCGCTCAAGATCACGGCCGAGGATCACGAGGGTGGTGGCTGGGTCCAGGTGTGGCAGGTCAAGGGCGGCAAGTACGTCAAGGCCTCCGAGTGGACGCAGGCCTACCGCGACATCATCAAGAAGCACACCGAGGAAGACGCGAAGAAGTAATCGTGCCATCAGGGCGGCGGCCGGATTGTCGGTCGCCGCTCCCCTCTTGCCGGCAAGCGAGCCCCTCATGACGACGATGTCGAATTTGGCCCCGGTTGTCAGTGCGCCTGACACGACGGCATCCCAACCAATGCTTGCCATCAATAATATCGAGGTCGTCTACGACAGCGTCGTGCTTGTCCTCAAAGGCGTCTCACTGCAAGTCAACCACGGCTCGATCACGACGTTGCTCGGCGCTAACGGGGCCGGCAAGTCGACAACGCTCAAGGCGATCTCTGGAATTCTGTTCACCGAGCGCGGCGATATCACCAAAGGCTCGATCATGCTCGAAGGCCGGCCCATCCACGGCAGCCGGCCCTTCAACGTGACGGGTTTGGGCATTGCGCAAGTCTTCGAAGGCCGGCGTGTGTTCGAGAGCCTGACGTGCGAAGAAAACCTCGTCGCCGGTGCTCACATCCAAACAGACACCAACAAGATCAACGAAGGAATCGAGCGCGTTTTCACCTATTTCCCGCGCATCCGAGAGCGGCGTAACCAGCTGGCGGGTTATCTTTCGGGCGGCGAGCAGCAAATGCTGGTGATCGGCCGTGCACTGATGTCGAACCCGAAGGTCTTGCTGCTCGACGAGCCGTCACTCGGACTGGCGCCAATGCTGGTCGAGGAAATTTTTGGCACCGTGCAGCGGTTGGTCAAGCAGGAAAGGCTATCAGTGCTGCTCGTCGAGCAGAACGCCACGCTTGCGCTTGGCATTGCCGACCACGGCTACGTCATGGAGAACGGACGGATCGTCCTCGAGGGTACGGGCGATAAGCTGCGCGCCAACTCCGACATCCGCGAGTTCTACCTGGGCCTCAATGAAGGCGGCACGCGGAAGTCCTACAAGGACGTGAAGCACTACAAGCGCCGCAAGCGCTGGCTGTCGTAGCTGATCGCTCTTTCGCGACCCCAGCCGTCGCTCGGGTGGCCGGCAACGTGCCGATTTGTCTCGCACTTGCAAAATCCACCCAGCCATGGCATGTGACGGCTATGCTTAAAGGTTGGCTCCTGCGGCAGGCCGGTCTGTGTGGTCTCCCCTCATTGTTGCTAGCTCGCGAAGCCGCGCCAGACAAAACGGCGTCCAGAAAAGGAACAGTGCTCCATGGCTCGGGTTACCGTCGAAGATTGCGTTGACAAAGTCTCCAACCGCTTCGAGCTGATCCTGCTGGCAGCGCACCGCGCCCGTGCGATCGCCAACGGCGGCGCCATCACGGTCGATCCTGATAACGACAAGAATCCTGTTATCGCGCTCCGCGAGATTGCCGAGCAGACCATCGTGCCTGATGACATGCGGGAAGGCCTCATCCACTCAATTCAAAAGAATGTCGAAGTGGACGAGCCCGAAGCCGGCGCGGCGCCTATGCTCGGCAACGAGCGGCGGCAAGCGTTGGGGCGCGATGATCAGAGCTCAGACAACGTCGTCGACCAGATTACCATGACGGAGGAGCAGTTGCTCCGCGGGATGGAAAGCCTGACGCCGTCTGAGCCGTCGTCAGCCGGAGGCGGCAACGGCCATTGAGGGCGGCGGTACACCCCCTGCTCATCAGTGGGTAGGGCTCGTCTCTCGCGTCCCGCCGACGGCTTGTATGTACGCACTGGCGATGCCGGTGTGCTTGCACAGCGCCCAGCAAACGGCGAAGCTTGCAGTAGCCTGGCGGACCCGCGAGCCTGGGAGGCCGCCGGGCAGCGAGGGCAAGACACCGCGCCATGATGCGCCAATACGAGCTGGTGGAGAAAGTTCTAGGCTACGATCCCGCTGCGGACGAGGCCTTGCTGAATCGCGCCTACGTCTATGCCATGCGCGCGCATGGCAATCAGAAGCGCGCCTCGGGCGATCCATATTTCTCCCATCCGCTGGAGGTTGCCGCGATCCTGACGGACATGCGCCTCGACGATGCTACTATCGCCACGGCGCTGCTCCATGACGTGATCGAGGACACAGTCGCGACCCGGGCCGAGATCGACCAGATGTTCGGACCCGAGATTGGATCCCTTGTCGATGGACTGACCAAGATCAAGCGGCTGGACCTGGTCTCGAAGAAGGCCGAGCAGGCAGAGAACTTCCGCAAGCTGCTGATCGCCATCTCCACTGATATACGCGTGCTGCTGGTGAAGCTTGCCGACCGGCTCCACAACATGCGCACGCTCGAGCACATGAAGCCCGAGAGCCGCAAGCGCATCAGTGAGGAGACGCTCGACATTTACGCCCCCCTCGCGGGCCGCATGGGCATGCAGGCGGTACGCGAGGAGCTGGAGGAGCTGGGCTTTCGCTGGCTGCACCCCGAGGCGCACCGCGCTGTGCTCGATCGCCTTACACGGCTGCGCAAGCGCAACGAGGGGCTCGTTGCCGACATCCGCGGCGTGCTCAACGCGAAGCTTGACGAGGTGGGTCTCAAAGTCGAGGTGTCCGGCCGTGAGAAGCGACCCTATTCGATCTGGCGAAAAATGCAGAACCGCCAAATATCGCTCGAACAATTGTCGGACATTTACGGATTCCGCGCGATCCTAGCGAACGAGGATGCCTGCTATCGCGCGCTTGGCGTTGTCCACACCACCTGGCGTGCCGTGCCGGGCCGATTCAAGGACTACATTTCAACGCCGAAGCAGAACGGGTACCAGTCGATCCACACGACCGTAGTTGGTCCCCGGCACCAACGCGTCGAGCTGCAGATCCGGACCGCCGATATGCACCGCGTTGCTGAGATGGGCGTTGCGGCGCACGCCCTTTACAAGGATGCCGCATCGCACGTCTCAGCTGCGTCGGGCAACGGTGCCGGTGTCAGTCCCGCCAATGGCACGCTCATGCCCACTCCGGGAGGCTTGAGGCCGCCGAAAGGTGCCAAGGAAGGCGGCCCCTACATTTGGCTGCGCCATCTCGTCGACACACTTTTGCAAGGCGACAATCCTGAGGAATTCCTCGAGCACACCAAGCTCGAGCTTTTTCACGACCAGGTGTTCTGCTTCACCCCGAAAGGTCTGCTCATTGCGCTTCCGCGCGGCGCCACGCCAATCGATTTCGCCTACGCCGTCCATACCGACGTCGGCAATCGCTGCGTTGGCGTCAACGTTAACGGCCGCCACGTGCCGCTGACGACGCAGCTTCGCAACGGAGACGAGGTGCAGATAATCACCTCGGACAATCAGACTCCGCCCGCCGCCTGGGAGCGGATTGCCGTGACTGGGAAGGCGCGTTCGGCCATTCGGCGCGCGGCGCGTGATGCACTGCGCCGCCAGTATGCCGAGCTCGGCCGCCGTCTGCTCGTATCGACGTTCGCCAAGGTCGGACAGGACTACACCGACGACCGCCTGCGCAAGAACCTGTCCAAGCTCACGCAAAAGACGGTCGAGGATGTGCATGCAGCCGTCGGACGTGGCGAGCTACCCATTCCGGATGTGGTGCGGGCGATTGCTCCAGATGCAGCGATTGAGCCGGCGAAACCGGTCCACCGACCCCGCAATCGCCATGAGCGACCTGGCACCACACAGGAGGAAGGATGGTTCAATCTATCCAAGAAGATGGGCCTAAAGTTCCGCTGGCTCGGCGGAGCGCAGGCAGAAGGTGATGCAAGCCAGGGGGCTGGCGGGGCTGAGACGGGTATTCCGATCCGCGGCATCCGCAATGATGTCCCGATCTCATTTGAGAAAGGCGGCGCGGTGCCTGGCGACCGCATCGTCGGCGTGCTGACACCAGGTGAAGGCATCCGGATCTTCCAAATCCATTCGCCGCGCCTGAAGGACCACGAGCATGAGCGCTGGATCGATGTGACGTGGGACATCGACCCGGACCATCCCGAACGCTTTCCAGCCCACCTCCGCGTAACGCTGCTGAACGAGCCCGGCACGCTGGCCCAGATCGCCCAGGTCATTGGTGAGGCGGACGGCAACATCGACAATTTGCGAATGACGCGGCGGGGCGGCGACTTCACGGAGATGCACGTCGAGGTCGAGGTGTGGGACCTCGAGCACCTCAACCGCATCATCGGCGGCCTAAAGGAGAAGCCGGTAGTCAGCAGAGTCGAGCGGACGTTCGACTGACGCGGCGGTCTGGCGGAGATTAGCTCTGCAGGCCGATTGCGCCCGTACTGCACACAAGTTCGGCGACGCCGTCGCATATGCTGTGTTGGCCCGCGCCGATTACTTGCTAAACTGTCGATGGCCTCTCTTCCGAGGCCTGAGCAGGTGAACGCGCCGATCCTTGAGTCCCGCCATGAACCCATCACCTCCCCTGTCGCATCTTCGCCTCGGCGTCAACATCGACCACGTCGCCACGATCCGCAACGCGCGTGGCGGGCGCCACCCCGATCCTCTTCGCGCCGCGCATCTGGCGGTGGAAGCCGGTGCGGATGGCATCACCGCGCATCTGCGCGAGGATCGCCGCCATATCTCCGATGCCGATATCACGCGGCTCAAGGCGGAGCTGACACGGCCGCTGAACCTCGAAATGGCGGCGACCAAGGAAATGCTCGCCATTGCGCTCAGGCATGTCCCGAACGCCTGCTGCCTGGTGCCTGAAAAGCGTGAGGAGCGCACCACGGAAGGTGGCCTCGATGTGGTTGGCGGGCTGAACCACCTGACGCCATTTGTTGCCGATCTGAAAGCGGCAGGCATTCGCGTGTCGCTGTTCATCGAGCCGGATGCAGCGGCCGTCGACGCTTCGGCCCGGCTCGGCGCGGACATCGTCGAGCTCCACACGGGCACTTATTGCGAGCGCGCACTGGAGAACGATGCCGCTGGTGTCGCCCGCGAAGTGACGCGGCTCACCGAGGCGGCCCGGCGCGCCCATCAGGCGGGCCTCGAGGTGCATGCCGGTCACGGCCTGACCTATAATACCGTGCGGGCCGTGGCGCGGCTCCCCGAGGTAGTCGAGCTCAACATTGGGCACTTTCTCATTGGTGAGGCGATCTTCGGCGGTCTCTCGCCCGCGATTCGGCGCATGCGCGCGCTGATGGACGAGGCGCGCGCACCAGCTGTCGCGGCGCAGTAAGGTTCGCTTCGCGGGTGACGCGCACCGCAGAATGGCGCATCGTTTCAAGTGCAACAGTCTAAGCAAGTGACGAATGATCCTTGGGCTCGGCAATGACGTCATAGACATCCGCCGCATCGAGCAGACGCTCGAGCGATTCGGAGAACGGTTCGTGCAACGTATTTTCACTGAGGCCGAGCGCCGGAAATCCGACAAACGCCGCGAGCGTGCCGCCTCCTACGCCAAACGCTTTGCCGCTAAGGAGGCCTGCTCGAAAGCGCTTGGGACCGGTCTGCGCAAAGGTGTGTTCTGGCGCGATATGGGCGTCGTCAACCTGCCCTCGGGGCGTCCAACGCTCGTCCTCACTGGCGGCGCCGCCAAGCAGCTGCAGAAGATCACGCCGGCCGGCTACGCGGCCCGGATCGACCTGACGATCACCGACGACTGGCCGACAGCCCAGGCCATCGTAATCATATCGGCAGTGCCGATCGAGGGCTCGGCAGCGAGGTGATCGCGCCGCGATGAAGATCCCCAGGCCAGTCTCGCCCCCGCGATCCATGGGCGTGAGGCATCGGCCGAGTTCGGGAACAAGGCCCGTGTGTTGCCGGCGCGCCTCATTCAGTTGCAGCCGATCAGGCGGTGGGCGCGCCCATAAGTCTCAATGTTTTCATGCCAATTGCACCTGCCCTGCGGAACCGGTATACGGGCGCGCAAACGGCGTTCCGATCGCCTCCCGTCTGGCGTTGGTACCTGGAAGGATGCATGAGGTCCAAATCCGAGATCGGCAAGGCGAAGGACGGCGGCTGGCGTGAAGTCGTCACCATTTTCGTCCATGCCCTGTTGATCGCCTTCTTTGTCCGGGTATTTTTCTATCAACCGTTCAATATTCCGTCCGGCTCGATGCAATCGACGCTGCTGATCGGCGACTATCTCTTTGTCTCGAAGCTGTCCTACGGCTACAGCCGGTACTCATTCCCATTTGGGATCAACCTTTTCTCGGGTCGATTGTTCGGGAGCGAGCCCAAACGCGGCGACGTCGTCGTGTTCAAGCTGCCACGAGATAACTCCACCGATTACATCAAGCGCGTAATCGGCCTTCCGGGCGACGAGATCGTGGTTCGCAATGGCATTGTATTCATCAACGGCAAGCAGGTGTCGCGCCGGCGCGTCGACGACTTCGTGCAGATCGACGACGACGGCCGCGAGCGGCGTACCCCCCGCTACGAGGAGACGCTGCCTGAAGGACAGAAGTATCTGGTGCTCGACCAGCGCCCGGACGGCGACTTCGACAATGCAGGTCCCTACAAGGTGCCGGCAGGACATTATTTCATGATGGGCGACAACCGCGACAACTCCACCGATAGCCGTGTTCCTCAGAACCGGCTTGGAGTAGGCTACGTGCCTTATGAAAATTTGGTCGGCCGCGCCGATATCATCTTTTTCTCCGCCGCCGTCGACGAGCCGGGTACCTTCCAATTGACCAGACCCTGGACCTGGCCGTTCGATATACGTTGGCGCCGAATTTTCAATCTCGTCCGCTGAGGAGGCATCCGTGCCGCGCGCGCGAAATCTCAAAAGCCTTGAGACCGCGCTTGGTTACACGTTCAAGAGCCGCGCCCTCTTGGATCGCGCCTTGACCCACGCCAGCAGCCGCACCGAGCGCAAGCCGGACGCCGATAATGAACGCCTAGAGTTCCTTGGCGATCGTGTGCTCGGCCTGTGCGTCGCCGAATTGTTGACGGAGCTCGATACGACCGCCACCGAGGGAGCCCTCGCGCGCCGGTTCAACCGGCTGGTGAAGCGAGAGGCCTGCGCGGGTGTCGCTCGGTCACTGGCGCTCGGCAGCGTCCTGAAACTTTCGTCATCCGAGGAAGAGAGCGGCGGCCGCGACAAGGACACGATCCTTGCAGACGCGATGGAAGCCTTGCTGGCCGCGATTTTTCTCGAAGCTGGTTATGTGGTGGTTCGAGACGTCATTCGGCGGCTTTGGGAGCCGATGCTCAATGGCCTGCCGGATGCGACGGCAGATCCCAAGTCCGCCTTGCAGGAATGGGCGCAGGGCCAGGGCCTGCCGTTGCCCCACTACGTCGAAGTATCCCGCGAGGGTCCCGATCACGCACCTCGCTTCACCACCGAGGTAACGATCTCCGGCAAGCGGCCGGCGCGCGGAACCGGCGCCAATAAGCGGGCTGCCGAGCAATCCGCAGCAAGCGCTTTCCTGCTGCGCGAAGGCGTCGGGAGATCGACATCCAATGCCTGAGGTAGCGACTGGCACGGCGACGACACCATCTGAAGCAACCCGGCGGTGCGGCTTCATATCGATCATCGGCGCCCCCAATGCGGGCAAATCGACGCTGGTCAATTCACTTGTCGGCACAAAGATTTCGATCGTTTCGCGCAAGGTGCAAACGACACGGGTGCCGATCCGCGGCATCACGATCGAAGGTCAGAGCCAGCTCGTCTTCATCGATACCCCGGGCATCTTCACCCCGCGCCGGCGGTTGGACCGCGCCATGGTGGAGGCTGCCTCCACAAGCGCTGGCGATGCCGATATCGTTGTCCTGACGATCGACGCCGCGAAGGGCATCGATGAGAACGTCGAACGCATCGTGTCGCCATTGCAAGCTATCAAGGCGTCTCGAGTTCTGGCGCTGAACAAAATTGATCGGGTGCGCAAGGAAACCCTGCTGCCGCTGACCATGGAGCTCAGCAAGCGCGTCGCCTTCGACGCGACGTTCATGATCTCGGCGCTCGACGGAAGCGGAGTCGCCGATCTCAGAGCCTATTTGGCGACGTCGGTGCCCGAAGGAGCATGGCACTATCCCGAGAACGAGATTACGGATGCCACAGAGCGTCTGACGGCCGCGGAAGTGACACGCGAGAAAATCTACGAGAACCTGCACGATGAGCTGCCCTACGCGACGACTGTCGAAACCACGGGCTGGAAGGAGCTGAAGGACGGCGGTGTCCGTATCGAGCAGACGATCTACGTCGAGCGCGAGGGTCAGCGCCGGATAGTGCTCGGAGAGGGCGGCCGCACGATTAAGCAGCTTTCGATGACGGCACGCCAGGAGCTTTCTCAGATGTTCGGGAGACCGGTGCACTTGTTTCTCTTTGTGAAAGTGCGCGAGGATTGGGGAAACGACCCCGAACGATTCCGTGAAATGGGTTTGGAATTTCCGAAGGACTGACGATGCCGCACGTCTTCAGCAGACTTGCACTGGTTGCTTCAGCCTTCGCGGTTGCCGCTTTGACTGCAGGCTCAATGAACGCGAGCAGCGCGGCTGTGCGTTTGTGCAAGGCGCCGCTCGCAGCAACCGGCACACACCCGCAAAACGAGCTCGACGCGCGGAAAGCTGCGCTTGTTCAGTGGACTCAGGCGGCGCGCGTCTATGGCGATGGCTACACCAGCTGGCGGCTTGCGGATCAGCGCTCGCTGACGTGCTCGACGGCTGCCGCCGGTGTGCTGTGCCAGGCAGTCGGTGCTCCGTGCACCATTTCGCAGACGCCGTCGCTTCCGGGACATAAGGCACCCCGGGAGCCCGGTAAGAAGCCAACCGACGTCTGAGCACAAGCCGCAGCGCTGACCGGAATGAACTGGACCGATGAAGGCATATTGCTCACGGTACGCTCTCACAGCGAGACGGCCGCGGTTGCAGAAGTTCTGACCCGGCAACATGGGCGGCACTTGGGGCTGGTGCACGGCGGCCGGTCGCGCCGCCTCAGACCAGTGCTGCAGACCGGCAATCACGTCGACTTGACTTGGAAGGCACGGCTTGCCGAAAACCTCGGGCACATGTCACTCGAGCTCAGGCGCGGATTTGCGGCCGAGGCCATGGAGGACCCAGCAGCGCTTGCGGCCTTGTCTTCGTTGACGACACTTGCCCGCGAGCTGCCCGAGCGCGACCCCCATGCCAATCTCTACGAAGTAACGCTGTTCGTCCTGGGCTTCCTCGACGATCCGACGGTGTGGCCGGCCCTGATGGTGCGTTGGGAGCTGGCGCTGCTCGATGAGCTCGGGTTCGGGCTCGATCTGTCGCAGTGCGCCGCGACCGGCGCGAATGATGCTCTGATATATGTGTCACCCAAGACGGGTCGCGCGGTCTCAGCTTCAGCCGGCGAGCCATACAAGGACCGGCTGCTGTCGCTTCCTCAATTCCTGAGGCCCGAGCGCCAGCACGGTGCGATGGTGACCAGTGATGACATCACCGCGGGCTTCATGCTGACCGGTTATTTTCTCGACCAGCGCGTCTTCGGCTCACGAGCGCGCGACATGCCGGAGGTTCGATCTCGGATGATTGGGCTCATCGGCGCTTTGCGATAGTCGTTGTAACACGACAGGATCAACGAGCGTTCGCCATCCGTAGCTGATCGAGCTTCCGATCCACGAAATCGAGCCGGTCCTGGCCCCAGAACAGCTCGCCTTCTATAACGAACGTGGGAGCGCCAAAAACACCCAGCGCCTCCGCCTCCTCGGTGAACTTGCGGTATAGCGCTTGCACGGGCTCCGAGCGCTCCAGTGCCACGAGCTGCTCGCCATCGAGGCCGTTCTCGATCGCAATATCACGGCGCACGTCGGGGCTGGCTGGGTCGCGCTCCTCGGCCCACAGCGCACGCAGCAGCGCATGCGAGAGCAGGAGCGCATCCAGTCCTTGCATCTGAGCCGCGATGACCATCCAGCCCGCATACTTGTTCCAATCCGGATCCGTCACGACCTGCGGATAATGCGATGGTCGCAGTGCCAAAGGCATGCCGAGATAGTGCCGCCAGCGATCGAGCTCGGCCTCGTGATAGCGGCGGCGAGGCTCCGGGCGCGTGCGCAACGGCACACCTCCCGTCCGCGGCACGATGGCCTGGAAGTCGTAAGGCTTGAGCCAAAGCTTCGGTCGATGCCGGCGCACGATGTCCTGCAGCCGGGGACCCGCGAAATAGGCCCACGGCGAGGACAGACTGTAGTAGCAATGCAGCTCGATCATCGCCATCACCGGACGAGGCAGCGGGAACGGAGGAGCATGGCGCAGTTCTGGTCGGACGTGAAGCACGCGCTGGCGGGCGCCGGCGAGGAGCAGCGCTTGCGAACGCAGCAGCCGCACGGCATAGCAGGAATGCAACATCTACTCGGAGCAGCATCACCATGGCCATGGACAGCAATCTCAGGATCAACGGCGCGCGGCTCTGGGACAGCCTGATGGACATGGCCAAGATCGGCGCAACGCCGAAGGGCGGCGTCAACCGGCTGACGCTGACCGATCTCGACCGGCAGAGCCGCGATCTCTTCGCGAAGTGGTGCCGGGATGCGGGCTGCAGCATCACGGTCGATCGCATGGGGTCCATGTTCGCGCGACGCAAGGGCGCGGACGATACGCTGCCGCCGGTGATGGTCGGCAGCCATCTCGACACCCAACCGACGGGCGGCAAGTTCGACGGCGCGCTCGGCGTGATGGCGGCGCTCGAAGTGGTGCGGACGTTGAACGATCTCGACATCAAGACGCGGCACCCCATCGAGATCGCCATGTGGACCAACGAGGAAGGCTCGCGCTTCGCGCCGGCCATGACGGCGTCTGGCGTGTTCGCGGGTGTGATCAAGCTCGAGGATGCGCTCAAGATCAAGGACGTCGACGGCAAGGAGATCGGCGCGGAGCTGCAGCGCATTGGTTATGCGGGCGACGCACCAGTCGGTCAGCGCCCAGTGCGCGCGTTTTTCGAGTTGCACATCGAGCAGGGCCCGATCCTGGAGGAGGAGGGCACGGACATCGGCATCGTGACGGCAGCGAACGGGCAGAAGTGGTACGAGATCACGCTGACGGGCGTCGAGAGCCACGCCGGGCCGACGCCGATGAACCGGCGGAAGGATGCGCTGCTTGGTGCGTCACGCATCGTCGAGCTGGTCAATCAGATCGGGCACGCGCATGACCCGGCGGCGTGCGCGACGTGCGGCATGATCCAGGCTTATCCCAACTCGCGGAACGTCATTCCGGGCAGCGTGTTCCTGACAGTCGATTTTCGTCATCCGGACGGCGCCAAGCTGCTCTCCATGGACAAGGCGCTGCGCGCGGGTGTCGACGAGATCGTGAAGCGGAGCGGTCTCACCTACGAGATGAAGATGGTTGCCGACTTTGCGCCGACGCCGTTCGATGTGAAATGCGTCGATGCCGTGCGCAAGGCGGCGAAGCGCCTCGGCCATTCCGCGCGCGAGATCACGTCCGGCGCAGGACATGATGCCGTGTACATGGCGCGCGTCGCACCGGCGGCTATGATCTTCACGCCATGCGTCGACGGCATCAGCCACAACGAGGCCGAGGACATGAAGCCCGAGTGGGCGACGGCCGGCTGCAACGTGCTGGTGCACGCCGTGCTGGAAACAGCGGAGATGGTTGGCGGCGCGTGATGCAGGTGGCGGCGGCGAGGCCCTGTGCATGCGGTGCCGAACCCAGAGGGTCGGACACCGATGGTGCTCTTTCACGCGCTTTGCTTAACACCGGTCCCGATGGGGCAGGAGACACCTGTGCCGCCGAGGCCACAATAGCCCATGGGGTTCTTGCCAAGATACTGCTGGTGGTAGTCCTCGGCGAAGTAGAACTCCGGCGCATCGATGATCTCGGTGGTGATGGCCCCGCGGGCGCGTGCTTTCAGCGCCTCCTGGTAAAGCGCCATCGACCGCTCGGCGGCTTCGCGCTGCTCCGGCGAGTAGACGTAAATGCCGGAGCGGTACTGCGTTCCAATGTCGTTGCCTTGGCGCATCCCCTGCGTCGGGTCGTGGTTCTCCCAGAAGGTCTTTAGCAGCATGTCGTAGCTGATCACCTTGGGATCGAACGCGACGAGCACGACCTCGTTGTGGCCGGTGAGGCCGGAGCAGACCTCCTCATAGGTCGGGTTGGGTGTGAAGCCCGCAGCATAGCCGACAGCGGTGATCCAGATGCCGTCCTCGATCTGCCAGAACTTGCGCTCGGCGCCCCAGAAGCAGCCCATGCCGAACATGGCGAGCTCTGTCCCAGCGGGATAGGGCGGTTTCAGGTTGCGGCCATTCTCGAAATGCTTCTCGGCGGTTGGAATGGGCATCGTCCGGCCCTTAAGAGCGGTGGCGGCCGTGGGCATCTCGGGCTTCTTCTTCAGGAAGAACATGTCGTTTCGCTCCAGAGCTTGAGAGGGGGCGCGGGTTTTCAAATTAGTGTAGCGGGTTCGCCGCGCACTGCCACGTCACTTTTGCTCAATGGGGCGTGATCAGGCTTGTTGCAAGACTTGGCGGCAGAATGACCTGTTCAATTGATGAACACCTTTGGCTGCGGCCGTTTTCGGCCGATCCAAGCGAGGACCAGACCAACTGTACCGACAACGGCCCAGGCCGGGAGCTTCAAGACACTCAGGGCGCCCCTTTCCCAGGCCATTGGATGCAGCTGGCTGATGGCTCCCTTCAGGGAGGTGAGGCTCGCGGGGTGGTTCGCCTGCCAGATCTCGACGAGAGATGTGAATACGACACCGTTGCCCCCGCCCGCCAGCGTCTTGGTTCCGTCGTAGACCAGCGCAACGACGGCCGCGAGCAGCAACGGCCGTGCGATGACGCGGAGCGCAAAGGCTGCGCCGGCGCGGAACGACTTGGAAATCACCAGGAGCGCGATCACCACGATCGGCGTGATGATCGCCCAGTTCACGATCAGAAAGTTCAGGGCTTGTCCGAACATTCCGCCCCCGTGCGCGAGTCGTCTGTAGCAGTACCGGGGCTGTGCATAGCTGTCCGATTGGGGCACTTCAAGGCAGGCTTGAGGCAGCGCCGCCACGGTTGTGGCTTGGTGCCAATGATGGCGCCGCAGAGGTTCGAGGTTTCAGAAGCGCTCGACCCAGGGTCGCAGCTCCACCTCGAGGCTCCAAGTCGAGCGCGGCTGGCGCAGAACGCTCATATAGGTTTCCGCGATGGCATCGGGATCGAGCAGGCTGTCGGGCGCGTTGTCGGGCTCGGGACGGCCACGAGTTGCGTTCTTCACGCCACCGTCGATGACAAAATGCGCGATATGAATGCCCTTCGGTTGCAACTCGCGCGCCATGGACTGGGCGAGGCCGCGCAGGCCGAACTTGGCCATGGCGAAGGGCGCAGATTGAGCATAGCCCTTCACGCTGGCCGATGCGCCGGTGAAAAAGATCGCGCCCTCGCCGCGCGGCAGCATGCGGCGAGCAGCCTCCTGGGCGACAAGGAAGGCTCCGAAGGTGCTGATGCGGAGCGCATTGAGCACATCGTCGGGCTTCAAATCGATGAAAGCGCCGCGGGTGCGGAAGCTGGCGTTGTAACAGACGAAACCGAGCGGGCCAATTTCGCGATCGACCTCGGCGAACATGTTGGCGACCTGGTCGGGCTCGGCGGCGTCGACTGCTATGGAGCGCGCGCCCACGGCTTTGGCGAGATCGGCGAATTGCGCAGGCCGCCGCGAAGCGAGTGCCAGCTTGTAGCCGTCCCGGTGGAGGGTGTGCGCGAGTGAGGCCGAGATGCCGCTTCCCGTTCCGACGATCAGCGCATTTTTGGTCATAGGGGCCTCATTGACAGAGATGACGTGTACGACGGCGCGACATCGAGCAAAGGCTGCTCAATTGTGGGCAAAGTGCGTGGCGTAGATGCTCTCCTCGAAACGCTCGTAGAGGCGCACCGTGGCGGGATCGGCGAACGGCAGGAGTTGGGCCATGATGACGCCGCCGATGCCGGACTTCGGGTCGATCCAGAAGTATGTGTTGCGCAAGCCGGCCCAGCAGAGGCTGCCCGCGCGGCGACGGCCGGGCACGTCTGCCATGTTGATCAGGAACGTCAGGCCCCAGCGCTGACTGATGCCGGGGAAGAAGTTGGCATCGAAGGACATGGCGGGCTTCGCCGTCTTCATCACGCCCGCTTCCAGGTTGCCGATGTGGTTCTCGCCCATCAGCGCGACAGTCTCGGGCCTGAGGACGCGTGCGCCGTCGAGTGCGCCGCGGTTGAGGATCATTCTAATAAAGCGGATGTAGTTGCCGGCGGTGCCGTAGAGACCGCCGCCGCCGAGGAATTCCTCTGGCCGCTGAGGTGGATCGAACGCCACCGGCTCGAGCTTGCCGTTGGCGTGACGCTGATGGACGCCCGAGAGGCGTTCGCGGATCTCGGGGCGCAGCTTGTAGCCGGTCGAGGTCATTCCGAGCGGCTGCAGCAGGTTCTTCTGCATGTAGGCATCAAGCGTCTCGCCGGTGATCGCCTCGAGCACCTTGCCGGCCCAGTCGATACCGACGCCGTACTCCCAACGCTCGCCCGGCTCGAAATCGAGCGGCAGGCAGTCCTCGGGCTTCTGGAAGGTCATCCAGCGCGGCATCTTGGTGTAGGCGACATAGGCAGCCTGGCGCTCGTTCCACGTGTCGTAGACGAAGCCGGAGGTGTGGGTGAGGAGGAGGCGCAGCGTGAGCGGGCGGCTGGCGGGGCGCTGCTTCGGTTTGCCGCTCGCATCGAAGCCCTCGTGAACGCGTGGCTTGGCGAGAGCGGGCACCCAGCGGCCGACATCGTCGTCGAGGCCGATCTTGCCCTGCTCGACGAGCTGCATGACACAGGCGCCCGTCAGCGCCTTGGTCATCGAGTGGATCCAGCAAACGGTGTCGAGGGCCATCGGCTGGGCGCCGCCCAGCGTGCGCTTGCCGAAGGCGCTCTCGTAAATGTTGCCTTTGGCGTCTGTCGCCATGGCGATGACGCCGGGCACGTCGCCGGTCTCGACGGCCTGCTTTAGTATTCTGTCCGTTTCAGACTGCGATGCCGCTGCCATGCGCCCGTGTTCCCTCGCCTCAAACTCAGTCGGTTGGCCCTGTCAACTCCAACCGCCGCTCGACACGGTCCACGCGCCGCTTCAGACGGTCCAGCTCAGAGTTCTAATCGACGTCGCTCGTATGCAATCCAGTCAAGTGGTGTTCGACTGCGGCCATGCGCATGACCATGCTGCGCCTGTCTTCGCTCAACGAGTCCAACTTCAGATCCATGCGGCGAAGCAATTCCAGCACAATATCGCGAGGCTCTAGGGCCACAGCACACTCCGCCGAATCCAGATCTTCACAGTACGCTCAGCAACCATCAGCGTCAAAAACTAAGAATGGAACTCTGATGCTGGGCAGCACGACAGCGGATCTCGTTCTGACGTCATCCAAGACCACTGCAGCCATGCTCAACCTAAGGACTGGGTCGATGCTCGAGCCGTCGTTCTCCGCCCCCTCACCCGCCCATAAACGAGGGCAACCATGCCTCGTTGGTGGTGCGCAGGTCGGCGAGGGCAAGTGGCGCTTCGCCTTTGAGCACCAGCGCGTCCCCGCCGGAGCGTCCAACAATGCGGGCGGAGAGCGAGAGATGCCGCGCGCGCTCGGCGATCTCCTCGGCGCGGCTCGGATGGGCGGCGAGGACGTAGCGGCCCTGGTCTTCACCGAACCAGATGGCGTGCGCGGGAAGCTTGCCCTCGTAGGAATGCAGCTCGACGCCGATACCGCCGGCAAGCGCCATCTCGGCGATCGCGACGAGGAGGCCGCCATCTGAGACATCGTGCACGGCGGTAACCTTTTTCTCGCGAATGAGCGCGCGGACCAGATTGCCGGCCTTGAGCTCCTCGGCGAGATCGACCGGCGGCGGTGCGCCTTCGATCTTGCCGGTCTCGATGAGCTGATAGAGAGACTGGCCGAGATGGCCCTGCTCGCGCCCGATCAGCACGAGGAGATCGCCTTCGCGCTTCAGCTTGATGTCGGCGGTCTTGTCGAGATCGGGGATGAGGCCGACGCCGCCGATCGCCGGTGTCGGTGGAATGCCCTTGCCGTTCGTCTCATTATAGAGCGAGCAGTTCCCCGACACGATCGGATACTTGAGCGCGTTGCAGGCTTCCGTCATACCCTGACACGCGCCGACGAATTGGCCCATGATTTCAGGCCGCTCGGGATTGCCAAAATTCATATTGTCGGTGATGGCAAGCGGATCGGCGCCAACAGCGGTTAGGTTGCGCCAGGTCTCTACGACCGCCTGCTTGGCGCCCATGACAGGATCTGCGAGGCAATAGCGGGGCGTCACATCGCAGGCCATGGCGATGCCCTTGTGGGTGCCGTGGACGCGAACGATCGCCGCATCTCCGCCCGGACGCTGGATCGTGTCGCCCATCACGGTGTGATCGTACTGCTCCCAGATCCAGCGGCGCGAGCACAGATGCTCGGTGCCAATCATGCGGCGCAGCGCACCGAGCATGGCGTTGGGAGCTGGAACCCATTCAGGAAGGATCAGCTTGGCGGCGGGCGTCGGCACCCACGGCCGCTCGTACTGCGGCGCGGAGTTGGCGAGCTTGTCGACCGGCAAGTCGGCTTCGACCACGCCCTTGTGCTTGACGACCATGCGGCCGGTGTCGGTGGTGATGCCGATCACGGCAAAGTCGAGGCCCCATTTCCTGAAGATTGCCTCCGCGTCCTTCTCGCGACCTGGCTTCAGGATCATGAGCATGCGCTCCTGGCTTTCGGAGAGCATCATCTCGTAGGCCGTCATGCCGGTTTCGCGCTGCGGGACGTTATCGAGAACGAGCTCGATGCCAACGCCGCCCTTGTCCGCCATCTCCGAGGTCGACGACGTGAGACCCGCAGCGCCCATGTCCTGGATGGCGATGATCGCGTCGGTCGCCATCAGCTCGAGGCACGCTTCGATCAAGAGTTTCTCGGTGAAGGGATCGCCGACCTGCACGGTCGGGCGCTGCTCCTCGGTCTTGTCGTCAAACTCCTTCGACGACATCGTGGCACCGTGGATGCCGTCACGGCCGGTCTTGGAGCCGACGTAGACCACGGGCAGGCCCACGCCCTTCGCGGCGGAGTAAAAGATCTTGTCCTTCCTGGCGAGGCCCACGCACATGGCGTTGACCAGGATGTTGTTGTTGTAGGCGGGATCGAAGTTGGTCTCGCCGCCAACCGTCGGCACGCCGACGCAGTTGCCGTAGCCGCCGATGCCGCGCACCACGCCCGAAACGAGGTGCTTGGTCTTCGGGTGGTTGGGATCGCCAAAACGCAATGCATTGAGGTTTGCGACGGGACGAGCGCCCATGGTGAAGACATCACGCATGATGCCACCAACGCCCGTTGCCGCCCCTTGATAGGGCTCGATGTAGGACGGGTGGTTGTGGCTCTCCATCTTGAAGACCGCGCAGTCGCCATCTCCGAGATCGACAACGCCGGCGTTCTCGCCAGGGCCTTGAATCACCTGGGGACCGGTGGTGGGGAGTTGCTTCAGCCAGAACCGCGTCGACTTGTAGGAGCAGTGCTCGGACCACATCACCGAGAAGATGCCGAGTTCGAGGAACGAAGGCTCGCGGCCGAGGATGCTGAGCAGCCGGTCGTACTCGTCGCCCTTGAAGCCGTGGGCTTTCACCGCCTCGGGCGTGATCTTCTGGTTGTGGCTGGCGGGTGCGCTCATGGGTTGTCGACTCGGGAGCTTGATGATGACCGGGCTTATAGCCCGCCTGCCGAAGCTTGTCGCCCGGGCCACCTGCACTCAAAATGAACGGAATTCACTCTAATTTCGTTGGCCGCCGACTGAACTAGCCGAGCGGGTTGACGTTGGCGTGGCCCAACGCGAAGCGACCGTGGTGCTCGTAGGCAATCGAGCTCACCATCAGGTGCTGGGCGCCGACATTGACGTCTCGCAGATAACGCTGCAGGCGGTGCCCGTCGAACGCCGCCTCCCCGCCTCCGAAGCGGAAGCACTCCATGGTGACGTCGCATGCGACCTCGGTGGCATAGGCGGTGGCGCTCCGGATGGCAGCTTGCACTCGCGGCGGCGGCACCTCTCCCTTAGACGCGAACTCCCACGCCTCGGCATAGACCTCGAGCACGACGGCGCGGGCGGCACGCAATTTCAGGTCGGCAAGACCAACAGCGCGCTGGAAGACCGGTCGCGATTCAAGCGCGGACGGAGATGGCGCGAAGCTGCGACGCTTGGATTTGGCAAACTCGATCACACTCTCCAGAGCCCCGCAACCTACGCCAATGGCGAAAGCCGCATGCTCATTGGCGACGAAGGCTGGATGACCAAGCCTGTAGAGCGCGCCGCCGCGGCGCGGCGGCGTCTCAAGGCGGTTCCACGTGAAGGCCTCAGCGACGAACACGTCCTTCAGCGATACATCGCAGCTGCCGGTGCCCCTGAGCCCCGCGACATGCCAGTTGTCGTGCAGCGTGGCCTGTTCCCTAGGGACCGTGAAGAGTCTGATCTCGGGCTCAGCCAAGCCCGGCCGATCGATACGGGCGCCGATGGTCACCCACTCTGCGTGCGGTGCCCCGCTCGCGAAAGGCCAGCGGCCGGTGACGCGAAATCCGCCGTCAACAGGCGTGGCAACACCAGTCGGCATAGCGACAATGGCGCCAGTCGGAATTCGGCCGCGCTTGAAGATCCTCTCGATGACGTCGTCATGCAGAAACGCGCCCGGCAAACCGATGCCGGTGCCGCCGATCATCAGGCACCAGCCGGTCGAGGGATCGATAGCGCTCAGGCGTTCAATGACGGCGAACTGCGTTTCCGGATCGGCCTCGGCACCTCCGAGAACCGCCGGAAACTTCAACGTGAGGAGCCCCGTGGCAAGGAGCGCGTCGACGACGGGACGAGCGAGCGTGCCGAGCCGCTCGCTTTCATCAGCGTGGCGCTCGACGGTCTCGCGAATGCTCTCGACAGCCGCAAGCAGCGCCGCGCATTTGTCCTTCGGCTCTGTCGGAAACCGAGAGTGCATGCTGCCATCGGGCATTGCGCATCGCCTTTGTCGCAAGAATTCATTAGGCGGCGCGAATAAGTTGCGACGCTAGTCAAGGAGGCCCTGAGCCGGTCCGCGCTGTCAAGGCGGGTCGACGCACCCCGCGGCCGTGGTCCCCAAGGACTACCAACGCTCTTCAGGCCGCGGGCTTGAAGCTATTCGCCTGAGCCATGGCCCAGGCCTGGCGGAACCCCGGATTGTCAGTGCCAGTGAGAAGCTCGCCGGGCTCGAGGCTGCGATAGAGCTCGGCGAAGCTCACCACACGATCAGGCGCCGCGCGATGCATGAAGTGGTGCGGGCGCAGCTCGCCAGGATGCGAGAGCCCCGCCGCGGCGACGAGCTCGGCGAGCGCCTTCAGCGTTTCCTTGTGGAAGTTGGCGACACGCTGCGCCTTGTCGGGTACAACGATGGCGCGGGCACGCATGGGATCGGGGCTCGTGATACCGGTCGGACATTTGCCGGTGTGACACGTTTGCGCCTGGATGCAGCCGATCGCGAACATGAAGCCGCGCGCGGCATTGCACCAGTCGGCGCCGAGTGTCATGGCGCGGGCAATGTCGAACGCGGAGATGATCTTGCCCGACGCGCCGATGCGGATCTTGTCGCGCAAGCCCGTACCTGTGAGCGCGGCATTGACGAACACGAGACCATCCCGCAGCGGCATGCCGACGTGATCCAAGAACTCGAGCGGCGCTGCTCCCGTGCCACCCTCCTTGCCGTCAACGACAATAAAATCAGGTGTAATGCCAGTCTCCAGCATCGCTTTGACGATGGCGAGAAACTCCCACGGGTGCCCGATACAGAGCTTGAAACCTGCCGGCTTGCCACCCGAAAGGCGGCGCATTTCCGCAATGAAGTGCATCATTTCTATTGGCGTGGAAAAGGCGGAGTGATGCGCTGGCGAGACGCAGTCCTGGCCCATGGCAATGCCGCGAATAGCGGCGATCTCAGTCGTGATCTTCGCCGCGGGCAGCACGCCGCCATGACCGGGCTTGGCACCCTGCGAGAGCTTCAGCTCAACCATCTTGATCTGGTCGCGGCTGGCGGTTTCGGCGAAGCGCCCGGGCGAGAACGTGCCGTCAGGATTGCGGGCCCCGAAGTAGCCCGAGCCCAGCTCCCAGATGATATCGCCTCCAGCTTCCGCGTGATAGGGCGAAAAGCCGCCCTCACCGGTGTCATGCGCGAAGCCGCCGATTTTCGCTCCCCGGTTAAGCGCGCGAATGGCGTTGGCTGATAGCGAGCCGTAGCTCATGGCCGAAATGTTGAAGACGGAAGCCGAATAGGGCTTCGTGCACTGGGAACTGCCCACGGTCACCCGAAATGGTAATGAGCTCGCCGCCTTTGGCGCCAGCGAGTGATGAATCCATTCGGCCTGCGTCCGGTAGACGTCGAGCTGCGTCCCGAACGGCCGCTTGTCGAGCTCGCGCTTGGCCCGCTGATAAACGAGCGCACGCTGATCACGTGAGAACGGCGTGCCGTCCTTGTCCGTTTCGAAGAAGTACTGGCGCATCTCTGGTCGGATCTCCTCGAAGAAGAACCTGAGGTGCCCGATGATCGGATAGTTGCGCAGGATCGCATGGCGGGTCTGCACGAGATCACGGATGCCGACCAGCGTCAGCGCGGCAAAAAGGACGAGTAGCGTGCCGGAGAGGCGACCCGTTGCCGTCGTTGTCACGTAGACGGCGAGCGAGACCAGAGCGGCCAATGCTGAGAGCGTCAGAGCGACGTAGCGGCCGGTGAAGGCGAGCTTGAGTGGGGGCATCGGTTTCACATTCGTTGCTGCCGCGGATTGGGTCCGTACCTGTGACGCAAGCATAATGGCCGCATGTTCGCTTCGCGACAGGGCTGCCGCCCTGACCCATTCGGAGGGAGACCGAACCCGCCCCCATTTCGGTTAAGTGTCTCGGCCGATAACGATGAACTACAAGTCGTTAAAGAGGGGCGGTCTGGAGGGTCTCCCTCCAGCCGGGCCCGGGGCGGGAGCCCCGCTCGCGGAACGCGACTTCGCGCACGCACAGGCACCCGTGTTGTCCCCCCTCTCCTCGCATGCTATCAGCCGCGCAAACCGAGGATCGAGGAAAATCAGCAATGTCCGCAAGCTCCAAGGCCGCGCGTTCGGCCCGCCCCTTCTTCGCGCACTCGCTGGCCGAAGCAGACCCGGAGCTTTACGGCACGATCGAACGCGAGCTTCATCGCCAGCAGACCGAGATCGAGCTGATCGCATCGGAGAATATCGTCTCCCGCGCGGTGCTCGAGGCGACCGGCTCGGTGATGACCAACAAGTACGCCGAGGGCTATCCGGGCAAGCGCTATTACGGCGGCTGCCAGTTCGTGGACCAGGCCGAGACACTCGCCATCGAGCGCGCCAAAAAACTGTTCGGCGCCAGCTTCGCCAACGTGCAGCCCTCCTCCGGCAGCCAGATGAACCAGGCCGTGTTCCTGGCGCTCCTGAAACCCGGCGACACGTTCATGGGGCTCGACCTCAACGCGGGCGGGCACCTGACGCACGGCTCGCCTGTCAACATGAGCGGCAAGTGGTTCAAGGTCGCCTCCTATGGCGTCCGCAGGGAGGACCAGCGCATCGACATGGACGAGGTGGCCAAAATCGCGCGCACCTCGAAGCCGAAGCTGATCATCGCTGGCGGCACCGCCTACTCGCGCTTCTGGGACTGGAAGCGCTTCCGCGAGATCGCAGATGAGGTCGGCGCCTATCTGATGGTCGATATGGCGCACATCGCGGGTCTGGTCGCAGGCGGCGTGCATCCCTCGCCCGTGCCGCATGCGCATGTGGTGACCTCGACCACGCATAAGTCGCTGCGCGGGCCCCGCGGTGGCCTGATCCTCTCCAACGACGAGGAGATCGCGAAGAAGATCAACTCGGCGGTCTTCCCGGGCCTGCAGGGCGGCCCCTTGATGCATGTCATTGCCGGCAAGGCGGTGGCGTTCGGCGAGGCGCTAAGGCCGGAGTTCAAGGCCTACGCCAAGGCCGTGGTCGACAACGCCAAGGTGCTGGCCGAGACGATCAAGGCCGGCGGCTACAACATCGTCGCTGATGGCACCGACAATCACCTGATGCTGGTGGACCTGACGCCGAAGAAGCTCACCGGCAAGGCGTCGGAGGCGGGCCTCGGGCGCGCGCACATCACCTGCAACAAGAACGGCATTCCCTTCGATCCGCAGAAGCCGTTCGTCACCTCGGGCGTGCGCCTCGGCACCCCCGCCGCCACGACCCGCGGCTTCGGCGCCGCAGAGTTCCGCGAAGTCGGCCGCATGATCGTCGAGGTCCTCGACGGCATGGCCCGCAACGGCGACGCCGGCGACGCTCAAATCGAGCACCGCGTCAAAGAGCAAGCCATGGCGCTGTGCGGGCGGTTCTCGATCTATGAGTGACCTGAAAAGACGGATTCCCATTCGGTCCATGAGGCCTGCCGCTTGATCCCGACGCTTATCTAACTGCCCCCTCTACTCTTCGCAGCGCCCGTCAGGCCGTTGACAGCTCGTAGTGTTTCTCTCAAGGCGACGATGAACCGCTGAAAGCGCATACCGGTCGGCCGCACGGGGAGCGATGGCAGACATAGGACCGCGAACTGAGCTAGATCCGGCACCGGAGCTGCCGTCTCCCGGCTATCTCCGCATCATCAATACGATCGACCGGATCACCGAGTCGGTGGGCATGATCGCGGCTTACATCCTCGTGCCGATTCTTTTCATTCCGAACGTTTACGAGGTCTTCAGCCGCTATGTGCTGCATGACCCAACCATTTGGGCCATGGATGTGACCTTCTATGCCTTCGGCTCGCTGTTCATGATTGCCGCCTCCTGGGCGCTGCTCAAAGGCGCCCACGTGCGCACCGACATGCTCTGGGACAATTTCTCCGACCGCACCAAGGGCATCATCGATAGCTGCAGCTTCGTATTCCTGTTCCTGCCCACCATGGCAATCCTCGCCTGGATCAGCTGGGACGATTTCATCTATTCCATGTCGATCAACGAGCGATCGAACACCGGCGCTTGGCAGCCGCCACTCTGGCCGCTGCGCGCCATCATACCGTTCTCATGTGCGCTGCTGTTCCTGCAGGGCATTTCCGAGCTGATGAAGAGCTGGTGGGCCGTGCGCACCGGAAAACTTCTCGTCAAGCACGCGAAGTTCGAGGTCTGACGCCATGAGCGGTACTGAAATCCTCGGCATGATCATGCTCGTCAGCATGGTCGGCATCATCTTCGTCGGCATTCCAATCGCATTCACGCTGCTGTTTCTGGCGCTTGTCTTCGGCGGCATTGGCCTGGGGTGGGAGCAGACCTTCAATCTTTCCTACCTGCAGATCTGGGGCATGATGAAGGACGACATCCTGCCGTCGGTTCCTGCCTTCATCTTCATGGGCTACATGTGCGATCAGGCGGGATTGATGGAGCGCCTGTTCAACTCCTTCCGCCACATGCTCGGGTGGATGCGCGGCTCGCTCTACCTGGTAGTGCTGCTGACGGCGACGCTGTTCGGCATCGCGTCGGGCATCGTGGGCTCGACTGTGACCATGATGGGCATCATGGCCGGCCCGATGATGATCAAGGCCGGTTACGATGGCAAGTTGTGCGCGGGCGCCATCACCGCCGGCGGCACGCTCGGCATCCTCATCCCGCCGAGCGTGATGCTCATCGTCATGGGCCCCACCATGGGCGTGCCGGTGAACCTGCTCTATGCGGCAGCCTTCGGTCCCGGATTTCTGCTGGCAGGCATGTACATCGCCTACTGCCTGATCCGCAGCTACATCAACCCGTCGCTCGGTCCGCCGGTTCCCCTGGAGGAGCGCATCACGGACCGCCGGGTGATCTTCAGGGAGGTCATGCATGGCATCGTGCCGGTGACGCTGCTCACCGTGGCGACGCTCGGCGTCATCATCGCCGGCATGGCGACCTCCACAGAGGCAGCCGCATGCGGCGCTATCGGCGCCGTGCTGCTGGCGGCGATGTACGGCAAGCTGACTCCGGCAGCCCTCAAGGGCGCAATTGTGGATACGGCCGTCACCAGCGGCATGGTGATGATGCTCGCCATTGCATCGACCGTGTTCGGCGCGGTCTTCACCAAGCTTGGCTCCGCGACCGTGCTCGCCAATTGGCTGCTCAGCATTCCGCTGGCCGACGGCGGCAAGTTCTGGCTGATCATGGCCATCATTTTTCTGCTCGGCTGGCCGTTCGAGTGGATCGTGATCGTGCTCGTGTTTCTGCCGTTGTTCCTGCCCGTGGTCGAGAAGCTGGACTTCGGCATGACCAAGCTCGACACCATGATCTGGTTCGGGACCATGGTCGCGGTGAACCTGCAGACTGCCTACCTCAGCCCGCCCGTGGCGATGTCGGCTTACTACCTGAAGAGCGTCGTGCCGCAGTGGTCGATTTCAACGATCTACAAAGGCATGGGCGAGTTCATGGTCTTGCAGGTGATCTGCCTCTGGATCTGCTACCAATGGCCCGGCATCGCCATGTGGCTGGTGGAGTTTGCGAGGTAGCCAAGCAGAGCCGGCGACGTTTTCATTGGCGTGCAACCCGCATGGCCGCAATGACTGGACACATTCCGTTGCCAGCGCTTCAATCAATGGCGCCAGTGCATGAGCCCAGTGCGCCGCCAATCAACAACGCTCGTCACTTGGGGAGGGAACCACACATGACGCAACATGACTACATCATTGTCGGAGCCGGCTCGGCTGGTGCGGCCCTCGCCGCCCGCCTCTCCGAGAATCCCCGAAATAAAGTGCTGCTGATCGAAGCTGGCAAGAAGAGCCACTTCTATTCCCAGTTTCCGATCAGCTTCGGCCTGCTGATCAACAACCCCGCCGCCAACTGGCTGTACGAATCTGAGCCGGAGCCCAACACCAACAACCGCGCAATCCCCGTGCCGCGCGGGAAGGTGCTCGGCGGCTCATCCGCCATCAACGGCCTGGTCTGGGTGCGCGGCCAGCCGCTCGACTACAATACCTGGGCGCAGATGGGTGCCCGCGGCTGGAGCTGGAAAGACGTCGCGCCCGTCTTCGATCGCATCGAGGACTTCGAGGGGCAGGGCATTACCTCACGCGGCAAGGGCGGGCCGCTCCACGTGCAGATCGTGCCAGACCAGAACCCGCTCTACGACGCGATGTTCCAGGCCGCGCAACAAGCGGGCTATAAGCTCAACCGTGACTATAACAGCGAGGACCAGGAAGGCATCGGCAAGACGCAGGCGAGCATCCGGGCAGGCCGCCGCATGAGCGTCGCACGCACGTATTTGAAAGCCGCCATGCGGCGCTCGAATCTTACCGTCGTGACGGAAGCCGAAACCAAGCGCGTCATCCTCGAAGGGCGCCGCTGCGTCGGCGTCGTCTATTCTCAGCGCGGCCAGGACGTCACCGTGCGCGCAGGCCGAGAGGTGATCCTGTCAGCAGGTGCCGTCGCCTCACCGCAGCTGCTCGAGTTGTCCGGCATCGGCAAGCCTGAGATTCTGCAGCAGTTCGGCATCGAGGTGCGCCACGCACTGCCCGCCGTCGGCGAGAACTTTCGCGATCACATCGGCATGCGCGCGGTGTGGAAAGTGAAAGACCCGACCCTTTCCTACAACACGCGCGTAAAGGGATTTGCGGCCGCCAAGGAGGCATTGAAGCTGCTGATCAAGGGTGCGGGATTCTTCTCGCTGCCTTCGGCGCCGCTGGTGGCCTTCCTGAAGACAAGGCCGGAGCTTGCGACGCCCGACCTGCAGCTCCACCTGCTGCCGATCGCGGTGAAGAACCTGCAGAAGCGCGAGCTGTTCGAGTTCCCCGCGATGACGATCAGCGCCTATCAGCTGCGCCCCGAAAGCCTCGGCTCCATTCACATCCGCTCGGCGAATCCAAAGATTCCACCGGCCATCCGGTTCAACTTTCTCGCTGACCGCATCGACCAGCAGTGCATGACCGAGGGGTTCAGGATTGCGCGCCGCATCGGCGAGCAGGCCGCGCTCAGCCCCTACCGCGGCGAGGAAGTGGTGCCTGGAGCCCGCGTGCAGTCAGACGCTGATATCCTCGACTTCATCCGCCAGAACTCGCAGACCGCCTATCATCCAATCGGTACCTGCCGGATGGGGCCGGCAGGGCCAACGACGGTGGTCGACGAGAACCTCAAGGTGCACGGCATCGAGGACTTGCGCGTCGCCGATGCCTCGATCTTCCCGACCATGCCCTCCGGAAACACCAATGCGCCCTCGATCATGGTGGGCGAGCGGGCGGCGGATTTGATTAAGGCGGTGGCGTGAACCGACGCTTCGAGGCGGAGCTCTTCCAGTTTTACGCACCTTCGTGCTGCTCCCCAACAAATTTCAAGGCAACTCTGTGTCTCCGGCTCAAGTGCGTCAGTTGGGTCAAAGACTTGACCAAGATGGTGGTGGCGACGGTGGTTTACCGCGAGAAGCATCCCACGCGGCTGCTGCCGCGCTGTTTTGCATACCTGCACCCTCGTCCGCCGGCACTTCCGCATCCCAACGCTCTTGGTGCTAGGATCATACATCCGATTGCGATGGAAACCGAAGGAGCACGGCGATGAACCTGAAAGGCAAGGCTGGGATTGTGACGGGCGCGGGACGCGGCATCGGCCGCGCCATTGCGCTGCTGATGGCGAAGGAAGGCGCAAGCGTCGTCGTCAACGACGTGGGCGCGGGGCGCGAGGGCCAGCAGGACAAGGACGACAGCGCCACCCAGGTCGCCGCTGAGATCACCAAGGCCGGCGGCAAGGCGATCGCCAACAACGACTCGGTCGCCGACTATCAGAGCGCTGGACGCATGGTGCGCACCTGCGCCGAGCAGTTCGGCAAGATCGATTTCGTAGTCAACACCGCCGGCATGCTGCGCGAGCGCATGATCTGGAACATGACCGAGGAGGACTTCGACCTCGTCATCGGCGTGCACCTGAAGGGCACGTGGAACATGTGCACACACGCAACGAAGATGATGCGCGGCGCGCGTTTCGGCAGAATCGTCAATTTCTCGTCGGACGCGTTCAAGGGCTCAGTCGGCCAATGCAATTACGCCGCCGCCAAGGCGGGCATCATCGGCTTGACGCGCACCATTGCGCGCGAGGCGGGGCAATACGGCATTACCGCCAACGCCATGTGCCCATTTGCGGCAACGCGCATGACCGTCAACGACGCGGTGATCGCCAACTGGAAGCGGCGCGTCGAGAACGGCCTCATGACGCAGAAGGACTACGAGGCGCGCATGCAGATGCCGGGCCCGGAGTACATCGCGCCGATGGTGGCCTATCTGTGCACGGATGAGGCCAAGGACGTGAACGGCCAGATCTTCCACGCTGAGAAAGGGCACTATCACACCTACTACTACGGCGAGGTGAAGCGCTCGATCTACAAGCACGAGGACGGCGGCATGTTCAATGTCGACGAGCTCATCGACATGATCCCGTCATCGCTGATGTACGGCATCCCGAACGAGGCGCCGGCGAAGCCCGAGAAGGCGTGAGCCAGTTGAGCAGTAGGGTGCAATAGCGCGAGCGCCGGCCTCTCAGCCGGTGCATTGTCTACGTGCTGGTGCACCCTGATGCTCTCAGACGCTCTGCCGCTGTGAGAGTGCCATGGATAAGGCCAAAGAAGGTGATGGAGCGCTCAAGGTGTTCATCGTCGGGCGAGAGACCACGTGCGATGAGTGCAAGGAGAACCTTGGCACCAAGGCATGGGTCACGCTCGCCGGCGACAAGGGCGCCCTATGCATGGACTGCGCGGACATCGCGCATCTGGTGTTTCTGCCGAGCGGAGACGCCGCGCTGACGCGGCGGGCGAAGAAGCATTCGGCGCTCGACAAGGCGGTGGTCCTGAAATGGGCGCATGCCCGCAAGCGCTACGAGGGGCAAGGGCTTCTGGTCGAGGAGCCGGCGCTCGACAAGGCGGAAGCCGAGTGTCTCGCCGATGCCGACGTGCGTCAGAGGCAGCAGGCCAGGGCGTCGTTGAAGCGCGCGGAGGTGGATCGAAAGTTCGTCGCGGCGTTCGCAGGTCGCGTACGGGCCCTTTATCCGGCCTGCCCGAAGAGCCGCGAGCACGTGATCGCGGAGCACGCGTGCCAGAAGTACAGCGGGCGGGTCGGACGATCGGCATCGGCGAAGGACCTCGAGGAGCATGCCGTCCGGCTTGCAGTGGAAGCGCATGTGCGACACGCGGAGACGCGCTACGACACGTTGCTCGCTGGTGGGACCGGGCGACAGAAGGTGCGGACAGAGGTCAGAGGTGAACTCGACGCCGTGCTCGCGAAGTGGGGCGGGGGTTCGTAGGGCAGAACAGCGCCAACTCGACTTTGTCACCCAAGCGGCATCCCACGCGAACAATCCGCTGCTTCCGCACAGAAGATGGGCTCGATTACCGTAACGGCTGACGGCGCGATGACTGCGACTTCGGACACTTGTCTGCACATGTTGCTCTCCGCCCGGATCGCTGCCAGTCTCTGGGCTGGATGACGCGCTGCGCCTGTGACCGGCTTCCAGAGGAGCGGGCGACCGTAGGTGCGGTGCGCAAGGGAGGACAATGCGTAAGGTCGATATCTTTGCCGCTCTCGGGCTGCTGGGCTTTGTCGCGATCATGGTGTTCGTGGTGATCCCCCGGGAGACGAGCGGCGGGGTCTGGCACGGGCTCTCGCCCTACTTCTATCCGGCTGTGATGCTGGCGGGCGTGGCGCTCTCGAGCGTCGGGCTGCTGGTGCAGGCGATGACCAAGCCCGGTGCCTACAAGGATCAATCGGAGACACCACTGACTCGAGCCGAGCTCGGGTTTTTCCTGCTGATCTCCGCCATCATCCTTGTCTCCGTTTTCATCGTGCATCGTTTCGGCAGCTGGGCCGGGGGCATCGCGCTGATCGCTGGCACCATGATGTTTATGGGCTGCTTCAATCCACTGCGGATCGCTGCGGTGGCCCTGCCGACGCTTGCCCTCACCCACGCACTCGTGACGTGGGTGCTGAAAATCCCGTTGCCGTGACGTAGGGCGCGCACCGATGCTCCAGCAGATGTTGCAGGCCTGGACCAACGTGATGACGCTCGAGGTGATGGGCTACATCACCCTCGGGCTGTTTATCGGGTACATCGTCGGCGTACTGCCGGGCCTGAGCCGGGCAACCGCGATCGCCCTGTTGATCCCAATCACTTATAAGCTGCCGCCGCTGGCCGGGATTTCGTTCCTGATCGGCGTCAGCAAAGGTGGCAATACGGGAAGCGCGCTGACCGCCATCTTGATCAACGTGCCGGGTGAGCCGCAGTCGGTCGTAACCGCACTCGACGGGTATCCGCTGACACAGCAGGGCAAGGCGCAGAAGGCGCTGAAGATCGCGCTGATTGCCTCGGTGCTCGGAGACTTTCTGTCGACACTGGCGCTGATCGCCCTGGCGCAGCCGCTGGCGGCGATCGCCATCGGCACAGGGCCGGTGGAGCTGACCGCGGTGCTGATCTTTGCCATCACGTTCATTGCGGCAGTTTCGGGCGCGTCGTTCTACAAAGGACTTATCGCCGGGTTCTTGGGGCTGCTCCTCGCCGCACCCCGCCTCGACATGGAGACAGGGCAGCCGCGGCTGACGTTCGGCTTCACGGACATCTATGACGGCGTTCCGCTGCTGGCGGTGGCGATCGGCACGCTGGCACTGTCCGAGATGCTGGTCCAGATCGACAAGGGCTGGCGCGGCACATACGTGCACAAGGGCGCGCAGCTGAGCGCCGGCACACCCGAGAACCGGCGGCTGACCTTCAAGGAGTTCATGACCTGTCTGCCGACCATTTTGCGCTCGAGCCTGGTGGGCATCGGCATTGGCAGCATTCCCGGCATGGGCGCGAGCCTCTCCTCGTTCCTGGCCTACGCGTGGGCGAAGCGGCGCGACAAGGACCCTGAGAGCTTCGGCAAGGGACGGCTCGAGGGCGTGGCGGCGGCCGAGACGGCAGATAATGCGTCGGTGCCCGCAGGGCTCATTCCGATGTTTGCGATCGGGTTGCCGTCGAGCGCTTCCGCCGCGCTGCTCATGGGCGCCTTCATGCTGCACGGACTGACACCGGGGCCATTCCTGTTCAGGGATGATGCGGTGCTGGTCTATGCGATCTTCATCGGCATGGTGGCGGCGTCCGGGATCATGCTGGTGATGGGGATGCTGGGGCAGAACTTGTTCGCGCGGCTGATCTCTGTGTCCGAGGTGATCCTGGTTCCGATCATCATCTATCTCTGCGTCATCGGAGCCTATCTCGAAGGCAGCGGCATGTTCAGCGTCTACTTGATGCTGGTATTCGCGTTCTTCGGCTACTTCATGAAGAAGTTCGACTTCTCGTTCATCACGTTTCTGATCGGGTTCATTCTGGGGCCCATGGCCGAGCTGTCGCTGCGCCAGGCGATGATCATCACCGACGGCAAGGTCACTTCGCTTGTCAATCACCCGGTGGCGGTGCTGTTCCTGGTGCTGGCCGCGATCTCGATCTGGCGCTTCAGCGCCGCGCGGCGCCTGCAGCAGCGGGCCGGCGTGCAACCCGAGGGGCTGTGAGCGACACGACGATCGGCATTCACTTATCGCCAACCAACGAACAAGGGAGACTGCAATGCAGATGACAACAGTAAAGACGATCGCGCTGGCGGCCGTGATGGCGGCGCTGGCGGCGCCTGCCAACGCGCAAGGCAATTTTCCGGACAAGCCGATCAGCATCATCCTCGGCTTCGGCGCGGGCGGCGGCACCGACGCGATAGTGCGCGCGGCAGCTGAGCCCATGTCGAAGAAGCTCGGCCAGCCGATCCTGGTGTCGAACAAGCCGGGCGCCGGCGGCGGCGTCGCAGCCATGGACGTGAAGAACGCCAAACCCGACGGGCACACGCTTTATGCGGGAGGCTCGGTGACGTTCTCGTTCGAGCCGCAGGTGCTGCAGACGCAGTACAAGCACGACGACTTCGAGCACGTGGCGCTGATTAGCCTGTTCCAGGACGGGCTGTTCACTCACCCGAGCCGGCCTTACAAGACGATGAAGGACGTGATCGCAGCGGCCAAGGCGGAAAAGCGATCGATCAAGTATGCCTCGCAGTTCCAACTCGACCGGCTGATCTTCCAGAGTGTCGCCAAGCAAGAGGGAGTCGAAATCATTCCGGTTCCTACGCAAGGCGGCAACGGCGCGGTAACGGCGGTGCTCGCCAATCAAGTCGATTTCGGGTTCTCGGGCGGCACGTTCGGACCGCACGTCGAGACGGGCGCGCTGCGGCTGATCGGAGCAATGTCGCTCGAACCCATGGAGCGGTTTCCCGATCTGGCCGGTATGAAGGCCAACAGCTGGAAGTTCGGGAGTGAGAACTACCTGATCATCTCGGCGACGAAGGGCACGCCGAAGCCCGTGGTCGACAAGCTGGCGGAAGCGTTCAAGGAGGCGATGGCGAGCGAGACGCTGAAGGGCGTGGTCAAGAGCCGCTACATGAAGGATGTGTTCATCGGCCCGGACAAGGCGGGCGAGATCGTCAAGCAGCAGACCGAGCGCTATGCGCAGATGATCAAGGCGAGCAAGGAGTAGGCATCATCGATAGGGAATGCCGAGTGTGAATAAGCCGCAGGCGCAGGGGACGCGCCCGCGGCGTTTTCTTTAGGCCTCGATCGCTACGAGGCTTCGAGGCCCGCGACTTTGAGGGCGAAGGCGTAGTCGAGGGCGATTTCCTTCAGCGCCTCGAAGCGGCCGGAGGCGCCGCCGTGACCGGCTTCCATGTTGGTTTTGAGGAGCACGAGGTTCTGGCTCGTGTTCTTCTCGCGCAGCTTCGCGACCCATTTCGCGGGCTCCCAATAGGTGACGCGCGGGTCGGTGAGGCCGCCATAGGCGAAGATGTGCGGGTAGGCCTTGGCTTCCACGTTGTCGTAGGGGCTGTAGCTCCTGATGATGTCGAACTCTGCCTTCGACGTGATCGGGTTGCCCCATTCTGGCCACTCGGGCGGCGTCAGCGGCAGCGTGTCGTCGAGCATCGTGTTCAACACATCGACGAAGGGAACCTCGGCCACGATGGCGCGGAAAAGTCCGGGCGCCATGTTGGCGACGACGCCCATCAACATGCCGCCGGCCGATCCGCCATTGGCGACGATGCGGCCACGACTGGTGAAGCCGAGCTTTACGAGATGCTCACCCGCCGCGATGAAGTCGGTGAAGGTGTTGAGCTTCTTGTCGAGCTTCCCGTCCGTGTACCAGTGGTAGCCCTTGTCCTTGCCACCGCGGATGTGCGCTATGGCGAAGACGAAGCCTCGGTCGACGAGAGAGAGGCGATTGCTCGAGAACGACGCCGGGATCGGGATGCCGTAGGAGCCGTAGCCGTAGAGGAACAGCGGCGCGGAGCCGTCGAGCTTGGTGCCTTTGCGGTAGAGGATCGAGACGGGGATCAGCTCACCGTCCTTAGCCGTCGCGAAGATGCGGCGCGTGACGTAGTTCACGGGGTCGTGGCCCGAGGGGATCTCCTGGGTCTTGCGCAATGTGCGCGCGCGGGTCTCCATGTCGTAGTCGTAGACCTGGGCTGGCGTCGTCATGGACGAGTAGGAGAAGCGCACCGTGGTGGTGTCAAACTCGTAGCCAGCGGACAGGCCGAGACCATAGGCCTCCTCATCGAAGGCGATGGTGTGCTCGGTGCCATCCTTCAGGCGGCGGATGACGATGCGCGGCAGGCTCTCCTCGCGCTCGAGGCGGGCCATGTGGCCCGCAAAGAGCACGACCTCGATGAGGAAGCGGCCCGGCTTGTGCGGCAGCAGCTCGGTCCAGTTCGCCTCCTCGGGCCGGTCGACGGGGGCAGTGCAGATGCGGAAATCCTCGGCAGCACCGGAGTTTGTGGTGATGTAGAATAAACTATCATGGTGCTCGACATGATATTCGTGCCCATGACGGCGGGGCGCGACGAGGCGCAATGGCGACGTCGGCCGCTCGGAGTCGAGCAGATAGATCTCGCTCGTCTGGTGGTCATGGGCGACGACCTGCAGATAGCGGCCGGACTGGGTCTGGCCGACGCCGACGTAAAAGCCCGAGTCCTTTTCCTCATAGACGAGGACATCCTCGCTGGCCGGCGTGCCGACGACATGGCGATAGACGAAGAGCGGTCGGTGGTTGGCATCAAGGCGAACATAGAGCAGCGTCTTGCCATCTCGGGCCCAGACGATGCCACCTCGGGTGTCGGGGATCTCGTCGGCCAGGTCGAGACCGGTCGCCATATCCCGAAAGCGAATGGTGAAGAGCTCGGAGCCTTTATCGTCGACGGCATAGGCGAGCAGCTTGTGGTCGGGGCTGTGAGCGGTATCGCCGATCGACCAGTAGGGTTTGCCCTTTGCCTCGACGTTGCCGTCTAAGATGATGGTCTCAATTGTCGAGCCACGTGGGCAGCGCACGATGCGTGGATACTGTCCTCCAGTGACGTAGCTGACGAAATACTCGAACGGTCCATCGGGCGACGGCACCGAGCTGTCATCCTCCTTGATGCGGCCCTTCATCTCGGCAAAGAGTGCGTCCTGCAGGCTACGCGTCGAGGCGAGCTGAGCTTCGGTGTAGGCGTTCTCGGCCTCGAGATGGGCGCGGATCGCGGGATCGAGCACCGAGGGGTCGCGCATCACGTCCTGCCAGTTGTCGGCTCGGAGCCACGCATAATCATCGACCAGCTTTGTGCCGTGATGGATCGACGTGACCGGCCGCTTCGACGCGAAGGGCGGACGAATTGCGTTGGGAGACTTCACGAAACCATGCATGGGACAACACCTCCTGACGCCACTGACACCGTCCGATTCGGGCGCGATCTCGCCGGGATTCCGGCGACTTCCCGGCGTCACCCGGAGCCGGTGCCCGAGCATGCCTGCCGGCAACGGCGGGTCAAGGCGTCCGGGGACACGGCCTTTCGATGGACGGTAAATCACGGGGGAGGTGTGGGGGCAACCTGAGACATTGAACGCTGGACAGTCACAGCAAACCCGACTGGGGGAGCTGCCTGAAACCAAATTAAACTCGACAAGAATTGGCTTCTCAGCAGCTTTCGTGGCGAACCAGTCAGCTCGTTGACAGCAGCCAATACTACGCATGCATAGTTGGCACAGTCTCCACATAGCCAGAAGGGCTGGAATACATGTTAACGATAGATTAGATATCAGCGTGCAAGTGTCACGACCAGCATGTGCCCTCTGATTGACGATTTTATTCCGATCAATCGCAGATCTCGATAGATTTTGGTACGCATGCTGCAAGATCAGGAGCGCGGACAGCCCATGGAAGACAACAAAAACAATGAAATCGTGGGCCTGACGGCGCAGATCGTCTCGGCTTACGTTGGGAACAACACAGTGGCTTCGGCTGACTTGCCTAAGCTGATCGGCGACGTGCATCAGGCGCTGACCGGAGTTGCGACAGGCGCGCCAGTCGCCGAGGCCGGCCTCCGCGATGATCTCAGGCCGGCAATACCGATCAAGAAGTCGGTCACGGACGAGTACATCATCTGCCTGGAAGACGGGAAGAAGTTCAAGTCGCTGAAGCGGCATCTCAGGACCCATTACAAGCTGTCGCCGGACCAGTATCGGGCGAAGTGGGGGCTGCCACCAAACTACCCAATGGTGGCGCCGAACTACGCTGCAGCGCGCTCGCAGCTCGCGAAGAAAATGGGGCTCGGGACGAAGCGCTGAGCGTTGCTTCGGCGCGCCGGCCAAAAGTAAGGCGACCAAGGCTGCGCCCCCGCGCCTCGATGCCGCTCGACCTGCAAATTGTGCGAGAGGTCGGCGCTTGGCGCCGGGCAGCAATTGAAACAGGCTGTACCGCGGTCAATGGCGGCGCACGGTTTGCAACTGAGCCGGCGGACGGGAGTGCGGAAGGCGAATTGGCTCCGCTAGGCCGTGCGATGGCTGCGCCGCTCCTTTCGAAGACATCGGTGCTCGGCGGTGTGCCTACGGGCCTGGCCAGCAGCTCGGCCCTGGCTGCGGGAGGGTGCGGTTCAAGGCGGCGCGTATGCCTCAACGTCACCGAGGCGCTGTTCACGGGTTTGGCACTAACAGGGAGGCCCCGCGCTCGCTCGTGGCGCAATGCGGTGAGCAAGGCCTCATGACGCGTCAGATTATAGGTCCAGTGACCGCTGATGCCATTGCGGCGTTCGCGGCGCAGCGCGTGCTGCAGCTTGGCAATGATACGTGCGTGCCCCTCCGACGTCTCGTCCGCGAGCTCATCTGGCCAGAGTGGAAGCAGCAGCGGCAGATCACGGTTTCGATCATAGTGCTGGCGAGGCGGGCGGGAGGCCCCGAACGTCGTTGCCGGGCGCGGTCGCGGCACAATGGCTGGGGCGCATATCGGGTCACTAGCAGGGGTCTGGAAGGTTTTGGCGATCAGTCGGGCGAGCGTCATGGTGTCCTCGGTTCAATACGTCCGAGCATGATCTCACGGTCCGGAGGGGTGGGGATAAGTACGGGCATCTATCCAATAACAGGATTAATTTCTCTGTCCAAGCTGTTGAAATTGATGAATATGCTAATTTGTTGGATGTCTTTCGCTGATCGCTGGGTGGCGAAACTGACGATGCGCCTATGCACAGCGGACCGCCTCCAGAAGCTTGCCGGAGCCACGGATTGGCGGCATCAAGGAGTGCTGGTCCGGGGAGGGCCGGATTGGGGATGATGCCGGCGCGCAAGGCTTTATTGGCGGCTTGGCTCGCGGCACTGCTCGGGTGTGCTGCGACAGGGCCTCTGTACGCCCAAGACTGCCCAAAGGCCGAGTTCGAAGCAGTTGTAGAGGCTGCGGCAGCTGCGCTTCGCGAACTCAACCAGAAGAACAAGCCGCTCTACCAAGCGCGACTCCGCGAGCTTCGCGAGAAGCGAAACTGGACGCAGGACCAATTCTTTCGCGAGGCAGCACCACTGGTTCAGGATGAGAAGATTGCCGAGTTCGACCAGCGGTCGCAAGCGTTCCTGGAGCGCATGCAGAGCATGGGTGCTGCCGTGCCCGCCAGCGGCGGCCAGACGTGCAAGGCACTGGCGGAGGTTCGCGGCTACATGAACTCGTTGGTGGAGGTACAGACGGCAAAATGGACCTACATGTTCGAACGGCTCGATGAGCAGCTCAAGAGGTGAATTGGACAGCAGCGTTTGCGCGTGGCAAGTGGGCTTGCAATTGAGGGCCTGAGGGAATGGGCTGAGCCGACAATTTCGCCACCAGAGCTCACGTTGCCGTTCGTGATTCAGCCACTTCGCTCATTCGAACCTCCGAGACGCGACGACATGCGCGATGAAAAGGCTCTATGGTGGCGGTGTGCGATCGGTGCGGCTGGCTGCATGTTCGTTGGCATGGGCATCGGGCGGTTCTCCTACACGACGATGGTACCGGCACTAGTGACGGCAGGCGCGCTCGATGCAGTCGAAGCGGGTCGAGTCGGGATGGTGAACCTTGGTGGATTTCTTCTCGGCGCATTTTGTTCTGTGCCTCTGGCGCGGTCGATCGGACGCCAACGGACGGTGCTCGCAACGCTCATTGTGTGCCTCTGTCTGCTGGCTGCTTCGGCGCTACCGTGGGGGGGACTCTGGCTGGCTGCTTGCCGCGGCGGCATCGGCATCGCGACGGGACTGATGATGGTTCTGAGCCTGGCGCTGGTGGCCGAAACCGCTCCATCCAACGCTCGGGCGACGGCGGCCGGATATATGTTCGCTGGCGTAGGGCTCGGCATTTTGGCCTCAGCTGTCCTTGTGCCGCTGATGGTGGAAGTGGCCCTTTGGCTCCAGTGGATTGCTTTGGCGGCGGCGGGGCTTCTCGGCGCGTGGGTTGCTGCCTGGGGCTGGTGGCGGGTACCGGAACGGCCTACGCCAACGGCAAGCGCGGGTACAGCAGCTGGAGATCTCGGCATCGGACAGCCGGTGGCCAGCAGCGAGAATGACGGCCCGGTGCTGCCGACGCTGGCGTTGAAGGCGCTGCTCGTCGCGCACCTCCTTTTCTCGGTGGGGCTCGTCCCACATACGCTTTACTGGGTCGATTTCCTGCGCCGCGGCGTTGGCGCGCACGCCTCGTTGGTAGCCCTAAACTGGGGCCTCGTCGGTGTGTTCTCTTTTCTGGGTCCGATCATGGCAGCGCTGTTGGCGCGGAGGATCGGGAACGCGCGGGCTTTGGTAGTGGCATTTGCCGCAATAGGGCTCGGGATTGCGTTTCCAGTTGTGCTGCAGCTCGGTGGCAGCGGGCACGGCGGTTCAGCCATCGTCGGCACGGCCGGTGCGCTCGGTTCACTCGGCGGCGCCGTGCTGATCGCCTCCTCGGTGCTGTTCGGTGCTCAGCCCGGCCTCTCGAGTTTGATGGCGGCCCGAACGCGCGATCTCGGACAGCCAGAGGCAATGGGGCGCATTATGAGAGTGATGATCCTCGCCAATGCAAGCGGAGGCTTGGCCGGCGGCGCAGTGATACCGTGGCTTTACGGGCTCGGGTGGAGCCAGCAGGCACTGTTCGTCATGGGTGGCGCGGCGATGCTGACGGCCGCCTTGGCGGCATCACCGGCGGCGGCAAGGCATGGGACTGCGGCTCGCTGATGATCGGCGCCGTTGGTGGCGCAGTGACACGCTTCACCGCAATCAGACACAAATTCCAGACCACGGTGACGACAAGTCCCGCGACAAGCGACAGCCAGACACCCCAGGTCTGCAGCGTCAGATGCACAAGGGTGAACGCCAGCACCATGCCGACCAGGCCACCGAGCGTATGCGCCATGAGTGCCGCCGTTGCCGGACCCCCAACGCGCGGCTGCAGTACGAGTACCAGGCTCGTCATCAGGATAGGCACCACGGAAAGCACGCCAGTTGCCTGTGGCGGCAGAACGCGGCTCGCGGCGATTACGACGCCGGCGAGCCCACCGCACATCACTGCCCGCAGCAGAAGATCGAAGCGGCCACGCTTAGCCGGACGGATGGCAATGCCGCGCGTGAAGCCGCGGGCGAGCGGAACCGACACGGCATAGATCGGGGCGACAAAGAGAAGAGCCTCGATCAGCGACCAGCGGCTCGCCTGCACGACGGCGGCACAGAGGGCCCAGGCGCCTAGTGCCGCGGTCAGGCTCACCAGCGTACCGCGACGGCGAGCTGCTACGCAGTAGGCGAGCGCATAGACTGGCGTCGCGCCGCAGATCGCCAGGCTGCCAAGCGTCGAGGCAACGAGATAGTCGACATCGTGCTCGAGCGCGAGCATCAAGTAAATGGGACCGGTGTAGAGCGGCAGAGAGGCTACCATGGCACCGAGGAATGCGCCGAGCCGCTCGGCCAGGACCGCCACCACCATGACGAACACCGCGACAAGTCCCATCCGCAGCAGCAACGGGGCGCCTGGCAGATTTGCGATGAGGTCGAGTGGGAGGCTCACTGTGGCGCGCAGGCTGGTCGGTCGATGCAGGCCCAGTTCGCGACAGGTGCGTTCGGGGCGTCGGTTCTGGGTCGCGGATCACCTGGCTCACTCTTAACCCCAAAGTATGGCTTGCGGCCATGCGTCAGGCCGAAGCTGCTTTCCCGCCGCGCAAAGAGACGCAGGGACTTACGGCGACGGCGGCTGGTCTCACGATCGGCCGTCCGCTAATGTTTGCAGCGAGCTGCCCGCACTCGGCGGAGCAACCATTCAAGGCACGAGACCACATGACGGATTTCGCTACGCAACGCAAAGCCATGGTCGATAGCCAGGTGCGGCCGAGCGACGTGACCGACCGGCGCATTCCCCGCGCCATGCTGGAGGTGCCGCGGGAGGCGTTCGTGCCGGCTTCGCTGCAGGCAGTCGCCTACAGTGACGGTGACCTGAAACTGGCGGGGGGTCGCGTGCTGCTGGCGCCGCGCATCCTTTCGAAGATGATGCAGTATCTTGAGATTGCGGACGACGCGGTAGTGCTCGATATCGGCGGCGCGACCGGCTACTCGGCGGCACTGCTCTCGCATCTCGCCAAGCGGGTCGTGGCGTTGGAGTGCGATCAGGGCCTAGCCGACCGCGCCCGCGGCATGCTCGGCCGCGATGGGAACGTGCAGGTGGTAACGGGGCCACTCACCGAAGGCTACGCCGACGAAGGCCCCTACGATGCCATTCTGGTCAATGGCGCGGTCAGCGATGTGCCGGCCATGCTGCTCGATCAGCTGAAGGACGGCGGTCGGCTCATTGCCGTGGCTGTCGATCGCGGCGTCGGCCGCGCAACGGTGTGGCGCCGCTTTGGCACGCAGTACGACCGCCGCCCCCTGTTCGATGCAACCGCCCCGATGTTGCCCGGCTTCGAAAGGAAGGCGGAGTTTGTATTCTGAATGCGGCTGGAACAGGCGAGCGCCGCTTTCTGGCAGAGCGTCTCGAAGCGTTCATTGCAGCGGCGTATGCCGGGGTAGATGTACCGGAACGCGACGCAAGACGCTGCTACTCTGGTAGCAGAGGCTGACCTCGCCGGCGCCGATGCGCATGGCATCTTTCGGCTACCGCAGTACATTGAGTGGCTCGAAGCCGGTAGCCTCAATCCGAAAGCCGACATATCCGTGAATCGCACCGCATTGGCAACAGCATCGGTCGACGGCGACAACGCATCGGGCTCGCTGTCGTCACGGCGGAGCGCCGAAGCGCGCGAGCAGCTCTACGGGATTGCTCGTCGAACTTGACGACCGACAAAAAGGGTTTCCGCCAATGCTGCCATGCTCGCGCCTCACTTCGAGAAATTCTGCAGCGACGTGACAACCGTGGCGCCACCCTTGGCTTGTGAGCGGAGTTTCACGGATCTTCCCTTGAACTCCTTTTCGCGCAATTTGGCGAGGAATGCCGGCATTGCCCGTTGATCACCGGCGAGAACTACCAACCAAAGAATTTCACCGGACGCCCACTCGCTGGGTTGAAGCAGAAGTGGCTTGTCGAGATTTTCGGAAAGCCGCTTGTCGACTGACGGCGAGACCCTTGCCCAGAGCGCAGCAGTGACAGGAATTAACGCACTGCCAACCCGTTTAGGCGAACTGGCGTCATCCGCCTTCCCGGCCTCCGCTGGACTCCCCATCTCAGGCCGGCGTGCTTCGGTGTGACCCAACCGGAACTGCCCTGCCAGCAAGGGTGGCAGTACCAGCCATTCGATATCAGCCAAGCGCATATTGCGGAAATTGTGGTCGCGCATCAGCACTGCGATGATCTGCGAGAAGGCCTGAGCGTATTTCGCTTGGCGCAAATCCAACGATGATGTGGTCCGTCTGGAAGTCGTCACCGCATTTGCAGACCCGGAATTTGGCTGATTGGCCATCGTCTGTCGGCTCCCTGTAGCGTTGCGCGTCTCGGGATTCGAGGAATCGGCACGGTTTGCAGCGATCAAGTCTACCATAACGCTTCTCACGATCGGCCAGAAAAACTCATCGACGCCCGCCGGAACGCTCGTGCGACTTGGCCGCAACGTCGCACCCTACTCTGCATTTGGCAGATGGAGCGATGCGGTCCGGAGCTGCAGAGCACCGGACCGCTCGGTCTCAAAGCCATTCACAGCACGCGTCAAATGATGATGAAGTCCTGTTGCGTGATCGCATTATTGCCGACCCCATTGACGCCGGTGAGTACGATCGTGTCGGTTCCAATCTGGATCTGCGTGTCGTTGCCAAGGTCTGTAATGGTCACGTTGGCGGCGAACGTCAAAGCTGTAAACCCGTACGATCGGATGTCCAGCAGATCTTGCCCTCCGCCATTAGGGTTAGCGTCGAAACCGTTGATCACGTCGGCGCCGAAGCCGGTTTCGAAGATAAAGGTATCGTTGCCATTACCACCGTTCATTAAGTCGTTACCTGCGCCACCAGTCACGATGTCATTGCCACCTCCAGCGTTGATCGTGTCGGCGCCGCCCTGTCCGTCGATGACATTGACGCCACCATTGACAGTGATGCTGTCAGCACCTTGACTGCCGATAATATTTTCGATGCCGTTCAAGGTATCGTTGCCGATGTCCGCACTGATCGCCGATGTCGTGGTGATCGTGGCGGCTGCATTGGTCAGGGACAGATCATAAGTGTCCGTGTCGCCACCGCCATTGATGGTGTCGTTGCCGTCGCCAATCTGTGCGATGAACCGATCGTTACCAGCATTGCCGTTGAGCGTGTCGACGCCCGCGCCGCCGGTCAGCGTGTCATTGCCCCCATTGCCATTGAGCGTGTCGTTGCCGTCGTCGCCCGACAAGCTGTCGTTACCATCACCGCCATTCAGCTGATCATTACCCACCCCGCCGAAGAGCGAGTCATTGCCGATATCACCGTTGAGCGTGTCATTGCCGACAAGACCGGTCAGGGTGTCGTTACCGGCGCCGCCGGTAATGACGTTGGCGAGCTCGTTGCCAGTACCGGCAAAATTGCCGGTGCCGTTGAAGGTCAAATTTTCAAGGTTGCTGGTGGCTGCCAGCGTGTAGGCATTCAGAGTCGTTAGCACGGTATCGGTGCCACCGCCATTAGCCACTTCTACAATGTTGTCTGTCAGATCGGCAATGACGTATGTGTCATTCCCCGTACCGCCGATGAGCGTGTCGAGGCCCGCTCCGCCGTTCAAAGTGTCGTTGCCAGCACCGCCGTCGATAACATCGTTGCCATCGCCACCGTTCTGTGTGTCATTGCCGGCACCGCCTTCGAGAAGGTCGCTACCTCCAAGGCCGTCTTGAGTATCGTTGCCTCCGTTACCTTGCAGCCAGTCGTCGAAAGCGGTTCCGGTCTGGTTATTGCCGCCGCCATTGCCGACCACATGAATGCCGACCCGGTCGGTAGGCGCCGAGGTGACGACGTTCGCAAAGCCCTGGTCGTCGGTGTAGGTGACGACGACCCGTAACGCTGTATTTGGCCTCAGCACCGCGTTGAATGTGTCGAGCACGCCCGGCGTATAGCTCGCAGTGTTTGCGCCCGTTATATTGTTCCAGGTGGGAAGCGCAGCGTTGATATTGTTTGAACGCTGCCATTGAAAGATGAAGTTCGGGTTCGTCATTCCGTCCGAGTCGGTGATGCCACTGGTAATGGCGACGATTGCGCGATCCTGCGTCGGCGTCGGATCGCTGATTGTTGGCACGCCGACCGGCGCGTCATTGATGCCGGTGACCGGCGCAGTCGGAGCCGAGTAGACAGTCTCGAGCACACCGTTGGCGTCCTTGTAGACGGCCTTCACGCGCAGGGCGTTACCGACCTGTGCGTCCGTCGGCGTGAACGTCGGGCCAGTGGCACGCACCGTCGCTGGCGCCTCGTTGATGAAGAAGATGTCCTCCCAGACCCCTTCGGCGACCTCCATCTGCCAAGCATAGCTGATCGGGCCAGTGATGGCGCCGGTCGGGTTCGTCGTGCTGACGTTGTCGGCGTCGGTCACGCCGAGAGCGTTAACTCTCAGCAACTGGTCCTCGGCCGGTGTCGTGTCGTCAATCGACAGCAGCCCATTCGGATCATCGTTGGTGCCATCGAGGAGGATCGACTGATCGGTGAACTGCAGCCGTTCGATGTGGCGCAGCGTATCGTTGCCTTCGAGCGTTCCCTGCGCCTGAACTTGAATGGCAAAACCCGCCGCCACGGCAGCTTCAATTGCTGCCAGCTCCGCAGGACGTAGCACGGGCGATGGATCCCCGTTGTCATCACGATGCCGATCTGCCGGATCAAGGACAAGATCGAAGCCGCCGGCGGCGTTGCCGACCAGGATGGCGTACTGAGGATTGCCATCAACATCGAACAGCGGGCCTGTATAGATGGCCGTGTCGAAGTCCTGCGCTGCCTGCGCAGCCGAGACTGTCTTTAGTTCGCGCACTATGTGCAGATCGCCAGGATTGACTTCGCCGGCGAAGACACGCGCTTGAATATCCCTCATGCTCAGAATGTTGTCGCCAATACTGACACCATTCTTGTCGACGCCGCCTATTCTGACGTTTAGCCACATATCGCCATCAATAAGGTCGTCGCCGCCGCGACCCTCGATGAGATCACTGCCGGCACCGCCAAGGATGATGTTGCCGGCGCCGAAAGAGGTCACCGACTGATCACCGGGAGCATTCGGATCACCATCCAGCATCGAGTTCAGGAAGCTCTGCATCCCGTCGATGAGCGAGATGTTCTGCATCACGCTTCCGTACGCGCCAGACACAGCAATCGAAGCGGCGTTGGCATCGTCGCCCCGCAAGTAGTCTCCTTGATGCGAGCCGGACAGACCTTCCACCGATACGAAGCGCGCGAGGATCGACGTCGTGGGCGGCAGCGGGGTCTCGTTAAACGCGATCAAGCTCATATCGACTGTCGCGCCTGCAGGATCGTCTCGGAAGCTTGCCCAGTCGAAGCCCGAGAAACCTTCGTAACGGTCGCCATCGCCCCCGTTCCCCTGCATGATGTCGTCGCCACCTTCGCCATCCATGCGGTCGGTGACGCCTTCGCCGATGAACACGTCGTTGCCACGCACGAGGTCGCGCCCGAACGGATCGAAGTTGTCGCCAGCCGCACCGTCGACCATGCCGGACTCGATCCAGTCGTCGCCCTCGTTGCCGAACACGAACTCGTTGGCGCGCCCACCCAGGATGAAATCGTTACCCGGGCCAGCGATCTCCTCAGATCCGTCCTCGATCTGGACGATGAAGTCGTGACCGAACCCACCGATCAGCAGGTTGACGCCGTTGCCGCCCTGGATTGCGTCGTTGCCGTCCTGGCCCTGAATGTTGTCGTCGCCGCCGATGTCGGTGATGATGTCATCGCCAGCACCTCCGAAGATCATGTCATTGCCATAGCCGCCTTCGAGGCGATCGGCGCCGCCGTCGCCGTAGACAGAGTCGTCGCCCTCGCTGGAGATGATGGTGTCGTCCGCGGCCGTTCCTCCGAGCACGACGTGGTCGGGACCGGTGTACCTCAGGTAGTTCTGATTGGTCGGATCTTGCGGATCGCTTCGGAAGACGAGTGTGCTGCCGTCCTCGGCCGTCGGGTCGTCGCGGCCGATCGTGCCGGGTGTGCCGAGGCCGGTGAACTGCAGGTCTTGATCGACCTCGAGCGTGAACGCCGGTGTATTGAAAACAACGCCCGGCAAGTGCGTGGCGTCCGTGTTCGCCATGATCAACTTGGCGAACGAGTTGCCCTCGAGCTCGGACAGGAAGTTCATGCCGGCCGTGCGCTCAAGGTAATAGAAGCGGTCGCCGTCCTGCAGCTTCTCGAGCTGGTTCTCGAAGACGAAGTTGAAGGTCGAGCCGAGCAGGCCACCGAATGGCATCTGCTTCTCGGCGAGACCGCCGACCCACAGGTCGATGTTGCCGAGACCGGTGTTCGTCACACCGTCGACATCTTTCGGGAGGGCGGCCGTGTTCGCCCAAGCGCCCGTGCTGAATAGGAAGTCGATCCGGTCGGTCGGCACCGCGACGGTGGGTTCGTCGCCCGTGCCTGGAAGGCCATCCAGTCCATTTGGACCATAGACGATGGCATAGGCGGCTGCGCGCTTACCTGCCAGTGTCGCTTGATCGGTAATAGACTTATGCGTGCCGTAGGCGGCGATGAAATTCACCAGCGCCGCGGAATGCTTCAGGTTTGCGCCGAAGTCTGCCCAGCTCGTGTATGCTTTGACCTGGCTGTCGCCCGACATCGTGTAGAACTCGGCGCGCGCCGCATTCAGTGACGGCACACCGGTGTCGCGGCCGCGGGCAATATTGATCGCCGCGAGATCGAGTGGCAGGCCGAGCAGATTGTTGCGCACCGATTCGGCGACGAGCTCGTCGATCTCGTTGCCGCTCTGGCGTGTGACGCCACGAATGATGGCGCCGGCCGCCTCAGCATCGGTTGCACCGCTCGCCGTGAACTCGAGCGGATTGAGGAACGCCTCGATCAGGCCAATCTGTTCAGCATTCGCACCCCCGACCAGCGAGAAGTCCGCATTGAACCGATCGATCGTCTCGGGCAGCAACGAGTGGCCGAAGCGATAGACGACGTGTGCGAACTCTGCGACGATCGCCGGATTGATGTCAGTGTCGTAGACTTGCGTAGGGGCAAAGAACGGATCGATGCCGGGGCTGATCTTGCGCCCGAACTCCTCGAACACGAGATGCTGGTACTGCATCTCGGTACCGAAGCGCGCCGCCTGGAAGATGCGCTCGCCGTTCCACACCAACGAGTCTATCTGCGCTTGTGACAACGGGAATGACGTTCCAACCGGAAGCGGAGTCAGCAGCCAATCATTAAGGAAGCTCACGTCGTTCGAAGCGATCGCAACCTGCTTTACGTGCTCCGCCATGCGGTTGTGCTCCGCATGAAAGATGAAGTGCACCGCCGTGAGACCGATATTCTCGTTGCCGCGCCCATCACCGGTGATGAAGTGCTTGTTGAGCAATTCGTCGTCGTAGGTCAGACGGACTCCGAGTCCGTTGACGGTTTGCGTCCCGCCGACGGCGGAATCCGCATCCGGCGTCGTCCAGAAGCTGTCGGGCGTGCCGGGATTGCGATCCGGATCGACGAATGCCGGCGCTGCATCGTGCGCGATGTCGTTGAGGAACGCGTGGCCGGTGCCGAGCGCCGTCACCCGGAAGCTCTGCCCGCCAGTAATTCCCGGCAGCGGGGTCGTTACGTTGGCGGCCGTCAGATCGTCGATGTCGAGGCCGCCGGCAATGCCCGCGGCGAGGTGGTTCCCAGCCAGTGTCGAGATCACCGCACCAGTCGCCGTGTTGACGACCTGCACCATGACCTTGACTTGCGCAAAGCCGTTGGCGCCGGGGATGAACCGGCCGTAGGCATCGGTTTCGAGCAGCGGCACGTCGTGAACGTGCTTGTCCGAGAGCCGGATACCGAGATACTGCGCCGCGTTCGCCTTCGTCTCGGCCCAGTTGGCGATGCCGCCGTTTGCACCGTCGAGCAGGTGGCCGGTCGAGACGGTCACGCCGCCGACCGTCGTGTACTCGCGCAGGAACGCCTGGTGCGAGGCGTGCGACGTGTAGGTCTGGTTCTGGTCGACGAACGGCGTCGTTTCGTTGTTGTGCAAGTGGACGTCGTCGGCGGTATTGAATTGGCCGTCGGCACCGGGCAGCACGACGCTGTTGGTAGCACGTGTGACTGCCATGAAGCGCTGGTCGGCCGGCAGATCGTCTGTATTGCCGAAAATTCCGTCGGCTCCTGCAATCAACGGATCATCAGCTTGCAGGGGGATGTACACTGTTCCGGCGCCACCCTTGTCGACCAGGTCGAGACCATGATCGAAGAACTGGCCGAACAAAGTGAACCACGTATTGAACCCGGCAGATAGACCTGCATCGGGTGCCACGTTGCCGAAGCCGAGCGTCACGCCTGCGGGAATCGCAATTCCGTCAAGATCCAGAAGCGTTCCATTCGCATAGGGCAGTCCGGTGTCCGGATCAATTTGCGTCCCGTCGGCCAAAACACCCAGACCCGCAGCAACGAATGCCTGCACGGCGGCCGGATTGCTGATCGTCTGGTCGACGATCAGGTTGGAGATGATGCGCGGATCGGCATCGGCAACGCTCGTGGTTGTGGCGTAGTTCGTGTTCGTGATCGTTGGCGCGCCGGGTCCCAACGGCATCGTGTCGCCATCGAGATCATTCCGGAACATCTGAGCGAGCAGTAACGGGAAGTTCTGATCCGAGGCGCCGAAGCCTTCCTGCCCTGGCAGCAGATTGTTGAACGAGCCGTCGACCGTACGCAGGCCGAACGCCACGCGTGAGTTCGGCAAAAGCTCGGTCAGCGGTACCGAGGGTGTGCCGTAAGCGCCGGAATGTCCTTCCGCGATTTTGATCTGCTGCAGGATGAAGTCGAGATCACCGCGAATGAAGTGCACGCCGTTGCCTTCGCTGGTGATTAGCGTCTCCGCCGGTGGTTGCACGACCGGCGCGACGGCAATTGCACCAGAGACTGGAGTAGTCGGGGCAGAGTAGACGTTTTCCAGGACGCCTTGACCGTCCTTGTAAACGGCGTGAACGCGAAGCCTCAGTCCATCGAGATCCGGAGTGACGCGGAAGCTTGCCCCGTGCGCAATTGACGGCAGCCCACCGACATCGACAATGATGTCCTCGAATACACCTGGCGCATTGATTGCATCGCGCTCCACCTGCCAAAGGTAGGTAAACGAACCGGCGGTGATGCCGTTGGCATCGGTTACAGCGTTGGTGAGCGTGAGCAGCTGATTGACGCTTGGGGTCGCATCATTGACAGTCAGAGTGCCGCCAGGTGCTGCATTCACAATGCCACTGTTGTTCGGCAACAGCACAACTTGGTCTGCAAACTGCAGCCGCTCGACACTGCGGAGCGTGTCGATGCCATCGGTAATCGCCACGCCTGGACCAACGATTCGATTATCGGTTACTGTGGTGGTTCCGTCGGCTGCTGTAGTGATCGTGTAGTTGGCCCGCAAGCCGGAATAGACGGCCGTATCATAACCCGCGCTCGGAGCGTCGAGAATCTCGCGCACGGCCACGAGCTGGCCCGGGTTGATGGCACCCGACAGCATGTCGGGCACAAGCTCCTTCATACTGTTGACGGAACGAATCTCAGCACCTGTTCCGTCAGCATTTGCGCGCACTGAAATGCGCACGTTCAGATACTTGTCGCCATCGATGATGTCGTTTCCGGCGCGACCTTCGATGATGTCGCTACCGCTGCCGCCGAGCAGAATATTGCCGGCGCTCAACGAAGTGACGCCCGCTCCCAGCAAGGCTTGCAAACCGCTGACGAGTGCAATTCCTTCCGCATCGAGCACGCTGCCGCGCGCACCGGCGTTTGCGAAATCAGCCGCTTCCTGATTGTCGCCCCGGAGCACGTCCGAGCCATTGCCGCCTGACAAGCCCTCGACGAACGCGAAACGGTCCAAAATGCCAGCGTTCGACGGTGTCGCAGGCGGCTCGATGAAATCACTGATCAGCATGTCGACAGTGACGCCGCGGGTATCGCGAACGTACGTCGTCCAATCGAAACCGGAATTGCCGTCAAAGTGGTCCTCGCCTTCGGAACCGACGAACATGTCGTGGCCACCTTCGCCGAGCATCTCGTCGAAGCCACCACCGCCTACAAAGATGTCGTGCCCCCAAACCTTGTCGAGCGTCAGCGGGTCGAAGTTGTCGCCGACCGCACCGTCCTGCGTGCCAAGCTCGATCCAGTCGTTACCTTCGTTGCCGAGCGGGAATGCGTCAGGTTTGTTGCCGAGGATGAAGTCGTCGCCCAGGCCGGCAAAGGTCTCGGAGATGTCCTCGCCGGTGACGATGAAATCCTTGCCGTCGCCGCCAATAATTAAGTTGAGGCCATTGCCGGCGTGGATCACGTCATTGCCAGCGCCGCCCTTGAGGACGTCGTCGCCGCCCTTGTCGGTGATGATATCGTCGCCGTCGCCGCCTTCGACCTGGTCGTTGCCATCGCCGCCTTCAATACGATCGTTGCCGCCATCGCCCCAAATGGTGTCGTCGCCCTCGCTGGCGATGAGGATGTCGTTGCCAGACGGATTCGTAGCGTTGCCTGGGTTCGTACCGCCGAGCACGACGTGGTCGGCGCCGGTGTAGCGGAGGTAATTCGTATCCGGGCCGTCCGTTGCCGGGTTGTCACGAATGACAAGTGGAAGCAGCTCGGTGCCTCCGGTCGGGTCGACGCCGACATCGAGCACGCCGTCGCCGTCGAGATCATTGGCCTGGCGTGAGATGTCTACTTCCAGGATAAGACCCGGCGTCGAGAACACGTCGGCCGGCAGGCGGCCTACGTCCGTGTTCGCCATGATCAGCTTGGCAAACGAGTTCTGCTCGAGCTCGGTCAAGAAGTTGAGGCCAGCGAGGCGGCCGAGATAGTAGAAGCGATCGCCGTTCTGCAGGCTCTCGAGCTGCGTCTCGAAGACGAAGTTGAAGGTCGAGCCGAGCATGCCGCCGAACGGCATCTGCTTCTCGGCGAGGCCGCCGATCCAGAAATCGACGTCGTTGAGGCCGCCGAGGCTGCCGCCGGCATAGGTGCCGTTGGCGTTGAGGAAATCGAGGCTGTCTGTTGGCGCCCCCACTCCGCCGAGCACGATCAGTGTCGCGGCCGCTCGCTTGTCGGCGAGCGTCGGGGCGTTGGTGATCGTCTCGTGCGTGCCATAGGCGGCGATGAAATTGATGAGCGATGCCGGATGCTTCAGGTTGCCGGCGAAGTCGGCCCAGCTGACATAGGGCTTCAGCTGCGAATCGCTGGTGCCGCGGTAGAATTCGGCGCGGGCGGCATTCAGCGAAGGTATGCCGGTCTCGCGGCCGCGCGCCAGATTGATGGTGGCGAGATCGAGCGGCAGCCCCAGCAGGTTGTTGCGCAGTGCCTCGGCGACGAACTCGTCGATTTCATTGCCGAGCTGGCGTGTCGTGCCGCGCACGATGGCGCCGGCGGCGATATCGGCATCGATGGTCCCGCCATCGAACGCCAGCGGATTGAGGAAGGCCTCGATCAAGCCGATCTCGCTCGAGGCAAAAGCCGGGTCGAGCCGATCGATCGTCTCGACCATCATCGAGTGGCCGAAGCGATAGACGGTGTGCGCGAACTCGGCGAGGATCGCCGGATTGATCGAGCTGTCGTACTGCAGGAACGCGTCGACGTTTGGCTGGACCTTGCGCGCGAACTCCTCGAATACGAGATGCTGATACTGCATCTCGGTGGCGAACTTGGCCGCCTGGAACAGGCGCTCGCCATCCCAAACTAGCGTCAAGGGGTTCGCCGGGAGTGCAAGCACATCGACCGCGAGCCAATCGTTCAGAAATGCCAATCCAGCCGGAGTCGTCGCTCCCGCGATGAGCGTCGCTTTGATGGCGTCGATCTGGCGGTTGTGCTCGGAATGGAAGACGTGGTGCACCGCGGTCAGCGCGATGTTCTCGTTGACGCGGCCGTCGCCGGCCATGAAATGCGCGTCGAGCAACTCGTCGTCGTACTCGCCGGCGGTTAGCGGCACATCGATCGAGTCGACGGTATCGTTGCCGTCAGCCACCTTTCCGGCTGGATTGGCGTTGTGGGCGATGTCGATGATGAAGGCATGGCCGCTGGCAATGGCGGTCGCCGCCGCCACCGGTGTCGTCAAGTTGCCCGACACGAGCACTGGCAATGCCAGAGATCCCGTGACCAGTTGCGGAAGCCCGTTGGCACCGGGAATAAAATTGCCGTAGGGGTCAGTAAGGACTAGCGGCACGCGGCCGACGTCGGCGTCGGTCAAGTCAATGCCGAGGATCGTGCGAGCCTGCTCCTTAACGTCGGCCCAGGTGGCCATGCCGCCGTTCGTGCCCTGGATCAGGCGCCCGGTGGCAACGGGGACACCATTCGAAAGCACATACTCGCGCAGGAACACCTGGTGAGACGGATGTGACGTGTATGTCTGATTCTGATCGACGAACGGCGTCGTGCGGTTCGTCGCGGCACCATCGGCGTCCTTCAAAGTACGCTCTATCACCATGACGGGCGGAGCGTCGGGGTGCTCGATGAAGATCGGATCATCCGCCGCCAGCGGGATGACGACCATCTCCGTGGTGCGCTGGATGAAGTCGAGGCCGTGATCGAAGAACTGGCCGAAGAACGTGAACCAGGAGTTGAATCCCGCTGAGAGGCCCGCGTCCGGCGCTGTGTTGGGCAGGCTCAATGTTACACCTGCGGGTACTGGCTCCCCTTGGGTGCCGTCGCCGTTCAAGTAGTGGAGAACGTCTCCGACCATGATGCCGAGGCCGGCGTCCACGAATGCCTGCACGGCCGCCGGATTGGTGATGGTCTGGTCGACGATCAGGTTAGAGATCGTGCGTGGCTGGGAATCGACTACATCTCCCGATACGTAGGTGGTCCCGAACTCGGCCGTGCGGAAGAACTGATCCAGCAGGGACGGAAACGGCTGATCCGCGGCGCCAAAAAACTGCTGGCCGGGAACGATATTGTTGTTCGAGCCGTCGACGGTGCGCAGGCCGAGCATCGACAACGTGTTCGGAAAAAGGGCCGCATAGGCGGCATCTTTGGCTGCTTGGGTAGGATAGTTGACATTGTCCGCCTGAATGGCAGCGTGCTGCTCCGCAATCAAAATCTGCTGCAGGATGAACTCGAGATCAGACGAGATGAGCGTGGCCATTTCGATGCTCCGAACGTACCTGTTGAAAAAATGCGTGCGCAATGTCGCTGCACCAGTACTCGAACAGGTACTGAGTGGGTACGTCTACGGGACTGAGGGGCAGTCGCGGCCTGGACCTAAGTCCAGTACGCACGCGGAGCGCATGAATTTGCACACGCGATCGTCGACAATTCGGGTTCGCGCGACATCGTCAGCTTGTCGGTAAAGAGCGGATCAATCAGCCGATGGATCGTTGCCCTATGGCAGTCCGCTGGCGTAAGGCCAGCACAGCTTCGACACGATTGCGCACATGCAGTTTGTGCATGATGTTTGTCATGAAATACTTCACCGTTCGTTCGGTGATATGCAGCTTTCGCGCAATCTCCTTGTTGGTCGCGCCGAGTGAAACTTGAGCTAAGATCTCATCCTCTCTCGGTGTGAGGTCCACCTGCGCGAGCCGTGGCGCGCGTTTTTCAGCGATCGTTTGGGTAAGCAGCGTTCCAGCAAGCGTCGGCGCGAGATAGGTTCCGCCACTGGCGATCAGCTGCACAGCATTTATAAGCTCGCTTGGTTCCAAATTCTTTAGAAGATACCCTTGTACACCGCACTGCAGCACAGGCGTTACGTCCTCCAGCGAGCAACGACGAGACACCACGATGACCTTGATGGATGGCCACAACTGCCGGATGCTCGTAATCGTTTCCAACCCGCCATCCGGCAGATCACGATCAATTATGATGCCATCGAGCTGTTCGCTGCGGGTGAATTGCAGCGCATCGGCTGCGCTGCGCCCTTCCAAGACAGCTTTGGCGACCCTTGCCGACTTCAGCGTGTGAACAATTCCCGCTCGAAAAATCGGCTCAGCATCGACTACTGCAATCTCAGACAAAGACCACTCACTGTGGGGATCGCCGCTCATACCCCCTCCCGCACTCACAACCGCAATTCAATGTAACATATCACAAGGAAGAAAGATCCAACAGCCTGTTATTTATTTTGCGCCGTGCGTGTCGCCGATGCATCAGTGCATAGACAGGCTTGTCGATGCACGAACACGATCTGTGAAGGCTAGGTCTACTTGGAGTTCGCGAGCAGATTTGTTATGTTGACATGCGAAAAAGGCGTGGAGTGTGGCTTGACCCGCGACACCAACGATCTGCCGGAAGTCAGCACGGCTGACCAACACGCGAGCAATGCTGTCTCATCAGGAGCGACGGCGTTTGAGAGCGCGACTGCGAACCGCAATAGCTCAAGCGATGGCAAGGAAGCATTTGCTGGTGTGCTGCAGACCGCCACTGATTCACCTGTACTGCTCGGAGAAATACTCGGCGACCGGTTCGAGTTTGTTCGCATAAACGGAGTGCCGATCGACAACGCTGGAGCCGCATCCCTCCCGGGGGTTCGCGTCGGTCACGGTGATGGCTCAGGGTTTGTGTTTCGGCGTGCTCTCGATGGCGAGTTCGTTTTTGCCCCTGATAGAGAGTTCCTTGGGACAACGACGTTCGGCTGTACAGTCGTAGATCAACACGGCACCGAAGCGACCCTGATTGCACGGGTAATAGTCCAGCCCGACGTACAAGCTGAATCCTCCGTGGCGTTCTCGGATGGATCCACGCATGCGATCGTAAAGAAAGGATCAGGCGGCGCGATCCTCGGTGCTTTGGGTGTGACGGGAGCCGAGAACAGCGACGCTCTGACTTTCCGCGTTTACGAGCCAGGCGCCAGCTCACCGTCCGATCGCTTTCTCGTTTCCGGAGGCCGGCTCTATGCCGTCAACGGGTTGGATCGCGAGCAGGAAGACGCGATCTCGCTACACGTTATCGCCTTTGATGGGGCAAAAGAAGTTGCAGCAGGCGACATCGATATCACCATTCGTCATGGCGATGCGCCACAATCGGAGTCGATTTTCATCGGAGAGGACGATTTTTTCCGTTTTCTGGAAGGCGTGGCCGACCAGCATTGGAACAGCGTCGAGGAAGACGTCAACGTTGGCTTGAGCGCGGGCATTCAGGAAAGCCCGAACTCGGAAACATTGATCGACTGGCTTTTACCCCTCGATCCATTGGCCTCGGGCGACTCGCCAGAACTGCCAATCCCGTCTACGGGCGGACCTTTCGGAGAATGACGGCTTACTATTAATATGGTTCAACGCTCCCGCATGGAGCGCTGCATTTGATCGGTCAACGGCTTGACGATGTAGCTCGCGAACGTGCGTTCGCCAGTGCGGATGAATGCGTCAGCCGGCATGCCAGGAATAAGCTTCAAGCCTCGCAACTTGTCACGCAGCTCTTCAGCTTCAAAAGTCACGCCACCCGTATAAAAAAAGGCACCTGTTTGCTGATCTCGGCTGAGGTCGCCGCTGACACGGAACAGCGTACCCCACACTTCAGGCGTGGTCCGCTGATTGAAAGCCGTGAAGCGCACACGAACGGGCTGCCCCTTGTGGACTTGATCGATATCGGTTGGCTGGATGCGTGCTTCCACGATCAAGCGCTCGGCCTCGGGTACGATGAGCATGAGCGGCTCGTTCTGACTTGCAACGCCACCCACAGTGTGCACAGCGAGTTGATGAACAATCCCGCTGATCGGCGCACGAATATCAACGCGTCGCAACTGGTCCTCAGCCGAAATGCGCCGCTCTTGCAGTTCCCCGATCTTGGTGTCGGCCTCGCGGAGCTCCTTGTTGACCTCAGCCGCGAGATCCTTGTCGAGCTGCTGGATCTGCAGCTGGATTTCGGTCATCTTGCCCTGCGAGGATGAGATCTTGGCGATGGTTTCGCCGAGCTGTCCGTCGTTACGCGCAATCTCCCGCTCAAGCGCGGTGATACGCGGCTTGGCGACCAGGCCTTTGGCCTCAAGACCTCTCAGACTTTGCAATTCATCGCGGGCAACCGTCAGCTGAGTGAGCAGTGATTTGCGCTGGTCGGTGAGACCGTTGACCTCCTGCTGTAATTGGCCGATACGCTCGTTCATCTGAGCTTTTTGCCCGCGACGCGTCGACACTCGTGAGCCGAACAGCTCGATCTCGCCGTCGAGCACCGCCTTGACCTCGCCGTCGCTGACTGCACGCGTTTGGAGATCAGCCGGAAACGTGACGCTCGTTGCCCCGGAGCGTTCCGCGGAGAGGCGTGCAACTCGGGCGCGCGCAGCCGTCAGGTCATTGACCACAATGGCGAGCGCAGCCCGAGTTGCGGTCTCATCCAGACGTACGACGATGTCTCCCTCGTTCACTCTGTCGCCTTCATGGACGTGGATGGAGCCGATTACGCCGCCTGTCGGATGCTGAACCTTTTTTACGTTGTTCTCGACCACAACCGTGCCTTGCGAAACCACGGCCGAGTCGAGCTTCGCGATCATACTCCAGGCAATTGCTGTGCCACCGAGCAGGAGTACTGCGGAAAGGCCGATTTGCAAGTGCCGCTGAATGTCGTAGGCGGTATCGAGCATTATGCGTCTCCGTCGCTCGTGCGCACGCGTGCAACGTCCGCTCTCACGGCGGGATGAGATACGATGTTCGAGGCGTTCTTGACCGTCTTCGCGAGCACCTCGTCGCGAGGCCCGAAAGCTACGACCTCGCCGGCGCGCATGACGGCAAGCAGATCGACAGCCGCAATCGCGCTTGGACGATGCGCAACAACGATGGCTATACCACCTCGCTTGCGCACGCCGCTGATGGCTTCGCTTACAGCTGCCTCTCCGTCGGAATCGAGATTTGAGTTCGGCTCATCGAGAGCCAACAGGAAGGGACGGCCGAACAAGGCTCGAGCGAGACCTACCCGCTGCCGCTGACCAGCCGATAGCTGCACGCCTCCACGGCCGATAATCGTGTCGTATCCGTCGGGGAACGCTATGACAGAGTTGTGAAAGCCCGCCATCTTTGCGGCCTCGATAATCAACTCCGGGTCGGCGTCCTGCTTGAAGCGCGCGATGTTGGCGGCGATCGAACCATCAAACAGCTGCACGTCCTGCGGAAGATATCCGATAGAGCGACCTAGTGCTTCCGGATCCCACTGATCAATGCTGGCGCCATCCATCGTGACTTTGCCAGCGAGCGGCTTCCAGATGCCGATCATTGCTCGAATTAGCGACGTTTTTCCGGAAGCGCTGGTTCCTATAATGCCCAGTCCCTGCCCGGCTGAGAGTGTGAAGCTGGCACGTTTCACTATTGGCTGCCGCGAACCCGGGGCAGCGACGATAAGGCCTTCGGCCGCTACGGACGCCTTTGGTGCCGGCAGCGCAAACGGCGCTTCGCCATCCCCTCGTCGCGCGAGAAGCTCGCGCAGTCGAACGTGTGATTGCCGCGCCGCAATGAATGACTTCCAACTGCCGATCGCCTGGTCAATCGGAGCTAGCGCGCGAGCGCTCAGGATCGTTGCGGCTATGATGGCGCCAGCAGAAAGATCTCCGCGGATCGCGAGGTAGGCGCCCAGGCCCAATACCGCCGATTGCAGGACGAAGCGGAATGTCTTGGATACAGCCGACAGGTTCCCGGTCGTAAAGTTCAACGCCCGCTGGGACTGCATGGCCTGCATGTGAGCGTCACGCCACATCCGGGACATGTCCTCCCGCATTCCCATCGCTCGAATAGCTTCAGCCCCGCGTTGCGCCGCATCCGCAAGGGAGTTGCGCAGCGACTGAGCCTCGAGCGTCTTGCGCGTGGGCGTCCGACTGCTCGCCTCCGTGGCAAAAGTCAAACCGACCAAGAATACAGCACCGATAACCGTGATCAGCCCGAGCATTGGGTGAAGTAAGAAAATGAATGCAACGTAGATTGGAAGCCAAGGAAGGTCGAGCAGCGCAACCGGACCCGGTCCGGAAAGAAACGACCTGATGCTTTCGAGGTCGCGGAACGGCTGCAAAGTCTCACCCGCTGCGCGTGGCATTTCCAAGGGCATGGCAAGAACCGCGCGATGGACCATCGGACCAACGTCCCCCTCCATCTTCTCACCAATCAGCATCAAAATCCGCATGCGCAGGGCATCGAGCCAGCCTTGAAAAGCGTAGACAGCCGCTGCCAAGATGGATAGCGCGACGAGGGTTGGCACGCTGTGACTTGCCAAGACACGATCGTAGACCTGCATCATGAAGATGGAGCCCGTCAGCATCAGCACGTTGATGATGCCGCTCATGGCGCCAACGCCGAGAATAGCCTTACGGCAGCTCGCGAGAACAGTTCCAACGGCTGATAGCTTCGGCAGTGCAGGAAAAAGTTTGGGCGTACGCAAAACTGTCCCTCTCCACGTGTCGTTTCAAGCCAACCGCTGCATGCAGCTCAGGCTCAGGCGAATATGAACTGGTCGTGAATAGAAAGCGTGAGCTTGTCGACGTTGCTCAGAACGATCTGATCGCTACTCGACACGCTGATGACGACATCGCTTCCAACTTGCGTCATGTGTGCATCGAGGTCGGCTTCATCAACAAACATGCCACTGCCGAACACAATGATGTCCCGATCTTCATTGGCAGTCGAGAAGTCGGTGATGACGTCATTGCCGAACCCGGCGCGGAAGATGAAAGTATCACGGCCATCGCCACCGCTCAGAATGTCATCGCCGGCGCCACCAGTGATGCGATCGTTACCTTTACCGCCGAAAATGGTGTCGTTACTGCCATGCAAGCCGACGATCGTGTCATTGCTTTTGCTGCCGATGACGACCGTTTCAACCTCAATCTGAGATGAGGAAACTGTCTGATCGGATGTTTCCGTCGGCGCCGCTTGGATATCCAAAAAGACGATCGCTTCTTGCGTGTCGCCAAGTATCTCGACGAGCGCTGCCGTGGCGGGATCGATTTCGCGAACCTCGAGCGCGCCCGGCGTCGCTTCAGCCGACACGGCAATCGAGGCTGCATCAACCGACGACCCGTCAGCCCCTTCCGCAGTCGAGCCGCCGCTCTCGTCCTCTCCAAAGAGCTCATCATCGCCGTCGGCGCCATAAATCTCGTTATCGCCGGCGTTACCGAAGCCGGTGAAGCTAGCTTCTCCGACATACTTTAGAACCTCGACGGCGTCGGCGAGCACAAGTACGTTCAGCGTGGTCAGGATGGTGTCGTGTCCGGCGCCGGCGATTTCGATGACAGAGTCATACGCGTCGTCGACGACGAAGGTGTCGTCACCGGCACCGCCGGCCATAGTGTCGGCGCCTGCGCCGCCGTCGAGTTCATCGTTGCCTTCGCCGCCTACCAGATCGTCATCGCCGGCTTCACCAATCAACTCATCGTCACCAGTGTCGCCCGCGAGCTGATCATCACCGTCGCCACCAAGAAGCTGGTCATTACCCGCGCCGCCGATCAGGACATCATTGCCGGCGCCGCCAACGAGAACGTCGTCACCTGCGCCGCCAATGAGAACATCATTACCGTCGGTGCCGACGAGGAGCTGCGGCCGCGTCAACAGATCGGGTTCGCGACCCGTGGCTGGCGCGATCGCGCTCTCGGCTCGCCGCTCTACCTCCAGCGGAACGAGCGTCGATTGTGACTGCCGAACGAGCGCCACCGCCGGTTCGTAGGTCGCCTGAACCTGCTCGACAGCGACAAAGCCATGATCAATGCATACCGGCAGGGCGTCCTTTGAATCATGCCCCTGTTCGATGCCGATGAACGGCTCGAGCGCAGCGGGCGCGCCGCCGAATTCGACGATTTTCGCTTCAGCAGTTTCGACCTCGCCTGGGTCTGCGCTTTCTGGAGCAGTACCTGGATAGGCCTGACCACGCGTTGCGTTGAGGACGACATCAAACCCGACCAAGAGCAGCCCGGCCATCAGCGCCCGGCCGGAGAGAACTCTAGCAGGTTCACCGTCTGGCGCGTTCAGGCGGTGCCTGCCGGGCAGCGCGAGCGCCCGCATGACTAGCGACTCAAACGGCTCCGATGCGTCCTGCTCATCATTCTCAGCGCCTCGCCAGGGCCGCACCAGCGACCATTTGAGCGCGGCAATCGGTGACCAATGAATCCTGTCAACGGCAAAATCGAGAGGTCTGAGGCACCCGACATCGGTGTCGAGCTCAATGGGCTTGCCATCGCGATCATCGATGATTTTATCGCTTGGAGCGCCGATCCTTGGGTCGCTGTACATGCTAAGCCGCCGCAACGCTGTTAAATCAGACTCGAAAACTGCAATGATGATGGGCGAGTACACTGGCCTACGCGCCTGATCGGTTCGTGCACCAGAGCAACTATGTCATCGTGAATTCAACCAGCCGAGTTGTCCAGGCCTTGCACCACTGGACCTAAGTCCAGGCGATGCATCGCCGCCAGCCATGCTGTGCACCTATGAGCATTCCTGCTTTGCGGAGCGACGTTTCCGTCATCAGGCGCACCACCGTGCGCTAACATTCAGCAATTCGAGCGCGAACGCGGCCGAACGATGCCTCTGCAAGCTCGGAATTTTGCAACCGCACGACGCCGGCCACTGGATCGGTCAGGGCGGGTGATGAGGAGATGCCGCTGAGGCGAAAGGGAAGGCGCGCCGCGCAAATAGCTCTCACAGCCCGAGCCGCTAGTCCGGGTCGACAGATCTTATGATCCGACTGCCTATCAATGAGGCGCGCAAGACATGGTTCGGACATCGAATTATTCAGCTCAACGGCGATGCAGAAAGGTTCGAGGCGCCCATCGGTCGAGAACCCGCATGGGTCGAGGAATAGTACCTTCGATCACCCCGAATCAGGCGTTTCAGCACCAGAAGTGTGGACGCCAGGCCACGGCAGGAATGATTTCTGTTAAGTGCGACACGATTTTGGGTCTGCCTGACCGATTGATCGACTAAGAGTCGTAGAAACGAGTCTGGCGTAACTCTACCGAACAGCGGAATCAGGATAGCTCGGATCTGGCGCGTTTTGCGTCGGGTGGGTGGGTAATGCGTCGGGCGGATAACGGCGGACAGTGAAATCCATGGTGGCAGGCAAGTCCTATGCTGGACATGACCGTAGCCGAACAGGGCTACTTGCTGGTGTCGCGGTCGCAGGGCTGCTGACATTCAGCATTCCCAGCTCTGCGTTCGCGGAGACGCTGAAGGAAGCGTTAGCCGCTGCCTATAAATATAACCCTCGCCTCGATGCGGAGCGCGCGCGCCTGCGCGCCACGGATGAGGGCGTAGCCATCGCCAACTCTGGCTATCGCCCGCGCGTTACCGGTAATGCGGACGCTGGATGGCAGCGCAGTGAAACCAAGCCGCAAGGGAGCAATGACGGCGAGACGCACCCAAAGGGCTACAGCGTCAACCTAACCCAGCCCATCTTCCAGGGGTTTCGGGTCCTCAACGGAGTCCGCGAAGCCGAAGCCAATGTGCGTGCTGGTCGCGAATCCCTGCGTATTGTTGAGCAGTCCGTGCTTTTGGAGGCCGTGACCGCTTACATGGACGTGGTCCGTGATCAGGCAATCGTCAGGCTGCGCGAGAACAACGTCACCGTACTCACCCGCGAACTCAAGGCGACACAGGATCGGTTCTCGGTTGGCGAGGTAACGCGCACTGACGTGGCGCAGGCGGAGGCCAGGCGCGCAGCTGCTGTTTCGCAGCTCGATGCGGCACGAGCCAACCTCAAGACCAGCCGTGCCAACTACGAGCGCACCGTCGGCCGTCCGCCGCACAATCTTCAAGATCAAAAGCCGCCAGAGAAATTGATTCCGAAATCGCTCGCCGAAGCCCAATCAATCGGAGCCAAGGAGAATCCTAGCGTGGTGGGCTCGCTCTACCGCGAGCAGGCCGCACGACATAATGTCGACAGGACTTGGGGTGAGCTGCTGCCCACTGTACAACTCGAAGCGCAGTATTCGCACCGCTACGATTCTTCCCGTCTGATTGACGAAGCTGAGACGTCCAGCGTCACGGGCCGGGTTTCTGTGCCCCTTTATGAAGCCGGCGAAACTCGGGCACGCGTTCGTCAGTCGAAGCACACTCATGTCAGCCGGCTGCAGGAGATTGAGCAGAACCGCAGCGAGACGCAGGCGGCGATCATTTCAACCTGGTCACTGCTCCAAGCGGCGCGGGCACAACTTGAGTCAGATAATGCTCAAGTTAGAGCGACGCAGACGGCGCTTGCTGGAGTCCGCGAGGAAGAGCGGGTCGGTCAGCGGACGCTGCTCGACGTGCTCAACGCCGAGCAGGAAGCGCTCAACGCCCAGGTGCAACTTGTCACGACACAGCGTAACCTGGTCGTGGCTTCGTACAATGTGCTCTCGTCGATCGGGCGGTTGACAGCCGAACAAACCTATGTGGTCGACACGGTCTATGATCCGGTGGCGCATTACCACGAGGTGAGGCGCAAGTGGTGGGGCATCAGCATCACCCACCAAGACGGGCGTGTCGAAAAGCACGACATGTGGCACACACACGGTGAGCCGCACTCTTCGAAGGACACACCTTCGAAGGATACTGCACCCAAGAGCTGGTCAACCAAGACCTCCAAGTAGCACAGATCGCCGGCACAGTTTCTGCTGCGGGCGAATGCGCTCAACCCCGGCTGCCATGCGCGCGCCTTGAAAATCGGTTCAGTTGTTGCAATGCGCCTCGTTATCTGCCTGTAGAGGACTAGTGTCACGCAATTGCGACGTGGCCTAATCCATTGTACCAACTTCGGCGCGGGGTACGCGACAGAAGAGTTGCGGGCGTTACGTGGAGAGGTGCGATGTCGGGTGCGGAAAAGGCTGCGGAAGCAACGATGGACGAGGTGCTTGCCTCGATCAGACGTCTCCTGGCAGAGGAGCCCGCCGCCTCACCACTTCCACCGCCGCAGCGAGTTGGCGGCCCCCTCAATGCCCCTCCTTCAGCTCATGCGAGCAGCGCTACCGGCAGCGTCACGTCACCGGCCGCATCCGGTTCGGCGTCTGGCCACGGTTCGGTCACAAAGACGTCTCAGCCGCAAGGGATGCCGGCAGCCGCGTCTAACCCGGCTGACAGCAGCAAGCCTGTAGTAAGGACCGCACCGTTCAGCATTGATGACGTCCTCGGGCTGGCAGACGATCCTGCGACGCGCACGCCCGAGGCTCGGGGTCAGTCTACGTCAGCACCAAGGACGGTAGCTGCGGTCGCGCCAGCCGCAGTCAAGCCTGCAAGCTCGTCTGCCGAGGCACAACTGCCTACCGCTCAATCGCAGCCCCACCCACAGACGTCGGATTATTCGGCGGCTCCAGCCACAACAGCGGCCCCTTCGTGGCTCTTTCCGAAGCCAGCCACAGCATCAGCGGCTCCCGAGACTAAAGCCGAGGCACCACCTGTCGCTGTACGGGTTTCAGAAGCCAAACCGATCGAGGTCAAGCCGGGAACCAAGACAGATTTGTCCGAGGCGAAACCGCACTCCGTGAAGGTCGAGCCAATCAAGGTCGATGCTCCGAATCCGGAAATCAGGCCGCGCGAACCGAACTCTCAGGAGAAAAGACCGACGCCTGACTTCAGCTCGGTTGTACCCGGTCGTGCGGATTCCCTCGCGTCGAGCCCTGCCGCCACCAGCTCGAACGCCGCGACGAAACCGTCCACGACCGGACCGGCTCCTTCGCCGGCACAAACAGCCGGTGGTTTCGTCTCGCCAGCGCTACCAGAGAGGTCGCTGCCTTTCGCATCGGTGAGGCCCGCTGACGATGCTGCCCGTGAGCGTCAACAGACGCTGGCTGAACGTCTTGTCGGCCAGGCGATCAGTGCTAAGCCTGTGGCTACTTCACCGCTGACCGGTGCCACCGAGGCCGCTTCTGTCAAGGCCGCCAGCACACAAGATGCAGTGAAGCCTTCAATGCAGCATCCCGTGCGGGAACCAGTTGCTGCTAAGGACACCAAAGAAGTTGCCAATCCATCAGCATCCGAGCTCACAAGGCCACCGGTACGCACCGCTGAGGTGACACTCGAGTCCAAACCAAAGGCCAACGCCGTCGAAACCGCGTCGAAGCCTCCTGAGGCTCCTGCCGACGTGTTCGCTCGATCGAATTCGGCGGCGATACGACCTGCACCGGCAATACCCGCCGCTCCCCAACAAGCAGCTCCGTCCGGGGTCAATGCCGCTGGTGGGGCACAGTCGGCCGCGCGCTCCACCGTCACTGGTGTTACAAACTCGACCGGGCCGGCGGGCGCATCACCGCCAATAACGGCCCCCTCCTCGCCTCCGCAGCCCGGTTCGCACGCGATGAGCGAACAAATCCGCAGCATGGAAGACACCGTCGCGGAATTGCTCCGGCCAATGCTCCGGCAATGGCTCGATGCCAACATGCCCCGCATTGTCGAGAAGGCGCTCCGCGTCGAACTCGCAGCATCCGCCAAGAAGACAGAGCGGCCGAATTGATGCAGCCCCGCTCAAGTTTTTGCTGCAGAAGTCGTTTGCTGCAGCCGACGGTTCGATGGCTCCCATCCGACTGCCCCTCCGCGTTCGTCCGCGCAAGCAACAACGCCCTACGAAGCAAGCGGAAGCGCAGTCTGTGCCAAATCGAGAATGCGGACGGCTGATCGGCCGGCGCCGCGGGCCTCGACGCGCACCTGCACCGCGATGCGCTCGACCATGGCGGCAACATGAGTGATCACGCCGACCTTGCGGCCGCTCCCTTGCAGACGCTCGAGCGCCTCAATCACAATGTCGAGCGTCTCGGCATCGAGCGTCCCAAAACCTTCATCGATGAAGAGGGTATCGACAAACGATTGGCGGCCTTCAAGACTGGACAAAGCCAGCGCCAGGGCCAGCGACATCAGGAACCTCTCGCCGCCCGAAAGCGAGCGCACGCTCCGCTGCTCATCGCCCATGTCGCGATCGATGATCGATAGCGCGAGATCCGACGTCGAACTCTTTGCGAGCCGGTAGCGTGGCGCCAGCTGATCGAGCTGGCGGTTGGCGAGCCGGACGAGTTCTTCCAACGTTACGCCCTGGGCGAAGCGTCGGAATTTGTCGCCGTTGGCATCACCAATCGCCGCGTGGACCTGATCCCAGATCGTGAACTCCGACTTGGCACGCTCCAGCTCCGTGACAACATCGGTCGAGCGGCGCCGCGCCTCGTCGTCGGCATCGAGGCGTGCATTCAGGGCGGCCCGGCGGTCGCGCAACCCGGCGATCTCTTTGTCGAGCTCCGCAGCCGTTTGCATGAGAGATGCAAGGGCCGCTGCGAGGGCATCCGGCTCGGCTGGCAGCTCAGCGATGGCCCAGATCGCAGGATCTGCTTCGATCCGATCGAACAAGCCTGGCTGGTCCTGGTCGCCTCTCGCGATTTGGGGCGCCCTGAGCCGAGCCAAATCCGACCGTCGCGTGTCGAGCGTGGTCACCGCATCAGCAACTGCTTTATCGAGGGTTGCAACAAGCTTCTCGATCGACGCGCGCGTCGTCGCCGGTTCTGCCAGCAGGCGACGCGCCTCTTCGAGGTCTATCGCCACTTCGGAAGCAACGGCGGCCAGGCTCTGCGACACGCGCTGAAGCTCGGCGTCCGCTCTGCTCTCAAGCATCTTTGCGGTCTGCAAGCGTGCCGCTGCCGTAGCCGAAACTTCCTTGGCGGTCTCCTTTGCTATCGTGAGTGTCTTGAGTCTGTCGTCGATTGTGCGTTTCTCAGTGACGAAGCGGACCCGGCTCGCTGCGGTCGGCTCTCCGTCGAGGAGCCTGGCACGGGTCTGCGCCAGCTCGCACAGCACAGCTTCACGACAGGCCGCGTTGAGCAGCGCTGTGACCGCGGCCTGCGCGACCATAGTTTCGTCGATCGTTACTCCGAGGCGTTGTACCTCCTTATGCAGCGCCTGCAACTCGCCAGCGAGCGCGTCGGCGAGCGCAAGGGGGTCCGCCACCTGCTGCCGCTGGGTGGCGAGCGCAGCCAATCCCCGATCGAGCGCATCACCTGCAATTGCGAACAGCGAACCGGTGTCGGGCAAGCCGACCAACTCAAGAGCTCGCGCTGTGGAAGCCGCACTGGCGAAGCGCTCGTCGAGAACGCGGAGTTGCTCGCTCGCCCGGTTGTAGCTTTCAGCCGCCGTTGCCGCGCGACGGCTTGCGTGAACATGCTCGGCTTCAGCCTCGACTCGTCGTGCCTTGTGGGAGGCGATCGACTGCTCGACTGCCGTTAGCTCCTGATCGAGCGAATTGCGCCGCGCCCGCACCTCTCGTACCAGTGGCGCCTCGGCGTGTTCAGGATGGGCGTAAGGATGTTCGCTTCCGCCGCACACGGGACAGGGCTTGTCGTCGACCAGAGTTTCGCGGAGTGAAATTGCCTCGCGCGACTGGGTCGCGTCGGCCAGCGCAACGAGAGCGCTGATTTCCTTGCGGCGCGCGATCAAGTCAGCGTGGCGGGCCGAGCCGGCCTCGATCGCCGAGCGCGCTATAGCGACCTCGGCAGATGCCTTCTCGGCCTTCTCTGCCGAATCCAACTTGTCGGATTGAGCGTGATCGCGGCTCGCGACAATCGGCACTGCTGCGCGCAACACGCCTTCGAGGCTGGTCAACGCGGCATCGCGCGTTCGCAATGCCGGAGCATCGAGGCCGCTGAGACGCTGATCACGGTCTGCGATCTTGTCGGCCAGCGCACTGCGGCTAACTCTCGCCGTGTCGAGCTTGGATGCCTGTGTGCGCAGGCCATCCTGAAGCTGCGCGATTTCAATACTCACATCTGCGGCTGTGCGCGCCGCAGAAGCACTTGAGAATGCTTTAGACTTGACCTTCTCATGACCGCGAGGTGGCGCGCCAGATCGCGCCTGGGCGTCAAGCGCAGATCGCTTTGCGGTCTCCCACTCTTCCTGGGCTGCTTCAATCTGGACATCGAGGCGCTGTGCTTCCTGCCATATCGGCTCCATCGCGATACGGCGCTTTTCCAGAGCGTCGCTTTCCCGGATGCCTATGACGAGTGCGTCGGATGCTCGGCCTTCTTCCGCCGTCGCTTGCTGCAATGCAGCTTCGGCCGCTCCGAGCTCAGACCGGGCTTCAGTGTGCTGGGCGCGTGCTCGCGTCTCTGCCTCGAGTGCGGAGCGCAATGGCTCGACGGCGGCAAGGCGCCCAAGATAGTCGCGCTGATGGGCGGCTGAGTCACGCTTGGCTTCAGCCTCGCGCAGGGCAACCTCGGCAATGGCGACGGCCCCATCCGCTTCGATGAGGCGGCGGGCGGCAGCGAGACGCGCGGCGAGGGCCGATGCGTCGGCGGACTTCATAGCCACGGCCTCATCGAGCGTGGCCGTTTCTGCCAGCAGCGCCGCCCTTTCCTCATCTTTCATCGACATGATCAAATCGCGGCGTTCCTCCAGCCGCGCAATGCCTTCGCGCCGGTCCTTCCAGCCGGCGTGCGTGCGCTTCGAGATCTCGGCATAAACACTGGTCCCGGTGATCTTCTCCAACAGCTCCGCGCGCTCGTTGTCGGCAGCGAGCAGGAAGCGATCGAACTCGCCCTGCGCCAAAAGAACGGTCCGGCGGAACTGCTCGAACGAAAGCCCAGTACGCTGGATGACGGCGTCCAGAACTGGCTTGATGCCCTCTGCGGCGGCCTGTCCATCGCGCACGCGCGTCAGCAACCGTTGCGGCTTTTGCAGCGCGCCGCCCGCCTTGGCGCGCGCCCGCTGCACCGCCCAGCGCGCGCGATACGTCACCCCGTCAAGACCGATGAAATCCACTTCCGCGAAGCCGTGGCCGGCGCCGCGCCGCAGAATGGCGCGCGCATCAGACGCCGTGATCGCCTTGCCGCTCGGGTCCGGGACATCCTCGCGCTGCTGCACGTCGACGCGAGGATACTCGCCATAGAGAGCCAAGCAGAGTGCGTCGAGAATGGTCGACTTGCCGGCGCCGGTCTCGCCCGTGATGGCAAAGAGGCCTGTGCCCGCCAACGGCTCGGCGGCAAGGTCGATCTCGAAGGGAGGTCCGAGGCTCGCAAGATTTTCGCCACGGATGGCGAGAATGCGCATCGCTCACCTCTCCGCCTCAAGGCGGTGGAAAAGGTCGAGATGCGTCCGCTCCGCCGCGACACCGTGCTGGCGCTGAAACGCGCGCAGGAAGAGCTCTTCGGGCGCCAGGTCAGCAAGCCGAATGGCGGTATCGGCTGTGGCGAGCTCCGAGGTGCGCTCCGGTAGCGGCGTCAGGCGGATGTCGACGAGCCGCACCGGGAAGGCGCTCGCAATTCGGTCAGCCTCGGCTCGGAAACCTGTGACGATGCCTTCGCGTGCCAGCTGCACGTGCAAGAATGGATGTTGCTCGACCGGCAGTCCGGTCTCCAGACCGAGCGCCTGCAGGTGATCCCCGAGATCGGCAAGGCGCACGTCGCCACGGGCGGGGAGACGCAGATACGGCACAGGCCTTTTCAAAGGAATCTGTTCGGTTCTGACCGGGGCTCCGGCACGATCGCCGAGCTCAACCAACGTCACGCCGTGGCGATAGGGTTGCTCGGTTGATGAGAGTGGGATCAGCGAGCCGCAGTAGCGTATCGTCTCGCGGCCGATAGCCTGAGCTTTGTGCAGATGCCCGAGCGCAATGTAGTCGGCGTCCTCCGGCAGGTCCTGCGGACGGATGGCGTGCTGACCGCCAACCAGGATGCGCCGCTCGGCGCCCTCCGACTCGAGCCCGCCCGCCACGTGCAGGTGACCCGTCACGACCAGCGGCAGCCCGCCGAGATGCGGCTCGGCCTGCTCCATCAACTCGGCGTAGAGGTCCGCTGTCGCGCGCGCGATATCGCCTCCGAAAGCGCTGAGAGGCGGCAAGCAGGCGGCCGTCGGATAGGAGACGGCAAGCACGTTGGCGCGCACTTCACCTGATGGCGACTTCAAAGGTATCACATGGCGGCGAAAATCGACCCGACCTTCGCGACGAAGCACATTGCCGACGATGTGAACGCCCCATCTCTTGAGCAATGGCCCCGGCGCCTCCAACCGGCGGGCCGCATCGTGATTTCCAGCGGTGATAACGATCGAAAGCTGTGGACGAGCACGGTGGAGCTGGTCGAGCCCGTCATAGAATAGGGCCTGTGACTCGCCCGAGGGGTTCTGGCTGTCGAAGATGTCGCCCGCGATGACGAGAGCATCGGCCTGCCGCTCTTCGACAATTCGAGTGAGCTGGGAAAGCACGCTGCGGTGCTCGTGCTCACGCGAGAACCCGCCGAGGGTCTGTCCGATGTGCCAGTCGCCAGTGTGGATGATCCGCATGAAGCGCCCTCGTCTATCCATCTAATTTTTAGATGGACTGGTCGACAGGGGTCAAGCTAAGGTCTGGGGATGCCGCGTGTTTTCTCAACGTCATCCACAGGCCAGTCGAGTGCCACGAGCCGGCCACCAGCTTATCGGCGGAGCGCTGGCGCGCGCCTGCCGAGCCGGGCCGCCACGATGGCCACCGCAGAACGTTCACACAGCACTGTGGAGCGGCTTCGGTTCATCGACTGCAGGCTGTTCTGGGAAGCACGCGTGAACCGCGCCGATCTCATGGTGGCATTCAAGATTTCGCCGGCGCAAGCAGCACTCGACTTCAAAGCTTACCTCGCGCTGTCCGGCGGCGAGCGGGGCGGCGTCGGCTATGACACGCGCGCGAAGTGCTATGTCGCCCTGGAGAGATTTCGCCCACATTTTGGGACGCCCGATCCTGGTGCAGCGCTCGAGGCACTAGGAGCCGATGGAGATGCCATGACGGCGGCGCTGCCGCGTCTTGCTCGCCCGGTTGATGCGTCGACAGCCGCCCGCGTACGCCGAGCAGCCCGCGACGGTGAGCGCCTCGACATTCTCTACCAGCCGTTCACGCGGCCGCAGTCCTCGCGCCGCTGGATCGCGCCAGCCCGTTTGGTCAGTGATGGCGAGCGATGGCACGTGCGGGCGTGGTGCTTCCGCGAGAGATCGTGGCGCGATTTCGTGCTCGCCCGCGTCCTCGATGTAGCGCCCGCAGCCGCGCCCGCCGGACCCCTGCCCCCTGATACCGAATGGAGCACCACAATCGAGCTTGTGCTGGCACCGGCGCGACACCTCTCGAAGGGACAGCGCCTGAGTGTTGCGCGGGAGTTCGACATGACGAATGGACGGCTCGTCGTTACGCTGCCGAAGGCTATGCGCATCTATGCCATTCACCACTGGGGGCTCAACCGCCCCGACACGCGCCTCACGATTTTGCGCGAGGCTTCGCATTGACAGGGGGCGCACCTTGATGCCGGCTCTGCCGGGGCACCGCCTGGTTGGCATTCCCTGCGAAACCTGCGAAGGAGTTGGTCATGACCCGTCCGCCGCGCAACGGCGTCTAGTGCAGAGGTCCGTCGATGGCCACCAACCTTCAAGTCCAGCTTGCCTTGCGTCCGAAGCCCGGCATGTTGCCGCCCGGTGCCTTCCGTACGATCGAGACGCCGATCCCAGAGCCAGCGGAGGGCGAAATTCGTGTCCGCGTCGCCTTCGTCTCGCTCGATCCAGCCATGCGCGGATGGGTGTCGGACGCGAAGTCCTATGTGCCACCAGTCGGCGTCGGCGAGGTGATGCGCGCCTATGCGGTGGGCATCGTCGATCAATCGCGCGATCCCAATTTCAAGACCGGCGACGCCGTGCAGGGCCTCCTCGGCGCACAGCAGTACGCAGTCCTGAACGGGCGCCGTGCCGTGCGTGTCGATACCTCGCTCGCGCCCCTCGAGCGTTGGGTTGGGGGCCTCGGCATGCCTGGCTGGACGGCCTATTTCGGGTTGCTCGAGGTCGGCCAGCCCAAAGCAGGCGAGACGGTCGTGGTCTCGGCGGCTTCGGGAGCTGTCGGCTCGCTCGTTGGCCAGATCGCGAAAATCAATGGCTGCCGCGCCGTTGGCATCGCGGGTGGGCCGCACAAATGCAAGACCGTCGTTGAAACACTGAAGTTCGACGCCTGCGCCGATTACAAGTCCGGCAACCTCGCTGAGCAGCTCAGTCAGCACTGCCCAAACGGCATCGATGTCTACTTCGAAAACGTCGGCGGCGAGATACTCGATACCGTGCTGCCGCAGATGAACCTCTTTGGTCGCATCCCAGTGTGCGGGCTCATCGCCAATTACAACGCGACCGATGCTGCTCCCGGCCCGAAGAACCTGCGTGCTGTGCTCACGCAGCGCTTGCGCATGCAGGGGCTGATCGTCACCGATTGGGCGAAGCGCATTCCAGAAGCAGTTGCGCAGCTCGGCCAGTGGCACAAGGAGGGCCGCCTGGTCATAAGAGAGGACGTACGCACAGGCGGCCTCGCCAAGTTCGGCGAGACGCTGAACTTGCTGTACACCGGCGGCAATGACGGCAAGCTCGTGCTGAAGGTGGATTGACACTCATGTTGCAAGCGGGGGTAACGCTCTATTTCATTCGCCACGGCGAAACCGATTGGAACGCGGTGCAGCGCTACCAGGGTCAGACCGACATTCCGCTGAACGACAAGGGGCGCGGCCAGGCGGCACGGAATGGCCGCACGCTCGGCGCTCGGCTCGGACACGAGGCGGCTACGCTCGACTACGTCGCAAGCCCCCTATCGCGTGCCAGCGAAACGATGCGCATCGCACGCCGTGAAATGGGCTTGGCACCAGACGACTTCCGCCGCGACGAGCGCCTGATGGAGCAGAACTACGGCCACTGGGAAGGACAGCTCTGGGCCGAGCTGCCGAGAATAGATCCCGAGGGCTACAAGGCCCGAGAAGCTGACAAGTGGAACTGGCAGCCGCGCGGCGGCGAGAGCTATGCCATGCTCGCCGAGCGCATCGCCGGCTGGCTTGAGGAGATCGATCGCGATTGCGTCGTCGCCGCGCATGGAGCGGTGAGCCGCGCGCTCCGGAGCCTCGTCGTCGAGCTGCCGCGCAGTGCCGTGGCCACGCTCGAGGTGCCGCAGGACAAAATCATGATTGTCCGTCGCGGCTCGATCGAGTGGCTGTAGCTGAGAATGCGGTGCTTGCGAACGTTGCCGAGCATTAACTGACGCACCTGCGCGCTTTTCAACGCGCCGCGGCATCACGATCCCGGGGCGACGTCGCGGTTGTCGGCGGGGTGATCCGCCCTGAGCCGAGCGACGAGCGTCCCGGCGCTTCAGCAGGCTTGGCGGTAACGGCCGTCTTGGCAGCCGCCGCGGGCTTCGATTTGGCCGGCCGCGAGGTGGTCAGCTTGGGCTTCGCTTTTCTGGGCGCAACGGCGGCAGACGGCCTCTGGCGGCGAATTGGAGGAACGATCACATCCGCGGCAGCGGCGCCAACCGAAGGGGCACCGGCTGGTGAGCTCCGCGATTGCGCCGTTCGAGCCGTCTCGGGCCCGCGCGCAGGATCGGCCGGCGTCGGAGAGTTGATGGCTTGCGTCTCTCGTGGCTCAGGAATTCGAACTTCGCTCGCCAGATCCCGCGGGCCAGCGGCCGCAGGTGCCCCAACGCTTTCTGGTTCGTTGCGACCGAGCGACTGCTTGGGGTCAACCCGTGGAATCGAAACGATCGATGTCTCGCCGGATCTGGTGACGACAGTCTCGCCTGGCAGTTGCGGCGCGGCGGGCGCGTCGCGTTCGGCGAGCGTCGGCTCTTGCCGGTCACCGGCGACGGACACGTGTCCGGGCCGCGACTCGCTCGACACCGTTGCAAGGCCGGGTATCAATCCCGCCAAGTGGATCCGAAGTTGGGCGCGCTTCGAACTGTCAGCGGCGAGGGTCCAGCCGAACACAGCCAGTGACACGCATGCCGCCGCGTTGAAGAGATGGCTCGTCAATCGGATCATGAGACGCCTCCACCTGGGCGACGCTAGACATTTCTTGCGGCAGAACCAAGCCCTTATGAAAGCGCTTGGGCAGCGAAACCAGCTAATCCTCAGCACCGGAAAAATGAAAAAGCCGGAGCAAGCGGCTGCCCCGGCACAAGGAAATAATGTCGGCTACGAGTTCGTCGGCGCCTGCGGGCTCAATCGCGAGGTGCCTTCGCTCATGCCGTTAGGTTTGTCAGCTCGCCTTTTTGTCAGCGGGCTTGGCAGCCTTCTTGGAAGCTGCCTTGACTTTGGCTTTCTTCACGCAGGCCCCGGCTGAGAGCGACGCCGTGGCGTCCCACTTCTCACCCGCCTTGCACTTGGACTTGTACGTACTGTCGGCAACGGCCTTCTTTGGTGCAGCCTTCTTGACTGCGACCTTTTTCGGCTTTGCCGGCTGCGACGCCGCCTGCGCTTCCTTGGCAGGCTTGGTCGCGGCTCCGGCCGGTAGGACCGGATTACACAACGCGAACGCCATCGCGCCGAGCGCGATCGCAAGTTTCCGCATCGATTGACCTCTCCTCTGTTGTCAGAAAGAATCACGCATTACGGCGCGATGAGTTAAGCCAGCTGCATGGGCCATGTCACGGGCTGCCGAGTGCTTGACATTTCTGGCAAATCACGACGGGTTGGCCGGAAACGTGCAATTGTTGCCGTTTCGCAACGGTTAGCGTGACGATCAAAGCTGAACCGTCGCCGGATAGGACCGCGATGTCGCACAACACGTTTGGACAGTTGTTCCGCCTGACGACCTTCGGCGAAAGCCACGGCCCCGCCCTCGGGTGCGTGGTGGACGGCTGCCCGCCTGGCATCGCGCTTGAGGCGGCCGACATCCAGCGTCATCTCGACAAGCGCCGCCCGGGCCAGTCGCGCTATACGACCCAGCGGAAGGAGCCCGACGAGGTGAAGATCCTCTCCGGCGTCTTCCCCGGGCCCGACGGCCGGCAGGTGACCACCGGCACGCCCATCGGCCTTTTGATCGAGAACGTCGACCAGCGCTCCAAGGATTACGGCGACATCGCCGCCAAGTTCCGTCCCGGCCATGCCGACTACACCTACATGGCCAAATACGGCATCCGCGATTTTCGCGGCGGCGGCCGCTCCTCGGCGCGCGAGACGGCGATGCGGGTGGCAGGCGGCGCCATTGCGCGGCGGGTTTTGGATGGCGTCACCATCCGCGGCGCCCTGGTGCAGATTGGCCCGCATACCATCAACCGCTCTAACTGGGACTGGGGACAGATCGACCAGAACCCGTTCTTCTGCCCGGACGCGAAGGCGGCCGAAGTCTGGGCCACCTATCTCGACGGCGTGCGCAAGGCGGGCTCGTCGGCCGGCGCGGTGATCGAAGTCGTGGCCGAGGGCGTGCCGGCCGGCTGGGGCGCGCCGATCTACGGCAAGCTCGACCAGGACCTCGCCTCGGCGATGATGAGCATCAACGCGGTGAAGGGCGTCGAGATCGGCGACGGCTTTGCGGCGGCCGCCCTTTCGGGCGAGGAGAACGCCGACGAGATGCGGGCCGGCAACGACGGCCGTCCGCGGTTTCTCTCCAATCACGCGGGCGGCATTCTCGGCGGCATCTCCACGGGACAGCCGATCGTGGTGCGTTTCGCGGTGAAGCCGACGTCGTCGATCCTGAAGCCCCGGCGAACGATCGATGTGGACGGCAACGAGATTGAGATCGTCACCAAAGGCCGCCACGACCCCTGCGTCGGCATCCGCGCTGTTCCTGTCGGCGAAGCCATGATGGCGCTCGTGCTGGCTGACCATTTCCTCCGCCACCGCGCGCAGGTCGGCGGAAGGAGATGACGACACCAGCTCCACGTAGTTCCGAAGCTTTGGTCCGCACCCGCCTCAGGGCCGCTGCGCCTTTCAGCTACAGGCACGACCCCGCCGTGCCCCGCTTCCCCGACAACAAGCCGCTGATCGTCTTCGATGGGGTCTGCGTTCTATGCACGGGCTTTGCCCGTTTCGTCGCGCGCCGAGACACGGCCCATCAGTTCCGCTTCACCGCCGCCCAGTCGCCGCTCGGTCAAGCGCTCTTTCGCCATTACGAGCTCGATCCTGTCAACTATGAGACGAACCTGCTTATTGCGGAGGGTCGCGTCTTCGGGAAGATGGACGCCTTTGCCGGGATCATGCGCCGCCTCGGCGGCCTCTGGCGCTGGACGGGGCTTCTTGCTTTCCTGCCCGCGCCGCTGGCCGACGGGCTCTACGACCGGATCGCACGCAATCGCTATCGCCTGTTCGGGCGGCGCGATCAGTGCGTGGTGCCGGGGCCGGAATGGCGCGATCGTGTGCTCGACTGACGGACTGTTGGAATTGTGACGCGTAGCGAAGGAACTCGAGGAATGTCGCCGAAGGATAACGTCAAAGCGCTGGTGTTCGATGTGTTCGGAACGGTGGTCGATTGGCGCTCGAGCCTGATCCGGGATCTGACCGCCTTCGGCAACGGCCGTGGCCTGCAGGTCGACTGGGCCAAGTTCGCCGACGACTGGCGCGGCCTTTACCAGCCCGCCATGGAGGAGGTGCGCTCGGGACGCCGCCAATGGACGATTCTCGACGATCTGCATCGCGAGAGCCTGAAGCGCCTGCTCGAGCAGAACGGCATCCAAGGTCTCGAGCCAAGCGAGATCGAGCATCTCAATCAGTGCTGGCATCGCCTCGATCCGTGGCCCGATGTGCTGGAAGGGCTGTTGCGCCTCAAGCGCCGGTACATCATATCGACGCTCTCGAACGGCAACACAGGCCTGCTCGTGCGCATGGCCAAACGTGCCAACCTGCCGTGGGACACCATCCTCGGCGCCGAGACGGCGCAGGCCTATAAGCCCATGCCCGAGTGCTACATTCGCAATGCGCGGCTGCTCAATCTGGAGCCGGCCGAGGTGATGCTGGTGGCGGCGCACAACGACGATCTCGCCGCTGCCGCTCGCACCGGTTATCGCACTGCGTTCGTCGCGCGCCGGTCTGAATACGGCTTGCGCCAGCAGAAGGACCTCAAGGCCGAGCGCGCCTGGGACGTCATCACCGACAGCTTCATCGGCGTCGCCGAAGCCATGGGCTGCTCGAGGCGGTAGCACGCGGACGACCGCGCAGGAAACGTTGGAGAGAGCCAGTTCCGCGCTTTTGATCACGTGAAGGCCGCAATTCGTCGAAGTCCGACAGCTTGGACCGCGCTCCATCGAAAGCGGTCGGACTTCGCGAGACTACGCGCCGTGCCTCGCCGCGCCATCGGGGGCCCGCTCACTCCGACCTACGATCGAAGTTTTTTGCTATTCTGCTCCCATGACCAAGAGAGGCAAGCCAACCAAGGATGCGGAGACGCCGGCGCCGGTGCGCGAGGGCGTAGCACGGCCACCTGCCGATGCTGAACCTGGCGGCACTGTATCCGCGCCATCGCGCTCCACCTCCGCCGAGATCGCCGACTTTCTCGACCGCGTGAAGTCCGCGCCGGTGCCGGACACCGCAGGCCGAGGTCGCCTCGTCTTTGCCATGGACGCCACCATGAGCCGGCAGCCCACCTGGGACATGGCGCTGGCGCTCCAGGCCGAGATGTTCGACGCCGTAAAGGCGGTCGGCGGACTCGACGTGCAGCTCGTCTACTTTCGCGGCGCGGGGGAATGCCGCGCCTCGAGGTGGGTGTCGGACCCTGCCGCGCTCGCGCGGCTCATGACCACCGTCGACTGCCGCGGTGGCTATACGCAGATCGGCAAGGTGCTCTCGCACGCCCGCCAGGAGACGGAGCGGCAGAAGATCTCCGCGCTGGTCTACGTCGGCGATTGCATGGAGGAGGACGCCGATGATCTCTGCGGCCGCGCCGGCGAGATTGCGCTGCATGGCGTGCCGGTATTCTTGTTTCAGGAAGGGCACGATCGGCGGGCTGAAACTGCCTACCGAGAGATCGCCCGCATAACGCGCGGAGCGTATTGCCGGTTTGACCAGGGCTCGGCTGCGCAGCTGCGCGAGCTGCTGACGGCGGTGGCGGTCTACGCCGCTGGCGGTCGCCGTGCACTGGAGCGGCTGCCATCCGACCGCGCCGCCCAGTTGCTGCTCGAGCAGATGAAGCGGTGATCCCGTTCGGGCCTAGTCTGACTCCTTAAGTGCCACGCCATGCTATTCCTTGTCCCATGACGAATCTCGCCGTTGTGCTCGCCGCGCTGATCGGGGGCTACTTTGCCTGGCGCTTCGTGACCGTCGCCAACCCGCAGCTACGCCGCCAGCGGCTGCAGGCGGTGGCCGGTGTCGCCCTGTTGCTGTTGGCTGCATACCTCACGGTGCGCGGGGCGATGGGATTTGCCCTCCTGGTCGGGTCCATCGGCTTTGGGCTGCTGCCCACCTCGTGGCGATCGCTGATGCCGTCGGGAAGCGGCGGCCCAAATCCCAAAGCCCGCGTCTCGCGCGTGAGCACGGAACACCTGGAGATGGAGCTCGATCTCGGCACCGGCGACATGCGCGGCCGCGTGATCAAGGGGTTCTTCCAGGGCCGCGAGTTGACGAGCCTGCGCCCCGTCGAGCTTGCGCATCTCTGGCAGGACTGCCGCTTCACCGATCCGCAGTCGGCGCAGCTCGTCGAGGCCTATCTCGACCGTCGACACCCAACCTGGCGCGATGATCTCGCCCGCGCCGAGGCCGCGGCGCCGAAAGGTCCCGATGGGAAAATGACCCGCGAAGAAGCGTTCGAGATCCTTGGGCTGAAGCCCGGTGCGAGCGAAGCCGACATTCGCCGCGCCCATCGCGAGCTGATGCTGCGCATGCATCCCGACCGAGGCGGCTCCACCTACCTCGCCGCCAAGATCAACGAAGCCAAGGACGTGGCCTTGGGCTTGTAGCGACTGGATCTTGGGTCTGCGACAGAGCGCCAGGGTGGCCAGGAGCAAGACAATGATCGAGAGAACAAACGGAAACATCGACACAGAAAGGACCTCAACATTGACTTGACCAGGAATATAACAAACCGGCGCCCAGCGCGCAAGCATTAAAGTGCATATATTTTAAATATTTCAATTAGTTACGAGGAAAACCGGGGTTTCGAAATTGTACCACGGGATGGAGGGGCGGGGATAAGTCTGGGGGAAAAACTGCTGGCACGGTTAACTTTGCACGGGCTCATGGCCGCAGCGAGTGTCGCGGCATGAGGCACAGCGCTCATTCCCGCGAAGTCCGACAACTCGCTGTCGCCCGTGCGTGTGGCTGTCGGACTTCGCCGGAACGCACGCTTCTGCATGGCGGTCGGCGCAGCGGCCGGCTCACTCCGACCTACGGCTTCTACGGCTTCGTCACTTTCGCGAGCCACTCCACCAGCGCGCGGCGATCGTCCGGGTTGGTGACGCGCTGCTCGGGCATCTTGGTGCCGGGCGTGTAGACGGTGGGCCCCACCTCGAAGAGCCTGGCGATGGTTTCGGGCGTCCAGACGATGTCCATTTTTTTGAGCGCATCGGAGTAGTCGTAGCCTGGGGCCGTCGCAATGCGCCGGCCCATGATGCCGTGGAGCGTCGGCCCCGCGCGGTGTCCTTCCTCGGGGCGGAGCGTGTGGCAAACGGTGCAGGCGCGGAACACGATGGCGCCCGGCTCATTGGAGAGCGGTCCGCTGGAGTCGGCAGGCTTCGCGATCGGCGCTCCGACGGGCTCTCCGGTCGCGACCTTGAAGCGCCTGAGCGCGCGATCGGCGCCGCCGGTGAAAAGCTCCGTGCCGTCGAGCGAAAACGCCAGCGCCCAGATCGGCAGGCCAGGCCCGTGGATGCGGCGCGCGACGGCGCGCTGTTCCACATCGATCAGCGCCACCGGCGTGCGCATGCCGGCGGTCGCGATCATCCGGCCGTCGGGCGAGGCCACGATCGCCATCAGCGGCCCCTCGGGGAGCTCGATCTCGAACGACGGCGTCAGATCCGGATTGAGCACGCGCACGCGGCCGTCGACCGACGCGAGCGCAATGCGGTTGTCGGGTAGCACGACGAGGCCGTTGAGGGCGGCGGGGAGCTGACGTTTGGCGGTGAGCCAAGGGCGCTTGGTGAAAGTCGGATCGAAGCTCGTGACGCGAACTTCGCCGTCGTAACTCGAGGAGATGACGCTTTGGTTGTCGCCGCCGAATGCAATGCCGTTGACTGGCGCTAGGTGCTCACTGAGGTGAAAGCGCGGCATGATGAGACCGCCCGGTGGTTGCGGGGTAAGCAGCCAAAGGAGAACCGTGCGATCCCAACTCGCGGTTGCGAGCCAATTACGGTCAATCGCTACAGAGGATGCCGTTACTGCAGCTTCATGCGCCTTGGCAACCGCATGGGGCTTGGCGCCATCACACCACAGCGCAACACGACCATCCTCGCCGCCTGACGCGAAACATTGTGGTGTCAACTGGCTCAGCGAATTGATCGAGCTGTCGTGATACCGCAGCACGCGCGTCGCCGTTCCGGAGGTCACCTCCCACACGATGATCGCGGCATCAAAACCGCCGGTGACGACGGTCTTTTCGTCGAGCACGGCGATCGAGCGGATTGGGCCGCCGTGTCCGCGCAGTGCAGGATCGGAGGCGGGAGTCGATTGCGTTGCCGACGGTGGTGTTGATGGCGTGGGCGTCGTTTGCGCCAGGACGTGCGACGCCGAATGCAACGACGAGGCGATCAGGGCCCACAGCACAACGGACAAAAGCACCAGCGCCAACCTCAAATTCTGAGTCATCCCGGGGCTTGTCCCCGGCACTGATCGTGCCGCTGGGACGAGCCTCGATCGGTGAGTGCGGCGCTCGCAGCACGCACCCGCCAGCCACCACGCCCGCTGAGCCATGGGGCCCGGGGACAAGTCCCGGGATGACGCAGGGAGTCGGGTGAATTGCGGCGAGCCCGGGGAACTGGGGTCAGACACCTGACACACGACGCCGAGAGTTTGCCCGAAACGTCGATGGTCAGGTGTCTGACCCCGCTTCGTCACACGACCCCGCGTCGCCGATAGAACTCGTATCGTCACCAGCGTCCGCATCATCCGTCCCGCGCGAGCTTATCGCGCAGATCGGTCTTGAGGATCTTGCCGTAGTTGTTCTTGGGCAGGGCGTCGATGAAGCGGTAGCCTTTCGGTCGTTTGAAGCGGGCGATGTTGTCGAGGCAGAGATCGTCCAACTCCTGCTGCGTCACCTCGGTTCCCGGCCGGCGCACGACATAGGCGATCACCTCCTCGCCCCAGTCGGCGTGCGGGCGCGAGACAACGGCGCACTCGAGCACGCCGGCGTGCGTCTGCAGGACCTCCTCGATCTCGCGCGGATAGATGTTCGAGCCGCCGGAGATGATCATGTCCTTCGAGCGGTCCTTGATGGTGAGGAACCCGTCCTCGTCCATGGCGCCGAGATCGCCGGTCCAAAGCCATCCGTCGCGCAGCGCCTTGGCGTTGGCCTCCGGATTGTTCCAGTAGCCCTGCATGACGCAGTCGCTCTTGGTGACGATCTCGCCGACTGCGCCGCGCGGCAGCTCGCGCCCATCCTCGCCGAGGATGCGCACGGCGCAGCCGGTGCGCGCGAAGCCCGCCGAGCCGAGCCGCTCCTCGTATCGCGGATGGCCGTCATCGATGTGAAGCCGCTTCGGCAGGCCGGTGATGGTCATCGGGCTCTCGCCCTGGCCGTAGAGCTGAAACAGCTTCGGCCCGAAGAGCGTGAGCGCGCGCTTCAGATCAGCGACGTACATGGGCGCGCCGCCGTAGGTGATCGTCTTCAGGTTGCGCGTATCCGTGCTGCCCGCCAGCGGATGATTGATGAGGCGCGAGACCATGGTCGGTGCGGCGAACATCGACACGTTGGTGTTGGCGCGAACGGCCGCGAAGATGCGCTCCGGCTCGAACGAGCCCGGCACGATCGCGTTTTTCGCGCCCTTGGCGATGAAGGCCGGCGCATAGAGACCCGCGCCGTGCGACATGGGCGCGGCGTAGAGCATGGTGTCGGTTGGATCGAGGAAGTCGATGTCGGCGAAGTAGCAGTGGATCATGAACAGCATGCTGCGATGCGTGATCACGGCGCCCTTCGGCCGCCCGGTCGTGCCGCTGGTGTAGAAGAGCCAGGCCTCGTCGGTGGGTGCGCTCTCGACGTCGGTGATCGGCCGGCCGTTCGGGAGCGCCGCGAAATCGCGCGTGCCGGTGACGATGATCTCGGGCAGACGCGTGCCGGCCGGCAGCTCGGACATCTTGGCCGCAAGCTCCGGCGTCATTATGCAGAGCTTCGCGCCCGAGTTCTCGAGAATCCAGGCCAGCTCCTTGGGGTGCAGCTTGTTGTTGATCGGAACGGCCGTGACGCCCGCGCGCCAAATGCCGTAGAGCGCCGGGAGGAACTCGAGGCAGTTCTCCATGAAAAGGCCGACACGATCGCCGGTCTTGCAGCCGAACCGGTCGAGCAGTGACCCCGCGATGCCGGCCACCATGCGCTCGAAGCCGCTATAGTCGATCGAGCGGTCGCCTTCGGTGATCGCAATGTTGCCTGGCACGATGCGGGCAGCAGTCGTGAGTGTCGATGATAGATTCATGGGGCAGTCTCCTCGGCGGGAACGTGCCACCGGTGCTCCGCGAGGGCAAGAAGCCCAGTCAGGCAGGGCCCGGCTTCGAAGCCAGACACCGAACATTGAGACTCCCGCTCCCCCTCGCGGCGTTCTATCGTGAGCCCAACATCCCGAAAAGAACACGAACATTCATCGGAGAACGCCCATGCCCGACTTCAAGAACCTGAAATACGCCAAGGTGGACGTCGACGGCCGCCTGATGATCGTCACGATCAACCGGCCCGAGGTCTACAACGCGCTGCATCACCTGGCGCACGACGAGTTCACCGCGATTTTCGACGAGTTCCAGGAGAACCCGGAGCTGTGGGTCGCCATCATCACCGGCGCCGGCGACAAGGCGTTCTCCGCCGGCAACGATCTCAAGTATCACGCCGAGTACCGCGCCAAGCACGGCAAGCGCCCGCCGTCCACACCCAAAGGCTTCGCCGGCATCGCCAACCGCCATGATCTCGACAAGCCGCTGATCGCCGCCGTGAACGGCTTCGCCATGGGCGGCGGCTTCGAGACGGCGCTCGCCTGCGACATCATCATTGCGTCGGATCAGGCGAAGTTCGCACTGCCCGAGCCACGCGTGGGCCTCGCCGCGGGCGCCGGCGGCATGCAGCGCTTGTCGCGCCAGATTCCGCTGAAGAAGGCGATGGGCATGATGCTCACCGCGCGCCACGTGCCGGCCCAGGAGGGCTATGAGCTGGGCTTCGTAACGGCCGTGGTGCCGCACGCCGATCTGATGAAGGAGGCCAGGAAATGCGCCGCTCAGATCCTGGAATGCTCGCCGATGTCGATCCGCGCCACGAAGCAGACCGTCATGCGCTCGCTGGAACAGCCATCGCTCGAGCCCGCCATGCGCAACATGAATTACCCAGCCTTCGTCGCCATGACGCAGAGCGAGGACACCATCGAAGGCCCCAAAGCCTTTGCCGAGAAGAGGAAGCCCAACTGGAAGGGGCGGTGAGCACCCGATCGCGTGGTTGCGTAGCTCGGAGTGAGCGGGCCAAGGTCGCGTGTGGATGGCGCGGCGGCCATTCCCGCGCAGTCCGACATCTTCGCCGCACGATCGCATGCAAGTGTCGGACTTCGCCGGAATTTGCGTCGTGCCATGGCCTCGCGATCAGGCGGCCGGCTACCCAGAAACAGACCCAGAAGCTAAATTCAGCGTCGAACGTGTTTGATGAGACTGCCGCATGGTCCCCCTCCCCAGCGGGGAGGGGATAGGGGTGGGGAGACGCAACTGGAGAAAACGTCAACGACTGCGCGCTTTTCCTCACCCCACCCTTGACCCCTCCCCTGAGGGGAGGGGGACGACGCGGCACCGCCTTGCGCTGCTAGAACCGCAGTTACTGTGCGCTAGCGGTGTTGCACCATTTCGTCACCGAGGGTGCGCGCCGAGGCGCGCATGGCAACTCACTCCGACCTACAGAAGGCATGGAACACGCGTGGAGGCGAACCCGATGACCCACGAGCAACGACTGCGGCAGCTGGGCGTGACGCTGCCGCCACCCTTCAAGGACGAGGCGAACCGCGTGCGGGCGTTGCGCTCGGGCCAGCACATCTACATGAGCGGGCACGGACCGCTCGGCCCCGGCAATGTGCCTTACGTCACTGGCAAGCTCGGCCGTGAGTTGTCAATCGAACAGGGCGCGGCGGCGGCCCGGCTCACCGGACTCTGCTGCCTCTCGACCCTGCGCACATATCTCGGCGATCTCGATCAGGTGACGCGAGTCGTGCGTGTGCTCGGGTTCATCAATTGCGCGCCCGGGTTCAACTCGCCTTCGAATGTTCTCAACGGATTTTCCGACCTGATGGTCGAGGTTTTCGGCGAGGCGGGCCGCCACACGCGCTCCGCCATCGGCGTCGCGGAACTTTACGCCGACATGCCGATCGAGGTGGAAGCGCTGTTCGAGGTGGTGGGCTGATCGCACGCGCGACGCCTCAAGCAGAGCGCCTCCCATATGAATGAAGGCTCAATCCAGTGCGCCGCTCAGCGCTTCGCCTCAGGGCAGAGCGCGAAGGCTTTGCGGAGCGCCGCATCACGGTTCGGAAACTCGCCGATCGTCTCACCGCCGGCAGCGTGCGAGCTGATGAAGGCGCTGGCCAGCGCGGTTTCCTGTCCGGTCAGAACCTGCAGCGCGGTCAGCTGCAGCTCCGCGCCCTTGAACGAGCGGATGAGCAGGTTTTTCTCGCCGCCGTAGCTGGCCGTTTGCACGGTGCAGGAGGCTTGCGGAGCGGACTTGGCTTGCGCCGGCTTGGCTTCACTTGCTGCGGTGGTCTGTACAGCTTTCGTCTGGGCTGAATTGCTCCCGGCAGACGACTTCGGCACGGCCGCCTTGGCGCCCGCGCCACTGCGATCGGCAAGCGACGCCGTGACGACGGCGTCAGGCGCTGCCGCACGCGCAGCAGCAGGACGCGCTGACTTGGACGCACTCTGCGCCACGGCAGGAACCAACTCCGGCTCGCGTCCATTGCAGTGTTCGGCACGAAAGCGCTCGGCGATGCCTTCGATCGTCGTCGCATAGCGCTTGTCGACGGCCCACCGGCCCGCGAGGTCCTTGAACGTCGGCGGGCGCCTGAGCTTCAGCGATGCCTTGATGATGTCATCCTGCTTATCGCGCGTGCGCGGTGCAACGGGATTCGCCACCGGCTCACCAGAATAGGCGACGAGATGCTGCATCTGGCCGAGCACGCCCGTCGATACGTCCGGGAAGCTGTCGCCAGGGACGCCACCACCCGTCGTGCCGATGCCGGCGAAGTTGTTCTGCTTGGGGCTGACGTCCCCCTTGCCCTTGTTGTTGGCGAACTTCAGGTAGTTCGTCTCGACGACCATCTGGAAGAAGGCGTAGTCCCAGCGCACGCGGAGCCGCTCGCCGTGCTCCTTATAGAAGCGCGCGATGCCGCGAAACTTAGGCTCGATGTCCTGATTTCCGGTCTCGAGAAACCGCGTAAGCTTCTCAGGTGTCACGCACTGGGGCACGCGATTGCGTTCGGTGACGCGGATCTCGGGCGGCGCAGCGGCCGCATCGGCAGCGACGGCAAAACACAACGCCAATGCACTTGCGCCGAGGAGCGACGCCGTCAGCGCGTGGGCCTCAATGCCGCGCCCCTCGGGCATGCGATCTCCTGGCTTTGTTGCGTTGCGTGGCTGGCGAAGGCACGGGGTGCACCCCCACCCTCGATCGATCAGCCTTCGGGGCAGAGCTCGAATGCCTTGTCGAGCGCCTGCGCCTGGCCCGGGAATTCGGCTGCGATCTCGCCACCCTTGGCATAGGCCGCGATGTAGGCGTCGGCCTCGCGCTGCTCCTGGCCCTCGTTGACATCGAGGACGGTGTAGTTGGTCATACCGCTTGCCTGTGCGCGGATCAGGATCGTCTTCTGGCCGCCGTAACTCGCCGTGAAGACACGACACTTGCCAGCTTGCGAAGGCTGAAGCTTGCCGGCCGAGGCGGCAGCGGCACCACCTGCAGATGCGGTGACGAACTGTGCTGGCTTCTCGGTTTTCTTGGACGGCTTGTCGGCCGTCTCACCCTTGGAACCGGCGACTGCCTTCTCGACCTTCCCGGCAGGCAGAGAGATGGCTTGCGCCTCTTTCTCTGCCGGCGGATCGAAAGCTTCCGCACGCTCACCTTTCGTCGGGCTCTCGGCGTCAGTCTGCTGGGCGTTGAGTATCGTCATCGGCTTGACGCCGAGACCATGGCGCTGCGTGTTGCCTTCCGCCCTGCTGTCCTCGATGGCGCGGCGGGCGAGATCGGCACCGGACACCGGCTCTGCGCCTGCTGTGACTGCCGGCTTTTCGATTCTCTTCTCTGGCTCGGCTCTCCTTTCGGAGTGAACCGCCCCAGCGGCGACCTTCGGCCCCTTGGCCGTGCCGCGGGCTTCGGCGACGAGCTCGGGTTGCGGATCGGCGCCCTTGCAGAAATCGGAATAGAAGCGCTGTGCATGGGTTTCGATCGAGACCGCGTAGTTGTTGTCCATCGCCCATTTGTTGGCGAGGTGCTTGAACGTCACCGGACCCTTGATCTTGGCGTGGAATGACTTCAGGACGCCCCACTCCTGGATCTTGCGGGTACGCTCGGCGACGGCGTTGTCGACCGTGTCTCCGGCGTAGTGCAGAAGATGCTGGAGATGGGCCCGAACCCCCGTCTCGACGTCGGCGAAGCTCTCGCCCGGTTGGCCCTTTCCGGTCGCACCGAGGCCGGCAAAATTGTTCTGACGTGGGTTGACCAGCCCCTGCCGGCCATTGCCCTGCTTATAGCTCAAGTAGTTGGTCTCGACGGCCATCTGGGCGATGGCGTAGTCCCAGCGCACGCCCAGCGCCTCGCCTTCGCGCATGTAGTGGACGGCGATCTTCTCGAATTTCGGATCGAGGCTCGAGTTGCGGGCCTTGAGGAACGCCATCACGCGGCCCGGCGTCGCGCATTCGGGAACCTTGTTCTGCCCGGTGGTTTTGATCGGAGGAAGCTCGGCTGCGTCCGCCGCGGTCGCGGCGAGAGCCAGAGCTGAGGTTGCAAGCGCTAAACTCAGAACGCTACGGCACTTCATGCATACACCCAACTGTCATGCGCCCACGACAGCGAGCGCGCGCTGATTGCAACTCGGTTTGGTAAACTTTCAGCGTTAACGGCTGGTTAAATCCCCCGGCCGTGTGGTGTCCCCCGACACCATGACTATTGGTTGCCAATGTTTGGGGCGCGAGTTAGGGCAGACCGGGGAAGAATTGTGGCAACATGTCCGGACCTGGGTGCCGTCAATGAGCAGCCGGCTGCTTGGCCAGGTCCACCGCGAATTGGCGAAATGCTCCCCAGTTCAGGCCGGTAGGCCGGCTTTCTTCAGACCGTTGATGATGTGCTCGAGATCATGGGCGTCGGCATTCCACTTTTTCAGCTCGACCCGGGCCGAAAAGCCTGGCTTGACCTCAAAGATCCGCGCCAGCGCCTCCCCGGCATCGGAATGCCCGAGCTGGCCCTTTGCGGCGGCTTTCAGCATGTGCCCCCAGTAGAAATGGGGTAGCCCGGCTTTTTCGACATCGGCGATCGTCGCCTCGTAGTTCTTCTGGTGGTAGTGCAGCCGGGCGAAAGAGAAGTGATACCAGCCAGGATGCAATGGATTGAGCAGCTGGGCACGCCGCGAGAGTTCGGCACCCCGCTCGAACTGCCCCATGAACGCATAGTAGTGCCCGACATCGGCAAGCGTTTCGGGGTCGTTGGGGTTCAAGCTCAGCGCCAACTGGGCTTCAGACTCGAATTTCTCGTTCTCGCCACGGAAGAAATGCACGATCGCCAGCCAGCATCTTGCATAAGCGTTTTGAGGATCGAGGCGCGTCGCGGCGAGCGCGTGCGTCAGCGCACGGCCGATCGGGTTCGGCCGCGGGTTCATCTCGAAGCGGTGCTCACCCAGGTAGACGTTTGCGAGCAGCGCGTGGGCATCGGCCGAGAGCGGGTCCAATTCGACCGCCTTCTCGAGCAGATCTCGTGCCTCGACGTGCATCTCGGAGCTCAGCAGCCACGTGTAGCGACGGGCACGCAGAATGCAGTCATAGGCGGATAGCTCGACCTCGTTTTTCTTCATGGCGCGCTGGAGGGCGACATCCTGCAACTTGACGCCGAGCGTCGCTGCGATGGTCCGCGTCACCTCGTCCTGCACGGCAAAGATGTCGACCATTTCCCGGTCGTAGCGATCGCCCCAAAGTTGAACGCCGCTCGCGCCTTCGATGAGTTGCACGGAGATGCGGACGCGGCCTGCCGCGCGGCGCACGCTCCCCTGTACGACAAAGGCGGCATCGGTGCGCGCGCAGACTTCCCCAATATCGATGGCGCGCCCCTTGAAATAGAACGACGAAGCGCCGCCGATGACGCGCAAATCCCGAAACCGGGCGAGGTTCGTGATGATGTCCTCGGTGAGACCGTCGGCAAAGTACTCGTCGGCATCGGCGGCAAGGTTCGTGAATGGCAGAACCACGATCACAGGCATCGGTTCGCAAGCCGCACTTCGGCCCCGGGCGGCCCCCTGCCGGCCGGTTAGCAATGCCGCGGGCGGCTGGGCCTGATCCTCCGCCGTGACGTGTGCCTGCAACTCGAAACCGCGCCCCCGCACGGTGCGAATGTAATTCTGACTGTCGCCGGTATCACCGAGTGCCCGCCGGGCCGACTTGACCGCACTGGCGATGGTGGCATCGGAGATGGCGCGGCCCTGCCACACGGTTTCCACAACCTCGTCCCGGGTCACGACCCGGTTCGGATTGCGAACGAGAAAAAGGATCAGATCGAAGACGAGCGGCTCGACCGGCTCGACGACACCATTGCAGCGCAGCTCGTAGCGGCCGGTATCCAGCTCGAAATGATCGAAACGATAGCGCATCGAGACTCCAGTGGCGTCGGATGCGATCCGACCAATGCAATTCTCCTCAAACTAGCAAATCCCCGCGAAATCTTCACGAAGGATCAGGCCAATCTCCACCCCGTCTCCAAGCAGCGGGGCCGTCGCCGAGCGATGCTTCTGTCACCGGCCGATCGGCCGCAAGCAAGGCTTTCTGCTCAGGAGCACATTCATGACGTCAACTGCACTCAACATGCCGATGCCCGACTACACAGCCATCAAGGCCAAGCAGAACGCGGCCTGGGCTTCGGGGGATTATGCCCGGATCGGGACCACGCTCCAAATTGTCGGAGAGGACCTTGCCGAAGCCATGGATTTGAAACCCGGCTCGAGCGTCCTCGACGTCGCGGCCGGAAACGGCAACGCCACTCTTGCCTTCGCCCGTCGTTTCATGGAGGTGACGTCGACGGATTATGTCGATGCGCTGCTGGCGAGGGGTCGGTCGCGGGCCGAGGCGGAAGGCCATCAGGTCGAATTCCAGGTCGCGGACGCCGAGCAGCTTCCCTTTGCGAACGCGAGCTTCGACGCGGTCGTCTCGACGTTCGGCGTCATGTTCACGCCGAACCAGGCCAAGGCTGCGAGTGAGCTCGTGCGTGTCTGCCGTTCCGGCGGCATGATCGGCATGGCCAACTGGACGCCAGAGGGTTTCATTGGCCAAGTCTTCAAGACCCTCGGCAGGCATATCGCTCCGCCGGCCGGCGTCAGCTCGCCGGCTCTGTGGGGCACCAAAGCATGGATAGAGCAGCATTTCGGACCAAAAGCGCTTAAGGTCGCGTTGGCAGACAAGGCCTTCGTTTTCCGCTACCGGTCGCCCGAGCATTTTATGGACGTCTTCCGGACCTATTACGGTCCAGTGCACAAGGCGTTCCTGACGCTTGACGCATCCGGGCAGGCGGCACTTGCCAAGGACCTGATGGCGACCATCGCAAGCTTCAATACGGCAACCGATGGCACGATGCGGGTTCCGTCCGCCTATGCGCAGATCGTGATCACGCGGGCCTGAGCCATTCACCAAGACCTTACTCTCTGCATGCAAAGGAGATCATCGTGTCACTCAAGAAATACATCATCGAGCGCGACATCCCGAAGGTCGGCACGTTCGAGCGCGAGCAGCTGCGGGGGGCCGCCCAGAAATCCAACGAGGTGCTGCGCCAGCTCGGCCCCGATATCCAATGGGTCGAGAGCTATGTCGCGAATGACAAAACCTTCTGCGTCTACATGGCCAGGGACGAGGCGATCATCAAGAAGCACGCCGAGATCAGCGGCTTCCCAGCCACCAAGATCACGGAAGTGAGGAAGATGATCGACCCGACGACCGCAGCAGCCGACTGATCCCCACTTCGACAGTTTCGATCGCGTGATGCTGTACCAGCGCCACGCGATCGGGCCCGCCACAGCCATTCGATCTGGTGAATCATGCTCGACGATGCCAAGCGCGCCGTGGATTACGAAGAGCGCGGCAGCGGTCCCGCGGTCGTCCTCGTACCGGGCTCCTGCAGCACGGGTGCTGCTTGGCGGCCGGTCATCGCCGCCCTTGGCGAGGGCTTCCGCACCATCACGACCAGCTTGCCGGGCTACGGCGGCACGGCTGAACGGCGCAGCGACGGCGACCAGTCGATCGAGCGCGTCGCCGAGGCAGTCGAGGCGGTCGTGGAGCGCGCGGCGACTTCGGTCCATCTCGTTGGCCACTCATTTGGCGGGCTGGTTGCAGCGATCGTGGCGTTACGCGGGCGCGTGGCGCTTCGCAGCCTCGCGGTGCTCGAAGCACCCGCGGTAATGATGCTCCGCCATTGCCCCGAGGACCAACCTCTGCACGACGCGTTCCGGCAGTTTCACAGAGGCTATGCAGCCGCCTTCGAGAGCGGAGATCGCGAGGCTGTCGGTCGCATGATCGATTTCTATGGCGGCGCCGGCACGTTCGGGACATGGCCGGAGCGGGTGCGCAGCTACGCCATGCAGACCACAGCCGCGAACCTTCGCGATTGGCAGAGCGCTTTCGGCTGCCAGCTCTCGCCTCAGTCGTTCGCCGAAATGCGATTGCCGGCACTCGTCGCCTGGGGCGGTGACAGTCATCCCGCCGCGCAACGCGCCAATGCCCGCCTCGCGGCCGCCATCAACGACGCGCGCACTGCGGTCATTCCAGGCGCGAGGCATTTCATGATTGCAACGCACGCGAAGGAAGTAGCGGAGCTTGTCTCGCAGCACGTTCTCGTAAGAGCCGCGCCGTCTATCGCGTCCGCTCGATTGTGATGCCGACGGTCCGGCAGCCTGGAACGATGTCGGGTTTCTCGACGGTGATGCGCGCCGTGAGCACGCGGTTGTCGGAAAGGCAGCTCTCGGCGATGCGCTCGGCCAAGGTCTCGATCAGGTGGAAGTGGCGGCTGTCGATGATGGAGCGGGCGGCGGCGACCATCTGGCCGTAGTCGACCACGTTGTCGAGCCGGTCGGAATGGCCGTCGTAATCGTCGAGCACATCGAGGTCGATCGAGAGAATGATGCGCTGCTCGTAGCGCTTTTCAACCTCGTAGATACCGACGCTCGCCATCAGCTCGAGATCGCGCACGAAGACGCGCCGCGGCGGCTTGGTGCCGGCGGTTGCGCCTTGCGTGCCTCGCTTCTCAGCTATGGTCATGCGGGTACCACGCCTTCGGGTCGCGACCCCGATCAGTCGCCAATGATGTCGGCCGTCCGCCAAACCAGATGCTGACCGCCGTCGAGCGCGATCATCTGGCCGGTCATGGCGGGGGCGTCAAGGATGAAGCGGATGGCGGCTGCGATCTCCTCCGGCGAGGTGCCATGCCCGAGGAGAGTAGCGGCAGCCTCGGCGGCGAAGTCGGCGTCGGTCTGGTATATGCTTCTCAGAACGGGACCCGGGCCGATGGCATTGACGCGGATGCGCGGCGCCAATGCCTGCGCCATGGTGCGGGTCACGGCCCAAAGACCTGCCTTGCCGGCGCTGTAGGAGAAGAACTGCGGCGTCGGTCGCCACACCCGCTGGTCGATGATGTTGATGATGTTGCCGGTGGCGTCCTTCGGCAGATGTCGCGCGAAGGCCTGTGCCAGGAACACGGGCGCGCGCAGGTTCACCGCCAGGTTTTCGTCCCAAGTCTCGATGTCCAGGGTATCGAGCCGATCCTCGAGGAAGATGGACGCGTTGTTGACAAGGCACGTCGGTGTGCCGAGAACTGCCGTGCAGGCGGGAACGAGAGCCTTCAGCTCAGCGGCGTTGGTGAGGTCGGCTTTGAGCGCCTTGGCGCGCCCGCCCGCCTTCTCGATCAGCGCGACAACCTCCGCTGCATCCGCGACCGACGCCGAATGGTGCACGCCGACCGCATAGCCGAGCCGTCCCAGCTCCAGCGCAATCGCCCGGCCGATGCGGCGGCCAGCTCCGGTGACGAGTGCGACGGGCGGAAGGGGCATGCAGCGGCGGTCCTTGGGTTGCGCCATCGGGCGCATCGTCCCAGCAGCAGCAGCCCTTGTCCAGCGAAGCGCTGAAATGCGTCGGCTCGGTCGATCGATGCATGCTCCGCCGGCATCTACTTACATGGTGGCCAGCGGCCCGCGATGGAAGCCGCCCAAGCGCCCGATCGCGAGATCGCGCGTCATTCCGGGCATTGCATGTTGCACGTGCAGTCCCGCGGCGGTGACGATCCCGGCGGGTGCCATGAACAGGACCATTCGCAGCACGCCCGGTGGGCGCTCTTGGGCTTGGGAGCCAAGCTGCTGTCTCGGAGGCTGAATTGCTCGGCAGCCTTGGGATACTTCATCATCAAGATCGACAGCTCGGCGAGGAACCGCCGTTGTTCTTTCGGGAATGCGGGAACATCCTGAGCGAATGAAGAACCGGCAGCCGCCGATATCAGCCCGATCATAACACTGAGGCGAGCAACGATCCTGCGCATTGCAATAGCCTTTCGATGAATATGGCGCGACGACATCGCCCAGTTTAGATCGCAAGCGAGCGTACCTCTGTCTCGGCCGAGACGCAGGGCAGGAACCGGGCGGCACCGCCTCGATCTCGATCTGCGATCTTGCCCTTTGCAGCTCGCCGGGGTTCTATCGCGCTCAAATCCCGCGACCCTGGAGAGCTGCCGTGGCACCGACGTCCAAGAACCGCCTGATCGACCTTTACTCCGACACGCAGACGAAGCCGTCGGCCGGCATGCGCCGCGCCATGGCCGAGGCCGAGGTGGGCGACGAGCAGCGCGGCGAGGACCCGAGCACCAATCGGCTCCAGGAGCGCATCGCGGAGATCACCGGCAAGGAAGCGGCCGTGTTCCTCCCCTCCGGCACCATGTGCAACCAGATCGCAATGCTCGTGCACTGCCGGCCGGGCGATGAGATCATCGGCTCGTCGGAGACGCACGTCTTCACATCAGAGGGGGCCGGCGCGGCAGTGTTGGCTGGCGCGCAGACGCTCAACATCCCGTCGAACAAAGGCATCTTCTCCGGCGCTGACGTGGAGGCGGCGATCCGCACCGGCGACGGACGGCACAATCCGATCTCGAGGGTCGTGGTCGTCGAGCAGACGGTCAATCGCGGCGGCGGCGCCATCTGGACGACCAAGCAGTTGGAGGACGTCGCAAAGGCCGCGAAGAAGCACAACCTCATCATGCATATGGACGGCGCGCGGTTGCTCAATGCCGTTGTCGGCTCAGGTGTGCCGGCCAAGGAGATGACGCGCTTCGTCGACAGCGTGTGGACCGATCTCTCGAAGGGCCTTGGCTGCCCGATCGGCGGCGTGCTGGCGGGCTCGAAAGCCTTCATCAACGAGGCCTGGCGCTGGAAGCACCGGCTCGGCGGCGCCATGCGCCAGTCCGGCATCGTCGCGGCTGCCGGTCTTTACGCCCTCGACCACAACATCGAGGCGCTGGCCGAGGACCACCGCAATGCGCAGCGCTTGGGCGAGCACATCGAGGCCGTACCGGGATTGAGGCTCTTCACGCCGAAGATCGAGTCGAACATCGTGTTTTTCGATTGCAGCGGCGCGGGCCTCACCTCGCAGCAGGTGTTCGAGGGAATGCTCGAGCGCGGCGTGCGGATGGGCACGACTTATGGCGGCATGATTCGGGCTGTAACGCACCTCGATGTCTCCCGCGCCGACATCGACGTGGCCGGCAAGGTGTTGGCGGAAACCGTGGCCGACTTGAAAACAGGCAAAGCGCGCTGAGCCAAGCGCGCGCTCGCACTTTCGGAGAGTGCGTCCATTTCTCACCCGTGCGATGAGCGGACACTCGAAGCGCACACGTGCCCCATGATAAGCTGCAAGCATAAGCTACGGACTCTCCGGGAGAGACGCCATGAAAGACTGGGTCGTTTCGTTGGCCGCTGCCGAAGCGGCGCCGCTACCGCCAGGGCGGCGTTCCGCCGAGATGATGCGCCACGGTACCATGACGTTGCGCTTCTATAAGCCGCCATCACCCGATCCGCAGACGCCGCACGACCAGGACGAGATCTATATCGTCCAGTCTGGGCGAGGCGCGGTGCTTTCCGGCGCAACGGAGGAGAAACTTGTGCGTCGCGAGGTCGGGCCGGGTGATGCGATTTTCGTTCCCGCCGGGTTCATCCATCGGTTCGTCGATCACACGCCGGACTTTGCAACCTGGGTGGTGTTCTGGGGTCCCATCGGTGGCGAGTCGGCGTGAGGGCCCAGACCGAAGGCGAGGATCGGCAGCGCGGCATGCGTGAGCGCATCGCGGCGTCCGCCCGGCGCGTGCAAAGCTTGGCCGGTTGGCAGCGTTACGGTGCGGCTGCACTAGCTGGCGCTCTGTCCATCCTCGCCATGGCGCCGTTTCACGTCTGGCCGGTACTGTTCATCACGTTGCCGGCACTCGTGTGGCTGATCGACGGTGCCGTGACGCCGGCCAACGCGAGGAATGCCTCCGGAGCAATCACGACTGCCGCGCCGCGTGGGCGGCTGCGCGCAATGGCCAAGAGCCCCGTTGGCCGCGCAGCGCTGATCGGGTGGTGGTTCGGCTTTGGCTACCACTTCGCGGGGCTGTTCTGGATCGGCGAAGCGTTCCTGGTGGAAGCCGAGATCTTCGCGGTGTTGCTTCCCTTCGCGGTGACGCTGCTGCCCGCGGGCCTCGCCTTGTTCTTCGGGGCAGCGACCGGAGTGGCGGCACGATTTTGGCGACCCGGCATGGATCGGCTGGTTATTCTCGCGGTGACGGTGAGCATCTCGGAATGGCTGCGCGGGCACATTCTGTCGGGCTTTCCCTGGAATATTCTTGGATATGCGCTCACCTACCCGCTGCCGATGATGCAGACTGCGGCCGTGCTCGGCATCTACGCGCTGACGTTTCTCACCGTGCTGCTCCTGGCCTGGCCGGGCGTGGCTCTCGCAGGCTCCTTGGCACCAAGTGCCGAGCCTCACGAACCCGCCGCGGGGAACCCCGCGCTTGGCAGCGCGCTGATCCCGATCGTGGTGCTGGCTGCCATGGCAATGCTCGGCAGCATGCGTCTGTGGCCAGGCGATGCCATCGCCAGCGGGACACCGCTCAAAGTGCGCATCGTACAGCCGAGCGTGCCACAGCGCGAGAAATGGCAACCGCAGAACCAGGAACGCATCTTCAAGCAGCATCTCGCGCAGTCGCTGATCAATGCGGCAGGCGAGGCGGACGCCGGCAAAGGCGTCGCCCTCATCGTCTGGCCGGAAGCCGCAATGCCCTTCCTGCCGCTCAACTCTCCACTCGCGCTGGCCGAGATCGGACGCATGATGCCCGAGGGCGCGCACCTGGTCACGGGCGCGCTGCGCCTCGAGCAGCCGGGGCACGGCCAACGGCTCGTCTACAACAGCCTCCTCGCGTTTGGCGCCGGAGGCAAACATGCCGGAACCTACGACAAGGTCCATCTCGTCCCGTTCGGTGAGTACCTGCCGTTGCAGGCGACCTTGGAAGCAATCGGGTTGCAGCAGCTCTCTCGCTTGCGTGGCGGCTTCGCCTCGGGTGCCAAGCCGCGCCCATTGCTGTCGTTGGCGGGGCTGCCGAAGCTTGGGCCGCTCGTCTGCTACGAGGCGATCTTTCCGGGCGCCATCGTACAGGGCGGCGAGCGACCGGCCGCGCTCGTCAACGCCACCAACGACGGCTGGTTCGGTAACACCACCGGGCCGCGCCAGCACCTGCACCAGGCGCGGGTGCGTGCGGTCGAAGAGGGACTTCCCATTATTCGTGCGGCAAACAACGGTATTTCAGCGATCATCGACGGCCGAGGGCGCATCGCCCAGCGGCTCGAGCTCAACGCCATCGGCGTGATCGACGGTTTCTTGCCGCCGACGCTCGCGCCGCCGGTTTATGCGCGATTTGGCGATTTCGGCTTCTTGCTCATGCTTGCTGCTGCAATCACCTGGATCGTCAGACCGCATTCCTTCTCGATCTGAGGTGAAGATCACTTGCAGAGATCACTTGCGGTTGACGCATAATGGGAATGCACCTAGGAATTGCGGCGAATGCAGAATTCTTGATTTGAGGACGATCCATGGCGCGCGGCGAGGACAGTGTCGACGATGCCGAATCCGAAGAGAAAGGCTCGCGTCGGCCCAATCCGGTCGATATTCACGTTGGTAGCCGGGTGCGTCTGCAGCGCATGCTGAGGGGCATCAGCCAAGAACGCCTCGGCGAACAGCTTGGCCTGACGTTCCAGCAGATTCAGAAGTACGAGAAGGGTGTTAATCGCATTGGTGCAAGCCGCCTCTACGATCTTGCCAACGTCCTCGGCGTGCCGGTGCAATTCTTCTACGATGAGGCACCGTTACTCGAAAGCCGGACATCACAGCAGCACGGAATGGCCGAGCGCCCGGGTGACGCCTATGTCTTCGAGTTTCTGAATACGCGCGAGGGCCTCGAGCTCAATCGGGCGTTCGCCCGCGTCACCGACCCGAAGCTGCGCCGCGCCGTCCTCGATCTTGTTCGGGCAATGGGGCCGGACAGTGACGACGAGCCGAGCTCTTCATCCTGAGCCGGCGCGGCACCAACAAGAAATAGAACCCTGATTTGATCAAAGCGCCGCAGGCATTGCGGGCTTCGTCAAGCTTGACCCTCGCGGGAAAGGCTGCAAATAGGTCACGCCTTTCATTCAGTCAGCGAGGACACAGATCCGTGCGCAAGTCTTTCCTCTTTACGAGTGAGTCCGTTTCCGAGGGCCATCCCGATAAAGTGGCCGACCAGATCTCGGATGCGATCCTCGATGCATTCCTTGCCAATGACAAGAAGCTCGGCATTTCCGACAACAGCCTCGTCAACACGCGGCTCGGCTGCGAGACGCTGGTGACCACGAACCGCATCGTCATCGCCGGCGAGGGCCGTGGACAGGCGCCGCTGTTCAAGAAGTTCGGCGACCACGCGATCGTCAATCGCGAGATGATTACAGAGATCGCACGCGGCGTGGTCAAGGACATCGGCTACGATCAGGACGGCTTCTCATTCCATGGTGCCGACGTCGAGGTGGCGCTGCACGGACAGTCGCCTGACATCGCGATGGGCGTCGACGAGAACAAGAAAGGCGAGGAAGGAGCCGGCGACCAGGGCATGATGTTCGGCTTTGCCTGCACCGAGAGCGAGGTCTACGAAAAGAACTCGTTCATGCCGGCGCCGATCTACTTTTCGCACAAGATCCTGAAGGTGCTTTCCGAGCAGCGCCGCTCCGGCAAGCTCGGCGATCTCCAGCCGGATGCGAAGAGCCAGGTGACGGTACGCTACGAGAACGGCCAGGCGGTTGGCGCGACCAAGGTCGTCGTCTCCACACAACACGTCAAGACAAACGGCAGGGGCCGCGACTACACGCCGGCGATGATCAAGGACATGATCGCCGATGCGGTGACGTCCGCGCTGCCAAAGGGCTGGATGCCGCGCGAGAAGGACTTCCTCGTCAACCCGACGGGCAACTTCGTGGTCGGTGGTCCAGACGGCGACTGTGGTCTCACCGGCCGCAAGATCATTGTCGATACCTACGGCGGCTATGCGCGTCACGGCGGCGGCGCGTTTTCGGGCAAGGACCCGACGAAGGTGGACCGCTCAGCCGCTTACGCCGCGCGCTACCTGGCCAAGAACGTTGTCGCAGCCGGGCTCGCGACGCGGTGCGAGATCCAGGTCGCCTACGCCATCGGCGTTGCCGACCCGATGTCGCTCTATGTCGACACGCAAGGCACAGGTAAGGTCGAGGACGCGCGCCTCGAGAAGGTGCTTGCCGAGCTCTTCCCGCTGCGGCCCACCAACATTCGCCGCCGGCTCGAGCTCAACAAGCCGATCTACAAGCGCACCGCGGCTTACGGCCACTTCGGTCGCGCGCCGGAACGCGACGGTGGCTTCTCCTGGGAACGCATCGATCTTGCGCCGCAGATCAGGAAAGCGGTGGGCGCGTGAGCCTCGATCTCCTGACGCGTTATTCCGACGGGCGGCCGCGACACAGTCAGCGGCCGTTTTGATTCGAGCGAGGCCGGCGTCGCCGCTTCGCTGCCACTCCGCTCGCACCTCAATCACTTCGCGCGCAAACTTGTTCCTGCGCATGCGAGGCCTCTAGGGGTAATCCCTTAAGGAACGCACCTGGCTTTGCAGCATGCCAACGCTCCCTAGAGTTCCGTTTGCCTCGACGCAAAGGAGCATGGCTGATGCAGGACCTCACTGTTCTATGGATCGGGATTGCCCTGGCGGTCGCGGGGACCTTCATGCTCGTGGTGTTTGCACGCGCAATTCGGCGAGCAGCCGGACACGGATTTTTCGGCAACTACATGGCCATCGCAATGCTGGTCGTGATCTATGTCGGCTTTCTGATGAGCAGCTCCGCACTGTTGATCAAGGGCTTGATGCCGATTTTCGGCGGGCCGTTCATTGCGCTCGCCCTGATTGCAGTCGTTCAAGGCGCACTGGTGTATTTTGCTACGCGCACGTTGCGGTTGATGGCGATTTAGCAGCGCTTATGTTGAGCCCCGGAGCCTGAGCGCCTTTGGACGGCTCCTCCGTCGGCGACGGCACGGAGCTGACAGGATCGCTGACATCGCAATCGATCCCCTGTCAATCATCGCGAGCGAGACCCAGCGTCGACGCGAGCACGGGCATTCGAATTGCGTCTCTAGTCACCACCTTGCCCGCGTGCTCATATGCCGCCGCCCACAGAGGGTCACGAAAGGAGCTCCCCCATGTTCAGTCATGTGTTCGTTGGCGCCAAGGACGTTGCCGCTTCGAAGAAGTTCTATGACGCCGCGCTCGGCGCGCTTGGCGTTTCAGAAGGCAAGTCCGATCCGAAAGGCCGCGTGTTCTATCGCACCAAGACCGGCATGTTCGGCATCACCGCACCAATCGACGGCAAGGACGCAACGCACGCCAATGGCGGCACCATCGGTTTCGCCGCTGACACGCCGGAGAAGGTGAAGGCATTTCATGACGCCGGCGTCGCCAATGGAGGCAAATCGATCGAAGACCCTCCGGGCTGGCGCGAAGGCGCGGCCGGCAAGCTCTATCTTGCCTATCTTCGTGACCCCGCCGGCAACAAGATCTGCGCGCTCTGCCGCGGGTAAACTCGCCGGGTGTCTGGCCGTTGGCCTGACACCCTTTTCCGGGGCGAGCCATGAGCTACAGGCACGGATTCCGCCTGAGCCTAGAAGGAGTGTCGCATGAAACAGCTAACGTGCCGGCAACTCGGCGGCGCATGCGACGACATCATCAGCGGAGCATCTTTCGCTGAGATCGGGCAAAACTGTCGCGCGCACGTCATGGCAAAAATCAAAGCCGGAGACGCCGCTCATAAGACCGCCGCTGACAAGATGGCGAGCGCTTCACCAGACGATCAGCGGAAAATGATTGCCGAGTTCGAAGAGAGATTCAAAGCTGCGCCGAATTCCTAATGCTGAACCGTCACAGTAAGCATGCGCGGCCACCAGGCCCATGACCGCAAATCGCACCGACCTTTGTTCGATCGAAACCACGGACGACCCGACGACCGACCTGCGCTCCTACGGACGCCGGCGTGGACGCAAATTGTCGCCGCGTCAGCAACGGCTGATGACCGAGGTGCTGCCGCGCGTTCGGCTCGACCTTTCGACCTCGGCACCCGACGTCTCCTTCCCTCAAATCGCAAAAAAGAGGGGGTTTGGGGGAGACATCCCCCAACGGGGCGCGGGGCAGGCCCCGCTCGCGAAGCGACCCGCCGAACTCTCGCAGAGCCGGTCTTTCCGCGAGATCTGGCTGGAGATTGGATTCGGCGGCGGCGAGCATCTCATCTGGCAGGCGCGACACAATCCGGATGTCTGCCTCATCGGCTGCGAACCATTCGAGGAGGGCGTGGTCAAGGTGCTCACCGCGATCGACGAGCAAGGCCTCGGCAACATCCGTCTTCACGCCGACGATGCCCGCGCAGTGCTGCGCTGGCTACCGCCGGCCTCGATCGGGCGCGCGTTCATCCTTTTTCCTGATCCATGGCCCAAGACGCGGCATCGCAAGCGACGGCTGGTGAACGAGGCGACGCTGGCCCTGCTGGCGCGCGTCATGAAACCCGACGCCGAGTTGCGAATCGCCACTGACATCGGCGACTACGCCCGCACCATGCTCGCCGCCTTCCAGAAGGTGCCTGAATTTCAATGGACGGCGACGAGTGCTGACGATTGGCGCCGGAGAGGACCCGACTGGCCGGAAACGCGCTATGAGCAGAAAGCCTTGCGCGAAGGCCGCCGCAGCACCTATCTGACCTTCAGGCGCTTGCCCGCCGCGGACGTGTGCGAAAATTCGGCGAAATCAAGATTCTGCGGGTGAGCTGCTGAATTTCTCACCAAATGATGAAGAATCCTCTTGATTCCGTCGGCGACCTCACATATTTTTGAACTGCTCATGATCATCTCAACTCTGAGAGTGGGTCTTCGGATCCGCTCTTTTTGTTTTTGGAGGTGGCCTGGGCGATCCGACAGGTCCTGACTTTGAGGTGGTAGCTTGAGCGGGCCAGACGGCGAGGCGCGCTTCATCCAGGAAACCGGCGCGGCTGCCGAGATAACAGCGTTGTCTGAGCCGGTGCTGGAGAGCCTCGGGTTCCGGCTGGTGCTGGTGCGCATCATGGGTGGCCAAGGTCCCATCGTGGAGATCATGGCCGAGCGGCCGGATGGCTCCATGTCGATCGAGGATTGCAAGACTGTGTCGCAGAATTTGTCGCCGGTGCTCGATGTCCACGATCCGCTGCCGACCAGCTACCGGCTGCAGATCTCCTCGCCCGGCATTGACCGCCCGCTGGTACGGCCCGCCGATTTCGATCGGTGGGCGGGCTACGAGGCCAGGATCGAGACCAGGGAATTGATCGACGGCCGCCGTCGCTTTCGTGGCCTCCTCGAAGGCTTCGAGGACGGCGAGGTGCGGATCGAGGTGGATCTCGGCAAGGAGGCCGGCGTACAGGTGCTGGGCCTGCCTCTGGCGCTGATTTCCGAAGCGAAGCTCGTGCTGACCGACGAGTTGGTCCGGGAATCGCTCAGGCGTGGCAAGAAGGGCGAGGCTGCAACGGGCATTGCCGCGAGCGCGCCGGACGACGCCGACACGCAACCGCCTGCCGGCAACAAGCCGCAGCGAGCCCATTCATCAGTCCGGAGTACCGGTCGCAAAGTTCAACGTGCGAAGAGTTAAGGACGAGCACTCATGGCACAAGCTGCTGGCGTCAGCGCCAATCGACTCGAGCTGCTGCAGATTGCAGATGCGGTGGCGCGAGAAAAATCGATCGATCGCAAGATCGTCATTCAATCGATGGAAGAGGCGATACAGAAAGCCGCCAAACAACGCTACGGACAAGAGAACGACATTCGCTGCGCGATCGACGCAAAGACCGGCGAGACGCGGCTCACCCGCGTCATCACCGTCGCCGAGACGGTTGAGAACGACAGTCAGCAGATTACGCTCCAGGACGCGCAGAAGCGCAAGCCCGACGCCCAGATCGGCGATGAGCTCATCGAGGAGCTGCCCCCGCTCGATTTCGGCCGCGTCTCGGCGCAGAACGCCAAGCAGGTGATCGTCCAGAAGGTACGCGAGGCCGAGCGCGACCGCCAGTTCTCCGAGTACAAGGACAAGGTGGGCGATATCGCCAACGGCACGGTGAAGCGCGTCGAGTACGGCAATGTGATCGTCGACCTCGGCCGCGCCGAGGGCATCATCCGCCGCGATGAGATGATCCCGCGCGAGAACGTGCGCTTCGGCGATCGCATTCGCGCCTACATCTATGACGTCCGGCGCGAGCAGCGGGGCCCGCAGATATTCCTGTCGCGCGCCAAACCTGAATTCATGATGAAGCTGTTCGCGATGGAGGTCCCGGAGATCTACGACGGGGTCGTTGAGATCAAGTCCTGCGCCCGCGATCCGGGCTCGCGCGCCAAGATCGCGGTCTCCTCCAAGGACAGCTCCATCGATCCGGTCGGCGCCTGCGTCGGCATGCGCGGTCAGCGCGTACAGGCCGTCGTCAACGAGCTTCAAGGCGAGAAAGTCGATATCATCCAGTTTCCCGAGGAAGGCGATGCGGCAAGCTTCGTCGTCAACGCGCTGGCACCTGCCGAGGTGTCCAAGGTCGTGCTCGACGAGGACAACAACCGCATCGAGGTCGTGGTCGACGAGAAGCAGCTCTCGCTCGCCATCGGCAGGCGCGGCCAGAACGTCCGGCTCGCCTCCCAGCTCACCGGTTGGGATATCGACATCATGACGGAGAGCGAGGAGAGCGAGCGGCGGCAGAAGGAGTTCACGGACCGCACGCAGATGTTCATGGAGCGACTGAACTGCGACGAGGTGATCGCGCAGCTGTTGGCCACCGAGGGCTTCTCGACCATTGAGGAGGTGGCGTTCGTCGATCTTGCCGACATCGCTCAGATCGAAGGTTTCAACGAGGAATCGGCCGAGACCATCCAAGGCCTGGCGCGCGACTATCTCGCCCGTGTCGAGGCAGAGCGGGATGCACGGCGCAAAGAGCTCGGCGTCGAGGATGCGCTCGCCGAGGTGCCCGGCGTCACCACCGCAATGATGGTGACGCTCGGCGAGAACGGCATCAAGACGGTCGAGGACCTCGCCGACTGCGCGACCGACGAGCTGGTCGGCTGGGTCGAGCGCAAGCCGAAGGATCCCCGTCAGAAGGAGCCGCGCGGCAAGGATGCCGACACGATCCGCCACAAGGGCATTCTTGATGGCTTCAGTCTCGACCGGAAGGAGGCCGAGGACCTGATCATGCAAGCCCGCGTGCACGCGGGCTGGATCAAGGCCGAGGATCTCATCCAGCCGGAGCCGGAGGCAGAGGCCGCAGCCGAGGGCGAGCAGCCCGCGGCTGGGGCCTGACGGCAGTGGCACGCGACAGAAAAGGACGCCGATGGGAGCGGACGTGCTCGAGCATGGCAAGGACCAGGGAACGCGCGAAGAGCGCGGGCCTGAGCGGACCTGTGCCGTCACGCGCGCCAAGCTCACTCCCGAGGGTCTGATCCGCTTCGTCCGCGGGCCCGACTCGGTGATCGTGCCCGACCTCGCCGGCAAGCTGCCTGGGCGCGGCGTCTGGGTCACGTGCGCCCGGTCGGCGGTGGCCGAGGCGCAGCGGCGCAACGTTTTTGCCAAGAGCCTGAAACGGGCCACGCTTGCGCCGGCGGATCTCGCCGAGCAGGTCGAGCGCCTGCTCAAGGCGCGGGTGGTCGGGGCTGCCGGCTTCGCGGTCAAGGCCGGTCAGGTGCTCACCGGCTTCACCAAAGTCGAGAACGCGATCGACAAAGGCGAAGCCATCGCCCTTGTTCATGCCAGCGATGCCGCGGTGGACGGACGGTCGAAACTCGACCGCAAGTACAAAGCCATGCGGGCCGAGAACGCACCGGGCGAACTGCCAACCATCGTCACCGAGCTCACCTCGGACGAATTGAGCTTGGCCATGGGCCGGTCACATGTGGTACATGCTGCTTTGACCAAGGGCGGAGCGGCCCAACATTTCCTCAAAGAAGCCGGGCGCTTGCAGCGCTATCGGCTGCAATGCACTGGCGGGGCGGCGCGGCCGTCAGCATCAAAGTCGGATACGGAACACGCATGAGTGAGACGAAGGAAAGCTCGGAGCGGTCGGCGCGGCAAGGTGGCGGTAAGCCATCGGGCGCGCGGCGTGCTGAGCAAGGCCGGGTCGAGCAGAACTTCAGCCACGGCCGCAAGAACGTCGTGGTCGTCGAGCATAAGCCACGCCGCAAAATCACCCTGCCAGGCGAGAAGCCGGCGGCTGGTCCCGGCGCGCCTGCTGGCAAGCCCGGTGCACCTGCGGGCCCGGCCACCGGCCGACCTGCCGCGTCGGCTGCCGCACCGCGCACGACACCTGCCGGAAGCAAGGGGCTTTCGACCGGTGAGATGGACAAGCGTGCGCAGGCCGTGCTGATCGAGCAGAAGCGCGCGAAGGACGAAGCCGAGCGTCTCGCCGCGGAAGCCGAAGCCCGCCGCCAAGTCGAGGAAGCGGAAGCCGCCGAGCGCCGCCGCCTCGACGCCGAGCAGCAGCCCGCAGCTGAGCCGACCGTCACCGCGGCGCCGGCGCAAGAGCCCACCCAGGCTCCCACCGCACCCGCGCCGGTCACTCCCCCGGCTCAGGCGGCAGCGCCACAACCGACCACCGCGCGCGCGCACACCGAGCCGCCGCGCGGCCAGCCGTCACGTCCTCAGTCGGCCCCAGGAGCCCCTGGCGCGACTGCCGATCGCACTGCCAAGACGGGTGACGGCGCAGCAAGGCCGGCAACTCCTGTCACGGCGCTGCGTCGCGGCCGCATGGACGAGATGGAGGAGGATGAGGGCAGCCGCCGCAAGGGCGGTCCAGGCCCCGGCATCAAGCCGCCGCGGAGCCCGGTCAAAGGTGCAGAAGAGCGCCGCCAGAGCGGCCGTCTCACCGTCGACAAGCTGTTGAACGACGAACAGCGCGAGCGCTCGCTCGCCTCGCTGCGCCGCAAGCGCGAGCGCGACCAGCGGCGCGCCCTCGGCATCCAGCAGACCCGCGAGAAGATCATGCGCGAGGTGATCATCCCGGAGGTGATCACGATCCAAGAGCTCGCCAACCGCATGTCGGAAAAGAGCGTCGACGTCATTCGCTTCCTGATGAAACAGGGCGCGATGCACAAGATCAACGACGCCATTGACGCCGACACGGCGGAGCTGATCGCCACCGAGTTCGGCCACAAGGTCAAGCGCGTCTCGGAGGCCGATGTCGAGGAAGGCTTCATCGGCGCCAAGGATGCCGACGAGCATCTCGAGGCGCGGGCGCCCGTCGTCACCATCATGGGCCACGTCGACCACGGCAAGACATCGCTGCTCGATGCGATTCGGAGCGCCGACGTGGCAGCGGGCGAGGCCGGCGGCATTACCCAGCACATCGGCGCCTATCAGGTGACGGCCCCCGATGGCCAGAAGATCACCTTCATCGACACGCCCGGCCACGAAGCGTTCACAGCCATGCGCGCCCGCGGCGCCAAGGTGACGGACATCGTCATTCTGGTCGTCGCGGCAGATGACGGCGTCATGCCGCAAACCGTCGAGGCGATCCATCATGCCAAGGCGGCCAACGTGCCGATGATCGTCGCGATCAACAAGATCGACAAGCCGGACGCGGACCCGACGCGCGTGGCGACCGAGCTGCTCCAGCACGAGGTGGTGGTGGAGAGCATGTCGGGCGAGACGCAGGACATTCCAGTCTCCGCGATCAAGCACACCAACCTCGACAAGCTGCTCGAGGCGATCTCGCTGCAGGCCGAAATTCTCGAGCTCAAGGCCAACCCGGAGCGCTCCGCGGAAGGCTTCGTCATCGAGGCCAAGCTCGAGCGCGGCCGCGGCCCGGTCGGAACGCTGCTCGTCCAACGCGGCACGCTGCACGTTGGTGACATCGTCGTTGCCGGCTCGTCATGGGGACGCGTGCGCGCGCTCCTGGACGACATGGGCAAGAACGTTGCGACGGCCGGTCCCTCGGTGCCGGTCGAGGTGCTGGGCTTCGACTCCGCGCCCGAAGCCGGCGACCAGTTCGCCGTCGTCGAGAACGAGGCGCGCGCCCGCGAGCTCACCGACTACCGCATGAGAAAGCGCCGCGAGGCCCTCGGCTCCGCAGGCACCGCGCGCACCCTCGAGCAGATGATGCAGCAGCTCAAGGAGGCCGGGAAGAAGGAGTTCCCGCTTGTCGTCAAGGGCGATGTGCAGGGCTCGGTCGAGGCCATCATGGGTGCGCTCGCCAAGCTCGGCAACGAGGAGGTCACAGCTCGCATCATCCACTCGGGCGTCGGACAGATCACGGAGTCCGACATCTCGCTTGCGGCTGCCTCGAAGGCGGTCATCCTCGGCTTCAACGTCCGCGCCAACATGCAGGCGAAGCAGGCCGCTGACAGCCAGGGCATCGAGATACGCTACTACTCGATCATCTACGACCTCGTCGACGAGGTGAAGGCGGCCATGTCCGGGCTCCTCGCGCCGACCCGGAAGGAGAACTTCCTCGGCTACGCCACGATCAAGCAGGTCTTCAACGTCTCGAAGGTCGGCAAGGTCGCCGGCTGCCAGGTCACCGAGGGCAAGGTCGAGCGCGGCGCGAAAGTTCGCCTGCTCCGCGACAAGGTGGTGATCCACGAAGGCTCGCTCGCGATCCTCAAGCGCTTCAAGGATGACGTGCGCGAGGTGCCTGCCGGCCAGGAGTGCGGCATGTCCTTCGCCAACTACCAGGACATCCGCGAAGGCGACGAGATCGAGTGCTTCCAGGTGGAGATCATCGCAAGGTCGTTGTGAGAAGCGCGCCTCTTAACCGGTCGGGGTCAGACCCATGGGTCTGACCCCTGGCTTACCGAAAACATTGAGGCGAGCGGCAGCGCTCGCCTCTGTCGTTTTTTGATGTTTGATTCCTCGCGATCCCGACACCCGCATCGACAATCCCGACATCGGCAATATCGGCCGTCTCGGCGACCTCTACCACCACACGCCGCTCTTTGCCAAAAACAGTTGACGCCGCCCACGATCGCGACCGGGCCCCTCCATCCTTCACGGGTCTGCCGGCACGCGACGTCACCTCTTGCGGGGCGTCAAGTGGCGCGCATCGGGCGCGGCACGATGGTCCATGACGCGCAGGATCGACGCGTTCATCATGTAGACGCTCATTACGGCGGTGAGCTCCATGAGCCCCTTCTCGCCCCATCGGGCTCTGACCGCGTTGAACGTCTCGTCGGAGACGCGCGGTGTCTCCAATAGCTCGCGTCCAAAGCGGATGATGAGCGCTTCGTCGGGTTTCAGGCCGTCGACCGGCGCATAGATGTCGACCACGTGCAGCGCTTCCTCGCGCGTGCCCGCCTCCTTGCCGAGCCGGCAGTGCGCGCTCCAGATGTAGTCGGCGTTGGCGGCGCGCGCGGCCGTGCAGATCGCAAGCTCCGACTCGGCCGCCGTCAGCGACGTCCGGTACCGCAGATGCTCGACAAGATCGGAGAGCAGGGCGCCGGCACGGCCAGCATAGGTGAGGTAGCTCGACGGCGGCGGAGTGGTTTTCCGTGTCGCGCGAATGTGGCGCACGGCCGCGCGCGTTTCCTCTGGGAAGCTGTCCGTATCGGTTGGGATCGGCAATCGTGGCATGGGTGTACTCCTTGGAGTGGTCCTGTCAGAGCGAACGGCCGCCGGGGCATTCAAGCGAGCCTCGGCAGCTTGAAGACCTTGAGCGCGTTGTCGCGCAGCAATTTGCGCTTTGGCACGGGCCGCATGTCGAAGTCGTGGATCTCCAACATTGCCCGCTCGGGATCGATGACCCACCAGTCCGTGCCGAACAGGAACTTGTCCTGCCCGTAGGTGTTGGCGAAATGGACGGCCGATGCGCCCCAGTGCTTCGGCGCGTAGGCGTCGCCGCTCATGTAGACGTTGCTGTGCTTGTTGGCGACGCTGATCATCTCCTCGGTCCAGGGGTAGCCGAGGTGAATGCCGATGATCGTCAGCTCCGGAAAATCGATGGCGATGCGATCCAGCGCCATCGGACGCGCCACTGTCGCGAGCCGGTTGTCCGATCGGTAGACGAGGCACTGGCCGACCTGCATCATGATGGGGATGCCGAGCTCCGCGCAGCGCGCATAGTAGGGATAGTAGATCGCCGCCTCCGGCGGCTGGCCGAACCAATGCGGATAGAGATGCGCGCCGACGAAGCCGTACTCGTGCACGGCGCGGTCGAGCTCTTTGAGTCCCGCAATACCGCGGAGCGGGTCGATTCCAGCCAGTCCCGAAAACCGGTGCGGGAACGCCTGGCATGTCTCGTAGACATATTCGTATGGAATCTCGGTCGATGTGCTCATGCGGCGATCGCCACAGCGGGCGGCGACGAGCAGCGAGCGTTCGATCCCGGCCCGATCCATCTTTTCGATGTAATGCTCGGGTGCGAGGCCGCTCCGGTTGGAGCCAGTCATGCGGACCTGATCGCGGAACGCATCATCGGTCGGAACCCGTTTCTCCTGGATGACGCGGGGCGTGTAATAGTTGACCACGATATCGATGGCACCGTAGCCGTCCCGCGTCTTGGCCGGATCGAACGGATAGTGGGCTGATGCAGTCAGTGTCGCCTCCCTGTACCCGGATCGCGCGTTGGCGCGCACGACGTGTGGCAGAGCAAAGCTTAGGACACTCCGCGAACGGCCGGCTATAGCGCTTCGGCGGATGGTGCTGCAGATCACGGGAGCTGTCGTCCAGGGGTCAGACCCATGGGTCTGACCCCGACCGGTGCCGTCGGATATTATGTCACCGTCCGGCGTGCCCTCAAATTGCGCGCTTCCTGACGCTCAGCGGCATGCGGCGGATGCCGAGGAGGCGGTTGGAGGGCATCCAGTCGATCGGGCCTTCGGCCTTGAATGTCTCGACACGCGAGAGCAGCTCCTGGAACGCAATCCGCATCTCCATGCGGGCGAGGCTCGCTCCGAGGCAGACATGCGTGCCGAAACCGAACGAGAGATGCAGGTTCGGCGTGCGGGCCAAATCGAATCGGAACGGCTCGACGAAGACGCGCTCGTCACGGTTGGCGGACATTTCCCAGTAGGTGACTTTGTCACCTTCTCTGATCTTGTGTCCTTTAAAATCGGTATCGCGGGTGGCCGTGCGCCGCTTGAAGATGGTAGGCGTCGTCCAGCGCAGGATTTCCTCGAGCGCCAGGCGAAACTGCTGGGTGTCGGCGGTGCGCAGCCGCTCCATCTGGTCCGGATGGTCCATCAGCGCCCGAATGCCGCCGCCGATCGCGCTGCGCGTCGTCTCGGCACCAGCGGGAAACAGCAGCATGAAGAAGTTGACCAGCTCGCGGTCGGTGAGCGGACCCCCTTCATGCCCCTCCTCGCCGGGCTCCAATCGCGCCGCAATGATCTTCGAGAGGATATCGTCGGCCGGATTGGCGCGCTTCTTGGCGATCAGCGCGTAGCCATAGTCCTGCACTTTCTTCGCATACTGCCGCGAGATGATCTCGCCCGATGGCTCGGCGACGCCGGCATCGACCCACTCGGCGAGCATCGCGCGCTCCTCCTGCGGCACGCCGAGCAGAAGGCAGATCGCCTGCAGCGGCAGGTCGCGCGAGAAGCGGGAGACGAAGTCGAAGGGCTCGTTCTCCGGAAACGCCTCAATGAGCGCCACCGCGCGGCGCCTGAGCTCCGCCTCCATCTCGAGGATCGAGCGGGCGGAGAAGCCCTTGTTGACCAGCGCCCGGAAGCGTTTGTGCTTCGGATCGTCCATCCAGATCATGATGGCGCCGGCCTGACGGTCGTCCTGCAGACCCGTGCCGCCGCCGGTGCGTTTGCCGCCCTTATCGGACGAGAACGTCTCGGGGTCAGTGGCGATAGCCATCGCGTCCTCGTGCCGGCTCATCACCCAGAAACCCTCGCCCTGCGGCGTCTCGGGCGTCGGCTCGTGCCAGTAGATCGGAGCATGGGCGCGGGCCCAGGTGAAATGCGGGTGCGGGAAGCCGTTCGCAAATGTGCGGCCGTCCGAGAGGTCGATCGCAGTTGTGCTGCTCAGGGCTGCGGTGGCCGTGCTCATTAGAAGTCCCCAAACGAGGCAAGTGGCGAGTCGAGAGGTGGTCAGCGAAGTCTGCCATGGATCGGCGGCCCGTAAAGCAGAATTCGTGCCGGCGCGGAGACGTCCCGGGCGTTGAAACCCGGGAAAATTGACGCCTGAAGTGAATTGGCCTCTAGGATTGCGCGCTTTCAAACGATGGAGGTTGCCCGGTGGCCACGCCCGCAAATGCAAAGCAATCCTATGTCCAAGACCCAGGTCGCGTACGCCTGCTGGCGCAGGAAATCGCGGAGGGGCGGCTCTCGCCGGTCGAGCTGGTGGAGCGGTATCTGGCGCGGATCACGGAGGCCGATCCGCACGTCCAATGCTGGCGCGAGGTCGATGGCGCACGGGCGCTGAAGCTTGCGGCGGAGCGTGAGAAACAAGTGAAAGACGGGCGCATCCTCGGGCCCCTGCACGGCATCCCGGTGGCGGTGAAGGACATCATCGACGTCGAAGGCATCCCGACGCGCTGCCAGAGCCTGTCGCGCGCCGATGCCAAGCCTGCGACCAACGACGCGGAGATCGTGCTGCAGTTGCGCCGGCAGGGCGCCATCCCGCTCGGCAAGGTGCACACGACGGAATATGCGTTCTTCGATCCCTCGCCCGCGCGCAACCCGCACAATCTGGAGCACACGCCCGGCGGCTCGTCGTCAGGTTCGGCGGCAGCGGTGGCGGCGGGAATGGCGCCGATCGCGATCGGCACGCAGACGGTCGCGTCGGTGAACCGGCCGGCGGCCTACTGCGGCATCGCGGCGTTCAAGCCGACGACGCGGTCGATGCCGACCTTCGGGATCGCACCGCTGGCACCCTCCTACGACACGCCGGGCTTCTACGGCTATACGGTGGACGACGCCGTTGCCGCGTTCGAGGCGGTGGCGCCGCGCTTTTTGCGACCCAGCGGCACGACAACGTCGATCCGAGTCATCGTGCCGGAGGATCATCACCTCGGCGATGCCACGAGCGAGGTCCAAGGCTCCATGGCGCGCGTTGCGACCGATTTCTTGCGCGGGCGGCACAAGGTCGAGGGACGCGTGTCGCCGATCTCGTTTCGGCGGCTGTTCGAGTTGCAGCGCCAGACCATGCTCTACGAAGCAGGGCGCGCGCTGGCGTTTCTGCGCGATCATCCGCAGGGCATGGTGGGCGAGAAAATTCTGGGCGCGGTGGCGGACGGCTTGAAGATCGACACCGCGGCCTATCTCGAGATGCGGCTTGAAATCGACACGATGCGCGAGGTCTTCTTCGACAGGCTCTCCGACGCTGATCTCTATCTCTGGCCCGCGGCCCCGGGACCCGCTCCGCACGGCCTCGCCTGGACCGGAGATCCCAAATATATTTCGCCCTGGACCGCGCTCGGCGGTCCGATTGTGACGGTGCCGGCAGGCAAGACCTCCAGCGGATTGCCGATCGCGTGCCTGCTGTCCGGCCGCCCCGGCACCGATCTGGACATGTGCCGCCACGCGCGCACGCTCGCCGAGCTGGTGAAACCGTCGCTCTAACGGCGAAACTTCCGCCAGCTCATCCGGCCCGCATCGCGAACCGAAGCTCCCGATCGCAGGCGTAAATCGCGGTGCTGCTCACTGCTCCCTGCATCGGCCCGGCCTTGCCGCGGCCTTGGGCGCGAGCGTAACCTCAGCCCCGTGACGCTGCGGGGCCGGTTCTCGGTCCAGCGCGAACACACGAGGAGGAACCCCATGAAGCTTTCACGTCGTCACTTGGGCCTTGCTGCCGCTGGCGCAGCACTGGCTCCTGTCGTTGCAAGCTCGGTTGCGCTGGCCAACGGCGATGAAGCCGCGATCAAGGCGAATATCGAGGCGTTTCGCAAAGCAATGTTCGCGAAAGACACGAAAGCACTCGCCGAACTGGTTTCGGAGGATCTCAACTACGGTCACTCCGCGGGCAAAATTGAGAACAAGGGAGAGTTTCTGAAGGCTGTCGCTGACAACAAAGCCGTTCCGAAAAAGCTCGAGTATTCCGACATCCGCGTCCAGGTGAACGGCAACTCTGCCGTCGCCCGCCACATCTGGGAATCCGAGAACGAGCTCGACGGCAAGACCACGCAGACGCGCATCGGCGTGTTCCAGGTCTGGCAGAAAGGCGCTGACGGCAAGTGGAAGATCTATGGCCGCCAGGCGCACATCTTCCCGCCGAAGACCTGATCCGACACACGCTCATTGTCGACAACCGGCGAGAATTCCGCTTTTCGCCGGTTGTTTCCCCTGAATGTCTGCTTGTGATTGAGGAGTTCGCAATGTCTCTCTCCCGACGCTCGCTAATGGCAACGGCGACACTCGCGACCGCGTCTTTGGCCCTTGCCTCCGAGATCGCCCGCGCCAATGCCGCAGATGAAAAGGCCGTCGCAGAAGCCGTCCAGGCGCTCGGTAAAGCGCTGGCAAGCGCCGATGCGGCCGCTCTCAAGGACTTGCTCGCAGACGAGCTCACCTACGTCCATTCCAGCGGCAAGGTGGAGAACAAGGCCGAGGTCATCGATATCGTCGGCGGCAAGAAGACCGTCTACAAGACCCTCTCGATCGAGGACGTGAAAATTTCGATCGTGGGTGTCAATGCCGTCGTGCGGCACGTCTTCAAGGGCGAGGCGGAATCAGGCGGCAAGACAAATCCTTTCAACGTCGGCGCAATGCAAGTGTGGCAGAAGCGCGATGGCAAGTGGCTGCTGATCGCTCGGCAAGCCTTCAAGCTTTCGTAAACAGGAGGAAGGGAGGAAGGGGTCAGACCCCTGAGCGCGACATTTCGGGTCAGGGGAGGAAGGGGTTAGACCCCTGACACATGATGCCGAGGCCAGAACTGCAACATTTCGGGTCAGGGGTCTGACCCCGCCGGGGAGAGGAAGGGGTCAGACCCCTGACACGCGACGCCGAGGCCAGAACTGCAACATTTCGGGTCAGGGGAGAAGGGGTCAGACCCCTGACACGCGACGCCGAGGCCAGAACTGCAACATTTCAGGTCAGGGGTCTGACCCCGCCAGAATCGGGTCAGGGGTCTGACCCCGCCAGAACCATCAGGAGGAACGAGAATGGCACAGTCCTATCTTTACGCCGGCGTCGCCGGTTATGTCGGCCGGCCCGAGGCCATCGGCAAAGTTGGCGTGTTCCGGCGCAGCGCGTCGAGTGGCGAATGGTCGAACGTACTGCCTGACGTCGAGACCTATACGGTCAACGTGCACCCGTCCGATCCACAAGTCGTGCTCGCCGGCACCAAGAACGGCGTCTATGTCTCGACCGATGCCGGCGCGACGTTCAGGCGTGCGGCGTTTCCTGACAACGACATGCAGATCTGGTCGTTCCAGGTCGACAGCCGCAACCCCAATCGCATTCTCGCCGGCGGCTCGCCGCTGATGGTCTACCGCAGCGAGGACAAGGGGCAGAGCTGGAAGAAGATGGCGACGCCGCCGGTGAAGTCGCGCTGCACCGGCCCCTTCGCCCATCGCGTGATGCGCATGGTGCAGCACCCGACGCGTCCCGATGAGGTCTACGCCGCCTTGGAGATCGCAGGCGCGATGCGGTCGATGAACTTCGGCGAGACGTGGGAGGATTGCAGCGAGCATCTCGCGAAGCTCGGCGACCTGCCGCATCTTCAGAGCAAGATCGCGACCGAGAGCACACAGGAAGGCATGCTCGACGGCCACGCGATCACGATCAGCCCCGCGGACCCGGATGCGATCGTGCTCGCCTGCCGCATGGGCCTCTTCGAGAGCCGCGACAAGGGGCTAACCTGGTCTGACAAGCAGGTCGGCCGCTACTCGCCAGTCACCTACGGCCGCGACGTGAAGGCTAGCCCCCAAGACAAGAGCACGGTCTATTGCGCGCTCTCCGTGGCGGCAGCGTCGAAGGACGGCGGCGTCTACAAGAGCTCGGATGCCGGCAAGACCTGGAAGCGCTTCGACAAGGTGCAGGTGCACGGCACGGTGATGTCGATCGGGCTGTCGAACTCGAACCCGAACAATGTCGCTATCGGCGCCCGTTACGAAGGCGAGGTGTTCACCACCGAGGACGGCGGCAACACGTGGCAGTTCTCGCCGCTGCCAGGCCCGGTGAAGGACATTTACTCGGTCGCCTGGAGCTGAGCTGGTCGCAAGTGTCAAAGGTGTCGGACCCAGACGGGTCTGACACCAACGTGTGAGGCCATAATGATTCAGTTCGGCATCAATTCGTCACCGCGCGGCGCACTGTCGTCACGCGAAGGCTATCTCGCGCTCGGTGAGGCGGCGGACCGGCTCGGCTTCGGATTCCTGTCGGTGTCGGATCACCTCGTGGTGCCGCGAAACAACGCGTCGCGCTATCCCTATAACGAGACCGGCAAGCTCGGCGTGGAGACGCTCGGCCATTGCTTCGATCAGCTGACGACGCTCGCGTTCCTCGCCGGTGTCACGAAACGGATCAAGCTGATGTCGTCGGTGATGGTGGTTCCGCATCGCCCGCCGGTGCTGACAGCCAAGATGCTCGCCACGGCCGACGTGCTCTCGGGTGGCCGCCTGATCGTCGGCTGCGGCGCCGGCTGGCTGCGCGAGGAGTTCGAGGCTCTGGATACACGGCCTTACGACGACCGGGGCCGCGTCACCGACGAGTACATCCAGTCCTTCCGCGAGCTCTGGACAAAAGAAGCGCCCGCGTTCCAAGGCAAGCACGTGAAATTCAAGGACATCGTGTTCGAGCCGAAGCCGCTGCAGCATCCGCATCTGCCGATCTGGATCGGTGGCGAGAGTCCGGCCGCGATGCGACGCGCTGCGCGCCTCGGCGATGGCTGGTATCCGGGCTCGCGCAACCCGGAGAATCGCCTCGACACGCCGGAGCGCCTTGCGGCCGGCTACAAAAAGCTCGAGCAGATGATGGCGGCGGAGAAACGCGATCCCTCGAAACTGACGCGTGCCTACGTGTTCTTCGCGCCCGTGGAGTTCCGGCCCGAGAAGGGCCACGACACGCCACGACGGATGTTCACGGGGGCACCCGCCGATCTCGCGGCCGATGCAGCGGCTCTGGCGAAGATCGGCATCACGCATGTGAACCTGTCGTTCCAAGCGCCGTCGCTCAATCAAACGCTCGACACCGTGCAGCGCTTCGCCGAAGAGGTGATGCCACTGGTGAAGGCCTGAGCTCAGGGGACACTTGGAATAGTCGCGGCGCTGCCACATGGCACCGGTCGGTGTCGTTGGGCTCGGTGCCGGCACGGAGATCCACGCCTTTGTGCATAGTTGCGTGCGGGACGTTCCACTGCTGTCGCCGGTAGTCCGCGTTGTACTTGCGCACCTGCACGCGAGACCTGCACATGTTGCGTTGCACCGTGGGCGCGGCTATCACTCCGCCGATGCGCCCGGAACGCGGCGCCTACTGTCCCGTTGAGACCTATGGACAAGCTAACTCTTATTGCATTCGACGCCGAGGATTTGGGCGTCGTCTCCACGCACGTTCAGGACGCGATCCTGAAGGTCGGCGACATGGTGTATCAACCCAGAGCGAAGCGATTCGCCGCGGTGCTGAGCAGGTTCGACTGGCAAGGCGCTCTGAAAGACGGCAAGGTGAAGCCGGAGCGTCGGCAAGCGGCGCTTCGCTTCGAGCGGGTGCTCAGTGCGAAGGTTTCTGGCATTGATCTCAGGCGGCCGGGTGATGTGTTGTCTTTGCTCGCATTGCAGTTCGAGGCCAAGGCTGCCGGCGATCCGGCCGGCGCAGTGACCTTGCTGTTCTCGGGCGGAGCGGGCATTCGGCTCGAGGTCGAATGCATCGAGGCGGAGCTCCGGGATCTCGGACCGCAGTGGCGGGTCCGCTCCCGGCCAAGGCATCCCGAGTCGTAACAGCGCTCCGCCACCTCAAGGAGGGGCAGTCTCTGCCCATAGCCAATGCCGTTGCGATTGCGCACCGCCGACGCCGACTTCGAGGCCAGCTTCCGGGACTTCCTCGGCATGAAGCGCGAGGCGTCGGAGGAAGTCGACCAGACAGTGCGCGCGATCATTGCAGAGGTGCGTGCAAAGGGCGATGCGGCCCTGGTCGCACTCACTGAAAAGTTCGACCGCTTTGACGTCTCGGCGAAGGGCCTGCGCGTTGCAGCGGACGAGATCGCTGCCGCCGTCGCGGGCGCGGACAATGAGACGATGGCAGCGCTGACGCTGGCCCGCGATCGCATCCGGAGCCACCATCTCCGCCAGAGGCCGGCCGACGATCGCTACGTCGATGCGACCGGCGCCGAGCTCGGCTCGCGCTGGACGCCGGTCGATGCCGTGGGGCTCTACGTGCCCGGCGGCATGGCCTCGTACCCGAGCTCGGTGCTGATGAACGCGGTGCCGGCCAAGGTCGCCGGCGTTTCACGTGTGGCAATGGTGGTGCCCGCGCCTGGTGCCACGCTCAATCCGCTGGTGCTGGTGGCAGCGCATCTCGCGGGTGTCGACGAGATCTACCGCATCGGCGGCGCGCAGGCGGTGGCGGCACTGGCCTATGGCACCGAGACGATCAAGCCGGTGGTGAAGATCGTGGGGCCGGGCAATGCCTACGTCGCGGCGGCGAAGCGGCAGGTCTACGGCGTTGTCGGCATCGATTCCATCGCGGGTCCGTCCGAGGTGCTCATCATCGCCGATCGCAACAATGATCCGGCGTGGATCGCGGCCGATCTCTTGGCTCAGGCCGAGCACGACACGGCAGCGCAATCGATCCTGATGACGGACGACGCGGCCTTCGCCGATCAAGTGGAAGCAGCGGTTCACCGGCAGCTGCAGTCGCTGCCGAAAGCGAACATCGCGGGCGAAAGCTGGCGCGTGTTCGGCGCAACGATCCTGCTCCGCTCGCTGGACGAGGCAGCACCTTTGGCGGATCGCATTGCGGCCGAGCATCTGGAGATCGCGACGCGGACTCCCGACCAGCTGGCGGCCCGGATCAACAACGCCGGCGCGATTTTCCTCGGCAGCAACACGCCCGAGGTGATCGGCGATTACGTTGCCGGCTCCAATCACGTGCTGCCGACCGCCCGCAGCGCCCGCTTCTCATCCGGCCTCGGCGTGCTCGATTTCATGAAGCGTACCTCGCTGCTGCGCCTGAATGAGAACGCGCTCGCGGCGTTGGGGCCTGCCGCGATGGCGCTCGCCCGCGCGGAGGGCCTCGAAGCGCACCGCCGCTCGGTCGCGATCCGTCTCGGCATCAGCGAGGACGGCACATGAGCGAGCGCGACCCAGGCGAGACGCCCGATGGTGGAGCTCCACACGCGCCGGAGCCACCGCGCGATCGCCTGGTCAAGATCACGCTCGACGAGAAATCGATCAGCCGCGCCAACGCCAACATCGTGCATGAGCGCGAGGTGGCGATCTACGACATTCTCGAGGCCAATCACTTCGCCGTCGAGGGCCGCGACGACGGGCCCTATACTCTGGATCTCTCGATATCGGAGGACCGCCTGATCTTCACGGTCGGCACGCCCGGAAAGGACGGAACCTTCACCGTGATGATGGCGCTGTCGTCGCTGCGCAAGACGATCAAGGATTACTTCATCGTCTGCGACACCTACTACCAGGCGATCCGCAACGCGCCCCCATCGCGCATCCAAACCATCGATATGGGCCGCCGCGCACTTCACGACGAAGGCAGCAGCATTTTGATCGAACGGCTCACGGGAAAACTTGCGCTCGACCACGAAACGGGGCGACGCCTCTTCACGCTCATCTGTGCGCTGCACTGGAAAGGGTGAGCGGGATGGAGGACGGGGTCCCGGGCCGGTCTGCGCCAACGCGCGAGCTGCCCGCGTCCGTCCTCTTCGCGTGCACGCTGAACGCAGTGCGCTCGCCCATGGCGGCGGCGATCCTGCGGCATCTGGCGGGGCAGCGTGTCTACGTGGCCTCCGCCGGCGTGCGCGCGGGCGTCGCGGACGGTTTCGTCGCAGCAGTGATGGATGAGATCGGCATCGATGTGTCGCAGCACACGCCGAACACGCTGGCGGACCTCCACGACACCTCGTTCGACCTCATCATCACGCTCTCGCCCGAGGCGCACCACCAAGCCTTGGAGCTCACCCGCACGATGGCGGTCGAGGTCGAGTACTGGCCGACGTTCGACGCCTCGGTGATGCAGGGCCAGGGCAGCCGAGAGCAGATCCTCGATGCCTACCGCGACGTGCGCGACCGCCTCTTCCGGCGCATCAAGGACCGGTTCGCTCTTGAGGGCGGTCCGAGCGTCTGATCTCTGCGATGCCTGACGCTCGTTTCACGTGGAGCGGGCGGACGTGCTGATCATAACGGTGCCGCTGACCAACTGACGCTCGTTTCACGTGGATCGGGCTCATCCGCGCCGCCAAGGCGGTGCCGTCCGCGCAGCTCAGACCCGGGCTGCCCCTTGCATTGGCCATGCGATCCGTCCGAGGCCGGATAATGTTTCACGTGAAACATATATCCAATTGTATCTATTAAGCTTAACAGCTCTTGGACCGTCCGAGGGCCAATTCCGGCCCGGCAATTTGGGGGTTACGTGCCTGGGCTGCGGCTTGCCATGGCCGGCCTCGCTCCCGCGCGCCTAGCTGGAAGGCGCCGCCAGCGCATCGCGCAATACCATGGCACGCTTGCATTGAATGGCGACGCTCAGCCCCGGTTTCATGGGGGCTGCGTGTCCAACAGCCGATCCGCCTGCGCGCGGCTCGCGAAAAAATCTCCAAGTCGTGACCAGGAGTGATTTGGTCAAAGACGCAACGCGGCTTATCTAACACCTTGCCGGGTGAATGGTGCGTGTTCCGTCAAGCCGCAACCCGGCCAAGCCAACAACGAACATTCCGAGCCAGCCCATGTTCAACCGTCGCACCTTCGGCACCGGCACGGTAGCCACCGCCGCGCTTACCCTGTTCTCATTAGCCAACGTCAAAGCCGCCGATCCAGCCAGCAAGGACTTTCCAGTGAAAAAGACACCCGAGGAGTGGAAGAAGATCCTGACACCGGAGCAGTACTACGTGCTGCGCGACCATGGCACCGAGCGTGCCTTCACGAGCCCGCTCGACAAGCAGTACAGCGAGGGCGAGTACCGCTGCGCAGGCTGCGATACGCTGGTCTTCAAGTCTGACACCAAGTTCAACAGCGGTACCGGCTGGCCGAGCTTCTGGCAGCCCGTCGAGAACGCCGTCGGCACCAAGCAGGACCGCTCGTTCTTCATGGTGCGCACCGAGGTGCATTGTGCGACTTGTGGCGGCCATCTCGGCCATGTGTTCGACGACGGGCCGAAGCCGACCGGACTGCGCTATTGCATGAACGGCGTCGCCATGAAGTTCGTGCCCAAGTCGGACGGCAAGTCGTAACGCCGGCGCGACTTCCTGAAGCCGACCCAGTCATGATGTCTCCGCGTGGAGCCGAACGCGGAGGCCACCTTGGAGCCCGCCATGCGCCGCCCAGTTCTGATCGCTCTTGTGCTCGCCACGCTTGGTGCTGTCGCCGCCCTGCTGCAGGGCGGTGTTGAGGCCCAGCAGACGAAGCCGCCGCCGGCACCCGCTCCGGGCCAGGAGGTTGCGACCTTCGCCGGCGGCTGCTTCTGGTGCGTCGAGGCGGATTTCGACAAGGTACCGGGCGTCATCGCAACCGTCTCGGGCTACATGGGCGGCAAGACACCGAACCCGACCTACAAGCAAGTGACGGCCGGTGGCACCGGTCACCTGGAGGTTCTTCAGGTCACCTTCGACCCGCAGAAGGTCAGCTATCGCAAGCTCGTGGATTATTTCTGGAAAACCATCGATCCCCACGACGCGGAAGGCCAGTTCTGCGACAAAGGCGAGAGCTACACGACCGCCATATTCACGCACACGCCCGAGCAGAAAGCGGCGGCCCTCGCCTCCAAGGCCGAGCTCGAGAAGTCCGGCATCCTGAAGCAGCCGATCGTCACCACTATCCGCGACGCTGGGCCCTTCACCGCCGCCGAGGACTACCACCAGGACTATTACCAGAAAAACCCGCTGCGCTATTCCTACTACCGCCACGGCTGCGGCCGCGACGCCCGCCTCGAGCAGATCTGGGGCAAGAAGCAGACGAACTGAGCACGGGCACGTCGATGCGCTTCGCAGCCATTGCCGACATTCACGGCAACATCGACGCCCTCGAAGCCGTGCTCGCGGACGATCAAAATTTTCCGTCGTGCCCGTGCGCCGTGCGAAGGCGCGTGCCGTACAACGGGGCATCAATGCGCAATCGCGGGAGCAAGCGGCGCGGTTCCGGACTCGTGTGTGTCCGACCCTCACCCTATCCCTCTCCCCATGCAAGTGCAGAGCATGGGGGGGAGGAGACTCATTGCTTTTGATAGCTCGCAATCACATTACTGCCCTCGTGCAGCGCTCGCTTCGATCGAGCGACCCACATGCAAAGCTTTGAAAGCGACTCTCGTCCCCTCTCCCCCGTCGCGCGGACGAGAAAGAGCAACGGGCACGGCGGATGACGCGCGAACGGGGAGAGGGTGAGGGTGAGGGGCGGCAACGAGTCCGGACCGCCCAACACACGCTTTGCCTCACCACATGCGACGCGGAAACCTCACTCACAACATCACCACCTGACCCGCGCCGGTGCGTTTGGCCTCGGAGTAGGCGAGGTTCGCGATCACCATGTCCTCCATGGCATTGCCCATGGACTTGTAAAGCGTGATCTCGCTCTCGGACTGGCGCCCGGGCTTCAAACCGAGCAGCACCTCGCCGAGCTCGGCGCCCATCGCCGGATCGCGGCCAGCCAGCTCCGCACATCCGACAGGCGCCGGCTGGAACGCGCTCTTCGCTTCCACGAAGACGCGTGCGCGATCGAGCAGCGCCAGCGGCACTTCGCTGCCTGGCGGCGCGTAGCCGACGGACGTCACGTGCACACCGGGCTTCACCCAGCCGGCGTCGATCACAGCCGTATTGGCGCCCGTGGTGAGGCAGATTACGTCCGCATCGCGCACGGCAGGATCGAGGCTCGTTACCGCAATGGCGTTGGGCGCGAGTCCGGCGAGGCGCTTCGCGACCTCCGGTTTTCTTGCCCAGACCCGCACCTCGCGAAATGGCCGTGCCACGTTCAGCTGCCGCACATGTTCCTCGGCCTGCACACCGCCGCCGACCACGAGGGCCACTGACGCATCGCGCCGAGCAAGCTCTCGAACCGAAAGCACCGCGCCCGCTGTCGTGCGCACACCGGTCAAGCTGCCGCCCTCGAGAATGGCGAGCGGAACGCCGGTTCTCTCATCGAACAGCGTCACCAGCGCTTGATGGCTGGTCAGCCCCTTGGCCGGATTATCATGGAACACGCCGACCGACTTCTGCGTGATCATCTGGCCGGGCCCGTAGGCTAGCATGGACAGCATGAACGTGTGATCGGGCCCGTCGACTTTTGGTCGTGGCGGCGCCTGGATTTCGCCGCGGCTCAGCGCCTTGAAACCTTTCACTAGCGCCGTCAGCGCTTTCTCAGCATCCACGAGCCGCATGATATCGGCGGCACTCAGCATGAGGATCGGAATTGGCGCGCCGTGGCCCATGGCAAGTTCTCTCTGCTGCTGGAATGGACTAAAAAGGACTGAGCTAGACGATCTCGTTCGCAAGCTTGGTTTCGCCGCGCTGCAGACGGCCGACGTTCTCGATCAGGAGATCGATCACGCGGTCCTCGTATCGCACGGTCTCACCCGCCGAATGCGGCGTCACGATTACATGCGGCATCGACCAGAGCGGGGACGAGGCCACGAGCGGCTCCTCCACCGTTACGTCGAGCGCCGCGCCGGCGATCTTCTTCGCCGCCAGTGCCGACGTCAGCGCCGCCTCGTCGCAGACCTTGCCCCGCGCCACGTTGACCAGGAACGCCGTCGGCTTCATCGCTGCCAACTGTGCCGCGCCGATCAACCCCGTCGTTTCGGGCGTCAGCGCGGTGGTCAGCACCACGAAATCTGCTCGCGGAAAGAGCTTCATCAGGTCCTTGTCGCTGTGGATCTCGTCGGCCGCGCCGCCACCCTTCGCTGGATCACGGCGCGTGCCGAGCACCGTCATGCCGAACGCCTTGCAGAGCTTGGCCAGGCGCTGGCCGATACCGCCCATGCCGACGATCAACACCGTCTTGCCTTCGATCTCGTCCTCGCGGATGCGCCTGTCGCCTTGCATGGGCCGCCAATGCGGCTCCCCCTGGAAGTCACGCAGGAAATGCAGCTGCCGCGACAGTGATAGCATCAGCGCAATGGCATGCTCTGCCACCGCGTTGGCGTTGACACCCTGCCCGCTCGCCAGCCGGATGCCATGCGCCTTCAGCACGCCCTTGTCGTACTGATCGGTGCCCGCGCTGATAGATTGGATCAGCTTCAGCCGCTTCGCCGTCGGTGCCAGCTCGTTCTTCCACATCATGGAGACCGAGAGCACGTCCGCGCTCGGCAGCATCGCCTCGAGCTCGGCGAAATTGCGCGCGATCTTGAAGCTCATACCCGTCTTGCGCGCCGTGAACGGCTCCGCGAACTCGTAAGCGACATGCGCGAAGAGGACGTTGATGTCTTTATTCGGGGGCATCTGGGGCATGGCGTGCATCCCAAGTTGGCGGCTGACCCATCTTAAGCGAACGGGCCGCGGTCACAATCCCGGCATTCGCCGGGACGATGAATGTGTGCGTGCGTCGTCATCCAGCGTCGTCATCCCGGCGAAGGCCGGGACCCACGACAGCGTCAATCGCGACGTGCCCTCGCCCGGTCCGCCGGCCCCTCGGCAATCTCGCCCGTCTCCCGATCATAGAGGTCGCGCCACTCGGGATTGAACGAATGGATGAGCCGAACCTTCCACGCGCGTTTCCACTCCTTGATACGCTTCTCGCGGATGATGGCATCATCCATGTTCTCGTGGACCTCGTAGTAGACAAGCTGTTTGATGCCGTACTTTTGCGTAAATCCCGCGTAGACCTCGTTGACGTGCTCCCACATGCGACCTTCAAGATCGCTGGTAACGCCGACATAGAGAACGCCATCGCGGCGACTGGCGAGAATGTACACGCAGGGCACTTCTCGTCCTGGACCATCACCGAAACCGATTGCGCGCATCGTCATCCCGGCGAAGGCCGGGACCCACGACAGCGTCAGTCGCGACGCAGCCACTCGATGTCCGCCGGCCCTCTCTCTCGTGGCCTTTCTCCTTTGGCAACGCCCGCTTACGTCGGATCCCAGCTGAACACGTCGGCCGAGCGCTCGTTGGGCGTGAAGTGCTGCTTCATGGCCGGTAGCGCGATCTCGGCGATCTTGGCGGGCGTCCAGCCCGACTCGGAGTGCACCGAACGGATCGGGCGATGTTGGTTGAAGAGGAACAGCTCGTGCATGCGGGCGGCCATGATCTGCCCGGTCACGCCCCTCGCCAGATCCGACACAAGGAAGATCGCCAGCGGCGCGATCTTGTCCGGCGTCATCTTCTGGATTTTCGCGACGCGCGCCTGCTGCTCGGGCGTGTCGGTCGGAATCGTGCCGATCATGCGGCTCCAGGCGAACGGCGAGATGCAGTTCGAGCGCACATTGAACCGCGCCATGTCGAGCGCGATTCCCTTCGACAAGCCGACAATACCCAGCTTGGCGGCGGCATAGTTTGCCTGCCCGAAGTTTCCGATCAAACCAGAGGTCGAGGTGAAGTGCACGAAGGCGCCCGATTCCTGCTCCTTGAAGTAGTTGGCAGCCGCCCGCGAGACGTAGAAGGCGCCATTCAGGTGCACGTCGATCACCTGCTTCCAGTCCTCGATCGACATGCGATGGAAGATACGATCGCGCAGGATGCCGGCGTTGTTGATCACCGCGTCGACGCGGCCGAAGCTGTCGATGGCCGCCTTGACGATCGCCTGGGCGCTCGCGGGGTCGGCCACCGAGTTGAAGTTGGCGACGGCCTGCCCACCGCGCTTCTTGATCTCGGCCACCACCTCCTCGGCCGGTGCCTGGCTCGCGCCACCCTCGCCGTCGACGCTGCCGCCCAGATCGTTGACGACCACCTTGGCGCCTTCCTTGGCGCCGAGCAGCGCCATCTCGCGGCCGATGCCGCGGCCCGCGCCCGTCACGATCAGTACCTTGCCGTCCATGCAACCGGCCATTCGTATCTCCAGCTCGTAGTTGTTCATGATTGCGGCCACGCTCGCACGCGCGTCACAGCCCAGTCAATCGAGGAGACCGGAATCGGAGCGTGCTCATGCTGCTGATCGACAGTCCGCGTTTGATACAGCTGTTAACTAATTCGAACGTTTTGGAATGCGCTCGCGCCGATCGCAGCTAGTGTCGATTTGCTCCCACTGGCGATTGCGGTGGAGCGTCTCACTCGTGCTGGCTACGGGGCTTCCACGTCGCCCTTTCCGATCGCGCGACACCGAAGCGGCCAGCTCAACTGAAAATCAGGGGGAACCCTCATGACGTATTTCTCGCGCCGCGCCCTCGCGGCTGCCGCCGGCATTTGCTTGCCTCTCGTCACCCTCGGCTCCGCACACGCGTGCCTGCCGAGCGACCTGCAGAACCGCCTGTCGCAAATCCGAAGCAATTTCGGCGCGATCCAAGTGATCTCGACCCACCGTCCTGGAGCCACCATCGCCGGCACTGGCAAGCCCAGCTACCACCGCTGGTGCCGCGCCGTCGACTTCAGGCCGCCACCAGGCAAGTACGCCGCGGTCGTCGCGTGGCTGAACGCCAACCACAACGGTGGCGTCGGAACCTACAGCACCGGACACATCCACATCGACAACGGCCCCTATGTCCGCTTCAGCCGCGGCTGGAGCGGCGGTAGCGTGACCGTCGCATCGAGCTCGGGTCGTGTCGGCCGGCCGCGCGGCTCGTCATCGGCGCGTCGCAGCTCCGAAGGCGATTGGACCGTGCGCACGGCCGGATCGCAGTAAGGCGATCTTCAAATCACGTCATTCGGCGCCTCGACCATGGCCATGGTCGAGGTCGCCGGTGACAGCTCAGGCTTTCGCCCAGCTCGCGGGATCGATCACCGTTGCTGTCGGGATCGGAACGATGAACTTGGCCCCCCATTTGGCCACGTGACGCATCTGCCCGACAATCTCCGACTTGAGGTTCCACGGCAGGATCAGAATGAGATCGGGCCTCGCCGCGTCGATCGCCTCCACAGGCAAAATCGGAATTCGCATGCCCGGCGTGTACCGGCCGTGCTTGTAGGGGTTGCGATCGACCGTGAAGTCCAGGAAGTCTGGGCCAATCCCGCAGTAGTTGAGCAGCGTGTTGCCTTTGCCCGGCGCCCCATAGCCGCAGATGCGCTTGCCCTCGTTCTTCGCCGCAATGAGGAATGAGAGCAGCGCACGCTTGGTCTGCTGCACCTGCTGCTGGAAGCCCTGATAGCCCGCAAGGCTGCGATAGCCGAGCGCCTCCTCCCGTTCCAGCAGCCACCGCACGCTGTCCTTCACGGAATGCGACGACCCGGCCGGCGCCAAATAGATGCGCAGCGACCCGCCATGGGTCGACAGTTCCTCCACATCGAAAAGCATCAGATCGTGCATCCGGGCCAACCGCTCGATCACCACGGCGGAGAGATACGAGAAGTGCTCGTGATAGATTGTGTCGAACTGGTTTTCCGCGATCAGCCGCTCGAGATGGGGGAACTCGAACGTCGCCACACCTTCGGGCTTCAAGAGGTGGCGCACCCCGCCGACGAAGTCGTTGATATCCGGGACGTGTGCCAGCACGTTGTTGCCGATGATGAGATCGGCGCGCCGCCCCTCCGCAGCCAGATTTTGCGCCAGCGCCCGGCCGAAGAAGCCGACATGCACCGGCAGCCCCTTGTCCTGCGTCGCCTTGGCGACGTTCGCAGCCGGCTCGATCCCCAGCACCGGCACCCCCAATGCGGGAAAATGCTGCAGAAGGTAGCCGTCATTGCACGCGATCTCGATCGCCAGACTGTGTGGGCCCAGCCCCAAACGCCGCGTGATCATCTCGCAGTAGGCTTTGGCGTGGGCGACCCATGAGGTCGAGTACGAGGAGAAATACGCGTAATCGTCGAAGATCTGCGCGGGGCTCACATACGCGCGCAATTGCACGAGAAAGCAACTCTCGCACACCAGCACGTGCAGCGGATAGAAGGCTTCCATGCTGTCGATCTGATCGGCGCGCACGAAGCTCTCGCACAGCGGCGACATCCCGAGGTCGACGAAAGTGTGGCGGAGACTCGCACCGCAGAGCCGGCATTGCGGAGCTGCCGTCGCTTCTTGTGCTGTCATCACTGCCCTCCAATCGCCACCAGCCGCAGCACGGCGCCCGTCGCTCGCCCGGCGATAACGCTCACGAAGGGCGCCGTTTCCATCATGAACCCCGGTTGATGGAAATCGAGCGCGCCTATGGCGCGAGGACGGCGCGGATGCCCTCGACCGTACGCCGCAAGCCGTCGCTGAGAGCAACCCGCGACCGCCAGCCGAGCGCGGCGGCCGTGGCCTCGACATCGGCCACGCGCTCCTGCTCCATCGGCCGGTCCGGAACCGCACCGAAATGTGGCTGAATGCCGTTGCCGACGATCCGCGCCAGCTCCTCGACGATCTCGCGGATGGAAGTCAGCCGGCCCGTCCCGACATCGAAGGTGCGCCCTTCGGTGCCGGGCGTCACGGCCGCAGCGATGTAGGCATCGACAACGTCATCGATGAAGATCCAATCCCCGCGCGTGCGGCCGCTGGTCAACTGCGGGGATGCGAAGCGCAGCAGATCGCGTACCGTCGATGGGATGAGCTTGCCCGCCGCTTGCGTCGGGCCGTAGGTCATGAACGTGCGCATGTTCACCACCGGCGTGCCATAGAGCGCGTGGAACATTCGACCGTAGACCGAGCCTACCCATTTGCCGGCAGCATAGGGAGATCCCGGCACCGGCTCGCACGCGGGATCGGGGATCGGCTCCGTGAGCGAGCCGGCGATGAGGATACGCCGCGCGCCGGTCGCGCTCGCCGCCATCAGGACATTGATACTCGCAGTGCCGTGCGAATGAAACTGCTCGACGACAAGCTTCATGTCCGAGCTGGCGCCCGTCGCACCGGACATGTGGAACACGTAGTCCGGCTCGATCTGACCGAACAGCGCATCCACATCCCTGGTATCCATGAGCGAGGATCGCCACCACCTGGCGCCGTTCAGCCGCGCGGGCTGCTCGAACCGTGATGTTGCATGCACCTCGACCCCCAGCCCAGAGAGCCGACGGCACAACGCACCGCCGAGAAAGCCGTTGCCGCCCGTGACGAGAGCCCGCGCTCCAGCCAAAATCGCCAGCCGATCGGAGCCTGCCAGCGTGCTTTGAGCTGACACGTGTGGGTCGGTCGCCATGGATTGCCCAATCTTTCTTGGCTCCGTTACGCCAGCTAAGAATACCTGCTGTCGTAGTCGGCAGTAATCGGTGCACGCATTGGCCGCCTGCGCATCACGCGTCTCGCGCCGATCGCCGCACCGCTTGGTCCAATCTGGTCTAATCTGCGTTGTCCACACGCACACCACCGCGACCCAGGCGATGATCGAGCGAAGTTGACGATGAACGACCCTTCACCTCTTGCCGAGCTGCTGGCTGACCTTTCCGGCATCGGCGAGGACATTCACCGGCTGGCGGGAGCAATCTTCCCGATCTGCCGCAGCATCACGGGCAACGGCGTGCGCCGGACGCTCGCCATCCTGGCGCAGCACGTGGCCATCGAGCGGCACGAGGTTGCAACGGGCACCCAGGTGTTCGACTGGGAGGTCCCGAAGGAGTGGAATATCGCCGACGCCTGGATCAAGGATGCGCATGGCAATCGCATGGTCGATTTCCAGCGCTCGAACCTGCACGTGATGAGCTACAGCACGCCGGTTCGGCGCACTATGACCTTCGATGAGCTGAAGCCGCACCTCTTCACGCTGCCCCTTCAACCCGGCCTGATCCCCTATCGTACGTCCTACTATGCGGAGCGTTGGGGCTTCTGCCTCACGCACGATCAGCTCGCCGTGCTGGCGCGGCACCAGGGCGCGCTCGACGTCTGCATCGACTCGGATCTGCAACCGGGATCGCTGACCTATGGCGAGCATCTGCATCGCGGCGAGAGCAGCGACGAGGTGATCCTTTCCGCCCACATCTGTCATCCGTCGCTCGCCAACGACAATTGCTCCGGCCTCGCATTGCTGACGCTGCTCGCGAAGGCCTTGCAAGGCCGGAAGACGCGGCTCAGCTACCGCTTTCTGTTTGTTCCGGGCACCATCGGATCGCTAGCCTGGCTGGCGGCGAACGAGGCGCACGTCGGACGCATCAAGCATGGCCTCGTCCTCTCGTGTGTCGGCGACGGCGGCGGTCCGACCTATAAGCGCAGCCGCCGCGGTGACGCCCTGATCGACCGCGCAATGGCACACGTTTTGAAAGCCAGCGCCACACCGCCGAAGCTGCTGGACTTCTCACCATACGGTTATGACGAGCGGCAATTCTGCTCACCTGGTTTCAATCTGCCAGTTGGCTTGTTCCAGCGCAGTCAGTTCGCGACGTTTCCCGAGTATCACACGTCAGCCGACACCATGGACTTCATCAAGCCCGAGCATCTCGAAGCCTCATTCCGATGGGTCGTCGCGGCACTCGACATCCTGGAGCGCGACCGGCGTTTCATCAATCTGTCGCCCAAAGGCGAGCCGCAGCTCGGAAAGCGTGGTCTCTACGCTTCGGTCGGCGGCGACCGCGACACCTACACGACCAACATGGCAACGCTCTGGGTACTCAATCTCTCGGATGGCGAGTGGTCGCTGCTCGACATCGCCGAGCGCGCGGGCATGCCATTCCGCGAAGTCGCCGATGCCGCCGCGAGGCTGAAGAGCGCGGGACTACTTGAGCCGGCGGATTGAGGGAAAAAATTGATCGCCGTCCCCGACGAGGAGCCGCCCATCGCGGCGAGGCGATCCGGAAACCAGCGACAAAATACGTGCGGAGCACTCGCGCTATGGCCGAAACTTGGAACCGAATTGCATAAGCTATATGTCCTTCGGCCAAGCCTTACCCTGAGACCCCGATCTCGCTCGCCGCACTTACAAAGTCCGGGATGATGCGTTCGCGTATCGTCACCACGCCAGCTCCAAGATCTCCCGCACGTCCTTTTCGCTCGAAATCTTGCGCGGGTTGATCTGCACCGGCTTGTACGTCAGCGCGCGCTTGGCGATCTCGTCGAGGTTCTCGCGCTTGATGCCGACATCGCGCAGCGTGGTCGGCTGATCGAGCCGCGCGACGAGCTCCTTCACCAGCTCGCCCGCAGGCCGGCCCGGCGCACCCATCGCCTCCGACAGCGCCTTCTGCCGCTCGCCGTTGACAGCCGAGTTCCAGGTCAGCACGGCCGGCAGCATCACACACGACGTGTGCCCATGCGGCACGCCGAACGTGGCGCCGAGCGCATAGCCGATGCCGTGGCTGGCGCCCATCTGCACGCCCGCCTGAGATGGCGCGATTGCCTGCCACATGCCGAACTGAGCTTCCATGCGCGCATCGAGATCGGTGGGATCGTCCTTCATCTTCGGCATCGAGCGATGCAACAAGCGCAATCCCCGCAGCGACTGCGGCTCGGTGGCCAGATTGGCGCGCGGGTTGCAGTAGCCTTCGCAAGCATGATCGACGGCCCGGATTCCGGTGGCAAACAGCAGCCACAGCGGCGTGTCGAGCGTCGCGCGCGGATCGAGGATTACCGTGCGCGGCGTCATCAGCGGATGGATGAACGACTGCTTGGAGTTCGTCGCCGAGAGCGTGACGCCGGCGGTGCCCTTGTACTCGGACGCCGACAGTGTCGTGGAGATCGCGATCATGCGAATGGGATCGGCGGAGGGCACGATCGGCCGCCCCTCCGCACCGTCGATGCCCGCGCGGTAGGGCTCCATCGAGTCAATGGTGTCGAGCCCCATCCAGATGCACATCAACATGGCCTTGGTGGCATCGATCACCGAGCCGCCGCCGATCGCCACCAGCAGGTCCGCCTTGGCCGCACGCGCCGCGTTAGCGCCCGCGATCACGTCCTCGCGCGGCGAATGCGCTGAGATCCGCGAATAAGTACCGACATGCTTCGCGCCCAGCGCCTTGATCGCCCGCTGCAGCGGTCCGTTCTCGAGCTGCGACAGCGACCGCGTCGACGTGACGAAAACGCGTTCGGCGCCCATGCGGTCGGCCTCCGCGACCAGCGCCTCCTCCAGCGGCGTGCCGAAGATGATCTGGTCCATGGGCTGGACGGTGAAGCGACCGGGGGTGATGGGCATGGGCCTCTCGCGAGGTGAGGACAACTCCAAGTAGTGTCACCCAGTGTCACGCGTGGCTGCAAGCGATATTACTGGCGAACGTCTGCTCAGTCGAACAAGGCCTCGGAGTGACCAGCGAATCGATGGCGATTCTCGAACGTGCCAAAGCATGGGCCCGCCGGATCAAGGCCGATGTCGCGGCACTGGCGATTGCGGCGCGCGATCCGCGCACGCCTTGGATCGCCAAAGCACTCGCCGTCGCCATCGTCGCTTATGCGCTGAGCCCCATCGATCTGATCCCCGACTTCGTGCCGATCCTCGGCTATCTCGACGATCTCATCCTGCTGCCGGCCGGGATTCTCCTGGTGATCCGGCTGATACCCGCAACGCTGATGCAGGAGTTTCGCGCTGCAGCGAATGAACAAGGCCGCCTGCCGAGGAGCCGCGCCGGCGTGCTCATTGTCATCGGCCTGTGGGTGATCGGATGCGCAGGCCTCGCCTGGTTGATCCTGCGCCGCGTACATTGAAACTATGACGTCACGTCGTGAGCCAAGCGGTTGATGCATGCCGCTCGCGTCAGGACTGCTACCCAACTCTTGACTTGGCAGCGCCGGTGCCGTCCCTTTTCGGGCAATCGAGCGCATCGAATTCCTGAACCAGGAGCATTGTCATGACGGCGACCGCCCAGAAAGCGAGCCTTGAGGTCAAAAAGCTCCACCCTTCGCTCGGCGCGGCGGTGAGCGGCGTCGACTTCAACCGGCCACTGCCGCCCGAGACCGTCGCGGCGATCAAGCAGGCCTGGGCCGAGCATCTGGTGCTCGTGTTTCCGGGCCAGCACATCACAGACGAGCAGCATGTCGCCGTGACCCGCTATTTCGGCGAGCCCGAGGTGTTCCACCAGAACATCATCAAGTCGAAGTTCGTGAAGGAGATCTTCCGCGTCGCGAACACGGACGAGGACGGCAAGCTGATGGCACCCTCGCATCCGACCATGAAGCAGCTTTCGGGCGCGCGGCAGTGGCATACGGATTCGAGCTACCGCGAGCGGCCGTCGATCGGCTCCCTGCTGCACGGTATCGAGGTCTCGCGCACCGGCGGCATCACCTGCTTCACCAACATGTACGCCGTCTACGAGGCGCTGCCGGAGCGACTGAAAGCGAAGATCAAGGGCCGCCGTGCACTGCACGACTTCGGCATGCTCTCCCGCGAGCTCGGCGCACGCGAGCCGACGGAAGCCGAGAAAAAGGCGATGCCCGCCGTCTGGCAGCCAATGGTGCGCAAGCACCCGGTGACCGGACGCACATCGCTCTTCATCAGCCCGATCTACAATGAAACGATCGAAGGTCTGCCCGATGCCGAGGCAAAAGCCGTAATTGCCGAGCTCACCGAAATCGCCGGTCAGAAGCAGTTCGTTTACGAGCACCGTTGGGAGACCGACGACATCCTGATGTGGGACAACCGTTGCACCATGCACTACGTGACGCCGCACGATCCGATGGAGCGCCGCGTCATGCACCGCACCACAATTGCCGGCGATGCGCTGGTCGAGGCCGCGTGAGGACGAGGCAGCCCAAAGCGACATGTTGGACGAAATGGACTTGATGGACTGAATGGACGGCAGCACTTATTTAGCTCGATCATGTGCAGGCTGTTCAAAGTCCATAGCATCCACCTCGTCCATCCAATTCCATCATCCCACTCCGTCCATCTCGCCCATTGCGAACATCCAAGGCCGAGGGCGCCCAGACGCCGCGCTGAGAACTAGGTGAAACCATGCCGCTAACGTACGCCTTCCGCCTGCCACCGGGCCCGCAAGCCCTCGAGCACGCGATTCTCGCCGAGAAGCTCGGCTATGAGCGGATCTGGTCGCCGGAGATCCCGGCGTTCGGCCATGACATCTGGGTGCATCTCGCGCGTATTGCCGATCGGACCAAGCGCATCGGCATCGGCCCAGCGGTGCTCACACCAAGCTTCCGGCATCCCATGGCTCAAGCATCCGCCATCGCGACACTCGAACACATCGCACCAGGACGCGTGATGGCAACATTCGGCACCGGGTTCACCGGCCGCATCGCGATGGGACAAAAGCCGCTGACCTGGGAAGCAATGCGCACGCACTTCATGCAGGTCAAAGGCCTCCTGCGCGGCGACGTGGTCGACATCGAGGGCGGCAAGGCGCAAATCCTAGCCTCGCAAGGCCTGCTGCCCGACCGCCCGATCAAAACGCCGCTGCTGCTGGCTGCGCAAGGTCCCAAGGGCCGTGCCATCGCCAAGGAGATCGCCGACGGGCTGGTCGCGCTCGGCCTCCCCGGCCACGGCTTCAACCCGTGCCTGGTTTCGGTCAACGGCACCGTGCTAGACCCCGGGGAGACAGCAACAAGCCCGCGCGTGCGTGCCGCCGTCGCGCCCATCGTCGCCCTTGCTTATCACGGCGCGCTCGCTCGCGACCCCGAATCGGTGAAGCACCTTCCCAACGGCGAAGCCTGGCTCGCGAGCATCATGAAAGTGCCCGCAGAGATCCGTCACCTCGCCGCCAATAAGGGCCACAACTGGGACATCTCCAACGGCCACGACGAGTTGGTCGATACCAGCCTCGCCGAGAAGATGTCGTTCACCGGCACGCCCGAGGCGTTGCGCGCGCGGATCAAGAAGCTGGAAGAGGGTGGCGCCACCGGCATCATCTTCGGCACCAGCGGCACCGACGTCGAGCGCGAACTCCACGCCTTCGCTCGCCTGGTCGAGCTCAAGCCACGGTAACGAACACACCACCGGCCGACGGCACGCGCCCCTACACACGCATGATAAAGGGCCACCGATCCACCGAACCGTTGGCCTTTTTGGGGGTGATCGATAACACCTGGGATCTTTTCGCCGATCGAGCACCGCGCGATGACGACGATCACGGCTCTTGCCCCTGCATCGCCGTGACAAGCCGACGAACTTACTGCAATGCGAGCAGGGCGCCGAACGTACCGGCAAACGCACTCCAGATCACCGCACTGGCCGCGCGGTCGGCACGCTTCGCCGCAGGAGAGGTTTCTTTCTGAGCTTCGGACATCGCTGAGACCCTCATCGCCTCGTTGGCACCCTCTGCCGCGACCCGGCGGGCTTTGTGCTCTACCGCCGGAGTCGCCGTGGGCTTGCTCGGAAAATGGCGCTCCGGCCGAGTGGTATCCAATTGAATCAAACACTGACGCTGATCGATGTGATCGAACCGCTCTGGCAATCGAGGATCCGTACTCCAATTAAATTTCAGGGCAGCAATGTAATCGAGGCTTCGATGACCAAATCCCTGACGATCCTTTTGGTCTCAGCGGGCTTGGCAGCCACGCAGTCGAGCGCGGCGCTGGCGAGGGTCGTGTGCAAAGACGGCGTTGTTGCCTATCCAGGCAGCACGTCCTCCAAGAACCGGGCCACAGCCGAGGCGAGCGCGATCCGGGCATGGCAAGCAATCAGGGATACGCGACCGGCAGTCACCGCGAGGAGACCCGATCCGCGCGAGATCAAGTGTTTGCGAGACGGCAGCGGCGAATGGCGATGTCACATTCGTGGCGGCAAGTGCGTAGCGGCTTGAGCCGATAGCGCGCGAGCGAGCGCTTGCCGCCTACGACTGACTCGCCGTTTGCAACCGCGCCCTGATCTCGGATGATGACGTGTCGAGCCGGAACCGATGCTCCGGAATTTCCGTCAAAAGACCGTCGTAGCGGCTCGGAACGACAATATTGCCCAACTTGCGGAGGCGGCCGGCAGCATCGATGCGGACCGCAACCAGGAAGCTCGCTCCGGACCGGCCGATCTCCTCGAGTGCTGCATGCATGCGATCCTCATCATTGCCGTAATATTTGGGGGCAAAGAGCCGCTCCGCCGTATCGGCTCCGATCACGAATGTGCTCTTTGGATAAACCCTGGATTTCTCGAGGAATGTCGCCGCACGTGTCAGCTCCACCGGCGCCGTCCACGAGAATTGCGCAAGCCGTTGCCGGATCGTGTCACTGGCGAGAGGCGGCTTGTCGACGTTGGTCACCGAGAGCTCGAATGACAGGGGCTGCTGCCTGATTTCTTCGGCGACGCGCGCCATCGATACATGTCCTCGGTGCACCGGATTGAAGGACCCGGGCAGCAGCAAGGACGGAGGCGAGGCAGCGAGTATCAACTGACCATCCGGCATGGCAGTGACGCGACTGACATCGCCGCCGATGAGGCGATCGATCGAGTCGCTCGCTGCAACGACAAGGTCGGTGAACGGCTCATCCGCCTCGAGCAGGCTCTGCGGCGATGGCGCCGCAACTCCGCAGCCGCGTGCGAGCGACAGCACGATCGCGCGTGCGACTAGGTCCTCCTCCGCAGCCCGATCGCGTCGGCCTTTGGCCAAGACTGCCGTGCCGTGCACGATACCGGCCGCGCTCGCCACCGCAATGTGAAAGCGATGCTCGCCTTTCCTTGGACGGTCGCTCACCAATGCCGCCGTTGCTCCGAGCCCGACAACATCGGAACCCGCCGGTGCCAACCTGGCAGCGTGCTGCCGTGCACGTCGCGCCATGGCGATCGCGGTGTCGGCGCTGCAGGCCTGCGCCGGTGCAAAGCCCAGATAGGTCTTCAGGGCGTGCTCATCGTAAGGAACCTGGGCCTCCAGCAGCAGGCGCGAGCCGCCGGGAACGCGCAGCAACTCACCGATCGCCCCGCTGCCGCCACCCGTAATGGCCAACGCCGCCTTGCGACCCGACGCATGCACGGCGGAGATCAATTGGTGCCATTCAAGGTCCGTCGCGCTCATGCGGCGTGCGATCCGAAGCTGAGACTTGCGTGCAAACGGTGAAAGACATGCCTTGCGGAGTCAACACTGCTTGGCCCACCGATCTCTTCGCGCCTACCTCCTATGCTGAGCCCAGCAGCTTCCCCTGCCCAATTATCTCCTGCATGATGTCGCGACAAGCGGACAGCAGGAGATCGAGAGCCATGTCATCACGTTGGAGCGGACGACGCGCGCGGTTCAGAAGTGTCATCAATGGGACCAAGTGCGTGCACCCGGCCTCGGTCCATGATCCGCTCGGCGGGCGGATCGCACAGGATCTGGGCTTCGAGGTCGGCATGTTTTCGGGCTCGCTGGCCTCGCTGACGGTGCTCGGCTCGCCGGACCTGATCACGCTCACGCTGACGGAGTTTGCCGAGCAGGCGCACCGCATCATGCGGGCCGCCGATCTGTCTCTCATGTGCGATGCCGACCACGGGTACGGCAATGCCCTGAGCGTGATGCGCACCGTGGAAGAGCTGGAAACAGCCGGCGTCTCCGGTCTCTCGATCGAGGACACGGACCTACCACAGCCCTATGGTCTCGGTGAGAAACAGCGAATGCTCCCGGTCGAGGAGGGCATCGGCAAGATGAAGGCGGCGCTCGCGGCACGCCGCGACGCAGATCTCGTCATTGCAGGCCGTACCAGCGCGCCGCAGATCGCCGGCATCGACGAGGCGATCAAGCGCGCCAAAGCCTACGCTGCGACAGGTGTTGATGCGATTTTTCTCGTCGGCATGAAATCCCGTGCCGAACTGGAGGCCGTCGCAGCCGCCAACATCGGCAAGCCGTTGATCTTGGGTGGCACGACGGGCGAGCTTGCCGACCGGGAGTATCTGGCGTCGAAAGGCGTCCGGGTCGCCTTGCAGGGGCATCAGCAGATCGCAGCCGCTGCGCAGGCAATCTACACAACGCTCAAGCACCTGCGTGACGGCGGAAAGCCGGCGGACCTGAAGGGCATCGCCTCGCCCGAGCTCATGCGCCAGCTGATGCGCGGCGCCGACTACGACAAGTGGTCGAAGGAGTTCCTCGGCGGGTGAGCGACGCACGCGGCTGCGCCGACTGCAATCCTCACAGCGGCTGACCGGAGAAGGTGGGAACAACCGAGCAGCGCACCTGCTTCGCCTTGAGGCGCTGGCACATGCGCTGCGCCTCCTCCTTGGTCTCCACGGGGCCTGCGATCAGCTGGAAGATGCCGGGCTCGGCCGTCCCTTCGACAAACCGTGGCTCGAGCGATTTCAGCTGACGGCTGTTCTGGTCCTGGATCAGCTGCCAGCTCAACCGGATCGCATCGACCGACGGCCCTGTCGCCAACAGAAGACCGACCGGCGCACCTTTCTCCTTCGGCTCACTCGGCCGGTTCAGCGCGACGGAGGCAATGGCCTTGGCGGGCGCTGGCATCCGCTCAGCGACGTTCCCCTCGACCGCATCGCCAGCCAGGACCTGACCGGACCGATCTGGAGGCGCAACCGTCGTCTGGAACGCAGCCGGCGCTGCCGCGACAGGCGTTGCCTCACTCTTCCGCGCCGCCTCGAGGGCCGCAACGCGCGCCTCGAGCTCGGCCGAGCGCTTGGCATCGGCCGCCTTCTGCTGCTTGAGCGAGGCAAGCTCGCCCTCGATCTTCCCGAGCGCCTTCTTGACCTCGCCCAGTTCGGCCAGGGCCCGCGACATGGCTCTCTGCCCTCGATTGCTCTCGGGCGTGCTTTCGGCGGGCCCGAGGATCAATCCGGAAGCGATATCTGGCCTGACGGCCAGCAGTGCGAGGTAGCCGAGCGCCAGCGCAGCGAGCATTGCCCAGACGCTGAGGTAAATCAGCGACCGGCCCGAAGCCGGCGGGGTGTGAAGATGTTCGCTCACGACGAGGCGACCTCCAGAATCGGTGTCGTGTGGTGGAAAGGTGCGATTGCCCGCGCTGGCCGGTCAACGCAGAAAGCCTGCGCTCGAGCCTTCTCTGTGGATACGTTCCGCATCGTTGCGAAATCTTCACGGGTCCTGCGGGTCATCCCACCATCGACGACAGACTGTCGCACGCCCGGACCGCCACGCTTCCGGCCCAATGCTTGCTAATACAGCCCCAATCAGCGAAGAATCTCGCGGGTGTGACAACGGATTGCTCCGGCCGGGCGGCGGCCGGACATTCGGCACACAAGGTGCAGTCGACGCGTTCACTGTCACGAGTTGCAGGATCCAAAATGACCGAACCGTTGCTCGCCCTAGTGCTTGCAGCCGGCAAAGGGACCCGCATGCGGTCCAGCAAGCCCAAGGTCCTGCATGCCATCGCCGGCTTGCCGATGCTGGGCCACGTGCTTCGAACAGCAATGGCCGCTGGCGCCGAGAAACACGTCGTCGTTGTCGGTCCGCAGATGGACGAGGTGGCCGACGAGGCGCGGCTTCACGCACCGGGCGCCGAGGTGTTTGTCCAGGACAACCAGCTCGGGACCGCTGATGCCGTTCAGGCGGCGCGCGCTGCCGTTGCCGCCCACAAGGGCCACGTGATTGTGCTATTTGCGGACACACCGCTGTTCCGTCCCGGGACATTGACCGCCGTACGTCGGTCGCTCGCCGCAGGCGCAGCCATCACGGTGGTGGGCTTCGAGGCAACCGATCCGACCAACTACGGGCGTCTCATCAAGGACGCATCGGGCGCGCTCGTCGCCATCCGCGAGCACAAGGACGCCAGTGATGCCGAACGGGCCCTTAAGCTCTGCAACGCCGGCGTCATGGGATTCGAGGCAGCCCACATGCTGGCCGTTCTGGACAAGATCGGCAGCAACAACTCCAACAAGGAATTCTATCTCACCGACGCGGTTGCGATAGCCCGAGGCATGGGACTGCAAACTGACGTCATCGTCTGCCCGGAGGACGAGGTTCTGGGCGTAAACTCGCGCGACCAACTCGCAGAGGCAGAGGCGATCTGGCAAGCGCGCCGGCGCCGCGAGGTGATGCTCGAGGGGGCAACTCTGATCGCGCCCGAAACGGTGTGGTTCTCGTGCGACACGGTCATCGGTCGCGACGTGCTGATCGAACCCAATGTGTTCTTCGGCCGCGGCGTCGTGGTCGAGGACGGCGTTCATATCAAAGCCAACACGCACATGGATGGCTCCGACGGCAAGAGCCAGCAGGGCGTGCGTATCCGAAGCGGTGCCGAGGTCGGACCTTTCGCGCGCCTGAGGCCCGGCGCCGATATCGGCCCGGACGTGCACATCGGCAATTTCGTCGAGGTCAAGAACGCCAAGCTCGAGACGGGTGCCAAGGCCAACCATCTCGCCTACATCGGCGACGGCCGGGTCGGGGCCAAGGCGAACATTGGCGCGGGCACGATCTTTTGCAACTACGATGGCTTCTTCAAGCACACGACCGACATCGGAGAGGGCGCCTTCATCGGTTCCAATACCTCGCTGGTTGCCCCAGTGAAGATCGGCGCGGGCGCCTACGTCGGTTCAGGCAGCATCATCACCAAGGACGTGTCGCCCGACGCACTGGCGCTCGAGCGGGCGACACAGGAGGAGCGGCCGGGCTGGGCAGCCAAGTTCCGCACCATGATGCAGCGGCGCAAGTCGGAGAAGACGAAGCCCAAATCTTAACCACGTTGCGGGCGCAGATCACACGATCGGCGCAACCCTCGGTTACAGGAATTGACTTGAGCACGGCCTGCTTCTTGCACACTTTGCCCCGCAATTGATTCGCAATCGGCAAGGTCCGAGGCGCAAGGCGGAACGAGGACGAGATCATGTGTGGAATCGTTGGAATTCTCGGCAGCAAGCCGGTGGCGGCCGATCTCGTCGATGCGCTCCGCCGCCTGGAATATCGCGGCTATGACTCGGCCGGCATCGCCACGGTCGAGAACGGCAAGCTCGAGCGGCGCCGCGCCGAAGGCAAGCTGCGCAATTTGTCCGAACGGCTGACGGCCCAGCCGCTCACCGGCCATGCCGGCATTGGCCATACCCGTTGGGCAACCCACGGTAAGCCGACCGAGCGCAACGCCCACCCGCACATGACCGACAAGGTGTCGGTCGTGCACAACGGCATCATCGAGAACTTCCGCGAGCTCAAGGAGGAACTGACCCGGGCGGGCGCCGAGTTCGCGTCCGATACGGACACGGAGGTCGTCGCGCATCTCATCACTTACGAGATGAAGAATGGCGCAGACCCGATCAGCGCCACCAAGACAGCGCTTTCACGCCTCAAGGGCGCCTTCGCGCTCGCTATCGTGTTCTCGGGCCACGACAACCTGATGATCGGCGCTCGCGAGGGAAGCCCGCTTGCCGTTGGCCACGGCGAAGGCGAGATGTTTCTCGGCTCCGATGCCATCGCGCTGGCGCCGTTCACGAGCCAGATCACCTATCTCGAGGAAGGTGACTGGGCGATTCTGACACGCGAGTCCGTCGAGATAAGAGACCGGCAAGGCCGCCGCGTAGACCGGCCGATGATCACCTCCCAGGCTTCGGGTTTCCTGGTCGACAAGGGCAACCACCGCCACTTCATGCTCAAGGAGATCCACGAGCAGCCGGAGGTCATCAGTCACACGCTGACCAACTACATCGACATGAGCGAATCCCGCGTGCAATTTCCGGACGTCGGGATTGATCTCGCCGGCATATCGCGAGTCACGATCTCGGCCTGCGGCACGGCCTACTATGCAGGCCTCGTTGCCAAGTACTGGCTGGAGCGCTATGCGCGGATCCCGGTGGAGATCGACGTCGCCTCGGAGCTGCGCTACCGCGAAGCACCGCTGCCGCCCGGTGGCCTTGCCGTGTTCGTCTCCCAGTCCGGCGAGACCGCCGACACGCTCGCGACGCTGCGCTATTGCAAGGCCAACGGCCAGCGCATTGCATCTGTGGTCAACGTGCGCACCTCCACGATCGCCCGAGAGAGCCATACGGTGCTGCCGACGCTCGCTGGTCCCGAGATTGGCGTCGCCTCGACCAAGGCGTTCACCTGCCAGCTCTCGACACTCGCCTGCCTGGCACTCGCGATCGCGCGGGCCCGCAAGACCATCACCGACGAGAAGGAGCGCGAGCTTGTCAGGGCACTTACCGAGGTGCCGCGGCATATATCGAGCCTCCTGCGCGACGAGCGACGCTACGAGGAGCTCGCGCATTGGCTCTCGAAGGCCCGCGACGTGCTCTACTTGGGACGTGGCATCTCATTCCCGGTCGCGCTCGAGGGCGCCCTTAAGCTAAAGGAAATTTCTTACATCCATGCAGAGGGTTATGCTGCCGGCGAGATGAAGCACGGGCCGATCGCGCTGATCGACGAGAACGTACCGGTGGTGGTCGTTGCGCCCGAGGACGAGCTGTTCGAAAAGACGGTCTCGAACATGCAGGAGGTTCAGGCGCGGGGCGGGCAGATCATCCTGGTGTCGAACGCTGATCCGGCTGCAACCGGCTGCGCCGCGGCAGCGCATCTCAGAATGCCCACCGTACACCCGTTCGTCGCGCCGCTCGTCTACGCGATTCCTATGCAGCTGATGGCTTATCATACCGCCACATTCATGGGCACCGACGTCGATCAGCCGCGCAACCTGGCGAAGTCGGTAACTGTGGAATAATGCTCGATCCCAGGTGAAAACGCTTAGCCGTTGAATTGCCTCATTCAACTGTTGCTCTTACAGTGCGCGAAACGGGGGTGCTGCGCGTTCAAGAACGGTTGGGACAATGCTCATGGCTCGCGTTGGGACGACGCTGGCTTTCATATTCGTCACTGCAGCAGGAATCGTAGTGGGGGCTAGCACGGTTCTCGCGCAGGCGACGACGCCGGCGGCTGCCGACGCTCAGGAGAGCACGGCAGCGACACCGAAAAAAAAGACCTCGTCAAGATCGAAGGGCGCCGACGACGGCAAGTCAACGGCGAAATCTCAGCCGCAGCCCGCTGCGATTGAGAAGTCGCTGGAGACGGCCCAGAAGTCGCTCGACGCCGGCAAGGCTGACGTTGCCATCAATCAGGTCAACGCGCTGATTGCCAATGGCGGCCTCGATGCGCGTTCGGTCGCGCGCGCACTCGCCATTCGCGGCCATGCACACAAGAAGCAGGGCAAACCCGCTCAAGCCATCGCCGATCTGCAGAGCGCGCTCTACCTGCGCAACGGCTTGAATGACGCCGAGCGCGCCGCAGCCTCCCAAGCACGCAGCGAAGCCTATCGTGAAGCTGGCCTTGCCGAGCCCAAATCGTCAAGTGGTGCCGCTGCCGCTCAGGCAGAGCCCGCGACTCCGGCGAAAGCGGCAACGGCCGCGGCTCCGAAACCGGCCGCCGGCGCAGCAAGAACTGCTGAGGTTCCAGCCAAGGAAGAGAGGTCGACGCCGATCTCGACGGCTGCCGTGCCGGCACCACAGCGTCCGGTACCGGAGCAACCCAAGACCTCTGCAAGCGAGAGCGGCAGTGGCGGTATAGGTGGTTTCTTCTCGAACTTGTTCGGCGGATCGCAGTCGCAGCCTGCCACACCTGCCGCGCCGGCGATTAAGCCGCCATCTGAAGCTGCCGTCTCATCATGGTCGGACCGCGCACCTGGGACCGAGTCAAAAGCGTCGGCAAAACCGCCTTCGGCTCGCCCTGAATCGGGGGCCGCTAAGCTGGCCGCCGCCGCCCCCGCATCTACGACAGCGAAAGGCAAGGAAGCAGCGGCTCAAGCTGCGCCGGGTGCTGGGGGCTTCAAGTTGGAGCTGGCGTCGGTGCGCAGTCGCGCGGAAGCTCAGCGCGCGGCGGAGAAGGTCCGCAAAGAGCACGCCGATATCATCGGTCAGCGCAAGTACAGCATTGTCGAGACCACATTCGGCAATATGGGAACATTCTACCGTGCCCAGTTTGGTCCTTATCCCGAATCGGTCGAGCCGACCGCGCTCTGCTCGACGCTGAGATCCAAGGGCCTCGACTGTCAGGTGCTGCCCAATTAAGCAGCGATTTGGACCCACATCGCTGAACAGCGTGATCACCGTTGTCCAGAGGCAGCACCTCTAGTAGAGGTGGCGCGTCGCGGGTCGCACGCTCGGCCGGCGGAGGTAGCGGGCACCATGTGAATGCAGGATACCCCCAAGCATCGGCCGGAACAGGCCTTCCCGGTGACGCCGGATGCCATTCAGCGGCTTGCCGAGGCCGCGCCCGACGAGCCACACCGCGTCGGGCTCGGAACCAGGTTTCGAAATTATTTTCTGACCGGTCTGGTCGTCGTCGGTCCGGTGACGATCACTCTGTACATCACCTGGTACGTCATCAGTGCTTTCGATAACTGGGTGAAGCCTTACATCCCGCGGATCTACAATCCGGATAGCTACTTGCCCTTCGCTGTCCCGGGCGCCGGCCTGCTGATCGCGATCGCCATGCTGACGATGATCGGCGCGCTGGCGGCCAACTTGCTCGGTCGCACACTGATCAGCACCGGTGAGATGATGCTCGATCGCATGCCGATCGTGCGCAATGTCTATCGCGCGGTGAAGCAGATATTCGAGTCGGTGGTGCCGAAATCGGGCGCTGAGAACCCGTTCCAGAAGGTGGCGGTGATGGAGTTCCCGTCGCCCGGCATCTATGCGCTGGTATTCATCACGGGCGCTGCCGCCACTGAGATTGCCAAAGTCGCGCCCGGCGAAGATCTGATCGCCGTATTCATGCCGACGCACTTGATGCCGCCGTCCGGGTTTACTGTTTTCGTGCCGCGCAACAGGGTGACCCAGCTCGATATGACGGTTGAGGACGCGGCCAAGATCATTCTCTCCGCGGGCATGGTGACGCCGGATACCCAAGCCAAGCTGAAGCAGCTGGCTGAGGCGGCCAAAGCGGCAAGGTCGAGAGCGCCAAAGGAGCGCAGCTCAAAGATCGCGGCTGGATGAATTGTCCGCACAAGCTAAAATCAATCGGCTGGAATGGACTTGAGGATGGGGCCAAATGACTGCCACCCGTGAAGTAGAGACCGCGCTCACAGCGTCGCAACGGATGTACGACGCCATCATCATCGGCGCGGGAATGTCGGGGCTCTATCAGCTCCATCGACTACGCGAGCTTGGCCTGCGCACGTTGGTGCTCGAGGCCGGCACGGGTGTCGGCGGCACCTGGTACTGGAACCGCTATCCGGGCGCCCGATTCGACAGCGAGAGCTACTCATACCAGTATTCGTTCTCGAAAGAGTTGCTCGACGAGTGGAACTGGTCGGAGCATTTCTCGGCCCAGCCCGAGACCGAGCGCTACATCAATTTCGTCGCCGACAAGCTTGATTTGCGGCGCGACATCCGTTTCTCGACCTGCGTCACAGCCGCTCATTTCGACGAGACCCAGCGCCTCTGGGCGATCACCGCCGCGGACGGCACGCGCTATCGCGCCCGCTTCATGATTACGGCCATTGGCCCGCTATCGGCGCCGACACTGCCGCGGATCGAAGGCCGGGACAGCTACAGGGGCGAGGCCTACCACACGGGGCTCTGGCCGAAGCGCAAGGTGACGTTCGAAGGCAAGCGCGTCGCTGTGATCGGCACCGGCGCCACGGGCGTGCAGACCATTACCGAGGTCGCAAAAACCGCCGGCCACCTCACTGTCTTCCAGCGCCGGCCGAACTGGTGCAAGCCGCTGCACAACAAGCCGATCGGACCCGAAGAGCAGGCGAAGCTGAAGGCGAGCTACCCCGAGATCTTCAAGCGCTGTCAGGAAAGCGCGGCCTGCTTCCTGCACACGATCTATCCTCGCAACACGTTCGACGTCAGCCCCGAGGAGCGCACGGCATTCCTGGAGAAGCAATACGCGACGCCCGGCTTCGGGCTCTGGCAGGGCAACTTCCAGGACATGATGATCAATCGCGAGGCGAACAAGGTCATCAGCGAGTTCGTCGCCGAGAAGATCCGCCAGCGCGTAAAGGACCCGAAGGTCGCCGAGATGCTGATCCCGAAGGATCACGGCTTCGGCACCCGTCGCGTGCCCATGGAGAGCGGCTACTACGAGGTTTTCAACCAGCCGAACGTGGAGCTCGTCTCCATCGTCGACACTCCGATCGAACGCATCACGCCCGAAGGCATCAAGACGACGGCACGTGAGTTTCAGTTCGACATGATCATCTATGCGACGGGCTTCGATGCGATCACCGGCGCTTTCGATCGGATCGACATCCGCGGCCTCGGCGGTGAGAAGCTCATCGACAAGTGGCGGGGCGGCCCGAAAACGTTCCTCGGCATCCAGGTCGAGGGTTATCCGAACATGATGATGCATGTTGGACCGCACACCGCGCTCGGCAATATCCCGCGCTCCATCGAGTATAGCGTCGACTGGGTGACGCGGCTCATCAAGCACATGCGCGAGCGCGACCTCTCACTGGTCGATGCGACGCCGGATGGCGTCAGGGCTTGGACCGACTTCGTGATCGAGAAAGGCCAAGGCTTGCTCTCGAACGAGATCGACAGCTGGATGACCGGCATCAACCAGAACGTCGAAGGCAAGAACGTGCGCATCATCGCCCGCTACAGCGGGACCGCGCCCGACTTCCGCGCTCGGGCAAATGGTATCGCAGCCGGTGGGTACCGGGAGCTGCGGCTGGCGTGACCGCTCACGCCTTCTTGTCCTCTGCAGGAGCATCCGTAGCAAACAGCTCCGTCGAGAGATAGCGCTCGGCCGACGACGGCGCGAAGGTGACGATGGTCTTGCCCTCCATGTCCGGGCGCGCTGCAATGGTCAGCGATGCAGCAAGATTGGCGCCCGTCGAGATGCCGCCCGGGATGCCTTCGAGCCGCGCGAGAAGCCGCGCTACCTCGAACGACATGTCGTTCGGCACCTTCACCACCTCGTCGATGAGATCGCGGTCGAGAATTGACGGCACGAACCCCGCACCAATGCCTTGGATCTTGTGCGGAGACGGCTCGCCACCCGATAGCACCGGGCTCGCCGACGGCTCCACCGCGATCACCTTCAGTTCAGGTTTACGCTCCTTCAGCACGCGGCCGCAGCCCGTGAGCGTGCCGCCTGTGCCGACCCCGATCACCAGCGCATCGATGCGCCCACCGGTATCATTCCAGATTTCCTCGGCGGTCGTTTTCTCGTGAATGAGCGGATTTGCCGGATTATCGAATTGCGCCGGCGAAACGGCATCCGGTAGCGACTCGATGATCTCCTCTGCACGCGCTATGGCGCCCTTCATCCCCTTATCGCGCGGGGTAAGCTCGAGCTCCGCGCCGAGGTACGCGAGTATGCGGCGACGCTCGATAGACATGCTGTCCGGCATGACCAGAATCAGCCGGTAACGCCGCGCCGCGGCGACGAAGGCAAGGCCGATGCCCGTGTTCCCCGAAGTCGGCTCCACCAGCACCGTGCCGGGTTTCAGCCGTCCGGATGCCTCGAGTGCATCGATCATCGCGACCCCGATCCGATCCTTCACAGACGAGAGCGGATTGAAGAACTCGCATTTCAGGAGAATTTCGGCCTTGGCATTGGCGGCGACGGCCAGCCGGCTCAAGCGCACCAGCGGCGTGTTGGCAATTGTCTCCGTCACGTCGTTGTAGACACGACCCCGCCCAGGCGTGCCAAGGGCTTTAAGGGTTTTGATGGCGGGAGTGCTCATGACGCTGTCCTTCATTCATCGCGCCCCAATGCGGTCCAGGAACCGCACTTTCTATCCTCATGAGGAGAGGGGCCTGTCTGAACGCCATAATCTTCAACTATGGCATGGCAAGGCCAGCAGACTCTGCGCATGGCAGTTGATCCGAGAGTTCTGCACTGAGCAGGCCCGTCAATGCCTTGCCATTACGCGGTGACTGGGGGTAGCGATGCAAAGGGAAAGGAGGCGCTGAAATTTCGCCGTGACGACCGCCTAGGATGAGGGACGCTTGGCGAGGGTGCGGGGAACAGCGATCAGAATGGCGGAAGAGCACGGCAGAATTCCGATGGCGCCCGGTCTTCAGGCGACATTGATCCGCGCACGCGACTATGCGGCGGGCCAGGCGCATGCCGAAGTTGCACTGGAGCATCTGCTGCTGGCACTGACCGAGGATGAGGACGCAGCAGGCGTGATGCAATCATCCAGCGTCGATCTCGGGCGGTTGCGTCACGATCTTGCGGGCTATCTCGGCGATCTTTCAGCGCAAACTCCTGGCACGCCAGGCAGCGCGCCGGCCATCTCGCAGCAACTGACGGAAATCCTCCGCTACGCCACACTCGCCGCCAAGCAGGGTCGCCGGCAGCGCATAGACGGCGCGATCGTTCTGGCTGCGCTTGTCGGCGACGGCCGCAGCATGGCGGCGAACTTCCTCAACGCACAGGGACTGACGTTCGAGGAGGCGATCCGCATTCTGCAGCGCGCCGCTCAGCAAGCACCTGCTTTGCCGCCACCCGCCGCGCATTCGCCAGCTGCCGGCTATGGTGCAACGCGCCCGCCGCCACAGACAGAGGCGATCCTTGCACAGGCACGCGAGCGCATTTCGAACCGTACGGGACACTTGCCTCGGGTCGAGCGGTCTTTGCCGGAGCCAGAACTGGAAGATCCCAAGCCGTCACCGCACACGAGCGATCGCGCGCTGCCCATTGCCGCGCAAGCCCCTCGGCCGTCCGAGCCCGAACCGGCGGCAGCGTTCGAGACCTCCCGGCCGCCGCTCTTCGAGGCGCCGCAGCCCACGACGACGCCAGCTCCGAAACCGGAAGCAAGGCCCGAGGTTGAAGCAGCAGTGCCGGCGCCCGCTGCAGTCCCTGCTCCGGCGCCCGCACCAGACTCGACCCCACCCGGTCCCGCACCAGGTTCGCTCGAGGCTGCGTTGTCGCGGGTGTCACCCCAGCCCGGTCGCGTTCCTCCACCACCCCCGACATCACCGCTGCCCAACTCGACCTGGTCGCCGCCACCATTGCCGGTTCCGGGACCGTCGACGGCCGCCTCCGGCAGTTTGCAAGAGGGGGCACAGGCGATCACACGTCGCCAAGCCGCGCCGCCGCCGACCGAGCCGCAGTTCAGGCAAGAGCTGCAATTTCGCCAGGAGCCACCGGCAGCCCCGGTGCGAGGTGATGCTCTCTCTCGCCTCCCTGCCGGCATTGGTGAGCCGCCGCGACCTCACGGCAACCACGCTGCCGATCACGCTCGCGGTGATCTCCCCGGCCCAAGCGCGCCCTCCGCACCAGGGCCACAACGCGGCCCGGTCCCACCGCCCGCCCCCGTCATGCCTCGGCAGCCGCACGAGCATTACCGTGAAGTTCCGCGCGCGCCGGCCATCGACCCCAGCACGATCACGCACTCGGTGCCACCGCGCCTGCTCGTCGGCCAGCGCGTCCAGGTCGAAGTGCGCGTCGGTCGCAATCCCATGGCCGGCCTGGGGCCCGGGCCGCGTCCGACCGCAACACTGCCCGAGCACGTCGCAGCTCGCGCCATCAGCGTCCGACTGCGCGCAACGAAACCAGGGGTCTTCGTCGAGGCGATCTCGCCGGAGACGCAGTGGGATCAAGCTGCGGGCGCCGGCGGCCGCCTGTCTGGCGACACCGCCGTCTGGCGCTTCGTCATCGCCGGTCATACCCCGGGCCATCGCGAGCTGCAGCTGATTGTCGCCGCGCGCACCATTGGTGCCGACGGCGTGGTCGCCGACATGTTGGTTCCTGAGCAGAGCATCCCGCTGAGCGTCGCCGGCGACTGGTCGAGCCGCTTGGTCCGTTGGGCCGGCAAAGCGGGCATCGTGCTTGGCACAATTCTCGTCCTCGAGCTGGCGCGCACGTTCCTCCGCTTCGATCTCGGCCGCATGGTGAAAAGCCTGTTCGGCCTCTGAGGCCGCCGATTCGAATTCGCATCCCTGCAGTCGATTTTCCGAGAGCGAGGGTGGGACCACATCGCGGGCGCACTGAGCGATCTCCCCGCGCTCGCCGACGCTTCGCCCTCTCGCTCACCAACGACGGCTGCCTACGCCGACCAAGTGCCGCTGCAGCGATAGGACGAGATCCTGCACCGGCCGCGGCGTCGAACTGTTTGGCTCGATGTCACGCGCTCCGCTCGGCAACCACCTTGGCGACGGCCGCGCGCAGCAGATCGATGCCGATGTCTCTTTCTGCCGATGTCGCGATGATCTGTGGAAACGCAGCCGGATGCTTGGCGATCGTCTGCATGATCGCGTCAAGGACCACGCGCAATTTCGCGGCGCTGATCTTGTCCGCCTTGGTCAGGACCACTTGATAGCTCACCGCGGCCTGGTCGAGCAGCGACATGATATCGGCATCGTTCGCCTTCACGCCATGGCGTGCATCGATCAGCAGGAACACCCGCGCGAGTGTCGGACGGCCCTGCAGGTAGGCTTTCACCAGCGCCGTCCATTCCGCGACTTTGGCCTTCGGCGCTTCGGCATAACCGTATCCCGGCATGTCGACGAGATAGGCGGGCGGCTGGGTGTAGTCCGGCTTGAAGAAGTTGAGCTCCTGCGTGCGGCCCGGTGTGTTGGACGCCCGCGCCAGGCCGTGCTGGCGCACCAGCGCATTGATCAGGCTCGACTTGCCGACATTGGAGCGGCCCGCGAACGCGATCTCCGGCCGCCTCGCTTCAGGCAGCACCTCCAGCGATGGCACGCTCATCACGAACTGCCACGGCCGCGCGAAAAGCGCGACGCCCGCCTCGAGCTCGGCGTCGGTGAAATTAGGTTCTGATGCTGTTTCGCTGGTCATCTTTGGCGCGCAAAATGCTCGGCGACGCACCTGTTGCAGGTTGCAGCGCATGTTGCAAGCCTCGTGCAGTGCCAAGCCCAACGGTTCACGGCCGGCGCAACAGCCATGAGCTTCGCCCTATAGCGCTGCGCCCTCCAAAGCCGCTACAGTGTCTCCAGACAGTTCATTTCGCCTCCACTCCAGGACCCCATCATGAGCGGCACCAGCCCAGCGAGCGACATCGTCACTGCGGCGATCCTGGTCATCGGCGACGAGATCCTCTCGGGCCGCACCAAGGACAAGAATATCGGCTACATCGCCGAGCACTGCACCAACATCGGCATCCAGGTGCGCGAGGTGCGTGTTGTCCCCGACATCGAGGAAGAGATCGTCACGGCGGTGAACGGCTTGCGCAGCCGCTACACCTACGTCTTCACCACCGGTGGCATCGGCCCGACGCATGACGACATCACGGCCGACTGCATTGCCAAGGCGTTTGGTGTCGGAATCGATCACCACCCGCAGGTGAAGGAACTGCTGATCGCGAACTTTCAGAGGCGGGGCCTCGAGGCGACGGAGGCGCGACTTCGCATGGCACGTATCCCGTTCACCGCCGAACTGGTCGAGAACAAGGTCTCCGTGGCGCCCGGCTTCATGCTCGGCAACGTCATCACCATGGCCGGCATTCCGGCCGTGATGCAGGTGATGCTCGATTCCGTTACACCCCGCCTGAGGACGGGCAAGAAGATGCTCTCGGTCGAGATCGAGCTGATGCGCGGCGAAGGCGAGATCGCCGAGCTCTTCGGCGAGGTCCAGAAGGAGTTCCCCGATGTCTCGATGGGGAGCTACCCGTTCAACCGGGAGGCGCGCGTCTTCGGCACCCAGCTGGTCTTGCGCTCTACCGATCCCGCCCGGCTCCTCGCCGCCGAGGCCCGGCTCAAGGAGCGTCTCACCGCCAAGGGCGTGCCATTCTGAAATCAGCCGCGATCGGCCACAAAGCATGGCGTGGTCGCCGGACGAGCTTTGCGCGCTTGCCCCGCAGAAATCCGATCGCGAGCACCGATCGCTGCGTGCACCTGTGCTTTCGCCGCCACCACGACCGACCGAAGTGAACGACCGGCACTGGGATGTGCTGGACGGCCGTGTAAGGGACAGTGAAATGGCTGACTGGCGGTCGACCGTTGACGAGTTGTAAACCATTCAACGGTCAGCTGTGCCCGCGTCGCATGATTCTGAGGGCCGTCCATGTCGCTGCCGACCGCTGTCGTCCTGAGCGTTTCCATGTTTGCACTGGCTGCCGTGCTTGGCAGCCCACTTCCGGCATCGGCCCAGGCGGTTGCCGAGATCAAGGCTGACGCGGATCTCGCGCCGCAGTCCACCCCTGATCCGCTGACACCGCCCAAGCAGGAGCTACTGCCCATCCCGGCGCCTGGCGCCCTCGCCATCACCACGTCGTCGACGACCGCACCGGCGGCTGAGCCTGATGCCGTCGTGGCAGAGGTTCGGCGCCTGCTCGGTGATCCGGCGCTGACTGAACCGTTCGACAGATCCACCGCTAAAGCTGATCGCGCAGCCGCCGCGAGCTTCTACGCCGAGGGCAGCGGCCGTGCGGTTTGGACCAGCATCGAGGGCCTGACCAAGCATGGCGAAGCGGCCGTTCAGGAGATGAGCGGGCACGCCGCTGACTTCGGCCTTGATGGCAAAGCCTTTGCACATCTCAAGGGCTTGAAGACCAGTGGCACGCCTTCGGAGCTTGCGGAAACCGAGCTGCGCATCTCGCACGCGGTTCTGACCTATGCCCGCCATGCGCGCGGCGGCCGCATCAACCCGAGCTCGATCAGCGCCGTGATCGAGCGCGAGCCTCAGCTCTTCGACCCGCGAACACTGCTCGATGGCGTTGCCGCAAGCGACAGCATCGGCACCTACTTGCGCCAGCTCCATCCCAAGCACGCGCAGTTCCACAAATTGCAGCAGGTGCTGGTTGATCTGCGTTCCGGTAATGAGAAGGCTGCCGCGCTCGGCCTCAAGGGCATGTCAACCGCCGACGCCGAGAGCCGGATCTTGATCAACATGGAGCGCTGGCGCTGGCTCCCCGACGACATGGGCGAGCTGCACGTCTGGAACAACGTGCCTGAACAAATGACTCGAGTCATTCACGGCGGCAGCACGGTGCTTGCCGAGAGGATCGTCGTCGGCAAGCCGAGCCAGCAGACGCCGGAGTTCTCGGCGCCCATGCGCTACGTGATCTTTCACCCGAGCTGGGGTGTGCCGGACGGCATCAAGACCAATGAGATCGGCCCCATGTTAAGACGCGCCGCCGCGCGCAACGACGGCATGGGCTGGCTATTCGGTGAAGCCGACGGCGCCGCTGCGAGGGCGCTGAAGCGGCACGAATTGCGCGTCATGCACAATGGCCGTGAGGTGAACCCCGATAGCGTCAACTGGAACACGGTCGACATCCGCCAGTTTCAGTTCACCCAGCCGCCGAGCGCCAGAAATGTGCTGGGTGTCGTGAAGTTCCGTTTCCCGAACCGCTACGACGTCTACATGCACGACACTTCGGACCGCCACCTGTTCTCGCACGCGCAGCGCGCCTACAGCCACGGTTGCATGCGCGTGCAAAACCCGCTGCGCTTGGCCGAGACGATCCTCGCCTACGACAAGGGCTGGACGTCGGAGAAGGTTGCGAGCTTCGTTCCGCGCGGACAGACTGCCGATATCACGCTCGACAAGCGCATCAATGTGCACGTCACCTATTTCACCGCCACAGTCGGCGACGACGGCAAGCTGCGGTTCTTCGCCGATATCTATGGTCGGGATGGCCGCGTTGCCTCGGCTCTCGCGGGCAAACCGGTGGCAATGGCGTCGGTGGCGACCCCTAGCGCCGGAAATGACGCCACTGGAACCGACGGCGCACCTGCGCCCGCCAAACAGAAAGCAGGTGCGACGACGCGCGTGACCGCTGCTCGCAACAGCAGCCCGCCCGGCAGCACCGCACCCAGCAACGCCAGCCCACGCCGCTTCGATCCCTTCTCCAGTTTGTCGGCCAACTAGTGCCAGACTGCTCTCGTCGGTGCCAGACCTTCCCGGTCTGAACGGCCGGCACTCCATTTCGGCGGATCAGAGCCGGCGAGTCGATACTCTGCGTCTTCATTCTCCACGCCTCCAACGCCCGGCTGGCGTGCAAAATTTCCGCGTCTCGACCCTTGTATTGCGGGCCAGGTACTGCATTTTTACGGGGCGGCCCTGAGTTGGGGTCCCTACTGCCTTGATGCAGACGTGACGGTCAGGGCGACGACGCGCACCGTGGCAAGCCGAAAGTTCCGGTGGCACGTGCTGACCAAACGGGACAACAAGAAGGGACTCCCATGACTGTGCTCACCAGGGCGCTTTCGGCGCTCGCCGGAGTGTCGCTGCTCGCCGCTGCTCCAGTATTGGCCCAGGACACCATCAAGATCGGCGAACTCAACTCCTACAAGGCCATACCAGCCTTCCTCGAGCCCTATAAGAAGGGTTGGGAACTTGCTGTCGAGGAAATCAACAAGGCAGGCGGCATCAACGGCCGCAAGCTTGAGGTGGTTTCCCGCGACGACAACGCGACCCCTGGAGACGCCGTCCGGGTCGCCGAGGAACTCGTTTCGCGAGAAGGCGTGGTGCTGCTGACCGGGGGGTTTCTCTCCCACGTCGGTCTTGCCGTCTCTGATTTCGCCAAGCAACGGAAGGTGCTCTTCATCGCCTCCGAGCCGCTGACCGACAAGCTCGTCTGGGAGAACGGCAACAAGTACACCTATCGCCTGCGCGCCTCGACCTACATGCAGACCTCGATGCTGGTCGAGGATGCCGTGAAGCTCGGCAAGAAGCGTTGGGCGCTGATTTATCCCAACTACGAGTACGGCCAGTCGGCGATCACCTCGTTCAAGAAGCTCATGAGCGAAAAGCAGCCCGGCGTCGAATTCGTCGCCGAGCAGGCCCCACCTCTGAACAAGATCGAAGCCGGCGCCGTCGTGCAGGCCATCGCGGACGCGAAGCCCGATGCGATCTTCAACGTCACCTTCGGCGGCGACCTGCAGAAGCTGGTGCGTGAGGCTGCGACGCGGGGCTCCTTCAAGGACATCCCGGTGTTCTCGGTGCTCGGCGGCGAACCCGAGTATCTGGATCCGCTGAAGGAAGAGGCGCCCGTCGGCTGGTACGTCACTGGCTATCCGTGGGACCAGATCACAACGGCGGAGCACAAGGCTTTCGTCGACGCCTACCGCGCCAAATGGAACGATTATCCGCGGCTCGGCTCGGTCGTCGGCTACAGCGCGCTGCAGTCCGTCGCCGCTGCGCTCAAGAAGGCCGGCTCCACTGAGACCGAGAAGCTCGTTGCGGCGATGGAGAACCTGTCGCACATGACGCCGTTCGGCCAGATCACCTATCGCGCGTCCGACCACCAGTCGACCATGGGCGCCTACGTCGGCCGCATCGCGGTGAAGGACGGCCGCGGGCTGATGACCGGCTGGCGCTACGAGCCCGGCGAGAAGCACCTGCCGCCCGACGACGTCGTGAAGAAGCTCCGGCCGGCGGAGTAATGCTTGCACCGTCATGCCCTGACGCCCCAACGGGGCGCCGGATTGTAGCCACGGGTGGAGCGGCGGCCGGCAAAGCCGGTCCCGCGCAACCCGCGGACAGAGGGCATCCACAAGTTCGCTGCGCTCACCCGTGGCTACAGCCCGCAGCCCCTCTCGGGGCCGACGCGCCGATAAGGCAATTGCGCCAGTTGGGCCATCTCTCCCACGCAGCTCACTGCGGCTTGATGCCGATCTCCTTCACCAGCTGGCCGAAGCGTGCGACATCGGCTTTCACCTGGGCGGCGAATTCGGCCGGCGTCGAGAACGTCGGGACGAGACCGCCCTGCTCGATCTTCTCGATCACATCGGGAAGCGCCATCACCCGCTTCAGCTCGGCGCTGAGGCGCTCGATGATCGGCTTCGGTGTGCCGGCCGGCGCCGCGAGCCCGAAGAACGACGGCACCACGGTGTCAGCCTTGGCGCCGCTCTCGACAAACGTCGGCACGTCGGGGAGCTGCCTGGCGCGCTGCTCCAGACCAACCGCGATCGGACGCAAGCGCTTGTCGGCGATGAAGGGCAGCGCGCCCGTCAACGCTGAGAGCACGACCTGCACCTCGCCGGCGACAGCCGCAGCCAGCGTCGGCCCCGCTCCCTTGTAGCCCACGCTCAGCATCTCGATGCCGAAGTGCCGGAGCATCGACTCCCCGTTCAAGTGCACCAACCCGCCAATGCCGAAGTTGCCGATCGTGATCTTGCCGGGCTGGGCCTTCGCCAGTGCCACCAGCTCGGGCAGCGTCTTTGCCTCGACCTTCGGATTGACGCAGAGCAGGATCGGCGTGATCACACCGTTGCCGATCCACTCGAAGTCCTTGATCGTGTCGTAGGGAAGCGACAGCTGGACGGCGGGATTGATGGCCATGTCGCGATTGGCTTGCAGGATCGTGTAGCCATCCGGCTGCGCCTTGGCGACGGCATCGTTGGCAATGGCCGTGCCGGCTCCCGGCTTGTTCTCGACGACGACCGGCTGTCCAAGGCCTTCGCTCAGCTTCGGAGCCATGACGCGGGCAGCGTAGTCGGCCCCGCCACCCGGCGGAAACGGGACGACGAGCTTGATCGCCCGCTCGGGCCATTTGCCAGCTTGCGCGTAGGCGGCCGCCGCGGGGGCGAGAGCCGCAAGACCAAGACCAGCCGTAACCGCCCGACGTGACAGGCGGGTGCGTGACAGACGAGACATTGCTGTTCCTCCCGGTTTGTTTACGGCCATTGATCAAGCGTGGCGCGTTTTCTGCGATCTTACGCAATTCCTCGGACGGACGAAACACTGTGTGCGGAGCGCCAAAACTAAGCGGCAATCGAGATATTGACCGCGGCTTGCTTCGCGCCGCAAGCTTGATGCTGCACTGCACCGACCCAGCGCTGGTGCTGCCTGAGCCCGTTGTTTGCCGAAGCAGCTCAGCCGAATCCGACGAGGCACGGCTGCAACGGCGGAGACCCATGTGTTTGCTTCGTTTTTGATCCAGACTATGAATGGCCTTGCCAGCGCATCGCTGCTGTTCCTGGTGGCGCTCGGGTTGACCCTCATTTTCGGCGTCACGCGTATCATCAACTTTGCACACGGCTCCTTGATGATGCTCGGCGCCTACACGGGAGCAACGCTCTACGGCGCGCTTGGCGGCGGCGTGCTCGGCTTCTGGGGTGGTGCTCTCCTGGCAGCGCTGACCGTTGCCGCCGTTGGCGTGCTGATCGAATTGACCGTTCTGCGCCGCATCTACGCTGCACCTGAGATGCTGCAGCTGATCACGACCTTCGGCATCGTGCTCGTTCTAAAAGATGTCACCCTCTATCTCTGGGGACCCGAGGACATCCTGGGTCCCCGCGCTCCAGGGCTCAAAGGCGCCGTCTCCATCTTCGGCAAACCGTTTCCCGAATACGATCTGCTTTTGCTGCTGCTGGGCCCCGCCTTTCTCGCCGGCATCTGGTTGCTGCTGACACGCACCGGCTGGGGCACGCGCGTGCGCGCCGCCACCGAGGATCGCGACATGGCGGCGGCGCTCGGCATCAACCAGTCGCTGCTGTTCACGAGCGTGTTTGCGCTCGGCTCATTCCTGGCCGGTCTTGGCGGAGCGCTGGCGCTTCCCCGCGAGCCGGCCAATCTGGCCATGGACCTGACCATCATCGCCGATGTCTTCGTCGTGACAGTCGTCGGTGGCCTCGGCAGCATTCCGGGCGCCTATGTCGCCGCCATTCTGATCAGCGTGGTCAAGGCGTGGTGCATCGGGCTCGGCGATGCGCCGATCTTCGGCTTCAAGATCTCGTTCACGAAGCTGACCCTGGTCGCCGAGTTCATTGTCATGGCCATCGTGCTGATCGTGCGGCCATGGGGGCTCTTTGGCAGCGAGCCTGCCGCACAGCGCATCCCGTCCACTCAGGTTCTGGCGCTGCCGCCGATCTCGCGCCAGGGCTGGATCACAACCGGCGCTGTTCTCGGCGTATTGGCGACCCTGCCGCTCGTCGCCGACCGCTTCGCAATCGTGCTTGCGACGGATATCGCCGTGTTCGCGCTTTTCGCCATGAGCCTCGGCCTGCTGATGGGGCTCGGCGGCATGGCCTCGTTCGGTCATGCTGCCTATCTTGGTGCCGGCGCCTACGCGGCGGCCGTCGCAACCAAGGCCGGCGCGCATTTTCCAGCGGCGCTCATCATCGGTGTCGGCTTTGCGATGCTGCTCGGCATCCTCTACGGCTGGTTCTGCGTACGCCTCTCCGGTGTCTCGCTCGCCATGCTGACGCTTGCCTTCGCGCAGATCACCTGGGCCATCGCCTTCCAGTGGGATGCGGTGACCGGCGGCAGCAACGGCCTCGTCGGCATCTGGCCGCCGCAGATGCTTGGCGCCAAGGGCACCTACTTTCTCTTCACGCTCGCACTCACCGCAGCGGGGATCTGGCTTATCTGGCAACTGGCTCACGCCCGCGCCGGCTACCTGCTCCGCGCCGTCCGAGATCATCGTCGCCGCGCGGAAGCGCTCGGTATCGATGCGCGACGTGTGCAGTGGGCCGCGTTCGCGCTCTCGGCAACGCTCGCGGGGCTCGCAGGCGCGCTCTACGTGTTTTCGAAAGGCTCACTCTCGCCCGACACGCTGTCGATTCCGCGCTCCATGGATGCGCTGATCATGCTGCTGCTCGGAGGGCTGCAGACGCTTGCCGGACCCGTGATCGGCGCTGCCGTCTTCACCTGGCTGCACGACTCGATTGCGCGTGCCCTTCCCTATTGGCAGGCGATGCTCGGCCTCACCGTGATCGCACTGACGATCGCCTTCCCGCAGGGCATTGCCGGCACACTCAGGCAATGGCGTGCGCGGACAGTCTCTCGCGAAGGGCTTTCATGACGCCTGTCCTCGCGGTCGAGAACCTCGAAAAATCCTTCCAAGGCTTCCGAGCCGTGGCGGATGTCTCATTCGGCGTCGGCGCCGGGGAAATGGTGGCTCTGATTGGTCCCAACGGCACAGGCAAAACGACGACATTCAATCTCATCAACGGCCAGCTTGCGCCCGACCGCGGCCGCGTTCTGCTCGATGGCCGCGACATCACCGGTACGAAGCCGGCGGAACTCTGCCGTCTCGGCGCCGGCCGCACGTTTCAGATCACCGCGACGTTTCCGTCGATGACAGTGCTCGAGAACGTCGCCATCGCGCTGATCAGCGGCCATCGCAGCACCACCGGCGCCGGCGCGAACGCGCTCGCTCGGCTCGCCAGCACGGAACAGATGCCATGGGATCGCGCCCGCGCACTGCTCGCCGAGGTCGGCATGAGCAACAGTGCCGATCAGATGTGCGGCACGCTCGCCTACGGCGACCTGAAGCGCATCGAGTTGGCGATGGCGATCGCCAACGCGCCGCGCCTGCTGCTGATGGACGAGCCCACCGCCGGTATGGCGCCGAAGGAGCGCGGCGCGCTGATGGATCTCGTCGAGCGTATCGCGCACGAGCGACAGACGGCCGTGCTCTTCACCGAGCACGACATGGATGTCGTCTTCGGCCACGCAGATCGCGTCCTGGTGATGAATCGCGGCAAGCTCATTGCCCAAGGCATGCCGGACGAGATCCGGCGCAATGCGCTGGTGCGCGAGGTCTATCTCGGTACGCAAAAAGGGGACAGTCACTATTTGCGCGTTCCGCCGATCGGCGCGCCCGCCGCTCGGGCGCAAATAGTGACTGTCCCCTTTTTGCCCATTTTGGACATCAGCAGCCTCAATGCGTGGTACGGGCGCGCGCAGGTGCTGCACGGCGTTTCGCTTCATGTCGCGCCGGGCGAGGCGGTCGTGCTGCTCGGACGCAACGGCGCCGGCAAGTCGACGACGATCAAAGCCGTCATGGGGCTCGAGGTCGAGCGCCGGGGACGCATCACGTTCGCCGGCGACGACATCGCGACATGGCCGACGCACCGCATCGCCCGCGCCGGCCTCGGCTTCGTGCCGGAGGATCGCCGCGTGTTCGCCGGCCTCACGGTAATGGAGAACCTCGCTGCCGGCCGCCTTCCCGCCCGCGATGGCCACGCCTGGACGCCGGAGGAGCTGTTCCAGCTCTTCCCCAATCTCGGCCGCATGCAGGACCGGCTCGCCGCGCGCATGTCTGGCGGCGAGCAGCAGATGCTCACCATCGCGCGCACGCTGATGGGCAATCCGCGCTGCATGCTGCTGGACGAGCCGTCCGAGGGTTTGGCGCCCGTCATCGTCGAAGCGATTGCAGCAGCGGTGATCGAGCTCAAGCGCCGCGGCGTCGGGCTGCTGATCTCGGAGCAGAATTTGCACTTCGCGCGGCTCGTCGCCGATCGCGCGACCATCATCGAGCGCGGCGTCATCCGCTTCACCGGCACCATCGCCGAGCTGGATGCCGACCCGAAGCTCAGCGAGCAGTATCTGAGCGTTTGAGCGCTGCCCAAGCTCACTCTGCGAGCGCACGCTGCAGGATCGCGGGAATGTCAGCGCCATCGAGGCCGATGCCGTAGGTGCTGCGCGCCAGGCCGGCGACGCGTGTGGCGATGAACGCTTCCGCGACCGGTGCCGGCGCGTGCCCGGCAAGGATCGCGCCCGCCGTCACCACGGCGAGCCGTTCGGCCAGCACGCGGCCGCGACGATCCAAATGACGCGGCTCGTGCAGCAGGCGCTCGATGTCGGCGAGCCCAGCCTTCAGTCGCGGATCGCCCGCGCATGCGGTGCCGAGCTCCTCGAGCACGGCTTCTGCCGCGTCGGGCTCGCGCTGCAGCACACGCAGAACATCGAGCGCCATCACGTTGCCCGAGCCTTCCCAGATCGCGTTGACCGGCACCTCGCGATAGATGCGCGCGGCGCGGCCCTCCTCCACGTAGCCGTTGCCGCCGAAGCACTCCATTGCTTCGTAGGCGAGCGCCGGCGCGATCTTGCACACCCAGTATTTGATGACCGGCGTCATGAGGCGGGCGAAGGCACCGGCGCGGGAATCGTCCTTGCGGTCGAAGGCGCGGGCGAGGCGGAAGACCAGCGCCGTTGCCGCCTCCACATCGAGCGCCATGTCGGCGATGACCTCGCGCATCAGCGGCTGATCGGCGAGCGCGCGGCCGAACACCTGCCGGTGCCGCGCATGATGCAGCGCCGAGGCGACGGCAAAGCGCATCAATCCGGCCGAGGACAGCGCGCAGTCGAGACGCGTTCGCGTCACCATCTCGATGATCGAGGGAACGCCGCGGCCCTCCTCGCCGATGAGCCAGGCGCTGGCCCCCGGGAACTCCACCTCCGACGAGGCGTTCGAACGATTGCCGAGCTTCTCCTTCAGGCGCTGAATATGCAGCGCGTTGACGCTGCCTTCCGGCCGGAAGCGCGGCATCAAAAAGCACGAGAGCCCGCCCTTCGCCTGCGCCAGGATCAAGAACGCATCGCTCATCGGCGCCGACATGAACCACTTGTGGCCGGTGATGATGTACTCCTCGCCCGCGCCGGCGCGACCGGCCGGCTCGGCGCGGGTGCTGTTGGCGCGCACGTCGGTGCCGCCCTGCTTCTCGGTCATGCCCATGCCGATGGTGAGGCCGGCTTTCTGCGCCATGGGCGCGAACGCCGGATCGTAGGTGCGCGAGACGAGGCCCGGCATCCACTGTCGCCAGATCCCCGGCGCGAGCTCGAGCGTCGCCGCCGCCGCGTGGGTCATGGTGACGGGACAGCAGTGGCCGGGCTCCATTTGCGCGGCGAGGTAGAGGCCAGCGCCGCGGATGACGTTGGCGCCGGACTCGGATGCGGCGCCGGGCATTGCGAGATGCGCGAAGGTTCGGTTGTGGAGGCCTTCCGCGAGGCTCAGCTGCATCAGCTCGTGATAGGCCGGATGATACTCGACCATGTCGAGACGGCGGCCCTTGGCATCGAAGGTGCGCAGCCGCGGGGTTGCCTCGTTGGCCTGCCGCGCGAGCTCGGCGGCGCGCGCCGAGCCGCAGACTTCGCCGAACCCGGCGAGGGCGCCGGCAGCGTCCGCCCCGCCTTCGCGCGCCACCGCTTCGGCGAGCGGTCGGTCGGTCGAGAAGAGGTCGATGTCCTCGAATGGCGGGCTCTGGTTCACAACTTCGTGAGTGATGACAGATGGAGCAGATGCGGGTGTCATGGCGAGGACTCCTCCTTGGCTCGGTGGCATCCATTGCTGACGCCTGAGCCTGCGCTGGCACAGCTTGCCAATGCAACAGGCCCGTTTTTGGCTGCCAGGCCTGTTCTGCCGGGAAACTCGACCAAGGGTCGCCCGGCGATTTCGATTTGTCATGGGCTAGAACGCACGCTGGCGCGTTTTGCGAGCTGGCAGGGAGGGGGGTAGCCACTCGAAAATGGGTCGCTGTACGGGCTCCGTAGGTGCCCTAGCGTGCGTGATTCGGGCCTGCAGAAAACGCGCAAACGTTAACGTCCGTGCCGAGGCCGGTCCGCGGCCGAGGTTGCATCACGAACCCGGCACCTGACGGTCGCATCTCGCACGGACCCGCAAGCAGGACCGGTTGCAGGTCCATCGCGGGCCGAGGATTCGAAACGATCCGGTTCGTCTCAGACGCCGGGCTCGTCTTCACGGTCGGCGCGACGCGAGAACTCGGTCTGCCCGCCGGCGGCCAGGATGCGCGCCTGCTCGACCCAGTTCTCCCGCTCGATGCGGCCCTTGAAGTCGAGCACATGGCTGACGCGATCGATATCGGCGGCCGACCAGTTGGCGATCTGATCGTAGTGGGTGATGCCCATGGAGTTGAGCTTCTTCTCGATTAGCACGCCGATGCCGCGAATGCGCTTCAGGTCGTCGGGCTGACCCGAGCGTGCCGCACCCACCGCGCCGGCAGGCCGCAACCCCTCCGAGCGGACCGATCTGAGGCTGGACAGATCGCTTGTGCGCGACTGTGCGGGAGGCGCAGCGGCGGCAGCCGGCCGCACGGCCTCGGTCAATGTTGCGGGCCGCGTGCTCTCGGCATTGCGCTGCGCCTCGCTCTCACGCCGGTCATGCTCGCGCGAATAGGCAGTGTCGCCGCCCTTGGCCAGAATCTGTGCCTGCTCGACCCAGTTCTCGCGCTTGACGCGGCCTTGATTGCCGAACAGCCGGTCGTAGCGCTCGACATCACCGGCGCCCCAATTGGCGATCTGCGAGTAGCGCGTGATGCCTTGGGTATTGAGCAGCTTCTCGACCTCGGCGCTGATGCCACCGATGCGCTGCAGGTTGTCGCGTCCGCTGCCAACGGCAGGCCGCGCAACTGCAGCGGCGGCGGCAGCGGCGGCTACGGCACCCGCCACGGCAGCAGATGCGGGTGGCGGGGCAGCGGGTGGCGGGGCAGCGGGGGTTGCTGCGACAGGGGCGCGAGCGGCCGGCGGCGCGGCGGCGGCGGGCGCGGCGGCAGGTGTCACGACCGCGGCCGGCCTCGGTTGCGCGGGCGCAGTTGGATGTGCGGCCGCAGGTGCCGCTTGCACGGGGCCCTGACGGACAACAGTCGGAGTGGCATGCGGCGTCGTGGCGGGGCGCACTGCCGGCGGTTGCGCGGCACCCGCTTGCACGGTCGGCGGCCGCTGCGCTGGAGGCGCCGATTGCGCTGGTTGGGCAGGCGGCGACGTTGGCGCCGTTTGCCCTTGCGGGGCCGCAGGTGCTGCCGGCATCGCCGGTCGCGCGAACGCCGCGCGATCCTCGACCATCGGCCTTGCCGGCTGCTGCTGCGCCGGAGGCGGGGCGGCCGGACGGGCAGGCGGTGCCGCCTGCTGCGGTTGCGGAGCCGGCGCTGGCGCCGCCGGCGGGGCTGCAGGCGCACTAATGCGTGTTGCTGTGGCCGCCGCAACGGCCGCTGCCGCAGCAGCAGCCTGCTCCGTGCTCGCCTGCGGACGCGGCGGAATCGGCGCCTGCGGAACGGCTGGCGCGGACTTCTTCTCACCCTCGTCGATCACCGGGCGTGCACTCGGCTGCTCGCCCCGCGCGACGCGCCGCGAGTAGAACGTCTCCTCGCCGCGCGCCAGGATCTGCGCCTGCTCGATCCAGTTCTCTTGCTCGATGCGGCCCTTGAAGCCCAGCGCCTGGCTCACTTTGGCCACGTCCTCGGGACGCCACTGCGCAATCTCCGCGTAGCGGCGGATGCCGAGCCGGTTGAGCTCGGTCTCGAGCATCGCGTCGATGGCGCGGATTCGTTTCAAATCGTCGGGTTTCGTAGTCGCTGCAGTTGGCGCGGCCGGTGCTGTGGGGGCTGCGGGCCGCGCTGCAGGGGGCTGAGGAGCAGCTGGCGCGGCGGCCGGCACTGGAGCAGAGGTAGGCGCGGCAGGCTTGGCAACCACCACCGGTGGCGGCGTCGCGGCGGGCGTTGGGCGCGGTGCCTCCGTGCGTGGAGGTGGCGCGGCTGGCAGCGTCGGACGCGCCACCTGCTCGGGTGGCGACGGCGCTGGAGCTGGCATTGCTCCGCGCGCTTGTTCCCCCGCGAGCGCACGTTCGAAACGCGCGACGTTGTCGTTCTGCTGCGGCGCGGCTCGTGAAGGCACCGCTGGCGGCACCAACGCCGCCGCGGGTGGCTTCGCCGCCGGTTCCAGCGTATCAGCCCGGCGGAATGCGTCGCGCACCGGCGCCGCCACGGGCTGCGCCATCGGCGGGCGCTGCACATTGGCGGGCGTGAGCACTGGTGGCGGCTTCACCGCGCCCTGCGAAGCTGGCTGCGCTGGAGCTGGCGCTGCCGCGGCAGGTTGCGGGGCGACGGCGACGGTCCGAGGCATGACGGCCGTGCGCTCGATTGCGGGCGCCGCAACGGTTGCGCCACTCATCATCCGGCGCAGCATGCAGGCAATCGCGCAACCCGCGAAATAAGCGAGACCCAGCAGGACCAGGGTCTGCAATGTGAATGCCGTCATCGTGAGCTCCGCGTGTCATCCGGTCTGCCGCCCAGTGTCCGACCTCTGGTCGGAGACTGCCGGCGCAGCGCGCGACGTATCAAATTCATCACTGGTGATCGTCGCCCGCTTCGCTGCAGGTGAACCAGCCGACCGTGAGCCCGATGACGAAGGCGAGCAGCACGTACCAGAACAGCTTGACGAAGAGATAGCCCATGGCCTGTTTCCTTGATTGCGCCCTCAGTCGGCTTTTGTCCCGGTCAGCGGATTCTATTTCACCGTGAACTCGATGCGCCGATTGAGAGCTTTGTTCTCGGGCGTGTCGTTGGGCGCAATGGCCCGCATCTCGCCATAGCCGATTGCCGACATCCGCGCGGGTGACACTCCGGCCTTGACAAGATAGTCGAGCACCGATTGCGCGCGGCGATCCGAGAGCCGCTGATTGCGGTCCGGCGTGCCGTCGCTGTCCGTGTGCCCTTCGATCTCGATCTGAGCGTCGATGCAGCGCGTCGCGACTTCCGCAAGCCGGTTGAGCGTTGGAAAGCTTCTGGCCTCGATCTCCGCACTCGCGCGGCGGAACGTGATGCCCTCCGATGCAGCGGCCTTCAGATCTTGCTGGCAGCGCTCCAGCATCTCGTTTCTCTGTTGCACGGCTGGCGACTGCACGAGAGGCGGCGGTGGCGGATCGACCCGCGGAGCCGGCGGCGCAGTCTGGGGCGGCGGGGTCGGCGCAGGTGCAACCGCCTGCTGCTGCCGGCGCCGATCCGCATCGGCGCGCTGACGCGCCTCAGCTTCCGCCCGAAGCCTATCCGCTTCTGCTTTCGCCTTGGCATCCGCCTCGGCTTTCAATCGTTCAGCCTCGGCTTTCGCCTTCGCATCCTCGGCAGCAACGTCTCGCTCGAAGCGTACCTGCACATCGGTCTGGCACTCGCTCCCGGCCGCGGTACGGACGTCGCCAGCGAGCGATTGAGCGATGTCGGCGACCGTCGTCACACCCACCACCTCGAGGCGATCGCCGATGACATTGGCTCGGCCATTGCCGAGCCGCTGCACAGCCGCAAATCCAGTCGCGACACACTTGTCCCAGCCGTCCGGCTGCCCGCTGCCAAGCTGAAGCTGATCGACGATCGCCCGGTTCGGGAATCGCTGTTTGGCGAGCGCAATCAGCGCCTCGCGCGTCGGCTCGCTGGGTACATGGCCCGACAGCACGACGGTCCCCGTGCCAGCGAAGAGCGCCGTGCGATAGGGTGATACCGCCTGCACCTGCGGCGGCGGGGGTGGCTCGCGATGCCTGATCTGGTCGGCGAGCCGGATCGATCCCGGTATGCGTTTAAGCCCAGCCCGCGCACCATCTGCTTTGGTTGCATCGCTGGCGATGCCTTGCACTGACAGCGCGGCATCGTTCAGATCGGCGCGGCCCTCCTCGAGCTTCGCAAGCTCCGTAACGACTGCTGCGACCGCAACCGAGAAGCCATCCGGCGCGCCGGCGCCGACTTGCATTTCGTCGACGACCCTTGCCCTGGGATGGGCGGCCTTGGCTGCCGCCAAAAGCGCCTCGCGATCGCGCTGGCTCGGCACATGGCCGGCGAGCACGAGTTGGTCGGTCGAAAGCCGGGCCGACCACGTATAAGGCCTGACGAGCGGTGCCGTTATCGCCTCTTGCTTCAGCTGTAAGCCTTTCGGCATGCTGCCCAGCGCCGTTTTCACGCTGGTGTAGGCGGCGAGCGTTGCCGCCTCGCCCGTCACCGTCATGCTGGTCTGCTCGAGCTTCACTTGACCGGATTTGAGCTGCGCCAACTGCTTCAGCCCGAAACTGATACCGCCCGTCCACACATCGAGCGGCGGCGCGCCGCGCGCGAGCCTCATGTTGTCTTCTATCGTAGCATTGGCGAGCGACGCCTTGGCTGCGGCCAAAATCTCCGACCGCACGGCGTCGTTCGGCACGTGACCAGTGAGGCGCACGACGTTGCCTTGGCGCTCGGCGACCCATTCGTATCTCTCGACCCGCTCGAGAAGCGTTGCGGCGCTGGTGCTGGTGCGGACTCCCCAGGTTTCGAAGGCAACCTGCGTCGCCTTGTCCGGATCACCGTCCTCGACTGCCCTGCCACCGATCCGGGCCTCACGGCCTTCGAAGACCACCTCGGCCCAGCTCAATCCCGATCTTTTGAAATTTTCCTTCACCCGGGCCGTCAGATCGGCCTCGATGCCCGCCCGGGAGCTCACGATCGCCAGCAAGGCGAGCGGCAGAAGCGCAAAGAGGCCCCACAGCCAGCGCAACGGATTGCACTTCATACAAAACTCCCAACCGGCACTTACCGACGCGCCTGCGCGGGCCGCGACCGAACAGAACTTCAGAGGCGAAAGCCGTCGCCGAACAGCGGCGCACCTGTCACAGGTCCAAAGGCCATCGCGCATTCAAGCGCGCTTTCACGTCCCCAGCGAAGGACTATATCGAAGGCGTTTTTGCAATCCAAGCAGCGCCGGGGCCGATGGGTCACCAGGTGTCACATCCTGGCACCACCGGAATTTTTTCGATGGTGCCACGGCTTAATGTGCTTTCGTCAGTCGCGCTGCGACCTCTCGCAACAGAGCCGTTGAAGCACTTTCGCCAATTGTAGCGTGTGACTGGAAGCTGCACGCAAGTCCAGCGTGACAGGCCGCAAGTGAGCCTGAGCAGCCATCACTGTGGCCTGCGACGACTCGAAAGCTGTCCGCTGACGCTAGGTGCGGACGAAGCGATAAACGGAAGTGAGAGCCATTTCGATATTTCAGCGCTGGCATCCCAAGACATCATCGCGCATCGCGGCCATGCGGATCAAGTAACCGGCAAATGTCTCGTCAGGAAGCGTTTGGCTTCATCGAAGCTCTGCTTTGCAGCATCCTCGGCATAGCCGGGGTGGGTCCGCACCGCGAACCCGTGGCGAGCGCCGTCATAGAAGATGAAGTTGCAATCTTTACCGAGGCCTTGCATTCGTGCCTCCATCCGACGCATGTCTGCCATGGGCGCCCGCTCGTCTTCCGTTCCGTGCAGAACGAGCATAGGGACGTTCACGCCCCCGGCTAGATCGTAGGGCTCGACGCCAGCCTGAGCTCCTGCAGGCCTGAAAGCAAAACCGTGGAAGACAACGACCACGCGGATCCCCGGGTGCGCTCGGGCCGCCATGACCGCGTGCACGCCACCGCGACAGAAACCGAAAACGGCCAGTCGCTTCAAATCGGCCTGCTTAACCGATCCAAGAAAGGACATTGCTCCCTGCAGATCGGCATAGACAGGGTCATCCGTCGGATCGGACCCGCGCACCTTCCAGCCATGCACCAGCGCGACGTAGCCCCACTCGGCAAGGCGTTGGGCGATCTCTGTGTAGCCGTCGTCAGGTCCAGCGACACCCCGCAGTATCAATATAACGGGGTGGAGACCGTAGCGGTCAGGCGTAGCTAGGTACGACGGAATGCTTGTCACTCCGTCTCCGCTTGTGAAGCTCACAGACTCCAGCCGCACAGACATGGCCGTCCTCCCCTTGGGATAGGCTCGAAATCTTCTATGCTTCCGGCCGAAGTTGCGCTGACGGCAACGTCGGCTAAACTACCAAACATCGGACGATCCTCAAGCACGCCACCGCCCGATCAGCGATGTACCCTTTTGGCCCACGACATCGGCGGTCGCGTCGATTACTGGGTGAAGTTACCGGCGGCTTACCGAGCACGGCTGGGATCGCGGTTTTGGAAGGTCACCCTCGGTGCGCGCGGCCGCTCAAATTCGGGCAACGCGAATGTTGTTCGTCGAGCCCTGCCGGCCGAACGGAATGCCGGCAATCACGACGATTCGCTCGCCGGGCTTCGCATAACCCTCCTCGAGCGCGTGCGACTTCGCGTGATCGACCATTTCGTCGTAGCTCGCGATTTCGGGCGACACCACACTGTGCGTTCCCCAGAGCAGCGCCAGTCGCCGCGCGATGTCGACGGACGGCGATAGGCTCAGGATCGGAACCTTCGGCCGCTTGCGCGCCGCACGTAGTGCGGTCGTGCCGCTGGCGGTATAGGCGACGATCGCCGCGGCGCCGATCGCATCGGCAACGTCCGCCGCGGCGGCAGCGATGGCGTGTGCCGTCGTGTCTTCTGGAGTCGGCTGCAGCGCCTCGATGATCGAGCGGTAGAGTTTGTGGTTCTCGGTGTGCGTGATGATGCGATCCATCATCGAAACCGCCTCGACCGGCCAGTCACCCGATGCAGACTCCGCCGAGAGCATTACCGCATCCGCGCTGTCGTAGATGGCGGTTGCGACGTCCGAGGCTTCTGCCCGCGTCGGCGACGGCGACTTGATCATCGATTCCAGCATCTGCGTCGCGATGACGACGGGCTTGCCGGCCTGACGGCACAGCCGCACCAGCTCTTTCTGCCGCCCAGGAACGTCCTCCGGCGGGATTTCAACGCCGAGATCACCACGCGCCACCATCACCGCATCGACGAGCGCCACGATGTCCTCGATCCGCGACAGCGCCGCCGGCTTCTCGATCTTGGCCATGATGCCGGCGCGACCCTTGATCAGCGACTGCGCCTCGATCACATCCGACGGCCGCTGCACGAACGACAGCGCCACCCAGTCAACGCCCTCGCTGAGTCCGAATTCCAGATCGGCGCGGTCCTTGTCTGTCAGCGGCGATATCGAAAGGCTGGTATCGGGCAGGTTGACACCCTTCCTGTCGCTGAGCTGCCCGCCGACCTTGATCCGCGCTGTGATGCGCCCGCTATCGCACGAGACCGCCTCGAGCAGCAGCTTGCCGTCATCGATCATGATGCGATGACCGGGCATCATGTTATCGAACACTTCGCTGTGCGGGAGTGCGACGCTCGTCTGATCGCCGGGTTCGCGATCGAGCCGGAACTCGAGCATGTCGCCGGCCTTCAGCACCACGGGCCCGGTCTTCAGCGTGCCGATGCGGATCTTCGGCCCCTGCAGATCCTGCAACACGCCGATGGGCCGCTTGATCTCAGCCTCGAGCGCGCGAATGATGTCGAGGCGCCGCTTGTGGTCATCGCGCGCGCCGTGACTGAAATTCAAGCGGAATACATCGGCACCGGCCTCGAAGAGGCGGCGGATCATGATTGCATCCGAACTCGCTGGTCCGAGAGTTGCGACGATCCGGGCCTTCCGTTGGCGGCGCATACAGGGTTCTCCCTCGACGACGGAACGTTTTTTCCTCGATAGCACGGCTTGCACGCCCGAACACAGCGCCTGCAATGGATTACTGGCCAGAAAATGCGGGCTGTCGGCGAGCCGAAGCACCATTCAGGGCAAGGCATTGTTCTGCCCGAATCATACCAAAGGGATCGTTTCGCGCGCACTCTGACAGTGCGCCCGTAGAGCCTCAGTGCGTCAAATTTGACCATGCAATCCCGCTGAAAGCCTGCCAGGAAGGCGGCGTTCGAACGGTAATCCTCGCCCGGTACGGATCGGAGCTCGAAGCATGACGCACGCAAAACATTGGCTGCTGGCCGCAGGCGTTGCAGTGCTGATCGCCGCGTCGGCTCCGGCCGCCTTCGCCGCGGGCGTCTCGATCACCAACCGCGACGACAAGGAGCACAAGCTCACAGTGATCGAGGACGAAGGCGCCAAGAAGACCGATCACGTTCTCAAGGCGAGCCAGGTCCTCGAGGGCGTTTGCGCCAAGGGCTGCATCATTCGATTGAATGACAGCGAGGAGGACGAATACGAGCTCGAGGGCACAGAGGTCGTCTCAATCGAGGAAGGCTACCTCTACTACGACGGCCCCGATGCGCCGGCAGAGACACCGTCCACCACGCCGTCGCCGCCAGCCAAGAAGTAGCGCGCGTTTCGATTCACGCGGGCTGGCGCCGCGCTGTCGTTCAATTGCTCCTCACGGCACGGAGACGAGTTCAGGCAGTTCATCAACACGAGTGACGGGGCCAAACCGCGCCTCGAATGCTTGAGCGAGGGCCATATCGACCTCCTCCATGCTCACGATTCGCCCAAGGTCGGCGAGGCTCGTGACCCCGTGCCCCGCAATGCCGCAAGGGACAATCCCTGAAAAGTGCGTGAGATCGGGCTCCACGTTGAGCGAAAGTCCATGCAGGCTGATCCAGCGGCGCAGCCGGATTCCGATAGCCGCGATCTTGTCCTCCGCACCGGGCCCTTTTTCCGGCCGCGCGACCCAGACGCCGACGCGATCGCGCCGAGTTTCTCCCTTGACGCCGAAGTGCGCAAGCGTGTCCGTCAGCCATCCCTCGAGCGCGGTTACGAACGCGCGCACATCACCCGATCGCTCGCGCGCATTCAGCATGATGTAGACGACCCTCTGCCCGGGCCCGTGGTAGGTGAACCGACCGCCGCGGCCAACGCGATGCACAGGGAACCGCCCTGGTTCAATCAGCTCATCCGGCCGTGCGCTGGTGCCGGCGGTATAGAGCGGCGGGTGCTCGAGAAGCCACACAAGCTCAGGCGCTCGACCACTCGCGACCTCAGCACTTCGCGCATCCATCACGCCCAGCGCCGTCTCGTACGGCACGAGCCCGTTGCTGACGAACCACTCGACCATTCTTTTCCCGCGGTTAGGCTCATTACTGAGACATTTTGCAGGCCCGGCAGGCAGCACCCGTACCTGGCGGAGGCAGCCTCCGCAAACAATACACGCCCACAGATCACTCCGCGCACCTGATTGCTCGAGATCAAGGCGCTCATGACACTGGCGCCGCAACCTTCCCAATCGTGGAGTTTTCGCGCATCGGCAATTTCTTGTTGGAACCAAAGGGCTCTTCGGCGCGTTTGATCCGCTGCGGCGCACTGTAGAGGGAGAGACTATGCGTCCTGTGGGGCATTCCGATATTTCTGTTTCAAAGACCAAGCTGAAACAGCCTGACAGGTGCGGTCGATCGATCAGATCGAAGAATGGTATTTCTTCAATCGGAAATATCGATGTGACTGGTTTTTCTCTATCGCTGTTTCTATATCAGCTGACGGGTGCCTGACAAAACTGGATCCAAAGCGCCTTGTCGGAAGCGAAAGGGACAACCGTGCCAAGCCTTAGGCAACTTGAATATCTCGTCGCACTTGCTGAAACCAAGCACTTCCGCAAAGCGGCTGAGCGATGCAATACGACGCAGCCAACGCTCAGTGAGCAGATCAAGACGCTCGAGGAGCGGCTCGGTATCCAGCTAATCGAGCGGACGTCGTCGGGCGCACTCACAACTGCAATTGGGGCCTCGGTCGTCGAGATCGCGCGGCGCATGCTTCGCGATGCACGCGAGATTCGCGCTTTGTCGGCTAGCGGCGACGATACGATCAAGGGCGTTCTGCGGCTGGGCCTGCCTTCCAGTATTGGTCCGTATCTGCTGCCGTATGTTGTGCCGATGCTGCACAAGACGTATTCGGAGCTGAAGCTCTACGTCCGCGAAGAGCTTCCTCAAACACTGCCCACCGCGCTCGAAGAGGGCGCCTACGAGCTGATCGTCACGCCGCTCCCGCTGCGAAGCGACGACCTGATCACGGTCGAGCTCTTCCGCGAGCCACTGTTCCTGACCGTTGCAGCCGATCATCCGCTCGCGTCCAAGACGCGGGTGGAGCGCGCAGACCTCCAGGGCCAGGAGGTCCTGACCCTGGGCCCCGGCCATCAGCTGCACAGCGTCATTCTTTCGCTGTGCGAGGAATTTGGCGCGCGGGTTCGTCTCGATTACGAGGGGACCAGCCTCGACATGGTGCGCGAGATGGTGATCACCGGCTTGGGCATCAGCTTCATGCCGGGTCTTTATGTCCGCCGCGAGCTCGTCAATGACCCCGATTTGAAGGTCCTGTCACTGCACGGACGCTCCGTGCATCGCTCCATCGGCATGGCGTGGAGGAAGACATCGGCCCGCCGCGCCAGTTACGAGGCCGTCGCCGAGCTGTTCCGATCGGTGGTGCAGCGCGAATTCCCAGACCTCGCCAGGCAGCCCGAAGTCTCGAGGGTTTGAAAGCCCCCGCGACTCATAGGGGCGTGGTCCCAGCATCGCGCTTGTCCCGCCCCATCGCGTCTGCTACTGAGACGCCGCTCGTCTCGATTTGCGGTCGTGGCGGAATTGGTAGACGCACTACCTTGAGGTGGTAGCGCCCAAAAGGCGTGGAGGTTCGAGTCCTCTCGACCGCACCAGCTTCGCGTTTCCGAGGCGACAGCAATCCTGCGTTAACCGCTTGCCTTGAAGCTGACCGGCGACCGTTGGCGCGTTCACTCCTTGCCGCTAGCTTGGCGCACTTGCAAGGAGTGCTCATGCTGCCTCGGGTGCGTCTGTCACGATCCGCCGCCGATCTCCGCCAGCACTACGACGTGGTGATCGCCGGCTCGGGGTATGGCGGCGGTGTGTCTGCGGCGCGGCTGGCCCGCGCCGGGCTGAAGGTGGCCGTGATCGAGCGCGGCCGCGAGTATCTCACGGGCGAGTTTCCGTCCCGCTTTCCCGACCTTCGCTCGGCCATGCAGGTTACGGGCACGCGTTTTCGCACGGGGCCTGCCGATGCGCTCTTCGACGTGCGCCTGGGTGACGACATGCATGTTCTCGTCGGGTGCGGTCTTGGCGGTGGCTCGCTCGTCAATGCCGGCGTCGCGCTGCGACCCGACCCTCGGGTATTCGAGGATCCGGTCTGGCCAGGGCAGCTTCGTCAAGATGGGCTGCTCGAGGAAGGCTATCGGCGAGCTGGGCGTTGGCTGCGTCCCGCGCACCATGCAGGGGCTGGTCAGCTGACCAAATATAAAGCCCTGCAAACAGCCAGCGCCGCCGCGGGCGTTGCACCGATCAATCCGCCGGTCGTGGTGAGCTTTGAGGCCAACGTCAACCCGGCCGGGATCGAGCAGCCAGCGTGTACCTTGTGCGGGGATTGCTGCGCTGGTTGCAACGTCGGCGCCAAGAACACGGTTGCGCTGACGTACCTGCCGGAAGCCGTTCGCCACGGCGCCGAGATCTACACCGGCTTGCGCGTTGAGCACGTCGTAAAATGCAGCGATGGAGCCTGGTCCGTCACACTCAGTCACGTCGATCCGAAGAGTGCATCGGGCACGGCCACGCGCACAGTTGTTGCCGCGACCGTGATCCTCGCTGCCGGCACGCTCGGATCGACGGAGATCTTGCTTCGCTCGCGCGAGAAAGGCCTCGCGCTTTCCGATCTCGTGGGCCATCGCTTCTCGGCAAACGGTGACATCATTGCCTTCGGGTACGGCGCCAAGCTCCCGGTCAATGCTGTTGGCGTCGGACATCCGCCGAAGATCGAAGCGATGGAAATTGGTGCTGCTGTCTCGGGCCAGCTCGACCTGACAGACGCCGACACGCTCGAGAACGAGCTGCGCATCCAGGAAGGCGTGCTCCCCTCAGCGCTGGCGCCGATCCTGCCGGTGATGTTCGTGCCGAACGGTCGACTGCTCGGGGCGCTGCAAAGCCTGATCAGCGGCGTCTACAAAGGCCCGTTCGCGAGCCTGCAGACCTTTTTCGCGGTGTCACACGACAGTGCCGGTGGACGCATGTCCCTTGCCGAGGGACGCCTGAGCCTGGCTTGGCCAGGCGCAAAAGACGAGCCTGTTTATCGCCGCCTTGATGAGGCATTGGGCAAGCTCGTCACTGCGACCGGAGGCTCGTATGTCAAAAACCCGCTAGCCGGAACAGTCATGGGGCATCAACCTGCTACCGCCCATCCGCTCGGCGGCTGCGGCATGGGCAGCGACCGTACGACTGGTGTCGTGGACCACAAAGGCCGCGTTTTCGACGCGGCAGGGGGTCGGGGTACGACGGCCGTTCATCCAGGACTTTATGTGATCGATGGCGCAACCGTGCCTCGCTCGCTCGGGGTCAATCCGCTGTTCACCATCTCCGCCCTCGCCGAGCGGGCCATGCTGCACTTTGGCCAGGATCGGGGGCTCTCGATTGCGGAATGAAGCTTGCCCGGGCGAAGCTGCTGCTTCGCGCCTTTCCCGAGGCTGGCCGTCCGCCTCATCTCGCCCCCTTCAGACCCACCCGCGAGCCACAGAAGCAGCTCATCAAAAAGCGCAATCCAGTCATCCTGCGCCAAGTCATTTGATCACCTTGACTATAGTGTCCGAAGTGATAGTAACCCCGGCAACTATCGAGGAAAGCGACTTTGGCCGCGGAAACAAAATCTAAGGCGAAGCAATCGGTTGCGCTGCCGTCATCGCACGGTACCGACGAGCTGCTGGTCAGCTGGCTCGTGACGGATACTGCACGCCTGATGAGAACAGTGTTTGACCGGCGTGCAAGGGTGCTTGGCCTCACCCGGCCACAATGGCTTGCGATCGTTCGCCTGAAGCGCCGACCTGGCGCCAGCCAGTCCGAGCTCGCCGACATGATGGAGATCGAGAAAGCCCCGGCGGGACGCATTGTCGACCGCATGGAGGAGAAGGCTTTTGTCGAGAGGCGCGCCGATCCGGGCGATCGCCGCATCAAACGAATTTATCTCACCGCGCGCGGCGAGCAGATCTTCGAGGCGATCTACCCGCTCTCGGTTCAGACCGTCCGCGATGCACTTTCCGAGCTGTCGGCCCGCGACCACGACGTCCTCGCGGACCTGCTGACGCGCGTTAAATCCACTCTCGTTTCTATCGCTGAGAGTGATCCTCAACCCGAAGACTTCTGGCCGGACATCGAAGATGTCGAGGCGGAGCAAGAAAACCGAGCGATCTGAGCCTTACCCATGCGCTTACTACGCCCATTCCTACTATTATTCGTTCCCATGCTGGCGATTGCCGGCGCCTTCGTTTGGTGGCTCTGGGGCGGCCGCTACGTCTCGACTGAGAATGCCTACGTGAAAGCCGACATCGTGCAGGTGTCGGCCGATGTGGCGGGGCGTGTCGTCGAGGTCCATGTCAAGGACCAGCGGCTGGTCAAGGCCGGCGATCCGTTGATCAAGATCGATGACGAGCCGTTCCGCCTGGCACTCGACAAGGCGGAGGCGGAGTTGGATCAGACACGCGCGGCGGTCGAAAGCCTGCGCGCCCAGCATGCCGAAGCCATTGCAGAGCTGAAGGAGTCTCAGAGCAAAGTAGCGTTCTTCGACGCCCAACTCGACCGCCAGCGCCAGTTGTCGAGCAAGGGCGTCGGCGCTGCATTCCGGTTCGAGGAAGCCGACAGCAATTCGTCCGCCGCTCGTGACCGCGTATCTGCCGCCCAGCAGAAGATCCAGCGGACACTGGCTGCCCTCGGAGGGGACCCGAGGATTGATACTGATAAGCATCCCGCAGTGCGGGAGAAAACGGCTGTGCGCGATCGCGCCAAGCTGGACCTCGATCGCACGCTGGTCCGTGCGCCCGTCAGCGGCACGACGGTGAATGTGCGACTTCTGCCAGGCGAGCAGGTGAAGATCGCGACACCCCTCTTCGCCATCGTCAGTGAGGCACGGCCCTGGGTCGAGGCCAATTTCAAGGAAACGGAGCTCACTTACGTCCGCCCCGGCCAAACCGCGACCATCGTGCTCGATATCTACCCCGACATCACTTTGGATGCGGAAGTCGACACGATCAGCCCAGCGACGGGCGCAGAGTTTGCGCTGCTTCCGCCTCAGAATGCGTCGGGCAACTGGGTCAAGGTGGTTCAGCGGTTGCCGGTGCGATTGAAACTGCACCCGCGCAATGGCAACGAAGAGTTTCCGCTCCGCGCCGGCATGACGGCCACCGTCAAGGTCGACACCAAGCGCGAGCGTAAGCTGTCACAACTTTGGGGCTTTGGAAGCGTCGCTGCTCCGGCCGGAGGTGAGTCGCCGAAGCCACCAGCACCAACCACGAGCGCAGACTCGCCGACCGCTGCTGCCTCAGGTTCGGCGTCCACGCCAGCCGAGCGCCGCACTCCCTGATCGACAGGGTGAGCCAGCATCACAAAAGCGCCGGGCTCACCTGGCGCTTTTTCATTTCCGGCATTTCCGAGTGCGCTCGCTTCGCTGTGCGTCTCATCCCAGACGTCGCCTACGCCTCGATAGAATTGAGACCGGCTGAAGCGGAGTGCGCGCTCAGATTTGAGAGTAGCCAGACCCTTTGCTGGTGACACCGCGGCCAGTCGGACTGGGGATCAAGCCATACTCGCCGAGAATTTGCTGACTGTAGGTCACCCGGCCGTTGACCTTGGCAGCAGGTTCGCTCGCGAGAAGAAGGGCCGCTCGCGCCATCAGTGTCGGCGGCTCTCCGCGCGGATCATCCATGCCGGACATCAGCTTGTGGTAGACAGTGCCAGGCGTCGCCACTGTCTGTGAGGGCGAGACCGCGGTCACGGCGATGTTGTGCTCCGCCACTTCCTGGGCGAGGCCTTGCGTGAATCGCTCGAGTGCCGCTTTCGTCGCACCATACATCGTGCTGCCGCTGACGGGCCGCGCATCCTTGAAGGGCGTGCGGCCGGGGCCGATTGCGGAGCCCGACGAGATATTCACGATCGCGCCGCGCTTCGCTTTCATCATGTCAGGCAGCACGAGGCGCGAGAGCATGAAGGGCCCATGCACGTTGACTGCGAAAGCGCGTGTCCAGTGCTTCACCTGGAAGTCGACAATCGGGTTGTAATAGGTGAGCGCCGCATTGTTGACGAGGATCGACGCCGGTCCGAAGGCATCCGCCGCGGCTTTGACCAGCCTTTCGCAATCGTCGGGGTTCGAGACGTCGGCTGCGAAGGCCATGGCCTGACCGCCGGCCTGCTTGATCTGCTCGACCGTGCCCGCGAGCGAGCCGGTGAGAAACCGGTGGTCGCCTTCTTTCAGGGTGCGCGCGGCGCAGACGACGCGAGCCCCCTCTCTGGCGAAGAGCTTGGCGATCTCCTCACCAATGCCACGGCTGGCGCCTGTGACGATGGCTGTTTGTCCGTCGAGCTTGCCCATGGTGTGATCTCCGGTGCGGGTGGCCCTATGGCGCTCATCATACCTAGAGCAAGGCGACGAGCGCCTAGCAATACAGCAACTGACAGCTTCTGCAGCTATCGCGCCTGCATGCGCGCGGCGATAGCTGCGCCGAACGCTTCGAAGAGCGGCCGGTTCACGGGGTTAGTCTTGGCCTCGTACTCGGCGTGCCACTGGACGGCGAGCGCAAAGCTTGGCGCTTCCGCGATGCGGATCGCCTCGATCGTCCCGTCGTCGGCGACGCCTTCAACGACCACCCGGCGGCCAGGCTCCATGATCCCCTGTCCGTGCAGCGAGTTCACGCGAATGACGTCACGGCCGTAGAGCTTGGCGAACGCACCGCCGGCGACGAGCTTCACATCGTGGCGGTCGGCGAAAACCACGGTCGGGTCGGGATGAATTTCGCCATTGGGCAGCCGCGGCATGCGGTGGTTGACCCGGCCCGGCAGCTCGCGGATCTCCGGATGGAGCGTGCCGCCGAAGGCGACATTGAACTCCTGGAAGCCGCGGCAAATGCCGAAGATCGGCACGCCTTGCGTGACGCAGGCGTCGATGAGCCCAAGCGCCGTCTCGTCGCGGCGCTGATCGTAAGGCTCATGCTTGGGGTTGTGCTCCCAGCCGAACTTGGTCGGATGCACGTTGGCGCGAGCGCCGGTGAGAACAATACCGTCGACGGTCTCGAGCAGTGCGCCAATATCGGTGATGCCAGGACAACCGGCGAAAATCAGTGGAAGCGCCCCGGCAACCTCGGCGATGGCGATGAGGTTGCGCTCGCCGCAGAGCTGTGCGGGAAACCGGTTCTCGACAATATGCGTGTTGCCGATGACACCAACGACCGGCTTTTTCGCCTTCATCGATCGCCCCTCATCGAACCTTCCCCGAACGCACGTCTTGGAAGGCTTCGTCGATGCGATTCAGCGCCTCCTCGAGTGTATTTCTCGGCGTCGCGAAGTTGAACCTCAACCACGTCGTGCCTCCGGGCCCGAACTGCTCGCCGGGACTGGCGAAGATGCGAGCCCGATCCTTGACCCGTGACGCGACATCCTCGGGTTTCAGACCCGTGCCTGCGAAGTTCACCCACGAGAGATAGGTCGCCGCCAGTGGCATGGATCTGGCGCCCGGTGCCGCAGCCTGGATACGTCTATCGAGCAAGTCTCGGTTGGCAGTCAGATAGGGCAGCAGCGCATCGAGCCAGGCTTCACCGGTGCGCCAACCCGCTTCAGTCGCGATCATTCCGAACAGATTGTAGGACGCGAGGCCCGCCGCCAGAATTCTCGCGTCCAGCTTCTTCTTGAGCGCCGCGTTCGTGGTGAAGCAGGCTCCCACGTGGGCTCCGGCGAGATTGAACGTCTTGGTCGCGGCGACGCAGGTGATCAGGCGATCCTTGATCTCAGGCGCGGCTGCGAGCGTCGGCATGTGCTTGGCGCCCGCGAAAACGAGGTCGCAGTGGATCTCGTCGGAAACCAGGATCAGGTTCTTTTCCTCGCACACCTTGGCGAGCGCGCGGATCTCGTCACGTGTCCACACTGTGCCACCTGGATTGTGCGGGCTGCAGAAGAACACGACCTTGGTGCGCGGCGTGCAGAGCGCGCGCAACTTGTCGAGATCCATTACGTAGCGGCCATTGGTCTCGGTGAGCTGCACGTCCAGGATGCGCCGCTCATTCGCTGTGATGATGCGCCGAAAAGCATGGTAGGCAGGCGGGAAGACGACCACTTCGTCGCCGGGCTCGCTCAGGGCCTGCAGAATGAGGCCGAGACCGGAGACGATACCGGGCGTCGGACTGATCCAGGCCGGGTCCACGGTCAATTGATGGCGCTTCGCCATCCACTGCGCGCACGCCTCGGCCCAACTCCCCGTGTCGGCATAGTAACCGTGCGTGGCGCGTTTCACCTCGTCCGTCAGTGCGGCCGTCACGCCAAGTGGCGCCGAAAAATCCATGTCGGCGACCCACATGGGAATCGCATCGGGCGCCTTGAGCCCAGAGGCTTTCGCTATGTTGTCCCACTTCGAGGCGTGGGTGCCCCGGCGCTCGATAACGCGATCGAAATCGAACATCAGGTCCAAGCCTCCAATCTGCCCCCAGGAACGCTGCATTCATGCGGGCTCGTGGTCGGGGGGTCAAGAGGAGCGAACGCCGCGCGATAGTGTCGCCCGGGTGTCTGGGCGACCTTCCATCAGAGATCAGACCATGCGTTGCCGGACGAGGGGAATGACATCGCGGGCCAAGAGTTCCGCCTGGTCAACTTCATAGCGGTAAGGCACGAAAATGATCCTATCAACGCCCGCCTTCATGTGACGGACGAGCTGATCAGCACATTCTTCAGCCGTTCCCACGATTGCTGCATCCATGGTTGATTCGGACCATGAGGCATAATCCCATTCACTCTGCAGCCATTCCCGCAGGCCGGGCTCGACCTTGGCGCGAGCACCGATCCGAACCGGAAGCTGGTTCGTCGAAGTGAGCTCGTTCGGGTTCCGGCCCGCTTCCTCGGCGAAATTCCGGACACGGGCCCAGGATTTCCGAAAGCTCTCAGGCGTATAGTGGGTCGTAAGCCAGCCGTCGCCTTTGGTTGCCGCTCGCTTCAACACCGCATCGACGTAGCCGCCGATGAGGATCGGCGGGCGAGGCTGCTGGACAGGCTTCGGATAAAGCACCGCGCCGCGCAGGTTGTACTGGGAATATTGCGCATCGACCTTTGGCTCCGTCCACAGGCGCGTGATGATCTCGAGGCTTTCCTCCATCAGCCGGCCGCGCTTCGAGAAATCGATGCCGAGCGAGTCGAACTCGCGCTTGTACCAGCCGACCGCCGCGCCGACGACGAGACGGCCATCGGAGATGTGGTCGAGAGTTGCCAGTTCCTTGGCCGCGATCACGGGATTGCGCATCGGCAGCTTCAGCACGCCCGTGCCCAGCTTGATCGTCGAGGTGCGGGCCGCGATGGCCGTCAGCATGAGCAGCGCTTCGTGAATCGGGAAGCTCGGCTCGACACCGAGCAGGATGTGATCCCATGCCCAGAGCGATTCGAAGCCGAGCTCCTCCATGCGCACGCCGTAGTCGATCAGCGCCTTGGCAGAGGGCATCTCGGGAAAGCGTGTGAAATTGCGCATGGCGATGCCGAACTCGGTCGTCTTGCTGCGCATTCGTCCCCATCCTTGCTTCGGCTCGCCGCCGCCGCCGTTGTCAAAAGCCGTTTACCCGCGTCACATCGGCGACGCGAAAGCCGACACAATCGAGCCGACACCCGACAGGAAGAGGAGGGCTAGAATCGCCATCCTGAGCCCCCGATCCGTGAAGCAACGCGCAATCGCCAGGCCCGCGAGCGTGCCCAGTATTACTGCTGGCGTCAGCCAGGCCAATGTCACCAGAGCCCCGATTCCAAGCGCGCCTCCGATCGCCTGCGCCACGGTCACCGCCACATAGCACAGGGCAAAGAACGAGAGCGACAGGGCGCGCACTGCATCCCCCGCATGCCGCTCCCGCATGAAGTAGACCATCAGCGGTGGGCCCGGCATGACCAGAAGGGCGGTGAGCGCGCCCGAAACCACGCCGGTCACGACCGCCGCGGCTCCCGGGCCACCCACGGCCGCTGCTGGCCCCGAGCGCGCGGCCGTAGACAATTCGCGCCAGATGAGGAGGCCGATCACCACCAGGATCACGACGCCAACCGTGAGCTTCAGCCCCCTGACGTCCATTTTCGAAAGCAGCCAGAGGCCTACCGGGCAGCCGATGAATGCGCCGGCCGCGAGCCGCTGAAGGTGCCACATCGACGCCTTCGCCCAGAGACGCGGCACCACCATCAGGCTCTGGACGACATGGAGCGCCACCAGCACGGCGATGGCCGCAGTGGAGTTCATCACCCAGAGGAACACGGGGGCTGCAATGATGGCAAAGCCGAAGCCGGTTGCTGCTTGCACGAAAGCACCGATAAAGGTCGCAGCCGCCAGCACCAGCAGTGGGGTTGCGTCCATCGGCATAGGGTGGTGAGCGCCTCACCCGCGGCCCGAGAAAACGAAGCCGGCGCCGGCGGCGATGAGCAGAAAGCCGATCGCGTGGTTCCAGCCGAGCGGCTCCTTCAAGAAAAGCACCGAGAAACCGGCAAAGACAATCAGTGTAATCACCTCCTGGATGGTCTTGAGCTCGGCCGCCGAATAGATTCCGTGGCCATAGCGGTTCGCGGGGACCGCGAGGCAGTACTCGATGAAAGCAATGCTCCAGGAGACCAGGATGACGAGGACCAGCGGCTTCGACTTGTAGTTCAGATGACCGTACCAGGCGAGCGTCATGAACACGTTCGAGGCGAACAGAAGGCCAATCGGCAGCAAGTGTGCCCCAAGCCCGGCCCCTGATCCCAGTATCGTCATCAGCTTGTTCTCCGCTGCATCCGCGCTGCAGCTGGAGTCTCCCAATTCGAAGTGTAGCGCAAGCGAGCCCGGCTGGTGAAGCGGGTCGACAAAGTGAAACCCTCCGTGCAAAAGGGCGGCATTCGCCGAGGTTCCCCATGGCCGAAGAGCCGCAACCGCATAAGCCCGTGGACGACTGGACGCGTTTCAGTCCGCCACCGAAGACGCGCATCTCCGACCGGTTCGCCGACCCCTCGGTGCTTTTCCGTGCGATACAGGCCGGCGTGCTGGCGCTGGCCCTGGCAGGGCTCGGATTTGCGATTGCGCGCTACGCGGCGACTCGAACCGATGAGGTGCGCCGCCAGGAGGCCGTGCAGCAGCAAATGGCGCCATCGCGCTCGGAGCAGCGCACCAAGTCGGCAGAGGAGTTTCTGCGCGAGCGCAACATGGAGACGGCGCCGTTCCAGAGATCGCAGGAGGAGCGGGCGAAGCGTAGGTCGGAGTGAGCCGGCCGAGGTTAACAAGGGGTCAGACCCATGGGTCTGACCCCGCCCACGAAAAAAATCGAAGCCGTAGGTCGGAGTGAGCCGGCCCCATCGCGTCGATCAAGGCACAGCGCCAATTCCGGCGAAGTCCGACACCTTGCCACGCGCTCCGCGCCTGCCCTTGATCGTCGGCGCATCGTGCCAACCGATCCGCCCGTCGTGCGATGTCGGACTTCGCCGGAACGAACGCCCCGGCACACCTCGCCATCACGGGCCGGCTCACTCCGACCTACGATCGATCCATTTTTTCGGTTCGGAGATCATTCGCAACGACTGGGCAACTGCAGGCACTCTCGGGATCACCCAATTGCCTTCGAGAAAAGTCGCAGCCGTAGGTCGGAGTGAGCCGGCCCCATCGCGTCGATCAAGGCACAGCGCCAATTCCGGCGAAGTCCGACACCTTGCCACGCGCTCCGCGCCTGCCCTTGATCGTCGGCGCATCGTGCCAACCGATCCGCCCGTCGTGCGATGTCGGACTTCGCCGGAACGAACGCCCCGGCACACCTCGCCATCAAGGGCCGGCTCACTCCGACCTACGATCGATC
>CAZCQH010000002.1:0-125278 GCA_964500805.1 uncultured Hyphomicrobiaceae bacterium
CTGCTTCACCGTCGCCAGACGCAGCTGCTCTTCAAGAATGGCAATGCGCGCTTTCTTCACCCCGACGTCCTGTGTCTCATCGAGCCTCTTCTCGCCGAGATGACCTACCAGCGCGTCCGGTACGGCGTGTTCACGAGCGTCGACGACTTGGAGGCGGCCATCTCCAGCTTCGTCGAAGCTTGGAACGCGGATCCGAACACCGTCGTTTCAACGCAATGGCCGGTGCGCTTAGCGCGAAGCACGCGGTGTCGAGCAAAGGTACTCTTTCTGCGTTGCGCAAATGAATAGGTCAGAACACGAGGCGTCATCCACACGACTTGCCTCACGACGAAAGCGGTTGGATCATGCGACGGATCATTGTCAGATCAACGCCACGTGCACGCAATGCGACAAGAACAGCCTCGACATTGCCCGAGTACAGTGATGGATCTGCTTCTTCCCCTTCACTGTCGCAAACCAGTTCCTCAGCGATGTCGGCTGCAAGAAGTTCAACCAGCCAATTCAAATCGTCCCAGTGCATAGAAACGCCTTCATCCGAGCGAGGAGTGGCCGACTGAAAAACACCCGAGACGTCATTTCCAACACGAAGAACCATAAACCAACCGCGACAATCGCCGCAACATAGCTGCACCAGTCGAGCCGACGATATGGCGGCAAGGCTGCTGACATCTCCGCATTGCGGCGATTCATCTGTCCGATTTGCTCCTGGTGTTCCATTGCCGTTGCGGCCTTGATGGTAACACCTGCGCCTTTGTGAAACGCATTGATCATGTCTTTCGTGACGTCCGTTGGATAGCAAAGCGGTGCCTCACCGCCTGGGCTGATGGTCGGGGCCTCAACAGGGCCAGATGGCAGTTGCGCTCGAAGGGCTTGGTTATGCCGAAATTGAACATGAGATCTGACGGTCGCAGCTTACATGCCGACGATGAACTCTGGAGCGTGAAGGCCGTGATGGCGAAAACGGGCCTGTCGCGCTCGACGCTCTACACGTACGTGGCCGATGGATTGTTTCCACGTCAGCGGCGGCTCGGCGTGCGCCGCGTCGCCTGGCTCGCGTCAGAGGTTCGCGATTGGATTGCCAGTCGACCAACATAGCGTCGCAGTGATCAAGGTCATCTCGCTCGCGTCATTTCGCGCTTGTGGTTGCGAGCGAGCAGCGGCGACGCTGCGCTTCTGTGGCACGCCAACGCGGAGCCTTGCCGGACAGTTGCATTGCTCCAGAAGAGTGTGATCGCTCTCGTCATCGCTCAATACGCGGCGTCGCCAGCAGACGACGAGTCGTGGGACTCAAGTCCGGAGATGTCGCATTGTGCTCGCGCATTGAGACGTTGAGCGGTGCAACATGCCGATGCAGCGATGTGGATTGCCCCATACTCTTCACGGGAAAGACACGAGCGATCGCATCCGAGCTGCTCGCCACATCAGATCGCTCATCGCGATCGTACATGCGACGTCTCTCAACTCTCTGCACCGTAGGTATGGTCGTGGGTAGAACCAAAAACCCTCGCTTTTCCTCAATAAAATCGACGAAAATGGATCCCACTCTCTCCGCCAGGTGGTTTTGCGCTTGCTGTTCGATTCGGGGTCGACACTGCCGCGCGCGCCACGGGAGTTGCTGCGCTCAGGGCCGCTTCAGTTGATGCGGGCTGCCGTCGCGGTGTCGAACGCATGACACTGGGATGCATCAAGGGCGAAGCGCAAGGGTGCACCGGGGACGAGCGGCTCTGATCTCGCAGAGACCTTGGCCACCAGAGACCGGCTATCCGGACCGTCGAAGTGAACCAGGATCGAGTCGCCGAGCGGCTCGAGAAGCCGCACGGTGCCGGAGAAAGGCCCCTTGTCATTGACGAGGACATGCTCCGCGCGCACGCCGAGCACGACGCTTTGGCCTGCAGCGACGCCGGAGCTGGACGTGGGAAGCGCTTGCTGGAGCTGTCCGCTGCGAAAGACGGCTTCATTGCCGGCTGGCTGCATCGTTCCTTCGATGAAATTCATGGTTGGAGTGCCGAAAAAGCCCGCAACGAACTGGGTCGCCGGGCGGTCGTAGATCTCCAGAGGCGTGCCGAGCTGCTCGATGCGCCCCTTGCTCATTACTACGATCCGGTCGGCCATGGTCATGGCTTCGGCCTGATCGTGGGTGACGTAGATGAAAGTCGATTTGAGATGCGCGTGAAGCCGCTTGAGCTCCGTACGCATATCGACGCGCAGCTTGGCGTCGAGGCTCGATAGCGGCTCGTCCATCAGGAACACGGACGGGTTCGTGACGATGGTGCGCGCAAGGGCGACGCGCTGGCTTTCGCCGCCCGAGCACTGACGCGGCAGCTTCGAGAGCAGAGGCTTGATGTGCATCGCGTCTGCGGCGGCTGTCACGCGTGCTGTGAGCTCGGTCTCCGGCACCTTCCTCACGCGCAAGCCGAATGCGATGTTCTCGAACACGTTCATATGCGGAAAAAGCGCCAGATCCTGGAACACCATGCCGAGGCCACGCTCGCCCGGCTCGAGGTCGTTGACGAGATTGCCGCCAATCCAGATCTCGCCGCCCGTTGGCGTCTCGAGGCCAGAAATCATATTGAGCGTCGTCGTCTTGCCGCAGCCCGATGGGCCGACCATGATCAGGAACTCGCCGTCCCGGATCTCAAGATCGATGCCGGAGACCGCCGTGTAGGCCCCGAACGTCTTTGCGAGCTTCTTCAGAACGATCTCAGCCACGTGTTCTCCCCGTGCCGCCCGGCCGTACTGGCCGTGCCGACCTCCGCGATCTACTTCCGTATCGTACCGAAGCTGAAGCCTTTGACGAGGTGCTTCTGAATCATGAGCCCCAGGATGACGACGGGGAGAGTCACGATCGTGCCAATCGCGGCCTGCGGGCCGTAGAGCCGGCCTTCGGCTGCGCTCTGGAACTTGTTGAGCAGCACCGTGAGCGTCGTCACCTGCGGGTGAGTCAGCGTGAGCGCCAGCAGGAACTCCGCCCAGTTCAGGATGAAGACGAACAGAAACGTGACCACCATGCCAGACGCAACCAGCGGCAGGACAACTTTGGTGATCACAGCAAGGCGGCCAGCGCCCATCAGGCGCGCCGCGTGCTCGAGCGTGTAGGGGACCTCGTCGATGAAGGTCAACATCATCCATATGACGAACGGAAGGGTCGAGACCGTGTAAATAAGAATGAGCCCGATGTAGGTGTCGAACAGACTGACGCGCACCCCGAACAGGGCCGTGGTGACGTAGGGAATGATTATCGCGTAGTAGATCAGCAGCGCGATGGCGACGACGATCGGCGGGATCATGCGGATCATCAGGATCGTGTAGCGGAAATAGCGCCCTCCGACGCTAAAGCGCGAGATCGCATAGGCGAGGAATGTGCCCAGCAGCAGTGCCAGGAGTGATGCTGTCGTGCAGATCAGCACAGCGTCGCCGAGCGCTTTCCAGATCGTGAAGGCCTGGTCGGTGGCGCCACGAGAGAGGCTTGCATCGATCGGTCCGAAAGCGAAGATCTGTGCGTAGTTGTGCAAGGTCGGCTGGTGCGGAATCCAGTGCGGCGGCCAGGTCACCCACTCGCCCGAATCCTTGAACGACGTCGAGATCATCCAGAAGATCGGGAACACGATGAAGGCGGTCCAGCCCAGCAGCAGTCCATGACGCACCAGCTTTTCGATGCGCTGCCGCCGGAGTTTTCGCGCCTTCGCCTCAGTAGCGCCGAGTGTCTTGGACGTGCCCATCAGCGGCCTCCGTCCATGGCACGGCGCTGGCTGATGAGCAGGTAGACGCCGGCGAAGATCAGAAACGAGAAGATGAAGAGCAGCAGGATCGACGCGGCAGCGCCGAAGCTGAACTTGTTGAACACCCAGACCTGCTCCCAGAGAAAGTAAGCGACGGTCTGCGTCGAGGTCCCGGGACCGCCGAAGGTCAACAGCACCACGGGGTCGAACATCTTCAGCGCTTCCATGGAGCGGATGACGACGGCGATCACGATCGCCGGCTTCATCAGCGGCAGCTCGACACGCCAGAACGTCTGCCAGGGCGAGGCGCCCATGACGCGGGCCGCGTTGATCAATTGCCTCGGCATGGCCGAGAAGCCGGAAAGGAAGATCAGGAACGTCAAAGAGGTCCACTGCCAAATGTCGGCGATGATGATCGCCCATTGCGCGGCAATGGGATGCGACAGCCAGCGAATGCGCGGATCGATGCCAAGACGCTCGAGGAACGGAGCCAGGATCTGGTTGAGTGGCCCGCTGTCGATGTAGATCATCGAGAAATTGTAGCCGACGACGATCGGCACGATCATCATCGGGACGAGAAAGATCGTCGTGTAAAGCTTCTTCGAGGTCGTGCAGCGCGAGACGAGCATCGCCAGCACGAAGCCGATCAGCAACTCCAGGGCTACGGCGACGCCGGCGAAGTAAAACGTGCGGCCTAGCGCAAGCCAGAACTGGTCCGTTGTAAGCACGTTCTGATAATTCTCGAGCCCTGCGAACTGCGCCGTCTCGAATGGGCGATTGGCACGCCATTTCAACATGCTGATCCAGATCGTGAGACCAAACGGGATCAGCATGACCAGCAGCAGCAGAGCCTCCACTGCCACGAACGGGATCAGCCGGAAGATGCGCTCGGAGCCGAGCCAAGCTGCGAGGCCGAAACTCCTCGTGCGAGCCGAACTTGTCGATCTTTGCATCGAGAGACCGAGGGTTGTTCCCTTTTATCCTGTCTTCTGCATCCAGAAGGATGAGGGTCGAGGTGAGGCGCGGCCGCCTGCTTCAGTAGATGTCGGCGCCCCTCACCGTAACCCTCTCCCAACGCCAAGTGCAGGGGCGTGGGGGGAGCGGCGAGCTCATCAAAACTTGTCGAGATAGATGCCGCTCTCGACACCCGCGCGCCACATCTTGACTTGGTGCTCGCGGCCGATCTCGTTGGTGATCTTGTTCCAGCCGGCCTCGATGCGCTTGGCTGCCTCCTCCGGCGTCACGTTCTTGTTCATGGCGTCGGCGAGGTTGTTGTCGAGAACCTTGAAGTACTCGTAGTTGCCCTCGATCAGCAGCAACGATGCGGCGTGGTTGGCGTTCTCGATGGTGGTTTTGACCATCGGCTCACCAAAGCGGTCGAGGATGCCTTTGTGGGTCAAGTTGGATTTGCGGTAGGGATCCCAAAAGCCTTTGGGATGGGCGATCGCCTCGTCGCCGATGCTCGGGCTCGTGAACCACTGAATGAAGAGGTAGGCGAGCTCCGGGTGCTTGGCGTAGGCGCTCACCATGTAGCCGGTGCCGGCCGCTTGCGGCGAGCGGCGCACGAGCTTGTCGCCCTCCATGCGTCCGGGGATCAGGCATGCAACCTGCTTGCCCTTGACGACGCTGTTGGGATTGCTTTCGCCGAAGCCGTAGATCGACGGGAACGACATCGCCGAGTAGGCGAGCCCACTGCCCCAATAGGGATAGATCTGCGGCGTGCCCCAGCCCTGGATGTCCTTGGGCATATACTCGATCGCGGCCGCGAAATCCTTGATCGCCTGAATTCCTTCCGGCGTGTTGATGCGCGGGTTCATGTCCTTGTCGAACCAGAGACCCTTCATGTAGGCAGGAAAGTGCCGGTAGGAGAAGTTGACAGAGCGATAGCCAATTCCGCCCGAGAGGCCCTTGTCGAACTTGATGCCCCAGCGGGTGTCGCCTTCCTTGGTCTGGAAGAATGCAGCCTGCCTGGCCCACTCGGCCATGGTGTCGGGGCAGGCAAGATCGCGGCTGTGCTTCGCCTTGTATTCGGCGCGCGCCTCGGCGTTCTCCATCAGGTCCTTGCGAACCACGAAGAGCAGGTGGTCGCCGTCATTGACCATCACGTAGAGCTTGCCGTCGTAGTACTGCTGGAACTTGAGTCCATCAGCAACGCCTGAAAAGTCGGGCTGGTACTTCTTGGCGAAGTCGTCGAGCGGGATGATGACCTTGGCGCCGGCCGCGTCCGGCATGGTGTAGGGGAAATCGTTGAAGAGATCGTAGACGCCGGTCTTGGAGACGGCCTCCTGCATGATCTTCGCCGGGATGTCCGTATAGCCGAGCGGGACGATCTCGAACTTGACCCCTGTCAGCTCCTCCCACTTCTTGGTGAAGTCGGGGAACGAGTTGTTGTAAAGCGAGCTCAGAAGGATGGTGAGCTTCGGCTCCTTCAAGCCCTTCGCCTTTACATATTCCTTGGCGGCGGCGATAGCGCGGTCGGCAACCGGATCGCCCTGGGCCTGTGATGACGGCGCGGTAAACGTCGTCGCGATGACAAGACCTAGACACAAAGCAGCCAAAAGACCCCGTCGCATGCGGTGCACTCCTGTAGTGTCGCGTTCCTGATCCCAAGTGCGTGCGGCTTCATTCCGCATCTTTGCGCTCGAAGGCGGCCAACTGCATCATGGAACCGGAAGCGGGTCAAGAAATCGAGGCTCTGCATTGCGCTCGGGGCTGGCAACACGGCCCGAAGCGTTGAACGGGGCGACGCAGCATGCGAACGTCAAGTGGGTTCAGCACTCGGGTTAGAGCCATGCGCACGCCAGAGAACTCCCTGATCGCTCCGGATTGCGATGCGCTCGCGGCGGCAGAAGCGCTGATACCCGACGTTCGCTCCGCGCGGGACGAATGCGAGCGCCTCAGGCACGTTCCGCCCGAAATTGCCCAGGCGATGGCGAAGGCCGGATTCCTGCACATGTTCCTGCCTCGGGCACTCGGCGGCCCGCAGTACTCTCCGCTTACCGCCTACCATGTGGTCGAGACGATCTCTCGCGCTGATGGCTCGATCGGCTGGTGCGCAATGATCGCATCCGCTGAATCGGCCTATGCCGGGTGGTTGCCGGCAGACGTAGGGTCGCGCATCGCGGGTAAGCCGGTCAACCTCAGTCTTGCCGGATCGATCCGGCCTCTGGGAAGGGCGGTGCCGGTACCGGGTGGCTACCGGGTCAGCGGCCGGTGGGACTTCGCAAGCGGCATTCATCACGCCACGTGGCTGGTCTCGACCAGCTTGATCATGGACGGCGACAAACCGCGCAAAGATGCGAACGGCGCTTCCGTCTGGCGCGTCATGCTGATCCCCAGGCACCAAGTCGAGATCGTGGACACCTGGGACGTGGTCGGGCTGCGCGGCACCGGCAGTCACGACTTCGTCGCCCAGGACGTGTTCGTGCCGGCTGAGCATTCGATCTCACCGGCGGAGCCGCCAGCGCACAAAGCGCCGCACTATCATCAAAGGCTGCATTCGAGCTGGGTGTGGACGGCATCGGTCGCCAACGCACTCGGCATCGCGCGCGGCGCGATGGATGCCTTCACCGAGATGGCGACGTCACGCTCCTCGACGATGTCGACGGCCCTGCTTCGGGATCGCCCGCTCGTCCAGGCCCGCACGGCCGAGGCAGAGGCGATCATCAGCGCCGCGCGGGCATTCGTCTTCGATGCGATTGGGCATGCGTGGACGCTCGCCAACAGGGGCGAAACGCAGTTGGACATCCCGATCATGAAGGCTCGGCTGGCGATCACGCACGGCATGCACGAGGCGCGGCGCGCCGTCGATCTGCTGTTCCATGCGGCGGGGACCAATGCCGTTTATGCGACGAGCCCACTCGAGCGATGCTTCCGTGATATCCACGTTGCGATCCAGCACGGGGCATGTCTGCCGCAGCACATGGAGTCCGCCGGCAAAGTCATACTGGGACTCCGGCCGACCGATCCGGGATGGTAGATCCCTGCTTCAGGAGGACGTAATGGCTCGACGCATCGGCATCATCGGTCTCGGCAAGATGGGCCGTGCCTGTGCGACCAATTTCATAGCCGATGGCTTCGAGGTGTGGGCGCTCAGGCGTTCGAGCACGACTGATTTCGATCGCGATGGAGGCCATCTGGCGGCAAATGTCGCCGAGCTCGTGTCGAAGGTCGACGTGGTGATCACGCTGCTCGCCAGCGAGGAGCAGATGCGGGAAATCTACGCCGCACCCGGTGGCGTGATCGAGAGCGCTCGACCCGGCCTGGCGGTCATGGAAATGGGCACTTTCCCGGTGTCGCTCAAGGGGCCGATCGCGGACGCGTTGCAGGCGAAGGGCGCGGTCATGCTGGATTGCCCGATCAGCGGAGTGCCAAACCACATTCTGCAGCGCACGGCGCTGGTGTTCGCCAGTGGAGATGCCGAAGCGCTGGCAAGCGTCAAGGATGTGATCGACAGCATCGGGCCGAAGAGTGTGTCCGTCGGCGCGTTCGGCGCGGGGATGGCGACGAAGCTTGTCGCCAACCTGCTCGTCATCGTGAACTCCATGGCCGTGGGCGAGGCGCTGGTGCTTGGCAACAAGTCGGGCTTGTCCTCCGAGCAGATCCTGAAAACGGTTGGGCCGAGTGCCGGCGGCTCGCGGGTGCTCGACTATCGCGGACCGCTGATGGCGAAGCGCAGCTATCGACCGGCCATGGGCACCGCTGCGATCATCCTGAAGGACCTCAAGTACATCCGGGAGCACGCGCGGAACATCGGGGCCGCGACGCCGCTGGTCGAGACCGCGCTGGACTGGTTCCAGCGCATGATCGACGAGGGACGCGGCGAGGACGAGTGCGCGGGGATCTACGAGGTGCTGCTCGCCGCCCGCCCGGCCTGACGCGAAGCCGGGCGTGCGCTTCTTCGCTTTTCTGGATCAGTGGCGGCTTTCGAAATGGGCGAACTCGCTCATGAAGGCCGCTGCAACATCGGCGTTGAGCTTGCAATCCAGGAAGATCGGGCCTTCAGGCTTGGCGAGCTTGGGCGCGACGCGGGCGAGATCGTCGAGCGTGCGAATGGTTTCCGCGTCGAAGCCGAAGGCGGCTGCGATCGGCGCGAAATCCACGTCCGGAAACACGGACTTCGTCACCGGCATCTGGCGCAGCTTGAGGAAGTGCAGCTCGGCACCGTAGGCGCAATCGTTCATCACGAGCACGATCATCGGCAAGTCCTCGCGCACGATCGTCTCGAGCTCGCCCATCGTCATCAGGAAGCCGCCGTCGCCAATCACCATCACTGTCGTGCGATCGGGCCGGCCCTTGGCCATGCCTAGCGCGGCGCCGAAGGCGAGGCCGATCGAAGCGAAATCGCCGATCATCTTGAAGGCGCCGGGATCGGGCACGGACAGATAGGGCACGACGCCGAGGAAATTGCCGCCGTCGACGACGAGGTTGCGCTCGCGCGGCAGGATCTTCTCGAGCTCCATGGCGAGAACGCGCATGTCGAGCGTTCGTGCCGTGTTGGCCGGCTGGAAATCCTGGCTCGGATGGAAGGCCGAGATCAGGTCCGACGACGCCTTGTCGTGGAACGGCTTCTCGGCGGCCGAGCGCGCGGGGCAGGCTTCGGCGAGTTGCTCGGCAACGAGCTTGGCATCACCGACGACCGCGACATCGGCGTTGAGCCAGCGACCGATGTTGGCGCGCATGGTGTCGACCTGGATCAGCGGTACCTGGGGCAGGGACGCGCCGAAGCTGGTGGTCAGGAAGTTGAGGCCGGCGCCGAACACCAGCACGCAGTCCGCCTGATCCGCCATGCGGCGCGCGATCGAATGCGAAAACGAGCCGATGATACCGAGATTGCGCGGATTGCCGAGGAAGAGGTCCTTGCCGCGCGCGGTGGTGACGAGCAGCGCACCGATTTTTTCGGCAAGAGCCTCGATGGCCTGCCGCGCGCCGGCCTTATGTGCGCCGAGTCCGGCGACGATCAGCGGCTTCCTGGCCGTCTTGAGCACGGCCGCTGCGGCCGCGATCGATTGCGCGGTGGCCTTGGTGGGTTTGCGCTCGGGCGCGGTGACCTTGAGGGATGCGCGTGGCGTATCGGTTTCGGCAAGCTGCACGTTGGTCGGCAAATGCAAGGTGACCGCTGCTCCTCGGAGCGCAGCATTGGCGGCATCGGCCAGTGCGTGACGCGCGCCGTCCGGGCTCGTGGCGGTGAACGTGCGCAGGCCAGCGGCGCGCAACACGCCGACGCCATCGAGTGCCTTGTAGTCGGGGCCGAGCCCGTTCGGCGCTCCGGCCGTTGCCGCCTCGCCGTAGATGATCAGTACGGGCGAACCGGTTCGGCTGGCGTAAACCGCCGAATGCAGGCCGTTGGCGAGCGCTGGGCCGCGCCCGATTACCGCGATGCCGAGCTTACCGCTCGAATAGGCGTAGCCATCCGCCATGCAGATGGCGGCGTTCTCGTGCCGGGCGCCGTAAAACCGCACTCCAACGGTATCGAGCGCCGTCGCAAAGAGCGCCGTGTCGTCGCTCATCAATCCGAACACCGCCTCGACGCCCATGGCTTTGATGTCTTCGGCGAGGACCTGATAAACCGGTGTCTTGCCAACTGTGCCCCGTGATCCGTCTGCCGACATGTCGCTCACCCTTGTTGTTGCGCTCTCATGAGCCGAGGGTCGGCGCAGGATCATGCGCCGTCAAGCGTCGAGGCGCCTCGAAACCGGTCGGAGGAAGGAATGGGAGCGGTGCGCTTTTCGCCGACGCTGTTCCGGGCGACACCCGCTACGTGACAGCCTGCCGCGCGCCGGTTGCGCGAGCCCGTCCTCGCGAATGTTTCACGTGAAACATTGATACAATTTTATCGAATTTGATTAACGCGGTCCGCGAAAGCGGATCCCAAGCCTGCGTTCAGCGGTCATTTTGGTGCCAGCAGCAGTTTTCGGACCGTGCCCCCGCAAGCGATTTCGATTTGTCATGGGTGAATTTCGACGCTGGCGCGTTTTCGGGGTGGGCAGGTAGGGGTATAGCCACTCGAAATGAGGCCACGCCACGGGCTCCCTAGGTGCCCTGGCGTGCGTGATTCGGGGCTGCAGAAAACCGGCAAACGTTAACGCCCTCGACGGCGCCATTTCGGCCGGTGTTGCCGCCGGTCCAGCGTGGGCGCTCGGTCCCGCCGATCTGCCGCCGGATAGGCGGCTGCATAGACAACGCGGCGCACTCGATGCCAAGCTGATCGGCGTCGCGGTCCATCGCTGAAAGAGGAGCCTCATCATGACCCTCACACTCGCTGACGCCAACCGTGCCATCGCGGGAGCTATTGCCAAGGCCGAGACTATCGGCGCCAAAATGAACATCGCTGTCTGTGACGCCGGCGGCCGGCTTCTAGCGTTTCAGCGCATGGATGGCGCGATGTGGGCTGGCTCCTTCGGCAGCCAGGGAAAGGCCATCGCATCAGCCGCGTTCGGCCGGCCGAGCGGGGATCTCACGCCGCGCGCAGATCATCCCACATTGCGCGGCATCGCCATGGCGGAGGGCAATCACATGTTCTACGGGCAAGGTGCGGTGCCGATCTTCCGCAACGGCGTTCTGATCGGCGCCATCGGCGTCGGCGGCGGCACCGCTCAGGAGGACGAGGACTGCGCCCGCGCCGGCGCCGAGCGGCTCTAGATCGCCGCGAACGCGCCGCGCCAATCGATCCTTGCCGGCCGGCTTCGCGCCGCAGCGCCGGAAACTGGAGAACGGCCATGGGACTGCAACTTGCTTCGAAGCTCAGCATCGGCGTTCAGACGCTGCATCGGCGGACGGAGCCGGCGACTGGGCCGTGGCTGCCGACGATCGACGAGTTGGTCGAGCTGGTGCAACAGGTGGATCGGCTGGGCTTCGAGTCGGTCTGGTGCGGTGATCACATCTCGTTTCCGGCCTCGATCCTCGATCCGCTGCTGCAGCTGGCGCAAGCGGCCGTGGTGAGCCGGCGGCTGCTGCTCGGTACAGGTGTTTATCTGCTGCCGCTGCGTCATCCGGTGCCGGTTGCCAAGCAGGTCTCGACGCTCGATCACCTCACAGAAGGACGCTTGATCTTCGGCGTCGGTGTCGGCGGCGAATTTCCCAAAGAGTATCAAGCCTGCGGCGTGCCGCGCGAGGAACGCGGTGCGCGGCTCACCGAAGGCATCGGGCTGTTGCGCAAGATGTGGAGCGGCGAGCCGGTGTCACATCAGGGCCGGTTCTACGCGGCGTTCGAAGGCGTGCCGATGCAGCCGCCGGCGCGCCAGTCGGGTGGACCGCCGATCTGGTGCGGCGGACGGCAGGAGGCGGCTCTGCAGCGCGCTGGGCGTATCGCGGACGGCTGGGTCGCCTATGCCATCACACCGAAGATGTTCAAAGACGGCATGACGACAATCAGAGAGGCTGCGGACCAAGCGGAGCGCGGGGATGTTCCGTTCGGCACCGGACATCTGCTTTTCACGTGCATCGACAAGACCTACGAGGATGCGCTGGACAAAGCGACCAAAGCGTTGAGCCACCGTTACGCGATGGATTTTCGCCGCGCTGCCGAGCGGTATGCGGCGCTTGGGCCGCCGGAGCGCGTTGCGCAGCGGATTCGCGAGTTTCACGAAGCCGGTGCGCGGCACGTCGTGCTCGACATCGTCGGACCCTACGAAGAGCGCCCGCGCCAGATCGAGTGGTTCGCGAGCGATGTGCTGCCGCTGCTGGCGGATCTGAGGCGGTGACCGTTATTCAGCCCTAACTGGCACGTTTGCTCCGCGCCGTTGCATGCATTTGCAGCAATGCGACATTTCGGGCGTGAGGTAACTGCCGGCCCTTCGGTTGATTATGCTTTGCCGCGCAGGACTGATGGAGAGAATGGCGCTGGTCGCCCTGGCGGGCGCGCTCTGACGTACGAGGGACCCATACAATGAATGTCGCACTCGAAGCTTCGAGTCGTATCCGCGCGGACCGAAACACTGATTTTGACGCGGTCATCATCGGCGCCGGCATCTCGGGCATGTTCATGCTCTATCGACTGCGCGAGCTCGGCATGACAGCCCGTGTGTTCGAGATGGGAAGCGGCGTCGGCGGCACCTGGTACTGGAACCGGTATCCCGGTGCACGCTTCGATTCCGAGAGCTGGACCTACGGCTACTCGTTCTCCAAAGAGCTGATGCAGGAGTGGGACTGGAAGGAGCACTTCTCGCCACAGCCCGACACGCTCGAGTATCTCAACTATGTGGCCGACAAATTCGACATGCGTCGTGATATGGAGTTCAAGAGCACCGTCAAATCGGCCCACTGGGACGATGCCGCCAACCGCTGGACGGTCACGCTCGAGAGCGGCAAGCAAGCGACATCACGGTTCCTGTGCACGGCGATCGGCATCCTGTCCGCGCCGACATTGCCGGTCATCCCCGGCCGCGACAGTTTCAAAGGCCCCGCCTACCATCCAGGCCGCTGGCCGCACACGCCGGTGGACTTCACCGGCAAGCGCGTCGGCGTCATCGGCACCGGCGCGACGGCGATCCAGGCTGTTCCCGAAATCGCCAAGACGGCGAAGCAGCTCACTGTCTTTCAGCGCCGGCCGAACTGGGCCGCTCCTTTGCACAACGGCAAGATCAGCAAGCAGGAGATGGAGAAGATCAAGGCGCGCTACGACGAGATCTATGCGCACTGCCGCACCACGCCCGGCTGGTTCATCCACCAAACGGATCCGAGGAGCGTGTTCGACGTCACGCCGGAGGAGCGCGAGGCGTTCTGGGAAAAACTCTACGCGGAGCCAGGCTTCGGCATCTGGATGGGAAATTTCCGCGATATCCTGATCGACGAGAAGGCCAACGCACTGATCAGCGCGTTCATCGAGAAGAAGACGCGGGCGCGGATCAAGGACCCAAAAGTCGCGGACAAGCTCATTCCGAAGGACCACGGCTTCGGATCACGGCGCGTGCCGCTCGAGAGCGGCTACTTCGAGGCCTACAATCGCGACAACGTGCTGCTGATCGACACATTGAAGGAGGAGCCGCTCGAATGCATCACGCCGAAGGGCGTGAAGACGTCGAAGCAGGAGTACGAGTTCGACATTCTCATCTTCGCAACGGGTTTCGACGGGGTCACCGGCGCTTTCGATCGCATCGATTTCCGTGGTCCCAATGGTGTCAGCCTGAAGGACGTCTGGGTGGACGGGCAGCCGCGCACGTTCCTCGGCATGCTCGCCGACGGCTTTCCCAACATGCTGATGGTGCTCGGGCCGCACACCGCGCGTGGCAATATTCCGCAAGCGATCGAGCACAGCGTCAACTTCCAGACCGGGCTGCTGCGCTTCATGAAGGAGCACGGCCATACGCGCGTCGAGACTCGGTCCGAAGAAGTCGACAAATGGACTGAGACGGTCATCAAAGCGGCTGAGCCGCTGCTGATGTCCAAGGTCGACAGTTGGCAGACGGGCGTCAACCGCAACGTCGAGGGGCGGCTCGTCCGTCGCGTGCTCGGCTACAATGGCAACGGCGTGCATTTCCGCAAGAAGACGGACGAGATCGCCAAAGGCGGCTACCAGGAGCTCCGCTTCCGGTGATTGAGGGGCCGGTGCCTCGATCTCCTGGTCCACAATCGGACGTTCCGCGCAATCGACACGTTGCGCGGAGGGCGGGCGCCTGTCATGGTCGCCTCCCGTGATATTTCGAAAGAAAGTCTTTGGTTGCAAACTGAAGCCCGTGGGGCGGGCACTTCGCCGACCGGGCAAAGTCTCTATCAGTGACGGAGTGTGGTCATGGCGGATCATGCGACCGCGGCGACATTGCTGGCGAAAACCCACTTGTTCATGAACTTGGGCACCGATGGGTGCCGCGACATCGCCCGCGAGATGCGATCCGCCCACTTCGCGGCAGGCGAGCTGCTGTTCAGCCGCGGTGATCCAGGGAACGAGATCTATCTGGTCATCGACGGACGCGTGCGCTTGTCGATGCTCACTCCCGAGGGACGGGAAGTCTCGTTTGCGCAGGCGGGGCCGGGGGCATTGTTCGGTGAGATCGCTGCACTCGATGGCGGGTTGCGCACAGCGGATGCAACGGCTGTGAGCAAGGTTGAAGCAATGCTCCTGCCACGTTCAGCTTTGCGGCGGCATGTCGAGAAGAGCCCGGCAATTGCCAGCGGGGCGATTCATTTCCTCTGCGATCGGCTGCGCGATGCGGCAGAGCAACTCGAGGCCATCGCGCTGCACCCGGTGGAAATGCGGCTGGCGCGCTTTCTGCTGTCGAGCGCCCGCCAGCGCCGAGGTACTGGTCGCGAGACGGAAGTCACGTTGGATCTCGGTATGTCGCAGAGCGATCTGGCACTCTTCCTCGGCGCCAGCCGCCCGAAGGTGAACGTGGCACTGTCTGGGCTCGAGGACATGGGATGTGTCGAGCGCAAGGGTCACCTGATCATGGTCGACATCGCCGAGCTCGAGCGCATGACCGGTGCGGAGTAGTCAGGAGTTGAGCGCGGAGACGTTGAAGACAGCAACGGGCCGCGCAAGTCCCTTAAGCGTCATTTCGCCGAGTGGCTCAATTTGAGCATGGCCGTCGATCGCGGAGGCAACGCGCTGTGTCACGAGGATCTGGCCGTCGCCGGCTTCCGAGCAGAGCCTAGCCGCCGTATTCGTCACAGTGCCGATCGGGGCATAATCGCGGCGGCCCTCGAAACCGATCGTGCCAAGCGTCGCGTAACCTTGCGCGATCCCGATGCCGAATCCGATGCGGAAGCCTCGATTCGACCATTCCTGGATCAGCCCGGCGACAGCCGCGCGCATCTCGACGGCCAGTGCAGCGGCACGGCGGGCGGGTGATGGAATCTCGAAGGGATCGTTGAAAAAGACGAGAATACCGTCGCCCGCAAAACGCTCGATCGTGCCCTCGGCGCGATGGATCATCGGTCCGATCACGTTATGGTACTGGCCGAGCACGCCGATGACATCCTCGGGCTCGGAGGTTTCCGCAAAGGCCGTGAAGCCCCGCAGATCGCAAAAAAGAGCGACAATGTCGCGGCGGTGGCTTTCGAGCAGACGTGCATTCTCGGGCGACGTGATCAACTGCGCGAGCTGCGGTGTCAAAAACCGCTTGAGCTCGCTGATGCGCCTGATCTCCTCAACCTGGGCTGCAACCCGGGCTTCGAGCGTTGCGTTGAGCGCGGCAAGCTCCGCTGCCTGGACCTCGAGCCTTGTGGCTTGCTCGCGCACCTGATCCTGCAGTGCCTTGATCCGCAGCATGGCCCGCACGCGGGCGGCGAGCGCCGCAGGCTCGGCTGGCTTCACCAGGTAGTCGTCGGCGCCCTCGTCGAACCCCGAGACAATGTCGGAAAGGTCGCCGCGGGCGGTCAACAGAATGACCGGAATGAAGGGCAACGCAGCGTCCGACTTCACCTGGCGCACGACTTCGATGCCGTCCATGCGGGGCATGGCAACGTCGCAGATGATGAGATCCGGCTTGAGCTCCCGCGCCTTGCCGAGTCCGTCGACCCCGTCGACGGCCGTGGCGATTGCAAGCCCCTGTGCTTCGAGCCGCATCGAGACGATGTCGCGATTATCCGGGTCGTCGTCGATGACGAGTATCAGAGGTGGCTGACGCACGGTGGAACGTCCTGGTCGAATGCGATGAATGAAACTCAGTCTTGCTTGAGAAAGCTCCTGACCTGCGCCAGCAATTGGCGCGGGCTGAACGGCTTGGCGACGTAACCGTCGCAGCCGGCCTGGCGCGTGCGTTCTTCATCGCCGCTCAGGGCGTACGAGGTCACGGCAATGATGGGGATGCTCGCGAGCTCAGGGATCGCCTTGATGCGCCGGGTCGCCTCGTACCCGTCGATCTCGGGGAGCTGGATGTCCATCAGAATGACGTCCGGCTTGTGCTGGCGCGCGGCGGCAACGCCGGCGAGACCGTCTCCAGCCTCGAGAACTTCGAAGCCGACGCTGGTCAAGAGATCGCGCATGATCTGGCGGTTATCCTCGGTGTCCTCGATGACCAGGATGCGGGCACTCATGAGGCCTCCTTTGGCGCGTTCCGGCACACGCGGCGCGGCAGCATGACCTCGAACGTCGAACCTTCGCCGAGGACAGAGACGACGCTGATCGTGCCACCATGCATCTCGACCAGCTCCTTGGAAATCGAGAGGCCTAGTCCGCTGCCTCCCTTGCGGCGCGTCGAAGTGTTATCCACTTGCTGGAATTTTTCAAAGATTTTGGCCTGTTCGGCTTCCGGAATGCCGGGTCCGGTATCGCGGACGGTGAGCCGGAACCGCTCGCCGTCCCGGTTGGCCGAGACATCGATACGGCCTTTGTCCGTGAACTTGATCGCATTGCCGACAAGATTGAGCAGCACCTGCGAAAGCCGCCGGGCATCGCCGCGCCCGAGGGGCAGGTTTGGCTCGATCGTCGCCTTGAGCTCGAGTCCTTTCTGTCGCGCGAGCGGCTCGGTGACGGTTATCGTGTTCTGGACGATGGAGCCCAGAGCATAGTCCTCGAGCGCCAGTTGCATCTCGCCGGCTTCGATCTTGGAAAGATCGAGCACATCGTTGATCAAGCCGAGCAGATGTTTTCCATTCCGATCGATGCGATCGAGCACGCCCTTCGGACGCTCGGCGAGCGCGCCATAGGTGCCGTCGGCGAGCAGCTCGGTGTAGCCCAGGATCGCATTGAGCGGGGTTCGCAGCTCATGGCTCATGTTGGCGAGGAACTGGGACTTGTGCTGGCTGGCGAGCCTGAGCTGCTCGCCCTTCTCCTCCACCTCCTGGAAGAGGCGCGCGTTGTTGACCGCAATCGCGGACTGGGCAGCGAGAGCTTCGAGCAGGTGCACGATCTCGGGCGCAAAGCCGCCGGAATAGGAGCGGCGCACGACGAGCGCGCCGATCACCGCGCCCTGGTGGATCAGGGGCACCGCCAAGATCGCGCGTACGCCGGCTCGGAGCAAGATATCCAGCAGCGGAGTCGTCTCCCGTCCATGCTGGGTCAGATCCTCGAACTGAATGGCCTCGCGGCGCGCCCCGCACTCGCCAACGACGGGATCGCCCATGCGGATCGGGTGCAGTCGGACCTGATCCATGTGCTCCTGGCTCATATTGTAGCCGGCTTCCAGCCGGAAGACGCCGGCGGCCGCGTCGTAAACGTAAATCGTGCCGCCGCCGGCATTGGCCAGCCGGCACGCGTTCTCGAGCACGGTGGCCAGCACCTTGGGCATATCGAGCGTCGACGACACGGCGCGGCCGACCTCGCCGAGCGAGCGCAGCTCCTCGACCGAGCGGGCGAGCTCCTTCTGACGCGTCTGCAACTCGTCGAGAAGGCGGGCGTTCTCGATGGCGATGACGGCCTGGTCGGCGAAGGTCTCGACGAGGGCGATCTCGGTTCTGCTGAACGTGCCCGGCTTGATGCGCATCAAAGAGAATACACCGACGACGCTGCCGTCGCGCAGTAACGGAACCGATAGGACGGCGCGAAAGCCGATACGATGATACGCGTCGGGCCGATCAGCCGGGGTGTTCTCACGCACGTCGGGATTTTGCTCGGCGCGCTTGTTGAGAACAGCGAGGCCGACAACCGAACCGGGTCCCAGCAACGTCGGAAAGCTCTTGAAAGCCGCGGTCTGATCCGGCGACAGACCCTCGGTCGCGGTGACGAGATATTGCTCGCCGACACGCTGGCGGATGAGGGCATAGTCGGCACCACAAAGCTTGGCGGCCGAGCGCACGAGCGTGTCGAGCACCGGTTGCAAGTCGAATTTCGAGCGCGAGATGGCCTTGAGCACGTCGGCGGTCGCGGTCTGCTGGCTGAGCGATTCCTGCAGCTCCCTCGTTCGCGTCTGCTCGGCTTCGAAAAGGCGGGCGTTCTCGATGGCGATGACGGCTTGCGAGGCGAACGTCGTGATCAGGCCGATTTGGCGATCAGAGAACGGGCGGGGCTCGTTACGCGCTGCGGTGATGACGCCGGCAGGAGCGCCGTTGCGAAGCAGCGGTACTGACAGGCGGGCGCCGCCGGGTGAGCCCATGCGGACGGCGCTGTAGCCCGGCTCCGCTGTGACGTCGGGGACGTGAATCGTCCGGCGCTGGTGGACTGCCTGGCTTGTGGAGGACGGCCCGGTTGGATCGAACGGATGGGCGGCGAGGTAGTCGATGAACTCCTGCCTGGTATTGCGATGTGCAGCAAGCTCGTAGCGGCCATCGCGCTCGATGAAAATTTGCGCACGGTCGGAACCGCAGAGGCGTTCCGAGATCTCGGTAATTGCGTCGAGCACCGGCTGCAGGTTCGACGGCGACCGGGAAATGACACCCAGCACGTCGGAGATCGCGGTCTGGTATTCGAGCGATTCCTGGAGCTCTTTGGTGCGCGCCTGCACCTCCTCGAAGAGGCCGACGTTGTTGATGGCGATGACGGCCTGGTTGGCGAAGGTCTCGACGAGCTTGATTTGCCGATCGGTGAACGGTTTCACGCGACTGCGCATGAGAGCGATGACGCCGATCGCCTCGCCGTCGCGCAGCAGCGGTACCGTCAAGACCGTGCGCTGGCCGCCGACTTTCTGGCTCTTCGATCGAGAGTAGCCCGGCAACGTAAGGACGTCCTCGATGTGAAACGTCCTGCGCGCATAGGCGGCCGAGCCGACCGATGAGGTCGGGTCCACTGGCACCGGGCTGTCCTTAAGAAATTGAATGAAGGCGGGATTGGTGTTGTTGGCAGCGGCGATGTGGCACGCGCTTCCAATCACCTTGAAAAAGGCCGCGAACTCGGAATCACAGAGCTGCGAGGCCGTTTCCGTGATCGCGTCGAGGACGGGCTGCAACTCGCTGGGGGAGCGCGAGATGACGGAGAGGACCTCGGAGGTCGCGGTTTGGTATTCGAGCGACTCGGTCAGCTCCTTGGTGCGTGCCTGCACCTCCTCGAAGAGACCGACGTTGTTGATGGCGATGACGGCTTGGTCGGCGAAAGTTTGCAGGAGCGCGATCTGCTTCTCGGTGAAGGGCCGAACACTGGTGCGACGCAAGAACAGTACACCGATAGAGCGGCCATCGCGCAGCAACGGAATACCCAGCGTCGTCCGCTGCCCGGCGCGCCGCGCGATTTCCGCGCCGATCGGGAATTCTTCGGACTCGGCGAGCAAGTCATGAACGTGCACGGGTTTGCGATCGACATAGGCGCGGCCTGCCGTCCAGCCGCGATCAATCGGTCCTGAACGTAGTCCCTCGACAAGCTCGAAGCCGTGTACGGCACTCAGATGCAGCTCGCCGTCGCGCTCGAGCAGGATCACCGTGCCATCTGAATCGCAGAGGCGCGCTGCAGTTGCCGCAATGGCGTCGAGAACAGGTTGCAGATCGTTGGGCGAGCGCGAGATGACGCCCAAGACCTCACTCGTCGCGGTTTGGTATTCGAGGCTTTTCGCAAGCTCGGTGCTGCGCGTCTCCAGCTCGCGTTGACGCGTCTGCAACTCGTCGAGAAGGCGGGCGTTCTCGATGGCGATGACGGCTTGCTTAGCGAAGCCGTCAACCAGCTCGATCTGCTTCTCAGTAAATGGCCGCACCTCCTGGCGATACACTGCGATGACGCCCACCAGGTCATTCCGCTTGAGCATCGGTACGATCAGCAGGGTCCGTGCGCCAGCCTCCGTGGCGATCGGCTCTTCCGGATTGACGGTCATCAGGTCGGCAATATGAATGCGCTGCTTTGTCTCGGGGATTCGATAAAGCACCTGCGCCTTGTCACGCGGGGGAACGGGATCACGCTCCTGGGCGACTGCCCAGCGGTGAGGAGCGTTGTGAAGCGCGACGTGCCGGAATTTCTCGCCATCGTAGAGCAGCAAGTTGCCGAAGCTTGCACTGCACACTCTGACCGCATTGTCCAACATGGCCTGGAACACCGGCTCCAACGCGCCAGGCGACTTGGAGATGACGGACAGTACCTCCGAGGTCGCCGTCTGGAATTCGAGGCTCTCGGCAAGCTCCCTGCCTTTGGTTTCCAGCTCGCTTTGACGCGTCTGCAACTCGTCGAGAAGGCGGGCGTTCTCGATGGCGATGAGCGCTTGATCGGCGAAGGTCTCGACAAGTGTGATCTGTTTCTCGGTGTAGGGCCGCGGATCGCGCCGCAGCATGGAGATGGCGCCGATGGCCGTCCCGTTCTTCATGAGCGGTACGCTAAGGCAACAGCGATGTTGGCCAGCGCGTTGCGAACCTGTCCTGGTGTACTCAAGATCGGACAGGACATCGGGCACATGAATGGTCTCGCCCGTCAGCACGGCACGCCCAGTGACAGATCCACGGTGGACTGGAGTCGGGTCCTCCAGCAGATAGCGCACGTGATCGCCTGCCATTCGATTGCTCGCCGCGACGAGACAACGGTCATCAACGACATCGAAATAGATCGCGTACTCGGCTTCGCAAAGTCGGCTGGCGGTTTCGACGATTTCGTTTAGGACTGGTTGAAGTGTGCCAGGCGAACGGGCGATCGCGCCCAATACATCCGATGTGGCGGTCTGGTATGCGAGGCTTTCAGTAAGCTCCCTTGTCCGCGTCTGCTCGGCTTCGAAGAGGCGGGCATTCTCGATGGCGATGACGGCCTGGCTGGCGAAGGTCTCGACGAGGGCGATCTGGCGCGGTGTGAAGGGTTGCACCTCGGAACGACGGCTCATCAGGCAGCCGATGGCCTCGCCGTGCGAGATCAGCGGGACGGCGAGGACGGTATGCGCGCCGGAGCGAGCGGCGAGCGCGCTGCTGATGGGAAACTCGGACGTGGCGGCCGCAATGTCGTGCACATGCACGGTCTGGCCGTCGAGAATCGCGCGCCCGCCGATCGAGCCTGCTTCGAGCGGCCGGGCATTGGCCAACGGGAACGAGCCGTGATGGGCTTTGGCATGGAGCGTATCATTTTGCCGGAGCATGAGCGCGGTGTCGGCGGCGCTGCATAAGCGGCTGGTGCTCTCGGCGATGATATCGAGAACCGGCTGCACATTCGAGGGCGACCGCGAGATGACGCCGAGCACGTCGGAAATCGCGGTTTGGTACTCGAGGCTTTCTTGCAGTTCCTTGGTGCGCGTCTGCTCGGCTTCGAAGAGGCGGGCATTCTCGATGGCGATGACGGCTTGGCTGGCGAAGGTCTCGACGAGGGCGATCTGGCGATCAGAGAAGCGCTCAACCACGCTGCGCGACAGTGCAATGGCGCCTGCGACCTCGCCTTGGCGCAGCAAAGGAACGCCGAGCATTGTGCGACGCCGATCGGACTTAGAATGGCGTAGGTATGTGTATTCCCGATCGACTTGCACGTCGTCGACCTGCACGCTCCTGCCCTCGAGTGTGCAACGCCCGGTCATCGAGCCGCGGTCCATCAGTACGGGCTCGTCCGGATGCAAATCCTGTAGTGCCTCACCACTCGTCGCGCCCGGCTTGAAACGGCCGTCGGCCATTCGGATATGGATGGTTGCACGCTCAGCGTTGCAAAGCCGGCGTGCGGTGGTCGCGATGCTTTCGAGAACTGGGTGGATATCGCCAGGCGAGCGCGCGATCACGCCGAGCACCTCGGCAGAAGCGGTCTGGTGCTCCAACGCTGCCGTCAGCTCCTTCGTCCGGGTCTGCTCGGCTTCGAAGAGGCGGGCGTTCTCGATCGCGATGACGGCCTGGTCAGCGAAGGTCTCGACGAGGGCGATCTGGCGCGGCGTGAAGGGTCGCACCGTGCGACGCGATAGGTTGATGAGCCCGAAGATGGCGTCGCCCCGCTTCAATGGAACTGCGATCGTCGTCCGATGGCCACCAATGCGCTGCACTTCAAGAAGCTCATATCCTGGCTCGGCGAGCACGTCCTCGATCTGGGCGGTGAGGCCGGTAGCGAGGGCGCGCCCACTGACCGTGCCGGATCCAGGTTTGAGGCGCAGCGCCCGATAGGCCTCGACCACTTCCGGCGCGTAGCCAAACGACGCCTCGGGCCGGGCCGACTCGCCGCGCTGCACGTGTATGAGGCCCATGTCTGCTTCGCAGAGGTGCGCCGCCGTCGCCATGATGGCATCGAGCACGGGCTGCAATTCGCCGGGTGAACGGGCGATGACCGAGAGCACGTCTCCTATCGCGGTTTGGTATTCCAGGCTTTCTTGCAGTTCCTTGGTGCGGGCTTCGACTTTGCGTTCGAGGCTGGCGTAGCTCTCTTTGAGGCGGCCGCCCATGGTGTTGAAGGCGGTGGCGAGGCGCTCGACCTCGTCGCCGGTCGACACGTCGATGCGATGGTCGAGATCGCCGGCGCCCATGCGCTCCGCACCCGCGGCGAGTGCGTTGATCGGAACCGCCATGTGCCGCGCGAGCCACAAGCCGCCGAGCACCGCAAGACCGAGACCGCCGAGGAGAACCAGCAGCGAGCGGTTGAAGGTGCCGCGCACCGGCGCGAGGGCTTCGCTCAACGGCCGATCGACCAGGACGAGCCAGCCGAGCGACTGAATCGGCGCGCTGGCGGTCAGGACCTCGTGGCCGTTGCGGTCAATCGCAGTTTCGGGCAACGGCGCGGCGGACGCGCCACTCTGGGAAGCGGCCGGATCCGCGGCATTTGGCATCCGCGCGCGGGCCGCCGCCACGTGTACGAGCCCCGACATGTCAGTCTTGCGCAGCACGAGGCCGATGTCGGGGTGGGCGATCAGGTGGCCGCTCTGGTCGACGACGTAGGCGACGCCCGCGCGGCCGACCTCGATCCGAGACACGACATCCCAGATGAACTTCAGGTTGATCTCGGCAATCGTGACACCGACGTTGCGGCCCTGGCCGGCGATCGAGAGTGTCAGGTAGGGCTCGGATTCCTTGCGGAAGTACACGCTGCTCACATGGCGGCGGCGGGCTTTCGCCTCGATGAAGCGAGGGTCGGCGGAGTAGTCGGTGCCGCTGCCGACCACGTCCATGGCGAGCCGTGACACTTTCAGCTGCTCGCGGCCTTGCGGGTCGACGAAGGTGACCTCGGTGACGGCCGGGGCCTGGCGCAACAACCGGAGGAAATCGAAGCGGCGCTGATCGACGCCGGTGGCGCCGGCCAGCACGTTGGCGTGCGTGGTCCAGCCGACCTGGCCTTCGATCTCGCGGATGAACTGCTCGATGACGGCCGCGGCGCCCTGGGCCTTCTCGCGCTGGATGGCGCTGATGGCGAGCTGGGATTCGCGCCATGTGTAGAACATCTGGATCGCGGCGTTGGCAATGAGCGAGCTCGCAACCAGCGCGAAGAGCAGTGCGGCGTACTTGCGGAAGAGACGGCTTCCCGATGGTGCAGCGAGCCCCGGCCGCAGGCGTGCGAGCGCACCGCCGGTGCTGCCGGAGGCGGCATTCGTGTCGATTGGGGTGTGGGCCGGCCGTTGCATCGTCGTTCAGTCGTGTCCTTCAGAAACCTGCTCGGCCGTCCAGGATACGGCCGCCCGGATGGGTGGGGATAAGTTTCCCTGACTTTCGCGGATCATGGTTACCCGGTCGATCATTCGATCACCTCGTCGGCGCGGAGGAGGATGGAGCTGGGCACGGTCAGGCCGAGGGAGCGGGCGGTCTTGAGATTGAGTGTCAACTTGACCCTTGTCGGTTGCGCTATGGGAATCTCCGCGGGTCTAGTGCCCTTCAGAACCCGCCCCGTGTAGCGGCCGAGCACGCTGTAGGATTCTGCCCGCACGCTGCCATAGCTCATGAGGCCGCCGAAGCGCGTGAACTCGGCCCAGGCGTAAATGGTTGGAAGCTTTTCACGCGCCGCAGATTCGATGATGACATCACGCAAACCCGTCAGCTTGGGATCCGGTGCGATGACAAGGGCCTCCGCGCGGCGCTGACGCAATATCGAGAAAGCGCCCTCGATATCGGTGCGGTTTCCGGCGGTGACAGAAATGAATTCGCGACCGAGTTCGGCCATGGCCTTGCGAGCTGTCTCGACCAGCGGCTCGAAGCGCGGATTTTCTGGATCGGCGAGATGACCGACTGCGCGCACCCCGGGTAGGAATTCGCACAATAATTGCGCGCGTTTGGCTATCACTTCGTCGGCAAAGACGTTGACGCCGGTCATATGACCGCCGGGGCGCGCAAGACTTGCCGCGAAACCGGACGCGATCGGGTCGCCGCCGCTGGTGAAGACAATGGGAACTGTCTTGGTCGCCGCCTTTGCTGCGTGGGCTGCCGCATCGCCTCCACTTGCGACAATGACGGAGGCAGGTATGCGGACAAGCTCAGCGGCAAGCTCGGGCAACTTGCTAGGCTCGAATTCCGACCAACGGCGCTCGATCCGCACGTTGCGGCCGTCATCGAAACCCTCCTCCGCGAGACCGGTTAGGAATGCTTCGTAAAGGTGTGGACTCCAGCCGGCCGCTGCATTGCTCAGATAACCTATGACGGGTCTGCCTGGTTGAGCGCTCCCTCGCGATGCGAGGAGCAGCGGCGCGAGCAGTAGGCTCGCCGTGAGGTGTCGCCGGTCGATCATTCGATTACCTCGTCGGCGCGGAGTAGGATGGCGGGGGGCAGGGTGAGGCCGAGAGCGCGGGCGGTGGCAGCATTGACTTTCAGCACGATCCTGGTTGGCCGCTCGACTGGCAGATCCGCAGGCCGGGCGCCCTGCAATATGCGGTGGACGAGATAGGCGGCGCGGCGGGCCAACACCTCGACCTCGACGCCGAACGACAGGAGCCCCCCTTCGCGCGCAAACTCCTGATTGGTGGAGGCGGTGGGCAGCTTCAGCACGTGTGCGTTGGCGATGATGATTCCACGGTTGTCACGATCGCCGACGAGGATGCCGTCATTGGCGGCAATCAGCGCGTCGGCGCGGCGCATGAGGTCGCTGGTGAAGAGCGCTTTCAACTCGCTGCCGTTGCGCGCCGGCGCCTCGAACAGTTCGACACCGAGGTTGCGCGCGGCGCGCCTCATATCGGCAACGAAGCCGCCGAACACGGGATTGTCCGGATTGACGAGGATGGCAAAGCGGGACGCCGCCGGCACGCACGTCCTGAGGTGCTGGATCAGCTTGGCGTCCTGCTCCAGGCCCTCGAGCGTCAGGCCCGTGATATTGCGATCGGGCCTGCCGTAGTTCGGGACGAGCTTGCTCAGCGTCGCCTGCGCGGCGGGGCCGATCACGATCGGAATGCGGTCTTCGGAGGCCGCAGCGGCAGCCAATGCGCCAGGCGAGCCGACCGTATAGATGACGTCAGGATGCAACGCGGCAAGTTCTCGAGCCAGTGCCGGAAGACGGCCAAGTTCCCCGCCCGCAAACCGCATCTCCAGCCGAAACGTCTTGTCGGGCTCGTACCCAAACTCGCGCATCGCTGCGAGCCATGGCGGGAGGACAGGTCCTTGCATCGCCACCCTTTCCGCAGCGCCGTGCAAAACGGCCACCGTGGGAACGCGCGAACGCTGCTGCGCGAGCGCCGGGCGTCGGCTGGCGAAGGCTGTGATCACGGCGGTGCTGAACGTGCGACGGTCGATCATTCGATCACCTCGTCGGCGCGGAGGAGGGTTGCGGGAGAGAGCTGAAGGCCCAACGCTTTGGCTGATCGAGCGTTGACGACGAGCTCGATCCTGGTCGGCTGCTCGACGGGGATTTCTGCGGGTTTGGCGCCTTTCAGGATCTTGTCGGCGATAATGGCGGCACGCTTGAGCAGCAGACGAACGTCCGGCCCGTACGACAGCAGACCGCCTGCCTCCGCGAACTCGCGCCAGCCGTACAGCGTCGGCACGCCGTGATGTGCTGCGGCATCGACGATGAGCTTCTGATTGAGAACGGCAAAGCCGTGGATGAAGACCAGCATCGCTTCGGACTGCTGCCTGGCGGTACCGACGGCTGCCTCGATCTCGGCGGCAGAGCGGATGGCCAACGGCACCAGGCGCAAATCGAGGCGCGCTGCGGCCGCCTCGGTTTCACGCAACTCCATGACCGTCGCGGGCTCGTTGGGGTTGTAAAGGACAGAGATGCGACGCGCGGCAGGTATCGCTTCAGCGAGCACCTCGAGACGCTTTGCCGCGAGATCGTTCGACATCAGCGAGAAACCGGTAAGATTGTTGCCAGGGCGCGCCATACTCTCGACGACACCGTGCTCGACCGGATTGCCGCTGAAGGCGATCAGGATGGGAATGGTCGCCGTCTTGGGTTTCACCGCCCAAACTGCGGGTCCCATCGCGAGGATTAGGTCGGGATTCTCCTCGACAAGCTCTGAAGCAAGCTGCGGCAGCCGGTCGAATTTGCCGTCGGCCCAGCGATAGCGGATGTCGAGCGTGCGGCCCGGCTGATAGCCGAGTGCGATGAGACCAGCTTGGAACTCGGCGACCTTGGCGTCCTGCTCGTTGCCGTAATTGAGAATTGCAACAATCGGAACGCGCTTTGGCTCCTGCTGTGCGAACGCCGGTAGCAGCGGGACAGGCAGCGCAGCGATAAGCGAGCATATGATGTTGCGCCGGTGGATCATTCGATTACCTCGTCGGCGCGTGCGGCGGGGCAGACCCGTCGGTCCGACCGCCCCGGCGCCGGTCCAAGTGTTGTGCCGGTGATGCATGGCAAAAAAACCTATGCCGGCGGCAGCGAAAGGTCTGTTCCCGCAGGAACAGACCTGCAAAGTCCTTCGATGTGCAATGCGGTCCGGCCTGCGCCGGACAGCCTCAGGATGGCCGAATAACGCCAGCGCGCCAAGCGCGACTTGAGTGCTCGGCGCCTCGGCAAGCTGTCCGGGGCAGGCCCATGGGTCCGGCCCCAGGGTTCGAACGCTGGTGAGATCGGCGGCTCAAGGTGCGTTCTTCTGAAGGTCACCGTAGACGCCGTCGTCGCGGGGTGCGCTGTCGTTGAGCTGGTCCCAGATGCCCTTCGGGGCGCTGCTCTTGAGATCATCGAACACCGAGCGAGGAGCGCTGTCGCGGATCTCATCGAAGACCGAGCGCGGGGCGCTGTCGCGGAGCGTGTCGAAGATGCTGGCACTTGCCGAAACCGTGGTGAGACCGAGGATCGCGCAGGTTGTGATGATGGACTTCATGGCTGTTCTCCAATGTGTTGATCGATGGATTGGTACTCAGATGGGCGGGGAACCTTTTCTGGGTGGGGCGGGGTCAGACGCATGGGTCTGACCCCTGGTCCGGTGGGCAATTCAAGGTGCGTTCTTCTGAAGGTCACCGTAGACGCCGTCGTCGCGGGGTGCGCTGTCGTTGAGCTGGTCCCAGATGCCCTTCGGGGCGCTGCTCTTGAGATCATCGAACACCGAGCGAGGAGCGCTGTCGCGGATCTCATCGAAGACCGAGCGCGGGGCGCTGTCGCGGAGCGTGTCGAAGTATCCTGCGTTGGCCGAGCCGGTGGTGGCGAAAGCGGCGAGAAGCGAAGCGAGAATGAACTTGTTCATGACCTGTCTCCTGTGGAATGCGTTTTGCGTTTTCTCCGTCGAGCGGCTGCGTTGTCAGTGTTCGTCGCCGTCGATGCAGCAACATTCGCGCAAACCTCGGCGCGCCGCTGTTCCCGGGAGAACAGGCATAAAAATTTCTTAAAATCGGCGGCAGCGAGCAATCTGCACACCGCAGTGGACAGCGTGCCTGACCGTAGCGGCCGGTTCGGTCCAGGAGCAGAACGGGTGCGCGCCAATCGCCTATTGTGTGACGAGACCGACCAGGGCGGCGGACAGGAGCGTCGCCATCAGGCCGACGAGGACAGCCTTGGGGGCGAGCTCGATGATCTCGGCGCGACGTTCGGGGACCATGGTGGAGAGGCCGCCGACCATGATGCCGAGCGAGCCCAGGTTGGCGAAGCCGCAGAGCGCGTAGGTGAGGATCAATTTCGTCCGCGGCGAGAGCGCTTCGGCGGGAAGCTTCGTCATGTCGAGATAGGCAATCAGCTCGTTGAGGATGACCTTTTGCCCGAGCAAGCTGCCAGCGGTGGCCGCTTCGTTCCAGGGGATGCCGATGAGGAAAGCGACGGGCGCTGCGATCCAGCCAAGGATGCGCTGAAGGGTGAGGCGAGTTCCGAGGGGCTCTGTGACGAGCCCGAGCAGCGCGTTGGCGAGCGCGACGAGCGCGACCATGACGATCAGCATTGCAGCGACGGCGGCAAGCAGCTTCACGCCGTCAACAGTGCCCTGGGCGATGGCGTCGATGGTGGAGCGCGGGGCATTGTCGAGATGGATGTCGGCGGTGGAGGGTCCGTCGTCGAAGCCCTGCGGCACCGCGAGGCGTGCAAGCAGCAGGGCGCCCGGTGCGTTCATCAGAGAGGCGGCAAGGATGTGTCCAGCGGCTCCCGGAAGCACGGGCTCAAGGATAGCGGCATACAGCGCCATGACGGTGCCTGCGATCGTCGCCATGCCGACGGTCATCGCGGCGAACAGGGCGCCACGGCCCATGCAGGCGAGATAAGGACGCACCAGCAGCGGTGCTTCGATCATGCCGAGGAAGATCTTGGCGGCGGCGACAGTGCCGAGCGGACCGCCGATACCGAAGACCTTGCGAAAGAGAACGGCAACCGCACCCACGACTCGCTGCAGGACGCCCCAGTGGTAGAGCACCCGTGTCAATGCGCTCATGACGAGGATCAGCGGCAGCGCACCAAAGGCCAGGATGAACCCCGCGCTCGGCTGCTTGACCTCGAACGGCGCGGGGCCGCCGGCAAGATAGCCGAAGACGAGCTTCATGCCCTCTGCCGTCGCCGACTGCAGGGCTTGAACGGCGCCACCGATGGCGTCGAAGACGACGCGCGACTGGGGCAGCTTCAACATCAGAAGCGCGATGGCGAGCTGCGCAAGGAGGCCGCCCGCAACAATCTTCGGCGTGCGCGCGCCGTGATGCTGCGCGCGGTCTTCGGACATCAGATAGGCAGCGATCGGGATGAGGATTACGCCCAGGAGGCTTTGAAGCGTGAGTGCCATGCCAGTTCCTTCCCGCTGAGCTTCGGTGCACCGCCGATGCGGCAGCTTATCGCTCGCGAAGATTGCATGTGAGTGCGGCAGGTGGGACGACCTTCGAGCGGGACACTAGCCGCGATTCGCGCGGGCTATCCACATCGGCGGTCGGGGAAGGCGGCGCAGGGCCTTGCCGCGTCAGCGATTCCGGGCCAAACCGGGCACAATCGACCATTTGTCGCGAGGCGACCTGCCTATGACATATTTGCCCGCTACTGGGCGCGCCAATCGCCGAGGAGCCCGAGGGCCGATTAGCTGATGTCCGACGAACGGTACAACAGACCTCCGCCGAACCTTGGCACGCTTCGCCCGGGGGAGGGCGGACAAGCGAGCGGCGGTCCGCCTCGACCGCCGGCTGGTCGCACCGGGCCGCCACGCAGGGGGTGGACCGAGCCGCCAAGTCTGCCCGACATGCGACGGTCGCCACCAGCGCCGCCGCCGCCACCTCCGTCGATGCCGCCATTGTCGGCGCGGTCGGATGCGCCGTTCACGTTTCAGCAAGCAGGACGCGATGGTTCGGCGCGGTTGCGCTCAGGTGATTTCGGAGCGCCACGAAGCGCGAGCCGTGGCGTGCTGCGTGCTCTGGGTGTGCTGGCGATGGGGCTGGTGGTGCTGGCGGCCGGTGCCCTTGCGCTGCTCGCACTGGCGCCACCTGCGGACCTCATTCGCGACAAAGTGACGTCGGAGCTCAAGGCCCGCACCGGGCGCGATCTCGTCATTCGCGGCAAAACCAAGCTGACGTTCCTGCCAAGCCTCGGCGTCGAGCTCGGCGATGTGACGCTGTCGGCGCCGCAGAACATGCCTGGAGCGCCGCTGCTGACCGCCGAAAGCCTCACCATGCGGGTCGCGCTGATGCCGCTGATCACGCGCGAGGTTGCGGTGGAGCAGATGCATTTGCGCAAACCGGTCATCGATCTGCGAATCGATGCGCAGGGTCGTCGCAGCTGGGACTTTGCGCGGCTGATCGATCCGGACGCACCCGGCGGCCTGGTGCGCTACGCCCAGGTCAATCCGCGTGGCGCTGACGGCAAGCCGATCCCGAAAGAGCTGCAGGATTTTGCCAAGAACGCTTCGACACCGCCGTCGGCCAAAAGCCGGCTCGGGGTGAATAGCGTCGCCATGGACGACGTGCGCATCAGCGAGGGAACGCTGCGGTACACGGATGCGCGCCAGGGCATCCAGCACGAGCTGACGAGCCTCGATGTCCGGATCGCCGTGAAGGAGACGAACGGTCCGCTGCAGATCAACGGCTCGTTCGTGACTGGTGGCGAGAATGTCACCGTAACCGGCCAGGCGTCGTCGCTGCTCGAGCTTCTGGACGAGCGCCCAGCCCAAGTTGCCGTCAAGCTCGGCTCGCAGCCGCTGGAGATCGATTACAACGGCACCGCATTGATCGGTCAGGCCTCCGCGTTCGACGGCAAGCTCAGCGTGAAGGCACCTTCGATCGATGGGCTCGGGCGTCTCGTGCATCTGCCGATTTCCGGCTTGTCGAAGCTCGGCGCCCTCGTTCTCGATGGACAGCTGCGGACGAGCAAGACTGCCCTAAGTCTCAGCGAGGCAAGCTTTGCGCTCGGCGACTTGACCGCACAAGGATCGCTTGGCCTCGAGACGGGGGGGCCGCGTCCGCGGATCGATGCCAACCTGAGGATTGCAGCGCTCGATTTCAACCAGTTGGCGGCAAAGCTCGACGGGGCGTCGCTGGTGGCGGGTTCTCCTGCGCCCGGGCAGTCGCGCGATGCCGGAGCGGGACCGCACGTGGCGCCGGTCGCGCCTGTGCCGCCGATCAAGCAGGCAGTGCCTGCGATACCGCAGCCGCCGGCGAAGACCGTGCCCGCCGAGCAGGCGCCGCAGTCGATCGAGGATCTCCTCAACCGCACGGCGCCGCCAGGGCCCGCGGTGCGCGGCTTCACCCGCCGTTCCAGCGATGGATGGAGCAGCGATGCAATCGACACGACGGCATTGCGCATCGTGGACGTGGAGGCGCGCTTCGACATCGGCCACATCGCCTGGGCGGACGCCAAGATCGGGCCATCGACGTCAACAGTGCAGCTCAAGGCGGGTGCGCTGAAGCTCGATGTGCCACAGGTGGAGCTCTATGGCGGCAAGGCGCGCGGTCTGGTGACGATCGATACGCGCGAGCCTGCAATGACGGTCGGCGCCAACCTTTCGGGCGATGTCTTGTCGGCGCTGCCGCTGCTCAAAGACTTCGCCAATCTCGATGTCATCGATGGCCGGGGGCGCCTGGCGATCGCCGTCAGCGCCAAAGGCGGCAGCGAGCGCGAACTGATCGGCACGCTGGCCGGCAAGGCCGAGCTCAACCTCGCCAATGGTGCCGTGCACGGCTGGGACGCGGGCCAGATGATCGCCGGCCTCGGCCAGGGCCGCATTCCAAAACCCGACCGGGTTCCCGGAGCCAAGACGGCGTTCAATGTGTTGTCTTCGAGCTTCCAAATCCAGCATGGCGTTGCGCGTACGCAGGACATCAAGCTGGAAAGCCCCACCATCAACAGCACCGGGTCGGGCGTGATCAATCTGGTCGATCGCAATCTCAATCTCACGCTGAAGCCGAAGCCGGTGGCGATCGGGGGCGTCGGCGGCGTCGAGATCCCCTTGCGTGTCGCGGGGCCATTCGACAACGTGACGGTGATGCCGGACGCAGGCGGCATCCTGAAGTCGCAGCCCGCGCAGGACGCAGTCAAGAAGCTCAAGGAAGGCGACGTCGATGGCGCGCTCGAGAAAGTGCTCGGTAAGGGCACGACGGATGAGAAGATCGAGCGGGGCCGCAATCTGCTGAAGCAGTTCCTCAACCAGCGCTGACATGGGCTCTGCTTGCCAAAGCCGTCACGCGGCAATTCGAATTTGATCTCAATCACTCTGGGCATCTCGCGCCCGTGGCAGATTCACTTGCGACCACACGGGCCTGCGGGAGCATTCTCATGAAGCAAAGCCAATCGAGCCCACGGCAGGGCAGTCGTGATCAGACCAAGTCGCACCTCATCGCCGAGGAGCGGCACGATCCGTACAAGGCGCAGCGCAAATTGCCGGACCCATCAGTTTGCCCAATGTGCTTTGCCGTCTACAGGAATGCTCGCTGGCAGTGGACCAGCGAGCCGCTTCCGGGCGCGCACTGGATCATGTGCCCGGCCTGTCATCGCACGACCGATGATTATCCGGCCGGTGAAATGACCCTGACGGGCGGTTTTCTCAACCGTCACGGACCTGAGATCGTCCGGCTTGCACGCAACATCGAAGCGGTGGAACGTGCGCAGTATCCCTTGGAGCGGATCATGTTTGTCGACGACAACTCGGATCGAATTGTCATCAAAACCACGGGCCTGCATCTGCCGCGCCGCATCGGGCATGCGCTGGAGCGCGCCTATCACGGAAAGCTCGAGACACACTACGACTACGCCGGTCACTTCGTTCGCATGCGGTGGCACCGAGACGAGTGAGGCTCGATCGGCATTCGCGGCAGGTACGACCGGCGTGCCACGGGTCTCACGGGGTCGGACCCATGGGTCTGGCGCCTCCACCTAAGCGGATTTGCATTGTACGGTGCCGGCGGCGATCAGCCGATCAATCTCGGCCTCCGGCACGTTCAACTCACGCAGTACGTCGCGGGAGTGCTCGCCGAGGTCGGGGCTGTGACTCAGCCGATCGCCGGTTTTCGGCGCAGGCTGGCCGGCGATGGACGCCATCGGGACTCGCCCGAAAGTCTTGTCCTCGACCCAAGTCAACGCACCAATTGCCTTCACCTGCGTGTTCTCGAACAGGTCGTGGTGGCTATGGATCGGCCCGTGCAGAACATCGATCGCGACCAGGTCTCGGCTCCACTCGGCGGTGCTGCGCTGAGCAATGATGGGACGGATCAGGGCGAGCAGCGCCTCGGCATTCGCGACGCGGGCGCGCGGATCCTTGAAGCGCGGATCGGGGATCCATTCCTCGTGACCGACCAGCTTCGCGAACCGCTCGAACTGCGGCTGCCGGCGCGCGTTGAGGCTCATGTAGCCGTCGCGCGTCTTGAAGGTGCCGACCGGCATGCCGATAGGCTCCGCATCGCCGCCCTGCAGGTGCGATTCGATGATCGCGGCCTCCTGGAACACGAGAGCCGACTCGAGCAGGCTCGTCGTGATGTATGCGCCCTTGCTCTTCATCGCCTTGCGATAGAGCGCGGCTGAAACGGCCTGGAAGGCATAAAGGCCGGTCGAGAAATCGAGTGCCAGCATGCTCACGCGCTGCGGCATGCCGTCCTTGTCGCGGTTGACGGACATGAAGCCGGTGTAGGCCTGCATAACCGAGTCCGTCGCGGGGCGCTCCGCCTCGGGTCCCTGGGTGCCGAAGCCGGTGACCCACGCATAGACCACCGACGGATTCATCCTGACGAGCGTCGCATAGTCGAGGCCGAAGCGGTCGATCTTGCCGATGCGGTAGTTGTGAATGACGATATCGGCCCGATTGGCGAGGCGCCGGGCGATGGCGAGCCCGGCCTTCGCCTTCAGATCCAGCGCCAGGCTGCGCTTGCCGCGATGCACGACGAGCGAGTGGGCGGTGTGATCGCCGACCGTCTTGCCGAGCTGCCGGCTCCAGCAGCCTGAGCCTGGGGGCTCGAGCTTGATCACGTCGGCGCCGTGACGGGCGAGCAGCATCGCGCAGTAGGGGCCGGCCACGCCTTGTGAAAGATCGAGGACGCGCACGCCTTCGAAGGGGAGGTCGTCGTAGGTCACGGGAGGCCTCGCTCATCGTTAGTCTGCCGCCGATGGCCGGCGGTCGATCGTTAGCGCGGCGGCTCCATGCGTGGCAATCCCACACATGAGAACGTCCACGTGTGGGACCCTGCGGCGCAGCAACGGCGCTCAGCGCGGCCGCGGCCATTCGATCGGCAGGTACTCGACGCCAGTGCGCTGGACGGGTTGCGGGTAGAGCGTCATCAGATCGAGCACCTCGGTCGGCATGCCGACGACGACCGGCAAGCCCAGCGACCTCGCCTCCTCGGCGGTCAGCGCGTAATCATGGGTCCAGTGGCCGCCGGCGAGCTGCTCGGCGAGCTTCTCGGCCTTGGCCTGCTCCATCTGCGGGGTGAGCAGCTCGACGGCGCCGCGTTTGACCTGCGCAAGCGCCTTCTCGCTGACGTCGGCGAGGACCAGCTTGATATCCCAGATGTTGGCGATGGGCTTGGCGTCCCGCGCGCGCACGATGCTGGCAGCGGGAAGACCCGCGATCTGCGGATCGATCGGACCCAGCACCGAGAACTCGCCGAGCATGATCTCGTCGGCGGCGAGCGCGATCAGGGTGCCGCCGGACATGGCATAGACCGGCACGATGACAGTGACCTTCGCGGGGTGCGCCTCGACGGCGCGGGCAATCTGCATGGCGGCGAGCACGAGGCCGCCTGGGGTGTGGAGGATCAGGTCAATCGGCAACGACGGCGGCGTTTCCTTGATCGCCGCGATGATGGTCTGCGCGTCCTCGAGATCGATGTGGCGCTGGCGGACGCCGAACAGGCTCCGCTGCTCCTGCCGGTGAATCATGGTGATGACGCGGGTGCCGCGCTTTGCCTCGATGGCGCGGATGGCGGCCGCGCGGCGCGAGGTAAAAAGACGGCTCATCAGAATCGGCTGCAGGGCCAATATGCCGATAAGAATCCAGATCAGGGTCGAGAAATCGAAGGACATGCGATGACCTGCTGACGGGCGAACCGAGAGGCACAGGGTCCAAATCTGCGGGCGACAACGGTTTCGCGCAAGGAGATCGTCCGGAGCTCTGGTCCGGCAATGGTGCGATCGGGTCTTCCGAAGCGCCTGGCACCCGCGATCCGAAACCTTCGCGCTTGGATGCATCGTGGAGGCACGATGTAAACAAACGGGACATTGCGGCGCGAATAATCCCGGACATTCGCGCTGGCGCAGTGCGAATGTTCGGGGGACCGCAGGCGGCCGAGATCGCTGCCAGGCGCGTCCGCCGGTTCGTTCCTGGCAGCTCGCTTCGCTCGTCGCGAGTTTGTCTTCGCATCAGGCGCCGGCGATCTTGCCCGCCTTGAGCTTGGCGACGTCGGCGTCGCTCTTGCCGAGCCAGCTTTTCAGAACGTCGCCGGTATTCTCGCCGAGAATGGGCGACGGCCTCACCTCGGCGGGCTTGCCGTCGAAGCGCACGGGCCAAGCAGGCATCTTGAACGGGCCGACCTTCGGATGCTGCATCGTCTGCATGATGCCCCGGCGCTCGAAGCTCTCGTCGTTGTGGAGCTCCATCGTGTCATGCACTGCGCCGGCCGGCACGCCCGCGGCGCCGACCATGCGCATGACATCGACTTTCGAGTGCTGCCGCGTCCAGACCGAGATCATGGCGTCGATCTCGGGCTCGCGCTCGGAGCGGGCTTCGACGGTGGTGTAACGGGGATCATCCGCAAGCTCCGGCCGGCCGATCAATTGCGCCAAGCGCTTCCAGTGCTCGGGATTGCCGCGGCTCGTGTAGATGTAGCAGTAGTCGTTGGGTCCGCCGCCCTTGCACGGGAAAATGCCGACGGGCGGATTGGCGCCCGACAACGTCTTGGCGCCTGCGCGTGGCGCCGCGACGCCCGTCCGTGCCTGCGTCGAAAAGGCGATGCGGATGTAGTGCAGCATCGCGTCCTGCATGGCGACCTGCAGGCGTCGGCCCTTGCCGGTCTGGTTGCGCTCGAAGAGCGCGCCGAGAATCGAGATCGCCATCAGCATGCCGGTACCGGTATCGCCGATGGTCGGGCCGGGCTTGACGGGCGGTCCGTCGGGGTCGCCGGTGATGCTCATGGTGCCGCCGCAGGCTTGCGCGATCATGTCGAAGGCGAGATTCGACTCGTAGGGGCTGCCTTCTCCGAAGCCTTTCACCTGCGCGTAGATGATCTTCGGATTGATCTTCGAGATCACGTCGTAGCCGAAGCCCAAGCGCTCGATGGCGCCGGGTGCGAAATTCTCGACCATAACGTCAGCCTTCGCGGCGAGCTCCATCAGCAGTTTTTTGCCCTCGGCCGACTTCAAGTCGATGGTCATCGACTTCTTATTGGCGTTGAAGATCAGGAAGTAGTGGCTGTCCTTGTCGGGCGAACCGTAGACGGCAGCGCGGCCGGGATCGCCGAGCTTCGGGTTCTCGACTTTCACCACCTCGGCGCCGAGCCAGGCGAGTGCCTCCGTGCACGACGGTCCCGCCTCGAACTGCGACAGATCGAGCACGCGGATGCCTTTCAGGCAGTTGAGGGTGGTGGTGTTGGGCATGGACGCGCTCCTTGCGATAGGGGACGATCGAAGCAAGGCTAGCGCGGAAGCGGATGCGGTGCAAAAGCTGATGTCGAGGAGCCGCGTTCTCTACTCGAGAGGCGTGTCATTCCTTGTTCTGCATGTGATGGGCGAGCTTGTGCACGGGGTCGCGAATGGCGTCGCGCAAGGTGGGGTCGGCAATCGTCTCATCGAGAGCGCGGTCAAAGCACAAGAGCCAGCCGTCGCGCTCTGCAGGGCCAATGGGAGCCACGAAATGCCGGCGTCGCAGCATCGGGTGCCCGCGCTTTTGCACATAGAGCTGCGGGCCGCCGAGCCAGCCGGTGAGATACTCGAAGAGCTTCTGCTCGCTGCCCGCGAGGCTGGGTGGGTGGATGTCGCGGCAGGCTTTCGCTTCGGGGAGCGTGTCCATCAGCTCGTAGAAGCGGTGGACGAGGCGGCGCACGGCGGCCTCGCCGCCGATGGCGGCGTAGAGGGTGGTTTCGGTCGGGGCTTTCGAGTTGTCGGTTGTCACGGCTTAGGTCCGCAGTTGCTCTCATCGATTTAAGAGGCCGCAGGCGCATTGCAAAGAAGCATTGGTATCACTCGTCAAATTTCACACTGGCTCGGCGGCGCAACGATCACTGGGCGAACGACGGCCGAGATGCAGATTAAACCCGGCGTGGGTGCCCGCCGATTCCGCCAATCGGACTTCGCCGATTGGCGCGCAAGCATGACGTTGAGATTTTGTGTCTGACCGGCGCGCTTCACGCCGCAGCACTGATCCGAGTATCGGCTGCGGAGCACGCCAGGGGTCAGACCCAGGGTTCTGACCCCGACCGCTTAGACAGCGATCTTGCCGCCGCCTTTGCGGGTAATGGCGACGATGGAGGGACGCGGCGGCATGTCGGGCTTGAAGTCGGGCCAGCGTGTCGTGGGGTTTTCGTAGGTCGCCGGTTCGGCCTTCGGGTCTTCCTCGTCGGCTTCGCCGGGGTGCTGTACGGCGACGAAGAAGGTTTCCATGTCGGGCGTCAGCTCGGGGCCGCAGAGTTCGGCGCCGTTGGGCACGCGGAAGAAAAGTTTCGATGTGCCGCGCGCTGAGCCTTCGGTCTCCATTGCCCAGACGCCGTCATTGCGGCCGGTTTTGGTGCGCGAGTTGCCGTCGGTCGCGATCCAGAGGCGGCCCAGGGCGTCGAAGGCGCAATTGTCAGGCATTCCGAACCAGCCGTCCTTGGTCGTTGCCGGGTTGAACATGGCACCGACGGCCGCGATCGATGGATCTCCGCACTTCACCAGGAACTCCCACTTGAAGTTCGTCGCGGCGTGGTCGCCGTCGTGAGGGATGATCTCGATGATGTGGCCGAACTTGTTGTCGGCACGCGGGTTGGCCTGGTTCACCTGATCGGACTTGCGCTGCACGTTGTTGGTCAGCATGACGTAGACCTTGCCAGTCTTGGGGCTGACGTCGATGTCCTCGGGGCGGTCCATCTTGGTGGCGCCGAGGGCGTCCGCAGCGAGGCGCGCGTAGATCAGGACCTCGGCCTGATCTTTGAACCCATTGTCGGTGGTGAGCTTGCCCTGGCCATGAACGAGCGGCAGCCATTCGCCGGCGCCGTCCGCATCGAAGCGCGCGACGTAGAGCGTGCCCTTGTCGAGGAGATCGCGGTTGGCGGCCCGGTTCTGAGTGTCGACCTTGCCGTCTGAGACGAACTTGTAGACGTAGTCGAACCGCTGATCGTCACCGGAATAAACGGCGAAGCGGCCATCCCTGTTGACCACGTTGCCGGCGCCTTCGTGCTTGAAGCGGCCGAGCGCGGTGCGCTTTACGGGTGTCGATCCCGGGTCCATGGGATCGATCTCGACGACCCAGCCGAATCGGTTGACCTCGTTCGGCTCCTCCTCGACGTCGAAGCGGTCGTAATACCTGCCCCAGCAGTAGGCTTCGGCAGGCGCGCCGTAGCGTTTGAGCGCCTTGGTGTCGGGGCTCGCATCGGCGGCCTTCCGGTTCCAGAAGTAGTTGTTGATGTTCTCCTCGCAGGTGAGCCACGTGCCCCACGGGGTGACGGCGCCGGCGCAGTTGTTGAACATGCCGAGCACCTTGGTGCCGGTCGGGTCGGCCTTCGTCTTCATGCGATCGTGGCCGGCGGCGGGGCCGGTGATACGCATCTCGGTGTGGACCGTGATGCGGCGCGCATATCTGCTGTTCTCGACGACCGACCACTTGCCGTCGGCACCGCGTGCGACTTCGAGCACCGAGCCGCCATGCGCCATTATCTCGACATCGGCGATCTCCTTGGTCATCCCTGCGAACTTGGCTTCGCGGTCTTGCCGGCCGAGGCCCGGGAACATCAGCTCCTCATTGGTGTACTCGTGATTGACGACGAGCAGGCCGCGCTTGGAGCCCTCAAGCGGGAAATAGCCGAGGAAGTCGTTGTTGTAGCCGAACTGCCTGGACTGGGCATCGGCGGTCTGCTTCGTCGGATCGAACGGGGGCGCACCGGGCAGCACCTTGTCTCCCCAACGGATGAGAACATCGGCATCGTAGCCCTCGGCGACGTGGTGCTGGTCGTCCGCACCGGCCGCAAGCTCCTTGAAGATGAAGGACGGTGTGGCGTTGGCACCTTGGGCCTCGGCCGGGTGTCGTGCCGCATCGAGTGCCAGCGGCGAGACAGTGGCGGAAATCGCGGCAACGCCGAGGGCGCCGCGCATGATATCGCGCCGCGACATGCGCGCGGCAATAATGTCGCCAATGGTCGGGTTGGCGCTCGGGTTAGAGGGGGTGTCGTCGGCAAGCTCGGCGCGCTGCGAGCGCGAAAGATGCGATTTGTCGATCATGGCGTCCACCCTCAGTTATGTTCGCGACTCGTCATTGAGGCCGGTGCGCGACAGGCATGTGACAGTACATCCGGTGGCTGGTGTTTCGCCATGGGCGGCACGTCATGGTGAAGTCGGGTGCCAACCGGAGACGGTTTGAGAGCCATTCTGGGGCGTGCTAGGGAAGCGGCGAAAAGGAATGAGCGCGCCGGAGGCCAGGATGACCAAGACCCGCACTGAAACCGACACGTTCGGCCCCATCGAGGTTGATGCCTCGAAATACTGGGGCGCGCAGGCGCAGCGCTCGCTCGGAAACTTCAAGATCGGCTGGGAAAAGCAGCCGAAGCCGATCATCCGGGCGCTCGGGATCATCAAGCGGGCGGCGGCCGAGACCAACATGGCCATGGGCAAAATGGACGCCAAGCTCGGCGAAATGATCGTCAAGGCGTCTCAGGAGGTGATCGACGGGAAGTTGGACGAGCATTTTCCGCTGGTCGTTTGGCAGACCGGCTCGGGCACGCAATCGAACATGAATGCGAACGAGGTGATCTCGAACCGGGCTATCGAGATGCTCGGCGGAGCGATGGGCTCGAAAAAACCCGTGCATCCCAACGACCACGTCAACATGAGCCAGTCGTCGAACGACACCTATCCGACGGCCATGCACATCGCCTGCGCCGAGCAGATCCATCACGATCTGCTGCCGGCATTGAGAAAGCTGCATGGCGCGCTGGCGGCCAAGGCTGAGGCGTGGAAGGATATCATCAAGACCGGCCGCACGCATACGCAGGACGCGACGCCGGTGACGCTCGGCCAGGTGTTCGGCGGATATGCCAAGCAGGTCGAGAACGGTATCCAGCGCATCGAGATGACGATGCCGATGCTGATGGAGCTCGCCCAAGGCGGCACGGCGGTCGGCACGGGCCTCGCATCACCTGCCGGCTTTGCCGAGAAAGTGGCGGCGCGGATCGCGGCGATCACCGGCCTCGGATTCTCCTCGGCACCGAACAAGTTCGAGGCTCTCGCCGCGCATGACGCGATGGTGATGACGCATGGTGCGATCACCGCGACGGCGATGGGCTGCTTCAAGATCGCCAACGATATTCGCTTCCTGGGCTCGGGTCCGCGCTCGGGCCTTGGTGAGCTTTCGCTGCCGGAGAACGAGCCGGGCTCCTCGATCATGCCGGGCAAGGTCAACCCGACGCAGTCAGAAGCGCTGACGCAGGTCGCCGTGCAGATCCACGGCAATAACGCCGCAATGTCGTTCGCGGGCAGCCAGGGTCACTTCGAGCTCAACGTGTTCAATCCGGTGATGGCTTACAACTTCCTGCAGTCGGTGCGGTTGCTTGCCGACGCAGCGGTGTCGTTCACCGACAACTGCGTCGTCGGCATCGAGCCGCGTCTCGACAACATCCAGCGCGGCCTCGAGAATTCCTTGATGCTGGTAACGCCGCTCAAGGAGAAATACGGCTACGACCTCGCGGCCAAGATCGCCAAGACCGCGCACAAGAACGGCACCACGCTACGCGAGGAGGCGGTGAAAGCCGGCGTTCCCGCCGCCGACTTCGATGCGATCGTGGTGCCAGCGAAGATGATCGGGCCCGATCCGGCGTGAAGCCTCTCGACCAAGGGGACGGCGCTATCATGCGCATGCGACGTGCGCATGAGCTACGCGGAGGTCTGCGGATGCAGGACTCCCGAAGGCGAATAAGGTTGCCAAGACGAAGAAGAAGTCAGTCAATCTGTCGATTGACGCCGGGTTGGCGGCCGAAGCCAAAGCCGCCGGGACGAACATGTCGGCTTTGCTCGACATCGTATTCGTGGGCGTCTGAAGGATCGGCGACAGTCGACGGCTATGCTGAGCACGCTACTCCGCCGCTTCGCGCTTGGGTGGTGCCTTCTTCGGCTTGGAAGCCGGCGCGGTGTCGCGGAAAGCGGTGCGGCGCTCGTCCCACTCGGCTGCACCAAAGCGGGCGAAGGTCTTCGCCGGGCCGCCGGCGCTGAAGGTGCCGGGCACTTGGCCGGTCTCGTGCACCTCGGCCAGGAGCTTGTCGCAGAGGCCGATGATGTTGGAAAGCAGCATGCCCGGCAGGATGGCGATGCGGTAGCCCATCTTCTCGGCGTCTTTGATCGGCGGCAGCGGCGTCTTGCCGTTGAGCACCATGTTGAGGAGGCAGGGGCCCTTCACCAGCTTGGGGACCTGCGCGACCTCTTCCATCGTCTGCGGCGCCTCGACGAAGACCATGTCGGCGCCGGCCTTCAAGGCACCGTTGGCGCGGAAGATCGCCTCGTCGAAGCCAGCGACGGCGCGGCTGTCGGTGCGCGCGATGATCTGGAACTCCTTTGTGCGCTTGGCGGAGGCGGCGGCGCGGATCTTGGCGAAGTAGTCCTCGGCCGGGATCAGCTCCTTGTTCTCGAGATGCCCGCACTTCTTCGGGAACACCTGGTCCTCGATGTGGATCGCCGAGACGCCGGCGCGCTCGAATTCTTCGACAGTGCGGTAGGCATTGAGCTCGTTGCCGTAGCCGGTGTCGCTGTCGGAGACGAGCGGCACCTTGATCGCGCTGGTGATGCGGCGCGCGTTGTCGACCATCTCGCTCATGGTGAGCAGCCCGTAGTCGGGAAGGCCGTGCGCGGCCGAGGTGCCGGCGCCGGTCATGTAGACGGCTGGAAAGCCGGCCTGCTCGATGAGCCGCGCGGTGATGCAGTCATAGGCGCCGGGAGCGACGACCATGGGGCCGGACTTGATCATCTCGCGAAAGGTTTTCGGCATGGCGCAACGCTCCTTCATGTTTGCTTCGTTTCGACGATAAAGCGCGGAGGGGCTCCAAGACAACCGTCGCGGATGGCCGGTGTGCGAGGAAGGGAGAGCGATTTCGCCACTACATCGTTATTCTCGTGCTGATACTTGTTGCCGAATGGCCGCCGGCTCGTCCCCAACGATCATGGCAGGGTGGATGGTCGCCTTGTTGCCGCATCACGGCCCCGGTTGCTTCCAGGTTTTGCCTCATTCACGGCCTACCCGAACCGCTGGTCTCGCGACTGCGCTCAGGCACAGGGCGGGGAGGTTGCTGGACTGAGGCGCGAAGGCGCCGATGTCCTGTCGAATGAGGTGATAAATGAGCACGAAGAAATCGTTGGCCGCCGCAGCAGTCGCTGTGGCGACACTCGTTGCGTCCGACATCGCGCCGGCCGTGGCCGCAGATCTTGGCGGTGCGCCGCGGCGACCGCGCGACGTTCCCGTCTATGAGCCGCTGCAGATCGAGCAGTGGACCGGTTTCTATTTCGGCGGCACGCTCGGCTACGGCTGGGGCGAGGGCCGTGTCACCGGTGCGGTCGGTGCGATTCCATTCGACCAGGACGGCATCACGGGCATGATCCTTGCTGGCTACAACTGGCAGATCGGCAGCGCAGTGCTCGGCGTGGAAACGGATGTCGGGACGGGCGATATGTCGGCGCGGACGTCGACGGCGTTCGGGACGCTGGAGCATGATCTGAGCTGGTTTGGGTCGTTTCGCGGCCGCGCCGGCTTCCTGGTGACGCCGGCTTTGCTCCTTTACGGAACAGCAGGTCTCGCGTGGGCGAACATGGATGTCGGATTTGCGAACGCGTCAAAAACCTCCGAGACATTCTGGGGCTATCAGCTCGGCGCAGGTGCCGAGTGGATGATGTCACGGAACCTGACGCTGCGGCTCGAGTATGTCTACACGGATCTCGACAGCCAGCGGGTGACGCACTCGGGGCTTTCGAGCACCTTCGAGCCTGATTTCCACACAGTGCGCGCGGGTATCTCTTTCAAGTTTTGACCGTACCCCGCGAGGTTCGATTCGCGAGGGCGGCATGCGAAGCCGCCCTTTTGCTTGGGGCGCGTTGGATGCACGCCGATTTGTCGCGGACGCCGCTACTGCGGCACCGGCTCGCCGGCGATCTCGGCCATCTGGAGCGCGATCATGCGGTCGAGCGAGCCCTGGAACGGCACCGTGAAGTAGCTCACGCCGCGCGGATCTTCGCTCCAGGCTTCGAAGTTCGCTGCAAAGCTCTCAGCGACCTGGCCTTCGCCTGCGAACGTGACGACGGTGCGCTGCAAAGCATCAACGGTCATCGGCAGAAAGGGAATTGTAACGCGCTCGACCGAGCCATCAGGCCGCCTCTGCAGAGCACCTGTCACGGAGCAGCAAGCGAGCTGCCGGCCGCTTTCGAACTCGACCAATGCGCCGATTATGATCCACGTGTCGATCAGCGTTTCGGGCGCGGCATAGGTCCAAGTCTGTCCGACAGAGAACTGCATGCTGCCCCCGCTCCTCGTCATGACGCACGAAATCACAAGCAGGGCAAATGAGGCCAAACATCGACCGCTCAGCGGGTGCCGTCGCTGAGGCGGATGGCCGGCTTGGCATGGATGATTTTGGGTCCACGGTTGCCGGCAAAATCGCCGCGGACAGCGAGCACGCCCTCGTTCAGAAGCGGGGTGTCGTTTGGGCACGTCTCATCCAGAACCTGTCCTGAAGCGCGGTCGAGCACAAGCTGAGTGCACAAGGGACCCGTCTGCTCGACGAGCCGTTCGTCGCGGACGGAACTGCCGACGAACACGATCTCGCTGACGAAGCCCCAGAAGCCGATGAAATGCCAGAAAACGGCGCCGATGAGAAAACCCATGATGCCCCAGCCGAGGCGGGGGATCGCGCCGACGGCCGACGTCGTTATGGCAGGTGCGCGGTCTTCCAGGACATCGTCATCATTGGCGATCACGCGTGAAACGGTCATGAGGGGTGCTTGCTTGGCCGGCGGCTGTGCATCCGAAACGCCAGCATCCAGCGGATCAGATGCGCCCGTCGTCAACGGACCACGAGGCGCAAAGGCTGCGCGCTGCGATACAGCCTCGCTGATCTGCCGCTCTAGTTCCTCTCGCGTCTGCATTCCTGTTCCGGCCGCCATTACGACGTAACGGAAGACGCATGCCGTGAGTCGCGGTCAGGTGACCAGCCCACCGGCGCATAGCAGATCACATCGTCTTACAGCGGTCGTGTTATCCACAACTTGATGATTGTGCTGCCTTGTTATTGCCGCGCGTGAGCACATTGCAGAGGGGCGCGGCTCAGATCTTGCGCTCACCGCGCTGATAAGGCGGCGGTGCGGAAGGCCCAGGCAGCGGGCTCGATCGCTCGGCCGGGGCACCGAAGCGGACCGGCGGCACGTAGACGGTTCGCGACTGACAGAGACGTCTGGGATCCTCATTGCGGCCGCACGCCCGAGGTTCGCCTTCACGGGAAAAGCAGACGCGCACTTCCCGGAGACGATTGCCGGAGCCATTGCAAACGACGGCGAAGCTCTCTGGCTTCGTCCCGGGGTTCACGCTGAGGAAATCTCTGACAATCTCGTCCGGAGAGACGATCAGCGCTTGATTGGGGCGTTCGAAGCGCGGCGGAATTCTGATCTTGTCGTGAAGCTTGCGGGAAAGTTCGAAATAGGAGTCCGGCGAGAGACCGGAGCAGGTGCCGTGCTTCCTGTACTCGTGGATGACGAGACTGGAGCTGGGCATGATGTCGAGCATGCGGTTGATCGTCGACTGAGGGACGAAGGGTCTGTCTCGGGTCGGGCAATTCTCGGGCCAGCCGCGTTCATGCTGCGGCCAGAGTCCATGCAGGACGAATGCGTAAGGGCGATCGGGCTTGGTCGAGCATTGCGGATCGTTGGAGCGGCTGACCGTTGCGCAGTGCGTCGGGCTCCAGGAGAGCACCAGCGAGTAGTAATCAAAACGGCCAGCTTCGTTGCGGCCAGGCGGCTGTGACGAATAGGGGGCCTTGCCGGCGGCGCCAGGACCAAATTGGGCGAGCGCGGGCTGGGACGCGATCGAAGCCAACGCCAGGAGCGCAGCGGTGAGACGGAGGGTGAGCTTCGTCATGGCAATCCTTGTGACGTCTGTTCTCGTTCCGGCCGGCGCGGCCCCGGCAGAACATAGCGTTGATGCACGGCGCTGCAAGGGTTCAGCCTACAGAGCAGTGCAAATCATCCCTGGCGCCCTCAGTCAGAGGGATGTTGCCCCAACTTGTGCTCTTCCGGCTTATTGCGCGAGGCGCTCGAGGATGCGGGCCCAGCTGCGCGCGCCTTTATGGAAACTCTTCAAATTGTACTTCTCGTTGGGGCTGTGGATGCGATCGTCGTCGAGACCGTAGCCAATCAGCAGGCTCTCCATGCCGAGCTCATCCTTGAAAGCCTGGACAATCGGGATCGAGCCTCCGAGCGCAACCAGGGCAGCCTCGCGGCCCCATTCATCGGTGAGTGCCTTGGCGGCTTTCGCGATATGCGGCTGCTCGGGATCGAAGGCGATGGCCGGGCTGCCGCGTCCGCCGATGAACTCGACCTTGCAGTCGGCTGGAAGCCGCTCCTCGATAAACGTCCGGATGCCTTTCAAGACCTTGATCGGATCCTGGCCGGGAACAAGACGGCACGTGATCTTCACGGACGCCTTGGACGGAATGACCGTCTTGGTGCCGACGCCCTGATAGCCGCCAGTGATGCCGTTGAATTCGAGGGTCGGGCGTGACCAGATCTGCTCGAGGACACTGTAGCCCTTCTCACCTGCCGGAACGCTCAATCCAACATTGCGCAGAAACGCCGCTTCGTCGAACCCGAGATCTTTCCACTGCTTCAGCTGCTTGGCAGATGGCTTCACAATGCCATCGTAGAACCCTGGGGTCTGGACCTTGCCGTCTTTGCCGTGCATGGCGCCGCAAATGCCGACAAGGACCCTGATCGGATTGGCGGCGGCGGAGCCATACAATCCTGAATGGAGATCGCGCGAAGCAGCGGTGATGACGACCTCAATCGCGGCCATGCCGCGCAGCTGAGTGGTGACGGCAGGCGTGTCCTTGTCCCACTGGCCTGTATCGCAGACGAGGGCGAGATCGCAGGTCACCTCCTTGGCGTGCTTGGCGAGAAAACCCGGCAGCGAAGGTGATCCGCACTCCTCCTCGCCCTCGAAGAGGACGGTGACGGCGACCGGCAGCTCACCGGCCACCGACTTCCAGGCGCGCGCGGCTTCGAGGAAGGTCATGAGCTGGCCCTTATTGTCCTCGGCGCCGCGCGCAATGATGACCTTTCCATTTGGTCTCTCGGTGGCGAGGCGCGGCTCAAAGGGCGGTGTGGTCCACAGATCCAGGGGATCCGGCGGCTGCACGTCGTAATGGCCGTAGAAGAGCAGGTGCGGCACACCTCTTGGGCGCGCCTTGCGATCGTGCGCAACCACCATCGGATGCCCAGTGGTTGGGACGATCTTGGCCTCGGCGAAGCCGATGGACTTCAATTCTCGGACGCACCACTCGGCAGCCTTCCTGCAATCGCCCTTATAAGCGGGGTCGGTGGATATGCTTTTGATGCGCAAAAATTCGAACAGGCGCTCGAGAGCTGCATCCTCGCCGGCGTCGAGGGCTTTCAGGACTTGCGGCAGATGGGACATGGCGAGGGTTCCGGCTGTTTCGATTTGGTCGTCGGCCGCGAGAGTGCGCAATGGAGGCGCAGAGGTCAACGCGGGAGATCGATCGAGACGACGAGATGTGATCACTGCGCCTCGAGCATCAACGTGTCAGGCGTGAATGCTTTGGAGGCGCAATCCCGCCTGATGCATCAACGGGATGACGCGGTGGCCGAAGAAGTCGAGGTCGGGAAGGAAGTCGTAGAAGTTGACCTGCACACCGTCGCAACCGGCCTGCTTCAGCGCGATGAACTGGTCAACGACCTGCTCGGGCGAGCCGACGATGTGCACATTGCCGCCAATCACCCATTGATCGCGGGTGGCGTTTTTCCAGGATGATTGATCGCCCTGGGCGAAGGTGTTGTGGAAGTTGTCGGCGGCGACGGGGTCCTGATGGTCGAGGATCGCCTGGTATTGCGCGCGCGCTTCAGTCTCGGTCTCGCGGCAGATCACATGCGGGTTGATGATGGTTTTCACCACGCGGCCTTTCTCGAGGGCGAGGGATTTGATGCGGGTATTGTGGGCAGGAAGCGCGGCGCAGGCGGCCTCGATGTTGGCGCCAGCGGGACTGGTGATGAAGATCAGGTCGGAATGCTCGGTGGCGTAGTCGAGGCCAGGCCCTGACGAGGCAGCGTTGACCAAAATGCAGCGGCCGTGGACAGGCTTCGGGGCAACGAAGGCGCCTGTCATGCGCCAGCGGCCCTGGGTGACAGTGATCTCGTCGTCCTCGGTCCAGAGCCGCTTCAAGAGCGTGGTGAATTCCGCGGCCATGGCGTAGCGCTCATCGTGAGCGATCGGCGTCAGACCGAACATCTCGAACTCGCTCTTCTTGTAGCCGGTGACGACGTTGAGTCCCCAACGCCCATTGCTGATGTTGTCGATCGTGGCGCCAAGCTTCGCCAGATGAAGCGGGTGCCAGCCATAGAGTATGTGCACCGTCGAGATGAGCAGGATCCGTTTGGTGATGGCCGCGAGGCCGGCGGTAACGACGAGCGGGTCTGTCGACTTCTCACGGAAGGCCATCTCGCCGCCGTAGCCGCCCTTGCCCATCCACTGCGCGAGGCCGAAGACGAGATCGAAACCGAGCGCCTCGGCGCGCCGCGTGCACTCGGCGTTGTAGTCGAACGTCCAGGAGGTCGAGCGCGGGGCACGCGACGGGCTCCAGGCACCGGACTGCAGCGGCAGGAAGAGGCCGAGCATGAGAGGCTGGCGGGTGACGGCCTCGAGGGGTGGCGCATGCAAGGTGCGGTGCTCTGCCGGCATCGTGGGCTCCGGATGTGCGCGTTCAGACACCTGTTCCCCTATCGCGAATCCTGGCCTGGAGCAGCAATGATCGCGCGATCCGGGTTGCTCAGGTCGGCCGCGATCAGGCCGCAGAAGGCGGGGAGTGAGCCGGCTACGAGCTCACGGGCCAGGATGCGGGCAGGATCGGCAGGGCCCGGCAACCAGATCTGGCCCGGCGGCACCGAAGCAAAACTCATGCGGCTGTAGTAGGACAAGTTGCCGACAAGAAGGACGACCCGGAAGCCATCGCGGGTGGCATTGGCACAGCTTTCAGCGACGAGGCGGCGGCCCCAGCCCTGGTTGGCGAAGGCCGGATCGACGGCGAGGGGGCCCAGCAGAAGCGCGCCGGCGGTGCCGCCGACGGTGATGGGCGTCAGGCGGAGAGCGGCGACAATGCGGCTGCCGAGGAGCGCGGCGCGGCAGTAGCGAGAGTGAAACGGCGCGCCTTCACGCACCCGGTAGGCGGACCGCGCGAAGCGGCCAGGGCCGAAGACCAGGGCGTGGAGCCGATGAATCTCAGCCTTGTCGGCGTCGGCGACGGAGCGGGTAATGATGCCGGCTTCTGTGGTCATGTCAGGGCGGGTCAACTGCAACTCGGGCCGGCGGCTGTGCTACCATAGTGTACGCCGCGGGGTGTGCCCCTGCATCTCGGCGAGGCGCTGGCGGGTGCCTTCCGTAGTGCCCTCGGGGAGGGCGTCGATCCTGAAAAAGCCCAGCTCGGCTATCTCAAGGGTCGCGCCCATCGGGCGGATGCGGCGCCAAGAGCGCACTACGTACACGGCAACATGATCGCCCGGGTAGAAAGCCTCGTTGGAGTAGATGCCGAGCAGTTCCAGGGAACCGGTGACCTCGATCCCGGCTTCCTCATTCAGCTCTCGAATGAGTGACTGCTCGATCGTCTCGCAGCGCTCGACGCCGCCGCCGGGGAAGATCCAGCCGCGCTTACCATAGGTGTGACGAATGAGCAGCACCTTGCCATCGCCATCGATGACGATGCCGCGGGCACCGAGCGTCATGGGCCGTTGCCAGCGCCAGAATTGCTGCATGAGCTTGCGGACAATCCATTCCATGGGCGTGCGGAAGAAGGCTCTTAGCGTGAGTATCTTGATCTCTTTGCGGGTGTTCGTCGAGGGAGGCAAGCTCCGAACCAGGATTGCTGGTAGCTGCACTGCAGCCCTGGTGAGCGGCGAGTAAAACGGCTATCAGGCGGCGATGTCTCAGACCTTCGCGCTGGCGCACCTGTCCGATGTGCACCTAGGGCCGCTGCCGCGGCTCGGGGCGCGATATTGGAATCTGAAGCGCAGCCTCGGATTTATCAACTGGCACAAAAACCGCCGCCACGTGCACTTGCGCGAGACGCTGGATACCCTGACAGCGGACCTCGCGAAGCAGCACGTCGACCACATCGCAGTGACTGGCGATCTCGCGAATATCGGACTGCCGGAGGAGTACAGGGCAGCTGAGCGTTGGCTCGCGTCGCTCGGAGAACCGTCGCGGGTGAGCGTTGTGCCCGGCAATCACGACATCTACACGCGCCTCAGTGGTGACCCTGGTGTGGCGCACTGGCGCGCGTACATGACGAGCTCAGGTGCGGAGAGCGACGACAGGCGCGGCGATGGCGCGCTTGTGTTTCCGTTCGTGCGGCGCCTGGGGCGGGTGGCGATCATCGGTGCCAATTCGGCAGTGGAGACGCGGCCGTTCTATGCAGGCGGTTGGCTTGGGGCGGAGCAGCGGGAGCGGCTCGGCGTGGTGCTGCAGCAACTTGGCGCCGAGGGTGCGGTGCGGGTGGTGCTGATCCATCATCCGCCGCTCCCCGGTCAGGCGAATCGGTCCAAGGCATTGAGGGATGCGGCGGAGCTCGAGGATCTCTTGCATCGGCATGGAGCCGAACTGGTGCTGCACGGGCACAATCATCGGAGCATGTTCGCCGAGCGATCAGCAGCGGGGGGCACCATTTTCTTCTGCGGCGTACCATCGGCCTCCCTCGGCTGGCACCATAAGGACGAGCATCTGGCCCGATACAATCTTTATCTCATCAATGGTGGCGACGAAGGTCGTGGGATCGAGATGATTGCGCGGGGGCTCGAGAAGCCGGGTGGTCCGGTGGTGGAGATCGAGCGGCGGGTGCTTGTCGCGCGGGCCCATGCCTGAACTCAGCTCAGGCCAGCTGTTAGCAATCAGCGCTTGTCGTCCGGCGAATTCCTGCGATAACGCGCCGTCCTTTGGAGAGATGATCATGACAACGGCTTCGACCGCTTCGGCGGCCGCGTCAAGGCGGCCCCTCTGGCTCATCGTTCTGGCCGCTGGCCTGATCGTCGGCATCGCGATGGGGCTTCGCCAAGTAATGGGCCTCTTCATGGCGCCCGTCACGACAGACCTAAAGATCGGTCGCGAACCGTTCTCGCTGGCCATTGCCATTGCCAATCTGGTTTGGGGCTTTGCCTCGGTTCCGATGGGGGCGATTTCCGACAAGTTCGGCGCCGGGCGTACGCTCGTCATGGGTGCACTCTTTACGATGGCCGGTCTGCTCGCGATGTACTCGGCGAGAACCGAGCTTCACCTCATCGCAAGCGGCGTGCTGATGGGGATTGGCATCGCCGGCACGGGGATCACGGCGCTGGTCGGAGCTGTCGGCCGTGCGGTGCCGCCTGAGAAGCGCCCACAGGCGCTTGCCACGCTCGGCATGGCGAGCGGCATCGGCGGCTTCATCGCGTTTCCCTATACGCATTTTTTCATGGGCGCGCTGGGCTGGCAGACAGCGCTGCTGGTCATCTTCGGGACGATCGCGCTCATCATTCCGCTTGCAGGCGCGCTGGCCGGAAAACCGGTGACGGGTTCCGGAGTAATTCGCCAGCAGACACTGGGCGAAGCTTTCAACGAGGCCTTCAAGCTGCCGAGCTTCTGGCTGCTCGTGCTCGGCTTCTTCGTCTGCGGATTTCACGTTGCATTCTACGCGACGCACTTGCCGGCATTCGTCTCGGACAAAGGCCTGGCCTCGAATGTTGCCGTCTGGGCGCTGACAGGTGTTGGTGTCGCCAACATCATCGGTACGTATCTCGGCGGCCAGTCGAGCAAGATTGCGGAAAAGCGCGTCTCGTTGGCGTTCATCTACTTCATGCGCTCGTTCGCGTTTTTGGGGCTGCTGTTCCTGCCGATCACCGAATGGACTGTGATCGGAATCAGCATCCTGCTCGGCTTCTTCTGGCTGGCCACGGTGCCGCTGACGAGCGCGCTGGTCGCGACGTTTTTCGGCGCCCAGTGGATGTCGATGCTGTTCGGCTTCGTTTTCCTGTCACATCAGCTTGGCTCGTTCCTTGGCGTATGGCTGGCTGGCCGGCTCTACGATGCGACCAAGTCCTATGATACGATGTGGTGGCTCTGCATCGCGCTGGCACTGTTCGCAGCGCTGGTGCATTTGCCGATCCGCGAGCGGCCGGTGGAGCGCCTGCAGCCGGTACCGGCGACGGCGTGACAGCGGCGGGCAGTGGTCACCGAGCGCGATGATGAGGACAGCCGGCGAAAGGCCTGAAGGGCAGAAGGATACCGCCCCACCGGCGGTGCGGCGAATCGGGCGCGGGCTTCTGCTGGTGCTGATGGCAGGCGCGCTCTACCTGATAGCGGTCCGACGCGAGGCAATCCTGACGGACCTCGCGAGCATTGCGGCGTGGTGCTTCTGAATGCGTCGGGCGCCGGGGTGACAGCGCGCATACACCCTCTTGCTCGAGCGCGCCGATCGGACGCACCGCGTCGGAATCTTCGATCGGGCTCCGGCCGCGAGGCTCGCCAAGGTGCGGGGAATGGGAGATGATGCGTCTCCGACATCCTGCAGAGCAACGGCCATGAACGACACGAGCCCGCATGCCGCTTCGGTACACTCATTGCGCGCGCCCGAGAGCCCGCTTGCCCAGGACTGCGCTGGACAGAACTTCTACGCGATCGACCGCGGGCTGCAGGATCTGGTGCGGCACTACCTAACGCCGCAGCAGTACGCGCATCTCGAGCCGCATTTTGCGCGGTTGGGTCAGTTGGCCGGCGGCCGGCTCGATGAGCTGGCGCGTGTCGCCGATCGTCATGGGCCGGTGCTGCACGCGCGCGACAAGTTCGGGCGTGATGAGGACTGGATCGAATATCACCCGGCCTATCGAGAGATGGAGCAGATTGCATTCGGTGATTTCCAGTTCCACGCGATGAGCCACCGCGCCGGTGTGCTGGGGCTCGCGACGCCGATGCCAGCCGCGGCCAAGTATGCCTTTCAGTACCTGTTCGTGCAGGCCGAGTTCGGCATCATGTGTCCAATCAGCGTGTCGGACACGTCCGCGTTCCTGGTGAAGCGGTACGGTTCGCCGGAGCTGAAGGCCTATCTGCTGCCGCGCATGCTCTCCGGAGACATGGCGACGCTCTGGAAGGGCACGCAGTTCATGACCGAGAAGGCGGCGGGCTCGGACGTCGGCCAGGTCGAAACGATCGCGAAGAACGAAGGGGGCACGTGGCAGCTCAGCGGCGAGAAGTGGTTCTGCTCGCACACTGACGCCGAAGTGGCGCTGATGCTGGCCAGGCCAGAGGGAGCGCCAACAGGGACGGCGGGGCTCGCGTTGTTCGCATGTCCGCGCTTCCTTGAGGACGGGCGGCGCAACAGCTACCGGATCGTGCGCCTGAAGGACAAGCTCGGCACACGATCGATGGCCTCGGGCGAGATCCGTTTCGAAGGCGCACAAGCATATCTGGTGGGCGATGTCACGCGTGGCCTGAAGCAGATGATGGAGCAGGTGAACCTGTCGCGGTTGAGCCACGGCGTGCGCGCGGCGGCGATGATGCGGCGCTGCCTGAACGAGGCTTTGGCCTGTGCGCGCTCGCGGCGGGCATTCGGCGCCGAAATCATCGCGCATCCGCTGCTGCGGCGCCAGCTGCTGAAGATCCTGGTGCCGGCTGAGCAGGCGCTCTCGATGGCCATGCTGACCGCATCGACCATGGACAAAGAAATCGCCGGCGACAACCGTGCCAAGGAACTGATGCGAATCCTGACGCCGCTGATCAAACTCAGGGCCTGTCGTGACAATATTCGGGTCGCGACCGGAGCCATGGAGGTGCGTGGCGGCAATGGCTACATCGAGGAATGGGTCAATGCGCGGCTCGTTCGGGATGCTCACATCGGGGTGTTGTGGGAGGGCACGAGCAACATCAACGCCATCGATGCGGTGCGGCGCGCCGTTGGCAGGAGCGGCGCAGATCAGGCGCTGGAAGCGTTCCTGTGCGCGCGGCTCGATGAGACGCAGAAGCTGCCAAGAACGTTCGTGGATCGGCTGAGAGCACTGGTCGTTCGCACCTTCGGCTTTGCGCGCGAGGTTGCGCGAGATGCTGGCCGCGAACGGCACGCGCGGTTGGCAGCAACGGCGCTCTACAACTGCGCAAGTGCCGTGATGCTGGCCTGGGAAGCCGTGCAGCCGGGCTTCGATGCCAGGCGCGCGATCGTGGCGCGATTCGTGGTGGAGCATCGCCTCGAGACAGCCGATCCGCTCTTCCCACGCGATGATGCGTGGGAGCGCGAGGCGGCGGCGCTGCTGCTCGATACGGTGCCCGTGTCGCTCGAGAGTGCGTGCAAGGTTTTGGATGCTTAGCTGCTCTCGAGGACACGCTAATGATCAGCAAGGACAACGCTGAGCATTACACCTGGGGCGGAGACTGCGATGGCTGGCATCTGCTGAAGTCGCCAACGCTGAGTGTCATTCACGAGCGCATGCCGCCCGGACGCGCGGAGGCTCGGCATCATCACGCCAAGGCGCAGCAACTGTTCTTCGTCCTCTCCGGCATTCTGACCATGCATTTCGATGGTTGCAGCGAGACGATTGGCGCCGGTGAAGCGATCGAGATCAGGCCGGGCGTTGCACATCGGGCAGCAAACGACAGCACCGACGCGGTTGAGTTTCTGGTGATTTCGGAGCCGCCGACACTGGGCGATCGCGTCGAATCTGCGTAACGCGTGTTGCGATTGGACAACGGCATCGTCAACAATCGTTCGTCTGGACGCGGAACTTCGGTTGCATTGACGCAATCCAACATTTTAGCCTGCCAACGCTCGCTAACAAACAAGGAGGGCGACATGTTGAAGTCGATCGCAGCAGTAGGCGCGCTGGCCACCGTGGCCGCAAGCTTGGCGTTTGTACCGGCAGCCAACGCGACGCATTGTGCGCTGATCCGCGGCAGCGGTGTAGGTCTCACGGACGGCATTGCCCGCTGGATGGCCACGCAAGCTGTCACCGACAGCGCAAACAAATGGGCAGCAGGCGCGAAGTACAAGCTGTCTCCAGCTAAAGTGTCGTGCACGGGCCTCAACTGCAAAGGCGAAGCTAAAGCCTGCAAGCTGTAAGGGCTCCGTTTTCCGATTCCGGCCGGCCGAGCCGGCCGGAGTTGCGCTCAATGAGCCGGCGTGCGAACACAACGTATCGTTAGACCGTTGAGGTTACACGCATGCAAAACACCGAGCGGATCTGGTCGCTGGTCGACGCGAAGCGGGAACCGTTCCAAGGGCTCGCTGATCGCGTATGGGGCATGCCCGAGCTCGCCTACGGCGAATATCGCTCGGTAGCTGAACACGTGCAGATGCTGAAAGCGGAAGGCTTTCGCGTCTCCGAGAATGTCGCTGGCATCCCAACTGCGGTGATGGGTGAAGCCGGCGAGGGCGGGCCGGTAATCGCCATTCTCGGCGAATACGATGCGCTGCCTGGCCTCTCGCAAGTCGCTGGAATTGCGGAGCCGAAGGCCGTTGAGAGCGGCGGTCACGGGCACGGCTGCGGGCACAATCTACTAGGATCCGCGGCGTTGCTGGCGGCAACGGCAGTAAAGGATCTCCTCTCCGAGCTCGGGCTCAAGGGCCGCGTACGCTACTACGGCTGTCCGGCCGAGGAAGGCGGTGCCGCAAAGGGCTTCATGGTGCGCGAAGGTGCCTTTCGCGACGTCGATATCGCGATTTCCTGGCATCCGGCATCGTTCAACCGGGTCGACGATGCGAAGTCGCTCGCCAACACCCGCATCGATTTCGCATTCAAGGGGCGCGCCTCGCATGCATCCGCGGCGCCGCATCTGGGTCGCAGCGCGCTGGATGCCGTGGAACTGATGAACGTCGGCGTCAACTACATGCGCGAGCACATGCCGTCGGATGCGCGTGTTCACTACGCACTGCTCGACGCAGGCGGCATCGCGCCCAATGTCGTCCAGGCAACGGCGAAGGTGCGCTATGCGATCCGCGCGCGCGATCTCGTCGGGCTCAATCAGCTGATTGCGCGGGTGAGGAAGGTGGCCGAGGGTGCGGCGCTGATGACCGAGACGACGGTCGAGGCCAAGGTGATCAGCGCGGTATCGAACCTACTCGGCAACGAGCCGCTGGAAGCCGCGATGCAGAAGGTGTTCGACCGTCTCGGGGCGCCGGACTTCGACGACGCAGACCGCGCGTTCGCGGCCAAGATCCAAGCGACGCTGGGGCCGGAGGACATTCCGTCGGCCTATCGCCGGCAGGGAGTGCCGATGCGCGCCCACACGCCGCTTTGCGACTGGGTCATTCCACGTGAAACAGTTGGCGATCCGATGCTCGGATCGACCGATGTGGGCGATGTGTCATGGGCGGTGCCAACCGTGCAGGCGCGCGTTGCGACGCACGCGATCGGAACGCCGGGGCATTCGTGGCAGGTCACGGCGCAGGGCAAGATGCCGGCAGCTCACAAGGGCATGGTGCATGTCGCGAAGGTGATGGCGGCGACCGCCGTCGAAACGCTGAAGGATCCGGGACTGATCGCGCGTGCCAAGGCGGATCACCAGAAACGGCTCGAGGCCAGCCCCTACGTTTGCCCGATCCCGGAGAATGTAAAGCCGCCCATCCAGCCGCGATCGAAGGGATGACCCGAGGCGCTCGTCACGAACTCGGCTGACCGGGATACGGGGGTCCGGCCGTCACCATCAGAATTGGACTTGTTCAACTGCCGCCCGAGCGTCAAGCTGACCATCGTGGGCACACAGCCCAGGGCTCGGTCGTTCAGCCGCCGCCCAGCACCGCTTCAGCCTTCATCACTGCGTTGGAGATCCATGATGGCCCGAATACCGCTCGTGACGAGAGATGCCGTTGCTGCGAACGAGCAAGCGGCGTTCGATGCTTTTGCGGCAAGCCGAGGCGGTCCGCCGACCATGGGGCCCTACAGCATCATCGCGCACATGCCAGCGATGGCGCAGCGGCTGGAAGCACTCAGAACCTATATCCGTGCCGAGGAGAGTCTCTCCCAGCCGCTGCAAGAACTTGTCATGATCAGCGTGGCGCGCGAGATGGACTGCGCCTTCATCTGGTATGCGCATGCGGATGCGGCTCGCAAGATCGGCATTCGGGGCGACATCATCGATGCCATTCGCGAACGGCGAGAGCCCGACTTGACCACCGAGCAAAAGGTCGTCGTCGATTTCACGCGCGAGCTGCTCCGGCATCGCAAGGTGACAAAGGCCACGTTCGATGCCGCAACGACCCAGCTTGGGCGGCGCGCAGTGCTGACGCTGACCAATCTCGTCGCCAGCTATGCGGTGCTGGCCTACAATATGAACACCTACGAGCTGGAGGCGCCGGCGCATCCGACCGAGGCGGGGCTGCCCATTTGAATGGCCCGCTGGCTGGAGCGCAGCGTTTCCGAGTTTGCCGCAGTTGTTTTGCGCTTCAGCCGCTAAGCGTCCGGTTGGTGCGCGCAACAAGCTTGCGTATCGCGTCTTCGAGCGGCCGCTCGGCATCGCAATAGTCCGACCAGGGCTTCGACCGTGCCAACAGGGCAGCGGCCGTTCGGATCGTATAGCGCTGCGGGTCGAGATCCTTTCTGACTTGCGACCAGTTCAGCGGCATTGATACTGGCGCACCCGGACGCAGCCGTGGCGACAGCGGAGCGACCGCGGTGGACATGCGGTCGTTCCGAAGATAATCGAGAAAAATGCGGCCTTGCCGGGCGCGCTTTGCCATGTTGATCACGAAGCGGTCGGGGCTGTCGCTTGCCATCTCGGCGCAAACCGCTTGCGCAAACGGCTTAGCCCGGTCCCAGCCCAACCCGTGTCGGCCGCGAGCCGCCAGCGGCGTGACAACGTGCAAGCCCTTGCCGCCCGTCGTCTTGCAGAAGGTCGTGAGGCCGAGCGCCTCGAGACGGTCGCTCAATTCGCGCGCCGCCGCTATCGTCGCCGTGAACGGCACCTCCGGACCCGGATCGAGGTCGAAGACAAGGCGGCCGGCGATGTCGGGATGACTAGGCTCGCAGTTCCATGGATGGAATTCGACCGCTGCGATCTGTGCCATCGCGATCAACGCCTCGATGCGGTCGAATTGGACGTACGGCTGACGATCACCGGAGACCGTCGTCAACGTCACCAGCTTGGAGATGCCACGCATCGCATGGCGCTGAAAGAACTGCTCGCCGCCGAGGCCGTCCGGTGCGCGAATTATCGAGCACGGGCGCCCTTTGACATGCGGCAACATCCAGCGTCCCACCGCCTCCATGTAAAGCGCGAGATCGAGCTTCGTGACCTCTTTGCTTGCACCATCTGCGGGCCATAGAGGCTTATCGGGCTTCGAGATCACAATCCCAAGCACGGTGTTGCTGCGGTTCTTCTCGCCTGGGGATGCGTTTTTCCGTGGTCGCGCGGATGCCAAGGAGGCCTGGGCCGGCCGCACCGGACGTTCGGCCCGAACGGCTTTGGCTGGCTTGTCCTTCCGGAGTGCTTTGAAGGCGGCCTGCCGCACCATTCCTGCTCCCGTCCATCCAGCGAATTCGATCTCAGCCACGAGCTTCGGCTCGACCCAGGTCCAGTCGGACTGGCGGCGGGGCGCCCCCCTGCCGCCGAAGGGGCTTTTGTCGCTCGCAAGCGCATTGAGCTGACTCAGGAGGCTCGACGCATTGCGCGCATTGAAGCCGGTGCCAACGCGGCCAACATACACCAGGTGATCGCCCTGCCAGACGCCGACAAGCAGTGAGCGCACATTGGTCTTGCTGCCGCTCCAGCCGCCGATCACGACTTCATGTCCGCCTCGGCATTTGGCTTTTGTCCACGTATCAGTGCGACCGGAGCTGTATAGTGCATCAAGACGCTTCGAGACGATGCCTTCGAGGTTCATCCGGCAGGCAGAAGCCAGCACCGCGTCGCCAGGCCCGGCAATGTGATCGACGTAGCGGATGATTGCCGGTTCCGGGATGGCGCCGAGCAGCTGCTTCAGTTTCTGCTTGCGTTGCAACAGTGGCCGTTGGCAAAGGTCAGTGCCCTCGGCATAGAGCAAATCAAAAGCAAAGAATACGAGGTCCTTCGATCGGGCCTCCGAAAGGGCCGCCTGCAGCGCGGCGAAATTCGGTGCTCCGTCGCTGTCAAGGGCGACGACTTCGCCGTCGATGATGCCGTCCGACAGCTCCTGCGCGGCCTGTGCGATCGCCGGGAACTTGCCAGACCAGTCCAGGCCGTTGCGCGTCCGCAGCGTGGCAACGCCTCCCTCGACGCGCAGCTGGATGCGGTAACCGTCGAACTTGACCTCATGGACCCAATCAGGGCCCGTCGGGGGTTGCGACACCAGCCTGCAGAGTTGCGGCTTGAGGAAACGCGGCATAACCGTGCCAGGCTTGCTTGATAGTTTGCGCACACTCCGCGGGTGTCGTTCCGTTTCACCGTCGGTCGGTGTCGAATGCCATATCGCCTTCGGATCGAAGGTGCGTGAGCGGCCCGTCATGAACCCCGTCGGAGCGCGACCTTTGCCAGCGGTGATTTCATCCATGCTCCGGCCAGACGCGACGGACTGATCGGCCTCAGGCAAAGGTTCGGTGCCGTTACTGCGAGCAAATTCGTCGCGGTGCTTGATCAGCAGCCAGTTGTTGCGTTTGCCGCCGCCACGGTCCTTGGCCAATCGTACCAGCACCCAGCCGCCTTGCAGCTTCTCGCCTGCAAGGATGAATTTCAGCTCACCCTGCTCGATCGCTTTCAACGGATCAATATCGCCTTCACTCAGCCAAAACCCGCGATCCCACAGCATCACTGTTCCGCCGCCATACTCGCCTTTCGGAATGGTCCCCTCGAAATCTCCGTAGTCGAGCGGGTGGTCTTCCACTTCGACTGCAAGACGTTTGTCCGCAGGGTCCAACGATGGTCCTTTCACGACCGCCCAGGACTTGAAAACACCATTAAGCTCGAGCCGCAGATCGTAGTGCAGCCGGCGTGCCGCATGCTTTTGAATTATGAATCTCGGATATTCGGCCGCTTCAATCGAGGTTCGCCCGCTCGGCTCCCGGGTCTTGTCGAAGTCACGTTTTGCGCGGTACTGCGCCAGCTTTTCACTCGCCATCGCACTCACAGTCGATCATTGTTTTTCAATTGAACGAATTTCCGGGTCAGGCGTTCCCATAAAGTAAAGCGAAAGAGCGCGGGTTGACGCGTCAATCTCGTCCGCCAGCGATCCCGACACGGGTGACGGCCAAGCCGCGCTGCTCAGCCTCAAACCCCTAGCTCGAGGACGCTGCGATGGCACTATCTCCCTCATCAACGCCAAATGATCGACGGCCCATCCCACCCAACGGGGACGGCGAGAGCCGTTCACCAACTGCAGGCTCCGATGTCGACATCAACGACGTGACGCCGGCTGAAACTCTGAACACGATCGTTCTCAACAGTGCTTCCTGGGGGGCAATACTTGCAGGTGTCGCGCTGTCGGTCATCACACAAGTCATCCTCAATATGGTCGGCATCGGAATCGGTGCAGGTGTCGCTGATCCGTCTACCGGCGGTGCAACGCCTGAAGCGAGCTCCTTGACCTTGGGAGCCGGAATTTGGTGGGCGATCTCAGGAATCATCGCTGCGTTCGTCGGCGGTTGGGCTGCCGGTCGCCTGTCCGGCAAGCCTGACGTGTCGACTGCAGCATGGCACGGCCTGACGACGTGGGCCGTGGCAACGCTCGTCGTGCTTTACCTGCTTTCAACCGCCGTTGGATCGGCAGTCGGCGGTTCGATGCAGATGTTCGGTTCGCTGGCAGCGCCGGCAGCGCAATCCGCTGTGCGCGGGTCGGGTGTGACTGGCGCCATTGATCCCTTGAGCTTGCTGGAAGCTCGCATCCGGGCAAATAGCGGTGACAAGTCGGCCCAGATCAACGAAGCGGTTGCCGAGATCAGGGCTCTGGTCATTACGCCAGCGAACCAGCAAGAGCAGCAACGCCAACGTGCGGTTCAGGCTCTAGCACGTGCGCAGGGAATCCCGCCCGAGCAAGCCGCGACGCAAGTGCAGCAGTACGAGCAGCAGTATCGACAGACGCTCAATCGTGCTCAGCAGGCAGCGGCGAACGTGGCAGGCTCGACGGCCAGGACACTGTCATGGTCAGCCTTGATCGGCGCGCTTGCACTCGCGCTCGGCGGATTGGCCGGATGGGTCGGCGGACGCTTTGGCGCGGTCGATCCAGCGATCAGGCCGATCGAGCGGTTCAGAGCCGCCATGCCCGAGCGCGTTCGGACCCGCCTGCCATAGCTTACGCATCATGAAGAGTGGGCAGCCAAAGAGCATCCTACAAACGGAACGCATCGTACTCAGCTCGCGTTGAGCTTCGGCCAACATTCGAAAAGGACAGCGTATGTTCAAGAGCTTTGCGATGATATCGGTGGTTGCCTTGCTGGCCGCGGGGCCGGCATGGGCGCAGGGATCGGGAGGCTCCGGCGGAGCCGGTGGATCGAGCGGAAGTGGCGCTGCAGGTGGATCGAGCGGCAGCGGCGCAACCGGCGATCCCGGAAGAAATACCGGGACAGGAGATGCCGGTCGAACTGGCATGGGCGGTAGTGGAGGCGCTGGCGGTGGTGCTGCCGGCACGACAGGCGCTGGCGGAGCGACGGGCAGCACCGGCAGCCAAACCGGTCAGCAAGGCGACCGGCCTTCGGCGTCCGAATGCGCTGCCGGATGGTCGTCGAGCAGCCGCTGGTCTCGCGCGCAGTTCGAGTCAGCTTGTCGGTGAGCGCCAGGGCAATTGAAACAGGCGTGCCTAGGTCCCAGACGGTGCGAGCCGCTGGGGCCGAATTTTATCTGGGACAGCACTGTTGAGGCGGTCCGCACACCGGAGGATAGAATGACAGATCAGGTTGCGCGCATCGCGGCACGTCTCGTTGAACTTGCCACGAAGCGACAGCGGTCGATCATCACTGCGGAATCGTGCACCGCAGGCCGGCTCGCGCGCGCCCTGACCGACGCGCCCGGCGCGAGCAGCATGGTCGAGGGTGGCTTTATCGCTTACACGAAGCGCTGCAAATCGGCAGTATTGGGTGTGCCGGCTGACGTGCTTGTATCCGGTACGGCGGTATGTGCCGATGTTGCCCACGCTATGGCTTCAGGAGCGCTTCTGCGGTCACCGGCTGTTCTTTCATTGGCCATCACAGGAGTGGCGGGTCCTGAGCCGGACGAAGATGGCAATCCAGTGGGTCTCGTCTACATCGCCGTTCAACTCAGCGGTGGAGCTGGTGCCGTGTCGAAGCTTCAGCTCGATGGCGGCAAAGAAGCGATCTGCGCCGCTGCAATGATTAGCGCGATGGAACTGGGCTGCGAGCTGGTTGATAGATGAAGCGTGGCAGAAGATGCCGGATTCAGCCAGCATTTGCAGCTATTGTCTTCCGCGACACGTGCGATTTCCTAAGCAAGGAATCATAAACGCTCAACGTCAGAAATCGTTCCATTCTTTTTGCGAGGACCTGAAGATGCACGCGAGCCAGATTCAAGGTACATTGATCAGGTAGCAACATTGGAGGCTGCATGTTGCGCGAGAGGGTGCACCAAACCTCGCAGCTGCCCGAACCTCATTCAGCGGAACCACCAATTCAACGCGCATCGGCAGGCCGCATCGGTCACATTTGGTCAGTTCTGTGGCAACGGACGGATCGTCCGCGGCTCAGCCATCTTGTCATCTTCTACCTTGCGTACGTTCTCGCTGGTGGTCTCGGGCAAGGTGTCGCCATCGTGCCGGAAGTCAGCATAACCTTCTGGCCTCCGGCAGGCATTTTTCTTGTAACCCTGCTTCGCAGCAACACGAATACCTGGACGTGGTGGGTGCTTTTCGGTTGGGCTGCGGAGATGACGTGCAATGCCATTTGGTTCAACAACGCCTTCTTGCCTGCTACGCTCTACTTTGGCGCAAATGCTCTCGAAGCCATGACCGGTGCGTGGCTCCTACGTCGCTTCGCTTCGAGTCCGTTTCAGCTGGAAGAGCTCGGCAATGTCGTCGCCCTCGTGGTGCTCGCCGGGGGTGTGGCACCAACGGTCGGTGCCAGTGTCGGCTGCACTGTTGATGCTGCCATCGGCAAGCATGCCTTCTCGACCTGCTGGCCGATGTGGTGGCTCGGAGACGGTAGTGGCCTGCTCATCTCTGCGCCCATGACGTTCGTCGCCATCAGTGTGTGGAACGATCGGGCAGAGATCGCGACCCGGCGCTACTTGGAAGTGTTGAGCATCGCTCTCGTGATTCTGCTCATCGGATATCTCGAGGCGACGGGCCGCTTGCCAACTGCATATGTCATGCTGCCGCCGCTGCTCTGGACTGCCGTCCGGTTTCAGTTGCCTGGAGCAGTCATTGCGCTCGGCGGCATTACCCTGATGACGGCTGCTTTCACGGCACTCGGTGTCGGCGAGTTTGCGGGTACTCCCGAAAATCTGAGAGATAAGCTGCTTATGCTGAAGACGTTCTTCGGAATCGCTGCGATCTCGGCGATGATGGTGGCCGCGCTCGCAGCTCAGTATCGAAGGTCGCAGATCAGTCTGGTGAGGGCTAACGACGAGCTGGAGCGCCGGGTCGCGGAGCGCACAGCAGCACTGCGGGCAAACGAAGTCCACTTGCAGCGCAGCAGAAACCGTCTGAACCGCATCCTGCAGAGCTCGCCAGCTGGGATCATAGAGGCCGACAAGGACGGCCGCATGACTCTCGTCAATGAACGTTGGTGCACAATGCTCGGCTACACGGAGCCTGAACTCCTCCGCATGAGCGTGGTCGATGTCACGGATGAGGCCAGTCGACCCGGGACGGTCGAAGCTATCGCCCACCTGGCCGATGGCGGCTCAGATTATCAGATCGACAAGATATTTCGAAGAAAGGACGGTTCCCTGCTGCTGGCTGAGAGCCACGTGAGCGCGATTCGCTCGACCGATGGCACGCTGCACGGGTTCATCGCGATCATTGTCGACATCGAAGAGCGCAAGCGCGCGCAAGAGCGCGAGCACCTGCTCACCCGCGAGGTTAACCACCGTGCGAAGAACATGCTCAGTCTGCTGCTGGCGATTGCGAGACAGACCATGGCCGGCGATCCACAGACTTTCGTGCAGCGCCTGAGTGATCGCATCCAGTCCTTGGCGGCCAGCCACGACGTGCTGGTGAACAGCGGCTGGCTGAATATTCCGCTTGTGGTGCTCGTGCGTTCGCAGCTCGAGCATTTCAAGGACGCCATCGGTACACGAATTCGCATTGCAGGTCCGGAACTCAAGATCAGCGCGGCGGCCGCGCAGGCGATCGGCTTGGCATTGCATGAGCTTTCCACCAACGCGGCGAAGTATGGAGCATTGTCCGACGACCAGGGCAAGGTCGAGATTACGTGGGATATTCGCCAGAGGGCCGGGGAAGCACGGTTCGTCATGGAGTGGCGTGAGTCCGGGGGGCCATCTGTGGTTCAACCCGAGCGGCAAGGCTTCGGCTCAACAGTCATCAGCAACATGGTGAAGATGAGCGTCGAGGGCCAGGTGCAGCTCGATTACCATTCGACCGGACTTGTGTGGCAGTTGATCTGCCCTGCCGAGAATGTACTGGAGGAAGGAAGGCCCGCATTCGCCGGAGCAGCGCCGATGCCACACTCACCTATGAAATCCAGCACTGGCTTGCGCCGTATTCTCGTTGTCGAGGACGAGGCGCTGATTGCGCTGGAGGTTGCTGACATGCTTCGCGATGCCGAGTTCGAAGTGCTCGGGCCGGCGGGATCAGTGAAGGACGCCCTTGTATTGCTGGATGAACAATCCTGCGACGCCGCTGTTCTCGACGTCAATCTGGGGAGCGCTACGTCGGAGCCGATTGCCGAGAGGCTTCTCGCCAGCAGCACGCCGGTCATCACCGTCTCGGGCTACGGGATCAATCAGCGGCCGAAAAGCTTTGGCAAGGCACCGCATCTCGACAAGCCGCTGCGATCCGAGCTGCTCATCCAGACTCTCAATCAGTGCCTCGCGTCGAGGGAAGCGCAAGGCGAGCAGAGCTGACGCGAGGTTCACAGTGACTGAGCGGGGAGCCGCATTCATTCGGCTCTCTTCACGGTTAGGACACCTGTCGGCTCCAAATGCGCCAGATGACCTTGGCCGAGGTTCGATGTCCTGCTCGCGCAACAAGGAAAGAAGCTCATCCATCGACGCTAACTCTTCGCGTGCGTTGGGGCGATTGAGCTTTCCGTTCACGATGGGTGGCAGCGGAGATGGCCTGATCAACTGCTCAACGATGCGTAAGGAGAGACGCCAGAAATTCAGGTTGGTGTCCTCCGGCGCAGCAGTCTCACCGGACAGCGGGAACAATCGTACCGGTCTGCCGTTCTGGCATGCATGCAGCTCAGGTCAGAAATGGATGCAGCATGCCGTCAGGTCTGTGGCGCCGCTGACGTCGGCCGCGGATTGCAGAGATCGACGTGACCGGTATCGCCAATTGGTTCGACAGTGTGCGTACTTCTACGCCAGAGGGCATCATCTTTGTCCGGCTGCTGCTAGCTGCGTTGCTGGGCGGGCTTGTCGGATTGGATCGTGAAATAAAGCGTCGCCCGGCCGGGCTGCGCACGCACATGCTGATTGCAACAGCGGCAGCATTGCTCACGATCATAACGATCGAGGTTCTCCATGACACGCGCCTCACTGATCTCAGCACCAGGGGTGATCCGATCCGGATAATCGAGGCTGTGACGGCGGGTGTCGCTTTCCTCGCGGCAGGGGCCATTATCCAAGCGCGCGAGACGGTAATCGGCGTGACGACCGGGGCGAGCATGTGGATGGTCGGAGCGCTCGGTGTCGCCGCGGGAATGGGCGATTACACAATCGCCGTCATGGCCACGGTATTGACGCTGATCATCCTCGCGCTCATCTCTCGTTTTGAGCAGCACATCAATTCGTCGAAAGAAGGCTCGGAGTCGAATGACTCTGCCAAACGATGATCTGAGGCGCTCGCTCGCTCATTGCAGATCGCGCGCGCACGCCGAGAACGCGATGCTGCGAAAGCAGATCCGGACCTACCGATAACATCCTGGAACGAAAATGTCGGGTCCGTCGTTACCAGTACGATGCGAGCGGACGGGTAACCCATTCCTCGCGGCGACCGATTCGGAGGCTTGTTGGCGCGGCGTTTCCCAACGCACACTGACATGCTTTGGTGTTTCCTCGTGCCAACAGGCAAGCACTCGTCGTGAGCTGTCTTTCTCAGGCTTTGAGCCGGTCGCAGATCCAATGAGCAACGCACAGGAGAAATCAGATATGGCTACCATGGACGAGCGGATCGACGTTTCGAAGAAATCCATGCAGGAGATGGGTGCCGCGACGGGCGACAAGATCGCAGATGCCGCCGAGCAGGCGGGTGTGGTCGCCCAGCAGCAAATGGATCGTCTTGCCGACGCAATCAGGCGCAAGCCTGTGCAAGCCGCCGGAATTGCCGCTGGCCTCGGATTCGTGTTGGCTCTGCTGGCCCGACGCTAAGGGAGGCTAGGATGTTGGGAGCGCTGACTCGGTACGCCGCCAGTCGTGCTGTCCACGGTGTGACGGAAGGTATCGTGCGCCGCGCAACCTGGGGCGGAGCGGCGGCGGTGTTCGGTCTGATCGGGCTGTTCGCCGCCGTCATCGTCGTCTTCTGGTGGCTGGAGCGGCATTACAGCCGCGAGGTTGCCGGCCTCTTCGTGGTTGTGGGCAGTTTCATCCTTGCGGCAATCGCCGCTTCGATGCCCGCGCTAATCGAGCGCATCCAGGCGAAAACTATGCAGACGCCGTCCGAAGCCGCATCGGAAGTCGCTTCTGCAGTGGTTGAGGACACCAGGGAGGCGTTGGATTACGTTGGGCCGCTTCGATTGGTCGGCAGCGCCTTCATGGTCGGTTTGGGGATGGGGAGACGGGTGGCGAAGAAGTAGAGGAAAGGTCGGGGGTATGGCCGAAACAAACTGGTCAACGTGGAAAGGTTGCGGCTCACCCCCTATCAGCGTGCCCGTGCGATCGTCAGTGCCCTAGGCTCCTAGCTGAAAATTGGCCTGCATGAATGCCCACAGACCGGCGATAAGCAACTGTCGTGAGGGGTGTGGGCGAAATCGAAAATAGCCCCTTAAGTATTCATCTGGAACGACAGCACCTGGGGACGACAGCAGCGCTGTGCCGATGCGTCGACGCATCGCCCCATCATCCCATCACATCGCAGAAGCCACGGACGAGTAAAGTCCAAAGCTCAAGAGTTGGCGGGTGCGAAAAAGCCAGTTCGCGCGGGGGGACGCGAACTGGCGGCCTCTGTCCCCGACATGGCCACCCGCGGGGGGATCGGGTGGCTGGGAGGTTTCGTCGGGTTGGCGTGCGGTTAATGCGCGATCAGGAAATTGGTTTCATAGTTTTCGGTCCATACGATCCCGAAGAAGCGGGGAACTGAAGACAGGTCGGAACGTTGACGTGCTGCCCGATGCGACCAGCGTTTGATGTGGGAAGTCAACGCGGAAACTCGCGTCGCGACGCCATCATGCGCCCTCCATCCCATTCGCAGCACCGAGCCACGTCGACAAGGATCGATCAAATGCAAACCCTCGCCGAACTGTTCCAGGACACATTGAAGGATGTCTACTACGCCGAGAAAACATTGGTGAAAACGCTACCCAAGCTGGCCAAGAAAGCGAGCTCGGAAGAATTGAAGTCCGCTCTCAATGAGCATGCGGAAGAGACCGAAGGTCAGGTGGAGAGACTGGATAAAATTTTCAAAAGTCTTGGTATGCGCACGCAGGGCAAAGAGTGTCCGGCCATCAAAGGGCTTGTTGAAGAAACCGAAGAGGCGATCAAGTCGGCCAAGGATTCCGCAGTGCTGGATGTTGCCTTGATCGGCTGCGCGCAGGCCGTCGAGCACTACGAAATTGCCCGCTATGGTACGCTTCGGGCCTGGGCGCATGAACTCGGCCATGAAGAAGCTCATCAACTTCTTCAGGAGACGTTGGAGGAGGAGGAAGCCTGCGATCACAGGCTCACCGATCTTGCCGAAGAGCTGAATGCCACCGCCAACGAAGAAGAAACAAGCGAGGAGGACGAAGAAGAAGCGCCGCCCGCGCGGAAGTCTGCTCGCCAGTCACGTCAGCGGCAATCACAGGGCACGCGCAAATCCGCCTGAGCGGACGTAGGCCCCACTTGTTAGGACGGGCGGCGATCAGTGCAATGTGCGCGAAACTGGCGTGAGTGCGGCGGCTTCTATCTCGTCAAGCTTCGACCCTGGCCGGTAGCCCTCGACGGTGCGCGACAGAACGGTCCGTATCGAATCGATGCGGCCTGCCGCCATGGCAGCTTGCAAGGATTGCAGCGCGTCGCGTAACTCGCCGAGCGTGAGTGACGGCTCATTGTTGCGGCGAATGCGGGGATGCTCAGTGGGGGTCGTTCTCTCGTCCAGCAATAGCTCCTCGTAAAGTTTCTCACCCGGGCGGAGCCCGATGTAGCTGATGCGGATGTCGCCATCAGGGTTTTGCTCGTCCTGCACCTCAAGACCCATCAGACGGATCATGGTTCGCGCCAGGTCGTCGATCTTGATCGCCTCGCCCATGTCGAGCACGAAGACCTCGCCGCCTTTCGCCATTGCACTCGCCTGAATGACGAGTGTTGCCGCTTCGGGAATGGACATGAAATAACGCACCACCTTCGGGTCGGTGACGGTGACCGGACCGCCGTCTTTTATCTGCTGCTTGAAACGCTGGACGACGGAACCTGAGCTGCCAAGCACGTTGCCGAAACGCACCATGGAGAAGATCGTGCCTGGGCTTGCTTGGGCGTACGCTTGGAATACCAGCTCGGCAAGCCGCTTGCTTGCGCCCATCACGTTGGTCGGGCGGACTGCCTTATCGGTCGAGATCAGGACGACGCGCTCCACTCCGGTCTTGGCCGCGACCTCAGCCAGCACCACGGTCCCGAACGTGTTGTTCCGAAGGCCAACAATCGGATTGGCCTCGACGATGGGAACATGCTTGTAGGCGGCCGCGTGGTAGATCGTCTCGACGCGATGGCGTTCGATCGTTTTCTGAAGAAACTCGGAATCGAGCACGGAGCCCAGGACGCCCACAATCACCGGACGAGGGACGTGCGCAAGCTGGCGATCCAGCGCGTCGTTGATCTCGGTCTCCACAGTGTAGAGCGCGGCTTCGGAGCTATCGAGCAGAACGAGCGTTTGCGGTTGCTGGCGCACGATCTGACGCGCGAGTTCGCCACCTATCGTGCCCCCGGCGCCGGTCACCAGCACCGATTTGCCGCGGACCGGACGCGAGAGCAGGCTGACGTCCGGCGGAACGGGGTCGCGGCCGAGCACATCATCGATGTCAATCGGCTTCAGATCAGCGATGGCCACCCGGCCCGTCGCAATGTCCTCCATCGACGGTACCGTCTTGACTCGGACCGGATGCACAGAAATGGCTTTGATGGCCTCGCGTCGTTCGCGCCGATGGCGCTCGGGCAGGGCTAGGAGAACGTCCTTGACCTGGTCGCGCTCAATGAGCCGTGGCAACTTGTCAACCTTGAACACCTTAAGATTGCCGATGCGCTGGCCGATGAGACTGGGAGTGTCGTCGATGAACCCAACCGGCTCGCAGCTGCCTTCGCGACGCAGCGCCTCGAGGAGCCGAACGCCCAGATCGCCGGCGCCGTAGATCACGACGCGACGTTTATCCAGGACGGCGCGCTGCTTGGCCTCGCGCTGTCCGACCAAGACGAAGGTCGCAAGCTCGCGGCTGCTCCATACCAGCAGAAACGCGAACAGGCCGTAAAGCAGGATCGTGGATCGCGGAACTACGCGGCTCGGATCACCCGTCCCGATTGTCATCAGCACGACCAAGCCCCAAAGCAAGACCGAGAGACATGTCGCCAGCAGTATCTGCCAAGCACCGCGCCGCCCGATGAAGCGCGTCACCAGCCGATAGAGACCTAGGGCGTGATAGGTGGTCACAGCGATGATCGGGGCGGCCGCCAGAACGACCCAAAGCAGCGCATTCTCCGGCAAATAGAAGGCGCCCTTGCGCACTGAAAATGCAAGCCAAACGGCAAGGGTGATCAGTACCGCATCACTGGCGAGCAGCATTGCCCGCTTGATGATGCGGGGCTGGGCAAGAATCCAGCTTCGGGCGCCGGCTATTGCGTCGCTCCAATCGATCGAGCTGCCATTCCGAAACTGCAAGCAATGGCTCCCCGCGAGGCCGAGACGCTTGGCTGCATGGCTATGACACGTGAGTGACGCCACTCTAGCCGTTCGGTCCGATGCTTTACAATGTCCGCCTTCGTCGCGTGGCCGCTGATCCACAGCTCAGCCAGCGATCGGCCAGCGGCGGAAACGCTATAACATCTTTCGAGAGCGGATTGCGGCCGCCAACGTGCCTTCGTCGAGGTAGTCGAGCTCGCCGCCCACCGGCACACCCTGTTGCAGGGCAGACACTTTGACTCCGCTCGCTGATAGCTGCTCCCGGATGTAATGCGCGGTCGATTGACCTTCGACGGTCGCGTTAAGAGCCAGCAATATCTCAGCGACAGGAGGCTTGGCTCGGTCCACCAAGGCGGTGATGCTCAGTTGATCCGGCCCGATACCGTCGAGTGGCGACAGGTGCCCGCCAAGTACATGGTAGATCCCCGCCACGACGCCAGCACGCTCAAGGGCCCAAAGATCCGCTACTTCCTCGACAACGACAATGAGGGACTGATCGCGGCGCTCATCTCGGCAAATCGTGCATGGAGATTGCGTGTCAACATTACCACAGGTTGGACACGTGACGATCTTCCGGGCGGCTTCGCCAAGGGCAGCCGCGAGTGGCTCGAGCAGATCGGCTCGGCGCTTCAGAAGGGTAAGCGCCGCCTTGCGCGCGGACCGGGGCCCGAGGCCTGGCAGGCGCGCCAGAAGCTGCACCAAACGTTCGATTTCAGGGCCTGCTGTTTTGCGCGCCATGCTGCGCGTCTCCGATTTGCCGCCGTGCGATCAGCGCCTCTTAGCTGCGATCGGCCGCGCGGCAAAGGCCACCTCGTGCGCGCCTGGATGGTGATGCCCCAGCCGTATTGCTGGTTGCGCTTTCAGCTGGCTGCCTTGCGGTAGACGTCCTTCAACGTGATGCGCCCGTCCTTGAACGTGTAGCGCTCCACACCGTGCTCTTCCCGGGTTTCGCCCGTTGCCTTGTTCCGCTCGATCAGCCGGAAAGTCATGAACGTCGCGCTGGCGGCGTGATGGTAGACGACGTCCTCGAAACGTCGTTCGACGTCGCCGCCACCGGTTGCCGCGAGCGCGGAACCTACGGCTTCACGACCCGTGATGCGCCGGATCTCGCCGCGACCGTCATCCGATGCCCAGACGAAGTCCGGCGTGACCACTGAGTAGAGGAGATCGACGTCGCGGCGAAACCAAGCGCGTCCGAAGGTCTTGAACAGCTGGTCGCGATCAGCCGGCGCTGGTGTCATGGTATCGTCTCCACGGGCGGTCTCCGACACTTTATGATCTTCGCCGTAGTGGGAACACAGTGGTTGTTGCCCAATGTTTAGGCAGAACTGCCAATAAGGTTGCCTAATAATTCATCCCAGGGCCGATCGCGCTTCACCCTCCGACTTTGTTACCTTTTGAAAAATAACAGTGATCTGTGATTTTTCAACTTTGGCATGCTTTTTGATCATCGTGCTCGGACATCAAACAGACCGCCTGGTTGTTCGGCGGTCGCGCAGAAACTCGACAATCGAAGACACGGGGCCGGGGCGATGGAGCAGCTGCAAGCGAGTGCGGACGTCTTTTTCCTGCTGATGGGGGCAATACTGGTTTTTGCCATGCATGGCGGTTTCGCGTTCCTGGAAGTCGGGACCGTTCGCCACAAGAACCAGGTCAACGCGCTCTGCAAGATCCTGGTCGACTTCGCCATCTCGACGCTCGCCTACTTCCTGATCGGCTACTGGATCGCTTATGGCGTCAGCTTCATGGCGAGCGCGGAGTCCATTGCGGGCGGCGCCAAGGGCTTCGATGCGCAGGGGCTCAGCTTGGTCAAGTTCTTCTTTCTATGCACGTTCGCGGCAGCGGTGCCGGCGATCATCTCGGGGGGCATCGCCGAGCGGGCAAGCTTCCTGCCTCAGTGTCTCGCGACGGCGGCCATCGTCGGCCTCTTCTATCCTTTGTTCGAAGGCATCGTCTGGAACAAGAACTTCGGGCTGCAGGAGAACTTCTTTGCGGCGAAGCTCGGCGCTGAGTTCAAGGATTTCGCAGGCTCGATCGTCGTGCATGCATTTGGGGGCTGGGCAGCACTTGCTGCCGTTTATCAGCTTGGACCGCGTATCGGGCGCTATTCCAAGGGACGGTCGATCGCGACGCCGCCCTCGTCATTGCCGTGGCTCGCCATGGGCTCGTGGATGCTTTGCATCGGCTGGTTCGGCTTCAACGTGATGAGCGCGCAGACGCTGAAGACCGTCTCGGGTCTCGTCGCGATGAACTCGCTGATGGCGATGAGCGGCGGCATTCTGGTGGCACTTTGGGCCGGCAAGAACGATCCGGGCTTCGTGCACAACGGTGCGCTCGCCGGTCTGGTTGCGGTTTGCGCGGGCTCCGACGTCATGCATCCGCTCGGAGCGCTCGTGACCGGTGGTGTCGCAGGATTCATCTTCGTCCAGATGTTCCAGATCGCGACCAACAAGTGGGAGCTCGACGATGTGCTCGGGGTGTGGCCGTTGCATGGCTTGTGCGGACTATGGGGCGGCATTGCCTGCGGTATCTTTGGCCTAAAGATGTTTGGCGGCCTGGGTGGCGTCACCTTCCTCTCGCAGCTGGTAGGCAGCGTCATGGGCGCTGCGGCGGGGCTTGCCTCCGGCCTCATCATCTACATCGCGGTCGACGTTATGGCGTGCTTGCGGCTCTCGGCTGACGATGAGCGCGAGGGTGCGGACCTTGCCGTTCACAAGATCAGCGCCAATCCGGAAGACGACGTGCGCAGCGGCCGGCTCTGAGCTCTGGCTGTTATCGCTGAAGCGAGCGGGGTGAAGGGGCGGCGGGGCAACCTGCCGCTTCTTCTACATCGAGGGGCCACTGCAGCCCAGGGCTGCGCACGCAAACGTGGTCACGTAGTGGTGCGCTTACTTGGATCTGGGCTAAGGTCTGCCATCCGCATCACGCATTCCGAAGGGCAATTGCCATGGCCACCCGCTCCACGACGTCGCCGCTGCAACGCATCGAGCCTCAGGCCGTGGGGCTCGATCCTGCGCGCCTCGGCCGTATTCGCGAGGCGCTCGAGCGCGACGTGACGGCTGGCCTCATTCCGGGCGCCGTCGTCGGGATCGCGCGGAAGGGACGGCTCGCCTATCTCGAAGCGGTTGGCATGCGCGACGTAGCGGCGACGCAGCCGATGTGGGCCGACGCCGTGTTCTCCGTCGCTTCCATGACCAAGCCGATGACCTCGGCCGCGATCATGATGCTGCATGAGGAAGGCCGCCTGCTGCTCGGCGATCCCGTGTCGAAATACCTGCCGACCATGGCCAGGATGAAGGTCGCGAGGTCGGCCAATGCCGAGACGCTAGAACTGGTCGAGGCCAAGCGCGAGATGACGGTGCAGGATCTGCTGCGGCACACGTCGGGGCTCACCTACAAGGACCGGGGGCCGGGCGCCGCGTTCAAGGCGTATCCGGGCTCATCGATCGTGGCGTCCGTCAAGATGGGCCGCGAGGAGTTCCTCGAGGCGATCGGCAAAGTGCCGCTTGTCTATCAACCAGGTGAAGTGTGGGAGTACGGCTTCTCGACGGACATTCTTGGCCACATCGTCGAGGCGGTGTCGGGGCAAACGCTCGGTGCATTCCTGAAGGAGCGTCTCTGGACGCCGCTCGGCATGGCCGACACCAGCTTCGATCTGCCGGACGCGTCAAAGAGCCGTTACGCACGCGCCTTGCCGAAGTGCCCGCTCACTGGCGAGACACTGGTCGTGCATCATGCAACCGGGCAGACAACTAAATGGGAATCTGGCGGTGGCGGTGCGGTATCGACGGCGGCCGATTACTTGCGCTTCACGCAGATGTTGCTCGATGGCGGCGTCTTCGGCGACAAGCGTATACTCGGCCGCAAGACCGTCGAGCTGATGCGCGCCGATCATCTGAGCCCCGAGATCCAGAACCGCATCACGTCGATGGATCCTGCATGCAACGGGTACGGATTTGGATTAGGTTTCGCAGTGCGAAAGGGTGCTGGTGTCGCGGCGCAGCTCGGCTCGGCGGGTGACTATTACTGGTCCGGAGTGTACGGCACCTATTTCTGGATCGACCCGACGGAAGAGATGACAGTGGTGTTCATGGCTGCCGCTCCCGGCCAGATGCGCCTGCGCTACCGGCAGCTCATGCGCGGCCTCGTGCTGCAGGCGCTGGTGGACTGATTGTATCTCGCGGGCAAGCAGATAGGTAAATTGGCCTAAGTCGTGCCCTGGATGCGCTATTCCATTTGCGACCTGCTCCGAGTGGTGTTGGCGTAAAGCGTACGCTGGCGACGAGCAGGGGGTGGACTCGAGCGACGACGCAAACGTCACCGTTGGCGACCGAGGCGCCTCGAGAGCGAGCACGGCCGGGCCGCAAGGCTTAAAACAATGCGCGCTGGTTCCGATTGCGAAGGTCGCTTTGCGACGCGTGAGCTGCACGCTCTCGCGTTCCCGGCAGGGGGCCGGCCTCGTCACCCCATGCATTTGGGCTGGCTCGACTTGGCCACCCGCGACAACATCGATAGAAAGCTGGCGCGCAACGCACGACCGAGGGGGCAAAACCCATATGACCGAAATGACCGGCCTCGAGGCCATGGTCCAGGGCAAGATCATCTCGCCCTTCACGCGGCTGAGAAGGCTTCTTGCCGACGTGCCGCCCGGCCACGCCAACCCCATCGAGATGACGGCGGGTGATCCGAAAGAAGTGATGCCCGGCTTCGTCATCGATCGCATGGAGGAAGCCAAGCATCTGCTCGGCACTTATCCGACGGTGCGCGGCAGCGACGATCTGCGGATGGCGATCGGCAATTGGATAGAGCGGCGCTATGGCATCACCGGACAACTCGACAAGCTGCGGGATGTGCATCCGCTCAATGGCTCGCGCGAGGGTTTGTTCTACGCCATCCTCCCGGCGGCTGGGCGCAAGCGCGTCGCTGGCGGGCGACCTGTCGTGCTGGTGCCGAACCCAAATTATCACGTCTATCTTGGCTCGGCCGCCGTTGTGAACGCGGAGACGGTCTACCTCAACGCTACGGAGGAAACCGGGCATCTGCCGGATCTCGACAAGCTGGAAAAGGATACGGCAACGCTCGAACGGACGATCGCGTTCTATCTTTGCTCGCCGGCCAATCCGCAGGGCGCAGTGGCAAGTGCCGCCTACATCAAGAAGGCGCTTGGTCTCGCGCGCCAGTACGACTTCATGCTGTTCCTCGACGAGTGCTACTCGGAGATCTACACGCGGGAAGCGCCAACTGGTGGGCTGCAGGTTGCAGCCGCCACGCCCGAGAAATTCAAGAACCTCGTCGTGTTCAACTCGCTGTCGAAGCGGTCGAACCTGCCGGGCTTGCGGTCCGGCTTCGCGGCCGGCGACGGTGATTTCATCGAGACGCTGGCAGAGGTGCGCAATGTCGTCGGGCCGCAAATGCCAGGCGTGGTACAGCACGCTTCGATCGCGGTCTGGTCGGAGGAGCAGCATGTGACCGCCATCCGGCAAGCTTACCGGACCAAATTCGACATCTGCGACGAGATCCTGACCGGGCGCATGGGGTACAAGCGACCCGCGGGCGGATTCTTCCTTTGGCTCGATATGAGCCATTTGGGCGGCGGCGTCGACGCTACCTTAACCCTATGGAAACGCTGCGGTGTCAGGGTTGTGCCGGGAGCCTACCTGTCCCAGCCCGACCGCGAAGGGGTGAACCCCGGCGAGCGCTACGTCCGCGTCGCACTCGTGCATGCTCCGGCTCTGATCAGGGAGGCGCTCGAGCGTGTCGTTTCATTCAAGGCGTAAGCATCTTTCGCGTCCATGTACGGGCAAGTCGAGCATGAGTCGCGCCCGCTGCTCCCCGTCTCGCTGGGAGACAAGCTGGTTGGCGGCCTGTTGCGGATCGTGGGGATGGCACTCCTTGCGGCGGCGGCGCTCGGCTGGCTGTCCCTCATCACCTGGTCATCGCTCGATCCGAGCCTGACGCACGCGACGAGCGGACCGACCCGCAACTGGCTCGGGGCGCTCGGCGCCATCATTTCCGATCTGCTGCTGCAAACTTTCGGACTTGTCGCCATATTGCTGTTCCTTGCGCCGGCATTCCTTGGCGTGGAACTGGTTCTCAGAGAGCGTGTCGCGGCGTTCCGGTTCCGGCTTTGGCTGCTGCCGTTGGCACTGCTCGTGCTGGCCGGGGCGTTCGGCTCGCTGCCGGCGCCGCCGCGTTGGCCGCTCAATCATGGGCTGGGCGGAATGGCCGGCGATGCGGCGTTCAGCCTGGTGTCGGGACTGCTCGCAAGGATCAATCCGGCGCGGGCAGCACTGGTCTCGGGGCTTGTGCTGTTCGGAGCTGGCTTCTGGATGCTCTCGAAGGGGCTCGGGTTGTCGTCGGTCGACTGGGCGTTGCTCTGGCGGCGGACGCCTGGCACCTCCACGCATCGATTTTCGCCTGCGCATTTGTGGAGCGAATGGCGGCGTCGTCGACCTGTCATTCATGGTCTGAGCGCGCGGGACCATCATACTCACGCCGACGAGGCGCCTGGTTACGCCGGCTCGAGCGCAGTTCACGCCGCCCGCGCTTCTCCAGAGGCTGCCGATTGGAGCACGCCCGGAGTTGAGAACGCGGTTGGCGAGAATTTCGCAGCCCTACTCGACGCGTCCGAAGAAGCGCGCGACGACCTCTTCGATCGTGCAACGGACGAAGAGAGCGTCGCCATCGCCCGGCGCTTTGCGGCGTCCAGCAAAGAGTTTCCGGCCGTGCAAACGACCATGGCGCCGCGCAAAGCCTCGAAACTCGCGGGATTGATGAGCTTGCGCAAACCGGCGGCGGTCTACAAGCGCCCGTCAGTGCAGATCCTGAAGCGTCCGCCAAGCGCACGTGCCGGCACTGATCCGACTGAGCCGGTGTTGCGCGGCACCGCGCGGCTGCTCGAGGACGTGCTCGCCGACTTCAGCGTCAAGGGCGAGGTGAAGGACATCCGGCCGGGCCCGGTCGTGACGCTCTACGAGCTCGAGCCGGCTCGGGGAACGAAATCTTCGCGTGTGATCGCGCTTGCCGACGACATCGCGCGTTCGATGAGCGCAACGTCGGCGCGGGTCGCGGTGGTGCCGGGCCGCAATGCCATCGGCATCGAGCTGCCCAATGTGCGCCGGGAGATGGTGTATCTGCGCGAGATCCTGGAACAGGAGGCATGGCGCAACAGCGAGGCGCATCTCCCCATCGTGCTCGGCAAGAGCATCGGCGGCGAGCCGGTCATCACCGATCTCGCGAAGATGCCGCATCTGCTGGTTGCGGGCACTACCGGATCGGGCAAGTCGGTCGGCGTCAATGTGCTAATCTTGTCGTTGCTCTACCGGTTCTCGCCGGATGAGCTGCGCCTGCTGCTGATCGACCCGAAGATGCTGGAGCTGTCGGTGTACAATGGCATCCCGCATCTTCTCTCGCCCGTCGTCACGGATCCGCACCAGGCGGCGAGCACACTGATGTGGGCCGTCATGGAAATGGAGGAGCGCTACAAGCGTATGGCTCAGCTCGGCGTCAGATCGGTCGAGATGTTCAACACGCGGGTGCGCAACGCGAAGAAGCGGGGCGACCTCATCGGCCGCACAGTACAAACCGGTTATGACGAAGTGAGCGGCGAGGCGATCTATGAGAAGGAGCAGCTCAATCTGGAGACGATGCCCTATATCGTCATCGTCGTCGACGAGTTTGCCGACCTGATGGTGGTGGCCGGCAAGGAGATCGAAGGCTCCGTGCAGCGGCTCGCCCAGATGGCGCGTGCTGCCGGCATCCATATCGTGATGGCGACACAGCGTCCGAGCGTTGATGTGGTCACGGGCACGATCAAGGCAAATTTCCCGAGCCGGATAGCGTTCCGTGTGGCGTCCAAGATCGACAGCCGGACGATCATCGGGGAGCAGGGCGCGGAGCAATTGCTCGGACAGGGCGACATGCTATTCACAGCGAGTTCGGGAACAGTGGCGCGGGTGCATGCGCCGTTCGTCTCCGACGAGGAAGTCGAGCGCGTCGTCGCGGCACTGCGTGAGAATGGGGAGCCGGCGTTCGCTGATGGTCTCATTCGGATTCAGAGTGGCGAGGGGCAGGGCAGTGACGGCGATCCGGCCGATCCGCGCAAGAGTGGGACGGGGGCTGGCGCCGATCCGTCAGAGGATCTCTATGACCGCGCTGTCGCCATCGTTCATCGTGACCAGAAGGCCTCCACGAGCTACCTGCAGCGGCGGCTATCGATCGGCTACAATCGGGCAGCCGATCTGATCGAGCGGATGGAACGTGAGGGGCTCGTCAGCCCGGCCGATCCGGTGGGGCGGCGGCGGATCCTCATTGGCGGCGAAGCCGTTGACGAGCGTGCGTGACGGTGGCTCTGCGATCACCAGCATTCAGACCCGGGCAGATGCTTGCCGAAGCAAGCGGCAGGGTGCCTCAGCTCAGCGCCTCGATCTTGACCCATTGTTGCGGAATGAGGCAGGTCTTTGGGAGCGGGAATCACAACGGATTGGCGATATGACCGGCGCACGGACTCGGATGGGTGCACTCGCGGCTTTGACTATCGCACTTTTGGCGGGGCCGGCCTTTGGCCAGGACAAGGCGCAGGAGAAGGTACCGGAAAAAGGGGCCGCCAACCCGGTCGGCGGGACGTTCAAGACCAGCACTCAGCCAGAGCCGGCGGTTCAAGGGATCACCCTCGATGCCAAACAAGTCGAGACGGTCAAGCTGGTCAATGCCTACTTCAACCAGTTCCAGAACTTGAAAGGGACGTTTCTTCAAACCGATCCAGAGAAAAAGAAGTTGCGGGGCAAGATCTTCGTCAAGCGACCCGGTAAGTTGCGGTTCGAGTATAATCTGCCGAGCCGCCAGCTGATCGTTTCAGACGGCCAGCAGGTTGCGATCCAAGATCTGGACCTCAAGACCGATGACAGGGTTCAGCTCGATCAAACGCCGTTCAGGATACTGCTGAAGAACGACGTCGATATTTTACGCGATGCGCGAATTTCGGAGGTGCACGAGGTCGACGATCTGGTCGTGATCACTCTTCAGGATAAGAGCCCCGACGCACCGGGCCGGATCCGGCTGTTCATGTCGAAGCTACCTCAGATGGAGTTGAAGGAGTGGGTGACCACCGACTCGCAGGGTAAGGATACGCGGGTCGAGCTTGCCAATCTGGTCAAATCCGAGGAGATCGACCAGGCGCTGTTCAAAATCGTCAATCCTGGAATGAAGCCGAACAATCAATAAGTTAGGTGCATGACTGCATCGAATCAGTGCGCACCAGCGCGCCGGGTTGAAGCGAAAAGTAAAATAATCGTGAGCCCACCTATCCCCCTTGTATAGGGGAACGCGAAGTCTATTTTAGTTTCAGTACAGGCGACGTCGCTCAATCGGTAGTGCCCCCCGTCTAGCCGTAGACGTCGTCTGTGGTACCGGCTTCCCTCCCGGTGCCAGCGCGAAAAGCGCCGAGCGCTCGACCTCCTCCCCCGGGGTCGGGCGCTTTCTTTTTTGGCAAGCCTCGAACACTGAATGGTGGGGATATGTCTGAGCTCGCAATTGCGCACTGCTGAAACGACCTTAGACTGCTGCCCTGGTCGATAGGCCTCAAGGTGTGCGTAATGTCAGCTGTCGCGTCGTTGAGTATTTCGCCGCAGGGCGAGAGATTGCGGATCGGACCGATCGGTATCGATGACTGGTCCGATGTGCGCCACGTCCACCGAGTTTCCTTCGAGAAGCTGATCGGGCCGTGGCTGGAACCGGAGCACGCCGATGCCTTCCGGGAGCGTATCGGAACGCCCGAATATGTCGATGAACAGAACCTCGAGAACCTGACGGGTCTTTGGTTCGATGACCAGCTCGCGGGCACATGCGGTTGGCTTGCTGGCGACGATACTGGTGTGGTGGCACGGCTGACGGCGCTGTTTGTTGTGCCGATATTTGCGCGCATGGGATTCGGCAGGCTCCTACTGAGGACGGTGGAGGAGCGGGCAGCAGCTGCGGGTTTCCAATCGCTCATGCTGCGTTCGACGGCAATGTCACTGGGGTTCTTCGAGGCGGCCGGGTATCAGGTCTCTTCGCAAGGTGTGGCGACCCTTATTCAGGGGGTCGATATGCCCGTGGTGTTCATGCGAAAGCCGCTTCAGGTGCGCTCCGGCGAGCACGTGGCAGCATGATGGGTGTGAGCGCCGGAACTCTCCGGCGCGCCTACGTCGCCAGCATCTCGGGCAACGTCACCAGCCTGACGCCCGCCGTCTCCAAGCCTTGCCTCACCTGGCCTGCGACCATGACGGCCGTTGGCTCATCGCCGTGCAGGCAGATGGTTTCGACCTCGACTCTGATCTTGGTTCCTTGTCGGGTTACGACCTCTTTGTTTTCAATCATGCGGAGGCACTGCTCGAGGGCTTGCTTCGGCTCCTTGTAAACGGTGCCCGGGATGCTGCGAGGGGCGAGATTACCGTCTTCGTCATAGGCGCGGTCGGCAAAGCCCTCGCGGGCGAGCGGCAGCTCGAGCGTGCGCGCGGCTTTCTCCATTTCGGAGCCGTAGAGTGCGACATAGATCAGGTCGCGATCGACAGTCTTGATCGCTCGGCCAATCGCCATTGCATAGTCATGGTCCACGGCCGCCATGTTGCTCAGCGCACCGTGGGGCTTCAGATGGGTAATCTCGAGGCCGGCATACTTGGCCATCGCCTGCAGGGCGCCGATCTGGTAGGCGACCATCAACTCGATCTCTTTCGGGTTCATCTTGATCTGGCGACGGCCGAACCCCCATAGGTCGTTGAAACCCGGGTGCGCGCCAATCGTGACGCCACGCTCCTTCGCCAGCATGCACAGTCGATGCATCGTGTTCGGGTCGCCGGCATGGAAGCCGCAGGCCACGCTTGCCGACTGGATAAGCTTCATCAGCTCAGGATCGTTGCCGATATCGTAGGCACCCCAGCCTTCAGCGATGTCGGCGTTAAGATTGATGCGCAACGTCATGATCGCAACCTTTCGAAGAGCCGGCGCCACAGCTCAACTCCGCGGAGACCCACCTGGGCCTTTGGCCGCCGGCTGCACTCAGATCACTCGGCGGGCGCCAACGCGCGCGTCGTGATAGCATCGTCGGCAACAAGCTCAAGCGGCTTCCAGTTGCGCGAGCGCACGTAGTCGGGACGCGGATTCTCGACATCGACCGGCCGGTTGGTGCAGCGGTTGTAGCAGAGGTAAGCCTGCCAGCGATCGTTGGCCGAGAGGTTATGGCCGGAAGCGTGCATCAGGTTGCAATGAAAGACGGTGAGCGAGCCGGCCTTGCCGGTGATGGCCACAGGATCACCGTGCTCCTTGATCATGCGCTTCATGTCGTCGGGCGTCACCGACCAAACCTTGTAGGCTGTCGAGGTATCGAAGTACGGATCGAGGCGGCCGTGCTTGTGGCTGCCGGGCAGGAAGTAGAGGCAGCCGTTCATCTCCGTGGCGGGGTCGATCCCGACCATGATGGTCAGCATCTCGGGGCGCCTGATCCCGTCGTTGGCCCACGATCCGTAATCCTGATGCCACGGCCAAATCGATCCTTCGATGGCGGCTTTGATGTTTACCTTGGTGTGGTGAAGGTAGAGCTTGTCGTCGCGCATAAGCTGCTGCGCCAACCCGAGCGTGCGCGGCAGGCGAACGAGCGCGTTGAACGGCGGCGAGGCCGTGGCGCCGTCCGTCTCGTGCATGCGGAACATGATCTTCGGCAGCTTGGCAGTGCCTTCGCGCACGACCATCTCGGTTTCGATTTCGGCGACACGCGCCACCTCGCGGCGGAGCACCGCGACTTCGGCGGCAGAGAAGAATTCGGGGAAATGGAGGTAGCCGTCGCGATCGTACTGTTCGATCTGGGCGGGGGTGAGTTTCATAGGCGACGATCCTGCTGATGTGGTGAGTGGGCCTGCACGTTTCGCGTTCAGGGCGTAGCCGCGGCGACGGCGCGGGCCGAATCGAAGATCTCGGTAACGGCGGTCACCCGGCCGTTCTCAAATTGCCAGAGGTGGCTGATGCCGACATCTGCGCGTTTGCCTGTCGCCCTGTTTGTCCAAGCGCAGCTTCCAAATACGGCAATCAGGTTGCCCTCGCAAACGAACGTCTGTGGTGTCCAATGGATCATAGACCAGTCCTTGGCGAGGCCCGCAAAATATCCAACGGCGTCCGCTTTGCTGCGACGGTTGGCGGCGAAGGCGAGGTGGTCAGACGCGCCGCCCATCGAGCGGAAGTCGACTTCGTCGCTGAACAAATCGAGCCAGATGTTGGGATTCTCGCCCTTGCCGTCGTGCCATCCCTTGTATGCGGCTTTCAGTCGTTCAATATTCGTCATCGTTCGGACCTCGCAACTGCGCAATTAAATCACATGTCTCACATCATCCCACCGGTGCCAGGAGCGAGCTTGACGTCCTCGCCCTGCTGCTTGGCAAAGAGCGAGGAATAGCCGGACGCCGCCCAGTTCGGCGGCAATAGGCACGGTCGCGGATCATGGAAGGCCCACTTGACGGGCTTTCCGCGGACGATCGCGCCGGAATGCTTGGAGGGAATCGGGTTCGCAGAATAGGGCATCGCATTGGCGTTGGAGTAGACGTAGAGCAGCAGCGGCCGCGCGACCGGGGAATTGTTTGGCTCCGAGTAGTGGAGCGAGCGGCAATTGTGGATCGTCAGCGAGCCGGCTGGTGCCTCGAGATAGACGACCTTTGACATGTCAATCGACGCCGCATCGTCTTTCGACAGACAACCGACCCAGCGGCCTTGATCGTCGTACTCCGAATAGATCGGGCCGTTGTGGCTGCCTTTGACGAAACCCATGGGGCCCTGCTCGCGCCCGCAGTCGTCCAGATACGTCCCAACCGTGCATGGTGTGTAGTTCGTATGCGGCCAGGCGGGAATGTCCTGATGCCACTTTACCTCGGCGCCGCCTTTCGACCATTTGAAGTTAAGCTTAGAGTGATGGAACTTCACATCGGGTCCGACGAGATCGGCAACGATGTCAGGCAGCGGCGAGTTCGGCGCTGATGCATAATCCCAGTATGCCGGATGATGATCGGTCGGGCTCGAGAGGCGGCGCAGGCGCGGATTCTCGTACGTGTGATTCGGCTCGATATCCCACTTAGCGTCACGCTTGGTGATGCTGCGACTTTCCTCGACCATCTGGTTGGTCACTGCCTTGAGCTTCTCGACCCAGTCTTGCGGAATGATGCGCTCGAGCAGGATGTAGCCATCCTCGAAGTAGGCCTCGCGCTGCTTTTGCGTGAGGTAGTTCGGCTTGATCGAGAGGATCTGGTCGGGGGTCATGACATACCTTCGATTGCTCAGTGGTGGGCTCCTAGCCTGGCACCTCGAGCGCGGCGCCGGCAATGGCGCGAACTGGAGGCGGGTTATCCCTGCTCGCATGCCTTCCAATCCAGTGCTGCGCGAAAGCTAGGTACCGAGCCAAACCTTCCATTACATCATCCCGCGACCGATCACGGCTTCTGGGCGGCTATTCGTCCAATCCTCGCCCTGTTGGAGCGCGAAGATCGATGTGTAGCCGCCGGACCAGTCGGGGGGCAGCAGGCACGGCCTGGGATCGTGATAGGCCCACTTGGCTGGCTGGCCGCGGACGATGGCACCATAGTAGCGCGACTGAAGCGGGTTGTACGTGTAGGGCATCGCGTTGGCTGCAGAGTAGACGTTGAGCAATAGCGGCCGTGGGATCTCGCTCCAATTGGCCTTCGAATAATGCAGCGTCCGGCAATTGTGGATCGTCACCGAGCCGGCCGGACCTTCGAGATAGACGACCTTCGACATATCGATGTTGCCCGCGTCCTTCTTCGACAGACAGCCGGTCCACTTTCCGGTCTCGTCATATTGATTGACGATAGGCCCCATGTGGCTGCTCTTCAAAACCCCGAGCGGTCCTTGCTCGGCATTGCAGTCGTAGATGTAGGTGCCGGCCGTGCACGGTGAGTAGTTGGTATGCGGCCAGAACGAAATGTCCTGGTGCCACTTCACTTCGTCGCCGCCCTTCGACCATTTGAAGTTCAGCTTGGAGTGGTGGAACTTCACGTCGGGGCCGACGAGGTCGGCGATGGCGTCGGGGAGCGGGGAGTCGGGCGCTGAGGCGTAGGCCCAGTAGGTGGGGTGGTGATCGTTCATGCTGGAGAGGCGGCGGAGGCGCGGCGCTTCGTGGGTGTGGCCCTTGTCGAGGTCCCAGACTGCGTCCGATTGCATGACGGCGCGGCTCTTGTCGACCATCTCCTCTGTCGCCGCCTTGAGGCGCTCGATCCAGTTATCCGGCAGCAGCTTCTCAAGCAGGATGAAACCGTCCTCGAAATAGCGCTCGCGCTGCTTCTGGGTGAGAATCTTTGGGGGAACTGAGAGAACCTGCTCGGGCGTCATTGAGAACTCCTGTGCGGTGTCCGGCATCAAGCCCCACGCTGTCGTCGAGGCTGCGCGAGCGGTGCCGGCTGAAGCCGTACACCGCACGACTTCACAGCATGCCTAGCGATGTTTTGCGCCTGGGCGGTGGGAATGCCGCATCGAGTGCTTTCAGATCGTCGGTATCGAGCACGAGATCGGCGGCAGCCGCATTCTCCTTCACGTGTGCGAGGTTGGAGGCCTTCGGGATCGAGACGACGTTCGGATGCCGCATCGTCCACGCAATCGCGACAGCTGCCGGCGCGACGCCGTGCTTCTTGGCGACCTTGGCGACCGCTGCGTCGCGTAGTACGGAGCCCTGGCCAAGGGGGGTATACGCCATCACCATCACCTTGTGCTTGGCGCAGTCGGCGATGAGATCGAAGTCGATCCCGCGCGAGCCAAGATTGTAGAGCACCTGGTTCGAGGCGCAGTTTGCGCCATCCTTCACGCCGTAAACCTGATGCATGTCGCCGGTATCGAAGTTCGACACACCCCAGTGGCGGATCTTGCCGTCGGCCTTGAGCTTCTGGAAGGCCGCGACTGTCTCAGCAACAGGGTGCGAGCCGCGCCAGTGCAGCAGGTAGAGATCGATGCGGTCGGTGTTAAGGCGCTTCAGGCTGCGCTCACAGGCGGCGATGGCACCAGCGCGTGAGGCGTTGTGCGGGGAGACCTTGGAGACGATGAAGACCTTGTCGCGGATACCGGTGACGGCTTCCGCGACCACTTCCTCGGCGCCGCCCTCACCGTACATTTCGGCGGTGTCGATCAGGGTGACGCCCAGATCGACGCCGGCGCGTACTGCCTTAGCTTCTGCTGCCTTGTTGGCCCCGCGCTCACCCATGTGCCAGGTGCCAAGACCAAGCTGCGGAATTCTCTCTCCGGTCCGGAGCTGAACGGTGCGCATCGCGTACTCCCAAGCCAAGTGCGAGAGCGGCGTCAGGCCTGAGGCTGACGGCGCTGGATCAGACCTCTTTCTTCCATTCGCTGGACTTGCGCTCCCATCTCAGCACAAAGACGCGCGAATTGCGGCAATGCCATAACTAGGTTCTGCACGACCTGCACCGTCGGCTGCTGGCCTTCGCCAGCTGGCGGCTGGAGAACGACCAGACTGAGGTGCACCATGCCGTTGACAACGCTGACATTGCTGATGCCGTCAATGTATTGAAAGTCCGCAGCCATGATCTTCTCCGAAATTGCTCTCATTGAACAAAGTGCCGAATATAAACATGGTGTTGCGCTGGCGTCGATGGTGCATCGCCACGGTTCACTGTCGAAAGAGCGCCTGCTCGGCACAAACTGCGATCGAGGCTGTGTGGAAGTGGCTCAAATCATTGACCCCCACATACGAATCATTGCCTGTCGGTCCGGAAGATTTTGCCGTGCCGCTTGGTTTGGACATCCCGTGGTCACAGCGTCGACGTGACGGACTGCCAATTCGGCTTCGAGGATGAGGATCTTACAATGTTCACCAGAAAACAGGAAGGGCCGACAAGCTTCAACAGCAGTTCGGCCGAAGCTTCGCCTGTGGCCGCGGCCTATGCCCCGAGCGCGCCTATGCCGTCGAAGCCCGCGGGCCGCGATGCGAACTATTCGATCATCAACGAATGGCTCACGATGCGGGGCGACCTCGAGAGCGAGGGCGACATCCTGGTCAAGGGCAAAGTCCATGGCAACATCACATGCAAGCTGCTGATCGTCGATGTCGATGCCCTAATCGAAGGTGGCATCAGAGCGGAAGAGGTGGTGGTCCGCGGCCGCACCAAGGGGACCATCGAAGCCAATAAGGTTCGGCTCGAGAAGTCGGCCAACGTCGACAGCGAGATCAGCCATCAGACCTTCTCGGCGGAAGAGGGGGCACGCATCAAGGGTGCCTTGAAGTATCGCGACGAGCCGGTGGCGGTTAGCAACAAGGAAGCCGCCTGACACTTTGGGCAGTGTTCTGCCGTACGGCGAGCCGACCAGTATGATGACCAAGGCGCAGCAATTGCTGCGCCTAATTTATGTTGGCACCTCAATCGTCCGTCCCGCAGCCGCCTGGTTCGAGATCACTGGCATGATCCAGCGGTGCGTGCTCAGATGTCGTGCCAAACAATACAGGGATCATGCTATGCCGGATACGCCGAGCGTTATCGCCGCCAAGACTTCTGAAACATTGGCTCGGATCACGCGTGCCAACGAGACGCTGAAAGCATTTACCGCAGTGCTCAGCGATACGGCGACGGCGGAGGCGGCACTGGCCGACCGGCGCACGCAGGCGGGAGACACGTCGCGAGCCCTGCATGGGGTTCCGATTGCGGTCAAGGACATCATCGACGTCGCGGGCATCGTGTCCGGTTGCGGATCGCTCACACAGCGTGGCGCCAAGCCAGCGACGCGGGACGCTGCGTGTGTCGCGAGGCTCCGTGAGGCGGGAGCCGTGATCCCGGCAAAAACCCATACCGTCGAGTTCGCGTTTGGCGGCTATGGAACGAATATCACGGTCGGCACGCCATGGAATCCTTGGGATCTGAAGACGCATCGTATTCCGGGAGGCTCATCGTCGGGCTCCGGAGCCGCTGTCGGCGCCGGCCTCGTTCCCGGTGCACTTGGCACCGATACGGGCGGCTCGGTGCGAATTCCAGCGGCACTCTGTGGATGCGTCGGGCTGAAGACGTCGGTCGGGCGGGTTGGGCGATCGCGGGTCGCCCCGCTGTCGCAGACACTCGATTCGGTCGGTCCACTTGCCGATAGCGTCGAGATGGCGGCGCGGATGCTCGTCGCTCTTCAGGGTGCCGATTCCGACGATCCGAGCACCGCAGGTGTCAAGCCGGTAGCCCCGTTCCTGGAACTCGAGAAGGGCATCGAGGGGCTACGCATCGGCCGCATCTCCGATGCCGACATGCCGCTGACATCTGCCGAGATGCGCGCGGATTTCTCGGCAACGGTCATTAAGCTCGAAGAGCTTGGCGCGCGGGTGATGCCGTTCAAGTTGCCACGATCGTTCGACGAGTACGGCGTGCTGTGCGGAGACATCATCGCACCCGAGGCCTATGCCAACTGGCAGCGCTACGCTGACGATCCTGCATCGGGCCTCGCGGCTCCGATCAGGCACCGCATGATGAGCGGCAAGATCTCGGCGGCAGCCTACATCCAAACAATCCGGCGGCAGGCTCGCGAGATACAAGATTTCCTAACCGTCTTCGATCGCTTCGACGCGATTGTGCTGCCGACGATACCGTTCCCCGCAATTCCCGTGTCCGAGGTGGATGAAAACAGGGCGCCGATGGCGGCACATACGCGCTGGGTCAACTACCTGAATCTTGCCGGCCTCGCGCTGCCGACGGCGTTGTCGGCCTCCGGCCTGCCAATGAGCCTGCAGATCGTCGTCAGGCACATGGATGACAGCCTCGCGCTGCGGATCGGCCGGGCGTTCGAGGCGCGCCGCGGTCGGTTTCCGGCGCCGCCAGCGGGCTGATTCCGAGGACCGCCAAGAGGCCGCATTGGCGGACTAACACCCGGTCTGATAGCCCGTCTCGAGAAACGAGCGAGGTGACAAGGTGACCGTGTTGGCCAGACTGGTATCCGGTGTTGTGGCATGTGCTGCGATGCTCACGTTCGCCTATCCGGCGGTAACGCAGGCGCAGAAGGCGACAGTCGACGCGCAGTCCGCGCGTACGTTCCGTGTTGGCGCCGTGACGGTGCGGGCGCCCTGGGCGCGAGCGACGCCAGGTGGAGCAAAGGTTGCTGGCGTCTATCTCGAGCTCGTCGCGGCCGAAGGGGTGGAAGACCGCCTCATTGCAGTGCGATCGCCAGCGTCGAAAGTGGTCGAAATTCACGATCACGTCGATGACGGCGGCGTCATGCGTATGCGCCGCGTCGAGGCGATCGCGGTCAAAGGGACGACCGTGGTAACGCTGAAACCGGGCGGTCTGCACGTTATGCTGATGGAGTTGACCGGACCGCTGAAGGCCGGCGAGACGATCAAGCTCGCGCTCGTCTTCGAGAAGGCGGGCGAGGTGGAGATCGAGGCGCCTGTGGTGCCAGTTGGCGCGCAGCTGGGCCCTGGGCAGGCCCACGGCTCCGGAGCCGGCGCGCACGGGGCGCGCGGCAGCGGCTCTGGATCCGGCTCTTCGCGCTGACCCCGGCAGGCAGTTCTCAGCCGGAGATGTCCTCGCCAAAACCCGAATTGACAAGCTCAATGAGTGCGGCCAGTGCCTGCGGAGCTTCAGGTCCCTCCGCCTCGATGATCAGTGTGGAGCCGAGGCCCGCCGCCAGCATCATGAGCCCCATAATCGACGTGCCTCCGACAGTCTGGCCCTCGCGCGTCACCCGGACGGAGGCGTTGAAGGTCTCGGCGCATTTGACGAACTTGGCAGACGCGCGGGCATGAAGGCCCTTTTTGTTCCGGATGCGAATTTCCGTCCTTGGTGGACCGGTCATGCCGTAAGCCCTGCCGCTTCGCTCATTTTTGCCGCTGTTCGATCATGATCATCATGACCGAAGCTGGCATGATGCAGGCGTGTTATCAACGATGAGGCTGCTTCCGCTTGGGCGCTCAGATGAAAAAGGGTGCCGGCGAGGCACCCCGAAACCAGGAAGCGGTTCTTGAGGAGCGGAGCACCCGGAGGTGCCCCGCGGTGGTCTCTTACTTTGCCAGATGCAGCGGCACCGTGCGGTAGGCGATCTCACGGAACACCGCTTCGAGGGCCTCGGCGTTCTCGGCCAGGAAGGCGTGCGATTCATCGGTCGCACAGTAATTCAAGGTGTCGATGGCCGTCTGGCTGTCGAGCTTGAAGCCCACAGTAAAGATCTCGATGTTCTTTGCTTTCATTTCGCTGCAGAGGTCCTTGGCCTGCGCGACCGAGTCGCCCTGTCCCGACGCGTAGTAGGTATTGTACTCGCCGTCGGTCATGAGCACCGCGATCTTCTTGTTCTTCGAGCCAACGGCGTTGTATGCCTTCGGTGCGCTGGTTCCGGTGAATACCGAAGACCAGGTCGGCGCAAGCGTGTACCAGGCCCAAGCCGTTCCGAGCTGACCGGCCGTGCCGCCCCACGTCGACATTGCGTCGATATGGCTCTTCAAGGCGGTGCGATCCTGGCTCAAGCCCTTCACCTCCGAGCGCGGGCCGCTGGAGCTGCTCGTGCCGCAGCGCTGCGCATCCGTCAGGTTGGAGTACCAGGTAGCCGGGAAGTAGCTGCCCGAGTCCGGGGCTGCGTCGGTGAACGCGTTGGTCCCCGTGCGCTCGGTCGTGCAACGGCTGAGGTACTGGGTCGACGTGCTCGTACCCGTGCAGGTGCTGTAGGTCGTCGTGCACTGGGTTTCCCAGCCTCGGCATTCCGTGCCGCCGCGCCGCCAGCCGATGCAAACCTGCTGGCATGTCTGAACCGGATTACAATTGTACGTGTAGGTGCTGGTCACGTCCTTGGTCAGCGGTTCGCCCGTTGCGACCTGAATGAGGCTGTCGCCGAGATAGATGCGTTGGGCGAACGGCGCCAAAGCGATCTTGGCCTTGGGCGTGCCGGTCGTCGGCAGCAGGATGTCGATGAATTTTTTCGAAGCCGTCTTCAGTGCATTGATCTTGGTCGTGCCGTCGCCTGAGTCCGAGGCCATGGAGCCCGTGATATCGAGCATCAGCGAGACTTCGACCTCCGCGAGATCGCCGCCCCCGGCGATGGACACCGTCGTCGTCGCCTCGGCATAGGCCGTCATGGTGATCGTTTCGATACCCATGAGCGAGAGGAACGGCGTTTTGACGGTGGTCGACCCGGTCATCGTCACCGTTTCGGTCTGCGGGTCGAGCGTCAAAGTCATGGTTGCGCCTTCGGGCACCTGTTCCATGGATGCCGAGAAGAACTTCGAGCCATGGCTGGTCGCCTTGTCGACGTCATGGTTCGGATCGTTGACGTACTGGCTTGCGGCGGCCAATGCGGCGGCGTCCATGGACTGCTGCAGCTTGGCCTTCAGCGAGTAGGCACGGCCGAAGTCGATGGCACCTCCGACTGCGCCAACGACGACGAACGAGGTAAGGCCGAAGATCAAAGCAACGTTGCCGCGCTCGTTCTTTGCGAAGGAGTGGGCAGAATTCGTCAGCGTCCCCACCGCACGGGTCAACTTGCGGCCAAGACGCTTGGCAACTCTTACCGGCTGCCTCAGAGCATCAAACACGATACGCCTCCTAAGAGTACACAACGTACCTGCGGAATATATATTCACATAAATTGCTGAATTATTAAATATCCTCAGGCTCAAGATCTTTTTCTATTGCGATTTTTACTTCAATTTACTTGAATTTGCATAGATTTTTACTTATCGAATTTACGTCGAGTTAACCGCGGGTCATCTCCCGACCGCGTATGGAGAGCCCTCAGCAACGATGCGCAGAAGGACATAAAGATTTCTTTATATCATTGTTGCAATGCCGTCTTTTTGGAGATATGAGACCGCTTGGTCGCGGCAGCACGAAGTACGGCTGCCAGTTTTGCCCTGGCAAGAAGCCGCGCCTTCCAATCAGACCCTCGATCGTCGAACCACCAAGGAACTGACGCATGACTGCAGCGAAGGATTTCGTCGTCAAAGACATCGGGCTCGCCGACTGGGGCCGGAAAGAGATTGCCATCGCCGAGACCGAGATGCCGGGCCTGATGGCGACCCGGGCCGAGTATGGTCCCAAGCAGCCGCTGAAAGGGGCCCGCATCGCTGGCTCCCTCCACATGACCATTCAGACGGCGGTTCTCATTGAGACGCTGGCGGCCCTGGGTGCCGATGTCCGGTGGGCCTCCTGCAATATCTATTCGACCCAGGATCATGCAGCGGCCGCTATCGCAGCGCGCGGCATCCCAGTGTTTGCAATCAAGGGCGAGAGCCTGACCGACTATTGGGAGTATACGCGCAAGATCTTGGAGTGGGGTGACGGCGGTACGCCCAACATGATTCTCGATGACGGTGGCGATGCAACCATGCTCGTCCATTACGGTTTGAGGGCCGAGAAGGGCGACACTGCGTTCCTGGACAAGGCGGCCAACGAGGAGGAGACGATTTTCTTCGCCCTCATCAAGCGGACGCTGAAGGAAAAGCCCGGTTGGTTCGCCAAGCTTGCCGCCGGCATCAAGGGCGTGTCCGAGGAAACGACCACGGGCGTGCATCGCCTCTACAACATGGCGAAGGAAGGCAAGCTGCTCTTCCCCGCCATCAACGTCAACGACTCGGTGACCAAGTCGAAGTTCGACAACCTCTACGGCTGCCGTGAGTCCCTGGTCGATGGAATTCGTCGCGGCACGGACGTCATGATGGCCGGCAAGGTGGCAATGGTGGCAGGCTTTGGCGACGTTGGTAAGGGGTCGGCCGCCTCGCTGCGGCAAGCCGGCTGCCGCGTGATGGTATCGGAAGTCGATCCGATCTGTGCTCTGCAAGCTGCCATGGAGGGCTATGAGGTGACCACCATGGAGGATGCCGCGCCTCGGGCCGACATCTTTGTTACCGCGACTGGCAATATCGACGTGATCACAGTCGATCACATGCGGAAGATGAAAGACCGCGCAATCGTGTGCAACATCGGACACTTCGACTCTGAGATCCAGGTTGCAGCGTTGAAGAATTTCAAATGGCACAGCATCAAGCCGCAGGTCGATGAGATCGAGTTCCCGGACGGCAAACGGATCATCCTGCTCTCGGAAGGCCGATTGGTGAACCTCGGGAACGCGATGGGCCATCCGTCGTTCGTGATGTCGGCCTCTTTCACCAACCAGACCTTGGCGCAGATCGAACTCTTCACGAAGCCCGGCCAGTACGAGAAGAAGGTCTATACCTTGCCGAAGCACCTCGATGAGAAGGTTGCCTCGCTGCACTTGGAAAAAATCGGGGTGAAGCTGACCAAGCTTTCGGAGCAGCAGTCCGAGTATATCTCGGTACCCCAGCAGGGGCCCTTCAAGCCGGACCATTACCGCTACTGAGCTGGTTCTCCGGCGACGCGTTAGCGCCGGGTGGCCGCCAGTGGTCAATCTATAGTTAGGGGGTGGCTGGTATGGCTGCCCCCATATCTATTGTGGCAAGAACAAGTGTTCCGTGGGTGTGGCGTGTTGAGCGCAGTCGCCGCGTGGTTATTGTTCTAAAAAGGAAATTTACGATCCGGTTTCGTCTGGACTCTGGTCAGCGAATCGGTTCGCGGCCATAATGATTGGCGATTCGTTTCCCCAACAGTTCTGGGCCGTTCCGCCCTGTCCACAGGATTGTCACGCGTTGCCAAGGACGTGCGAGCCGCCACCCGCGGAGCACAATGCACATCGCAGGCAATTCGAGCCGGGTCACTATTCGTGGAGAGCTCTTGCTGCTGCTCGCAGCGAGCCTCTCGTGCGTCGTCGTGCTGATCGTGGCTGTTGTGGACGCCGGTCCGGTGGTGTTCGGCTCGCTGCACCTCGCCCATCTTCTGGCGTTGGCGCTGGTCGGTGGAACTCTAGCGGTGGCCTGCGCGCTGCTCTGGACGTCAACGGGGGCCGCTCGTGCAATCTCGCGCCGACGCCAAGACGAGGTGGCAGAGCTGCGGCGGAATTTGGCGGCGGCTGAAGCGATTCTGAAGGCGGAGCCACAAGTCCTGATCTACTGGCTGCCCAACGAAGGCGTGAAGATCGCGGTGCATTCGCTGACCTCGGTCCCCGGCCTGCCCGAGAATCCGAACACTCTGGTGCACTTCGGCCAATGGCTCGAGGCAGCAGGTGCGCGAGATCTGAAAGCTGGTCTCGACCAGCTGTTCACGATCGGTCGGCCTTTCAATCTGCTGCTGCGCACGACGGCTGGAGGGCACGTCGAGGCTGATGGACGCGTGTCTGGGGCGCGTGCAATTCTGCGTTTGCGCGACGTGGCAGGCTCGCGGCGCGATCTGGCAAGGATCATGGACCAGCATCGCGGGCTGGCACGAGACATTACGCTCAGCCGGTCGCTTTTTGGCGCACTACCCATGCCGGTTTGGATACGGGGCACGGACGGGCGTATCGAATGGGTCAACAAGGCCTACGTGACGGCGGTCGAGGCGGCGGACGAGGCCGAGGTGCGCGAACGTCAGATCGAGTTGCTCGAGACACGCCAGAGGCTGGAGGTACGCCTCGCGCTCTCACGCGGCGAAATGTTTGCCAAACGCATGTCGCTCAACATTGCGGGCACGCGCAAAGCCCACGATGTCATGATCATTCCTCTCGGTGAGTCGTGTGCCGCAGCGGCGATTGACGTTTCGGTCGAAGAGAATGCGCAAGGCAAGCTCGACCGCCAGATCGAAGCCTACGACCGCACGCTAGACCGCGTCGCAACAGCTGTGGCTATTTTCGACAAGACACGTCGACTGACGTTTTTCAACACCGCGTTCCAGACATTGTGGCAATTCGACTCGGAGTGGCTGGCCGGTCATCCGGCCGACGGTCAGATTCTCGATCGTCTCAGAGAGGCCTCACGGCTGCCCGAGGTGGTGAGCCTCACCGACAGCGTCACCGGGGGCAAGCGTGCGACCGAGGCCGTCAACTACAAGGAGTGGAAAGCCCGCGTTTTGAGTTACGCCAAAGCCGAGACCGCGCATGAGGAGGGCTGGCACCTTCCCGATGGTCGAACGCTGCACGTCACGATCGAGCCCCGACCCGACGGCGGTGTCACGCACTTCTATGACGATGTGACGGAACGGCTGGCTCTTGAAAGTCGTTTCAACGCCATGATCGATGTCCAGCGCGAGACGCTCAACAACCTGAAAGAAGGCGTCGCGGTGTTCGGTACCGACGGGCGTCTCAGGCTTTTCAACTCAGCATTCGAGAGGATCTGGAAGCTTTCGGGTCGGATGCTCAAGGACAGCCCGCACATCGAAGCAATCATTTCGCAATGCCGGGTTCTCTATGATGATCCCAAAGCGTTGTCGGGAATTGCGAGGACCGTCACGCAGTTTTCAGATAAACGCGAGCCGCTCGAAGGTCAGATGACTCGGGCTGACCAGAGCGTAGTCGATTTTGCCGCCTTGCCGCTGCCGGACGGTGGCACGTTGGTGACTTTTGCCGATGTCACGGTGTCGAAGCGCTACGAGCGCGCGCTCCTCGAGCGCAACGAGGCGCTCGTTGCTGCTGACCGTTTGAAGAGTCAGTTCATCAGTCACGTGTCATACGAGCTCAGAACGCCGCTGACCAATATCATTGGCTTCACCGAGCTGCTGGAAAGTCCGAGGACGGGTGAACTCAATTTGAAGCAGCGCGAATATCTCAGCGACGTTTCAGCATCGTCCAAGACGCTGCTCTCGATAATCGACGATATTCTCGACCTGGCGAATATGGACGCCGGTTCGCTGGAGCTGAAGGTGGCACCGGTCAAGGTGGCACCTATTGTCGAGGCTGCAGTACTGGGCATCAAGGAGCGGGCAAGTCGCAGCCGGATCAAGCTGGAGGTCGAGATCGCGCCGCAGATCTCGGACTTTGTCGCGGATGCTGCACGCGTCCGGCAAATCCTTTATAATCTCCTTTCCAATGCCATCGGCTTCTCGAACTCAGGTGGCTCAGTCAAGCTTGCATGTTGGCGTGAGAAGAGCATGGTTTCGTTCGCAGTCACCGACCATGGCGTCGGCATCCCCAAGGAACAGCAGCATCTGGTCCTCGAACGCTTCGTGTCACGCACGCAAGGCTCTAAGCATCGTGGAGTTGGTTTGGGACTTTCGATCGTGAAGAATCTCGTCGAGCTGCACGGCGGAGAGGTTTTACTCGAGTCAGAGCCAGGCCGCGGCACGACAGTGACGGTCCGCTTTCCCGAGAGGGGGCCCCGTGCATTGGAAAGCGGCAGCGTTCCAGTCACGGTCCGCGCGTGACTGCGCTGTGGCTCATTCCAGCAGCAAGCCTTGACGATGTGAATTGGCTTGCCGGGCTCATGGCGCTGAAACTGCGCCCCGGTGAAGCAGTATTGCTTCGCGGTGACCTTGGGGCCGGCAAGACGACGTTTGCGCGCGCGCTCATCCGGACACTACTGCAAGAGAGTGATACAGAAATCCCAAGTCCGACATTTCCGTTGGTTCAGACCTATACCTCTCCGCGATTTCCGATCGCACATTTTGATTTCTATCGGTTGACGGGTGAGGGGGAGCTGGAGGAGATCGGCTTTGGCGAGGCGTTGCGGGACGGCATTGCGGTCGTCGAGTGGCCAGAACGGGCCGAAGGTGTACTGCCTTCGAGCCGATGGGAGATTCGCTTCGATGCGGGGCAGGACGCCGCGCATCGACGCCTGTCGGTTAGCGGCGCCGGCGATGTCGCAGAGCGCCTCAATCGCTGTCGAGGGCTGCACGGATTTCTTCAACGGTCCGCTCAAGTGGCGGCGGCGGTTGCATCGGGACAGGCGCAGATCGCCTATCTGCAGGGTGATGCCTCACACCGGACCTATGCGCGTGTTGCGGCGGCCGGGCAGCGGTTCATTCTGATGGACAGTCCGCGCATGCCAGACGGGCCGCCGGTCAGAGGCGCCTTGCCGTACAGCCGGATTGCGCATCTCGCGGAGGACGTGCGGCCGTTCGTTGCCATAGGTGCCGCGCTGGAGCGTGCGGGCTTTTCGGTGCCGAAGATGTTCGCGGCAGACCTCGTACAGGGTTTTCTATTACTCGAAGATCTTGGCGATCTGACCTACGGGCGTGCCCTGGCAGAAGGGCACTCGCAGCGCGAGCTCTATCTGGCCATGGTCGACGCGCTCGTGCATCTGCGCGCGCATCCGTTGCCGACCGAGTTGCCGCTGCCCGATGGCTCGACCTATCGCCTGCCGCGGTTCGATCGTGCAGCGCTGGAGATCGAAACGGGTTTGCTGCTCGACTGGTATTGGCCGGCGGTGAAGGGCGCTTCCTGCCCGGATGCAATCCGGCGCGAATTTGAGGCATTATGGTCGCCGGTGCTCGATCGCATGCTTGCCGAGCCGGCAGGAATCTTTTTGCGCGATGTCCATTCGCCCAATCTGTTCTGGCTGCCGGACCGGCCAGCGCCACGCAATGTCGGTCTCATCGACTTCCAGGATGCTCTTGCCGAGCACTGGGCCTACGATCTCGCGTCGTTGCTGCAGGACGCCCGGCTCGACGTGCCGGAAGCACTCGAAATGGAAGGATTGGAGCGATACTGCTCCGTTGTCAGCGATGCCGAGGCTGAGTTCGACGAGCACGCATTTCGAGCGGCCTATGCGGCGTTCGGGGCTCAACGGAACACCCGGCTTATCGGGCTCTGGGTGCGCCTTCTGAAACGCGATGGCAAGCCTCAATACCTGCAGCATATGACGCGGACGTGGGCCTATCTCGGCCGGAACCTAACACATCCTAGCCTCAACAAATTGAAGGCCTGGTACGATCACCACTTGCCCGAATCTGTGCGCAACGCACCGATCCAGTCGTGACGCTGCAACCCAGGCGCGGTATGTGGTTCGCCCATGGGGCCAACTTCGACAAAAGCGTTTGTCCTTGCGGCGGGGCTCGGAACTCGAATGCGTCCGGTGACCGACCGTGTGCCGAAGCCGCTCGTGCCGCTCGGCGGGCGGGCGCTAATCGATCACGTGTTGGACCGGATCGCCGCGGCGGGGATCGGCGAAGCAGTTGTCAACGTGCATTACAAGGCGGAGCTGATCGAGGCGCACCTGGCTGCGCGTGCTGCTACGGGTGAAAAACCTCAGATTTGGATTTCCGACGAACGGTTGCGGCTGCTCGATACGGGGGGCGGGGTGCGAAAAGCACTTCCGTTGCTCGGTCAGGCGCCGTTCCTCGTGCATAACTCCGATACGGTTTGGCTGGAGCGGGGCAACTCGAATCTGGCGCAGTTGATGGCAACGTTCGATGTGTCTCGAATGGATGCACTGATGCTGCTCGCCGATCGCGCAACTAGCCTTGGCTACAGCGGACGCGGTGATTTCCATCTAGCGAACGATGGGCGCCTTGTCCGTGCAGGCGCGGGCGAGCATGTCCCGTACGTGTTTGCGGGTGCGTCGATGACGTCGACGCGACTGCTGCGGGATACACTCGAGGAGCCGTTCTCGCTCAACCGCGTGTGGAATCGAGCATTGGCGGAAGGCCGCCTCTACGGGCTGGTGCTCGATGGCACTTGGATGCATGTCGGGGATCCCGTGGCCTTGCAAGAGGCGGAAAGGCTGATGGCCGATGGCGCGGCGTCCTAATATCTACAACGTCGTGCCGGGGCGGCCGTTTTTGGAGGCTGTCGCACGCGCCATTTTGGTCGGCGACCTGCCGGCGCCTGGTGCGCCGAAACCAGACCCACTCGATCTACCGGCGATGACGATCCTACTGCCGACGCGGCGTGCGGCTCGCGCTCTGCAAGAGGCCTTTCTCAAAGCTGGGAGCGGTCGCGCGATGCTGCTGCCCGCAGTCCGCCCCATCGCCGAGGCGGAAGAGGATCTGGGCCTCATCGAGGGTTTCGCGCGGGGACTCGGCGGCGAGGAGGCGCTGAGCCTGCCGCCGGCAGTGAGCAAGTTGGAGCGTCAGCTTGTTCTGACCGAACTGGTGTCGGCCTGGTCCGCTGCGATGCGGCAGCGAGCGCAAAACGCAGGCGGTGACGATGATGCTGAGGCCAGGCGACTTGGCGCGGGAGCTCAGTCGCCTGCACAGGCCGCGCATCTCGCTATTGATCTCGCCAAGCTCATGGATGCGGTCGAGACGGAGAATGTTTCGCTGCAGGATCTCGCGGCACTGGTGCCGGACGACTTCACGCAGCACTGGCAGAAAACGATTGAGTTTCTCGAGATCGTTACCAAGACGTGGCCTGCCTACCTCTCGGAGCGTGCGCTCCTATCGCCGATGCATCGGCGTAATCGCCTGATTCTGGCGGAAGCGAAGCGATTGCAAGCCACCCCACCGTCAGCTCCCGTAATCATTGCTGGGGTGACCGGATCCATACCAGCAACGGCGGAGTTGATGCGAGCGGTATTGGCGCTGCCCAATGGCGCTATCGTTCTACCTGCGCTCGATAAGAGACTCGATGAAGCGAGCTGGAAGCGCATTGCGGACGCGGGGAAAGATCATCCTGAGCATCCGCAGTTCGGATTTCGTGGACTGCTGGCGCGGCTCGATTTCGCGCGCTCCGATGTGCAGGAGCTGCCTGGGCCATTGTTGTCGGCTTCGGCCCAGGCGCGTAATTCGTTGATCAGCGAGGCAATGCGGCCAGCGGGCTCCATGGAACGGTGGCGCACGTTCATCCGTGATGCGGAACGATCCGAGCTGGAGGCGGGCCTCGAACACGTCAGCTTGCTCGAGGCGCCTGCGGCCGAGGACGAGGCGGAGGCCATCGCGCTGATCATGCGCGAGGCCGCGGAAACCCCGGGACGCACGGCGGCGCTGGTGTCTCCGGATCGGTTGTTGGCGCGTCGTGTTGCGATACGATTGGAAAGTTGGGGCATTCGTGTCGATGATTCGGCTGGCCGCCCGTTCGGCAAGACGGTACCTGGCACATTTCTCGATCTCGCGATCAATGCCTGGGCGATGGACTTCAAGCCAGCCGAGCTGATGGCGCTGTTGAAACATCCGCTGACTCGGCTCGGGCTCTCGGCGGGCGATGTTCGCAGGACCGCACGCAATCTCGAGATCGCGGCGTTCCGCGCGCCATATCTTGGCGCGGGGCTCGATGCCGTCGATCTCGCGGTGGAGCGCGCAGCACATGCCACCGCAGCGGATTCGGGCGATCGCAGGCACGGCGCGGCGCGTCGGCTCGGAGACCGCGACTGGGCGCACGTGCGCGATCTGGTGAAGCGCTTGCACACCGCGTTCGAACCGCTGTTGACGCTTGCTGCGGACGGCCGAACCCATCCACTGCGCATGTGGACAGAAGCACATTCGGCGGTGGCGGAAGCGGTCGCGCGGCCAGCGCCCGAGACGCTCGCCTCTGTGGGCGCTGAAGATTTGTTTGCCTTCGCTGATGCGTCGGACTCGCCGCTTTGGCAAGGCGAGGCGGGCGAGGCCGCGTGGAAGTTGTTCGAGAGTTTCGCCGACCCCGTGCTGCCACCGGTTCAGCTCGCCGCGTCCGACTATCCCGATTTCTACCGGGCACTGGTGGCCGGAGAGACGGTGCGCGCGCGCATTCCGGCGCACCCGCGCCTGTCGATTTGGGGGCCGTTCGAGGCGCGCCTCCAGCAGCCGGATGTGATGATCCTCGGCTCGCTCAACGAGGGGACGTGGCCGGCGGTGGCCGATCCGGGCGCCTGGCTCAACAGGCCCATGCGGCAGAATCTGGGCCTGCCAGCGCCCGAAGAAGAGATTGGTCGTGCGGCGCACGACGTGACTACTTTTCTCGGCGCGGAGACGGTGATCCTGACGCGCGCGGACAAGGTCGATGGTGTGCCGCGTGTGCCGTCGCGCTGGCTCCTGCGACTGCGCGCGCTACTCGATGGACTCGGGCTTACCAACGCGCTTGCGCCGCGCTCAGACTGGCTCGGCTGGGCAAGAGCGCGCGATTATATCCGGCGTTTGGAGCCAGTCGCTCCGCCGCAGCCGAAGCCGCCTATCGAACTCAGGCCGAAGCGTGCGAGCGTATCCGACATCGAGACCTGGATTGCCAATCCGTACGCAATTTTTGCTCGACGCGTGCTTCGGCTCGATCCGCTGCCACTGCTCGGCGCAGAGCCCGGCCCTGCAGAGAAGGGTCAAGTTATCCATCTCGCGCTTTCCCGTTTCACCGAGCGGTATCCCGTCGAGCTGCCGACGGACATTGCCGGTGCCTTCATGCAAGTGGCGGCCGATGTGGTGCGGGATTTCCGCGACGATCCGCGCGTGCGGGCGTTTTGGCTGCCAAGGTTGCAGCGGTTTGCAGACTGGTTCGCGGCGACCGAGCCTGATCGACGTGAGGGCGTCTCGACGCTGCTCGCTGAGGTCAGTGCGCGGCATATCCTGGCAGTTCCAGGCGAGCCATTTGAATTGAGTGCACGGGCAGATCGGATCGACGTAACGGTCGGCGGGCTTATTATCACTGATTACAAGACAGGTCAGGTGCCGTCGGCTTCGTTCGTGCTGGCTGGCGCCAAGCCCCAGCTGCCGCTCGAAGCAGCACTGGCGTTCGAAGGCGCTTTCTCACGGCTTGAGCCGATGCCGGTTCTCAGCTTGCGCTACATCCGTGCAACGGGTGCAGATCCGGCTGGCCAGGTACTCGATATCAAACCGCGAGGCGATGAACTTATCACGCTTGCACGAAATTCGCTTGCCGGTGCGACGCGGCTGATCGCCGAGTTCCGGGATCCAGAAACGCCGTTCCGCGCCCTCCGGCGTCCTTGCTTTAAATACGACTACGACGACTTTGCTCATCTCGCGCGCGTCGGCGAGTGGACGGCAGAGAGTGGCGATGAGGAGGTCGCCTGATGGCTGCGGAAGAGAAGCGCGCAAGTGGTCGCGCTCGACTGAGCGGCATCGAGGCCGAGCGTCGGGCGACGAACAAGGCCCAGACGATGGCCGCCGATCCTTCAGCATCCGCCTGGGTCTCGGCCAATGCTGGCACCGGAAAGACGCACGTGCTCACGAACCGCGTACTGCGGCTGCTGCTCTCGGGCACTGATCCGCAGCGGATCCTGTGCCTGACGTACACCAAGGCCGCGGCAGCGGAGATGTCTGAGCGGGCTTTCAAGCAACTCGCTCAGTGGGTGACGGCGGATGATGGCGCACTTGCCATGGCGCTCAGCGAGCTGCAGCAGCGCGCGCCAGCGCCGGAGGAGCTCGTTAAGGCGCGTGATCTTTTCACCATTGCCATCGAGACTCCGGGCGGGCTCAAGGTGCAGACGATTCACGCCTTCTGTGAGCGGCTCTTGCAGCGGTTCCCGCTGGAGGCGGGCGTCGCGCCGCAGTTCGCCATTCTCGATGAGGAGATGGCGCGCGCGCTGGAGCACGAGGCGATCGAGCAGGTGCTGGTGGAAGCGACGCGGGATCGCGATACGCCGCTGGGGCAAGCGCTGGTACTGGTCGTTGCTTATGCGGCCGACGACAACTTCGATGCGCTGCTTCGCGATTCGATCCGGCATCGCGATTTCATCGCGAGTGCGCTGAGCTTGGACGTCGATGACGAGGAGCTCTCGGGTGCCGAGGCATTCTATCGTGGATCGTTCGGTGTCGGCGCACAGACGACCTTCGCCAGTCTGGATCGGGCACTCGCACGCGTGCTGAGCGAGCCAGAGATGGAGCGCACGCGCGATGTGCTGATGACTGGCAAGAAGTCGGACGGCACCATGGCCGAGACCTTCGCCGATGCCCTCCTGACGAACGACGAGTGGCAACGGGTTGCGATCCTGTCGAGAGTCTTTCTCAACCAAAAGGGAGAAAAGCGCGACAGGCTCATGACAAGCGAGCTTGCCGGCGAAAATGCAGGTCTTTTTGATCGTCTCCGCGCCGCCCAAGAACATTTCCACGCGCTCACCATCGAGCGCGGTCATCTGAACGTGCTCAAGGCCACACTTGCGGTGCTGCGGCTCGCCAACGCCACGCTGCAACGCTACGAGGCGCTGAAACAGCAGCGGGCCGCGCTCGATTTCGACGACCTCATTCGCGCCACGGGACAACTCGTTGCCAATTCAGAGAGTGCCGAGTGGGTTCTCTACAAGCTCGACGGAGGCCTTGATCATATTCTGGTCGATGAGGCTCAGGATACGGCGCCTGCGCAATGGGGTATCATCGCGGCGCTGGCCAATGAGTTCTTTTCGGGCTTCGGCGCGCGTGACGACGTGAAGCGTACGGTTTTCGCGGTCGGTGACGAGAAGCAGTCGATCTATGGCTTCCAGGGTGCTGCGCCTGAGCAGTTTGCAGCCATGGGCTCGGAGTTCCAACAGCGCGCCGAAAGTCGGGGCCACGTCTGGCATCCTATTCCGCTGACGCTGTCGTTCCGCTCGACGGAGCCGGTGTTGGCCGCGGTGGATCGAGTTTTCGCGGAAGGCACTAAGGCCGTCGGAGTCGCGCGCGAAGGGGCCGAAGCCGTTCGTCACGCAGCGCATCGTGTTGGGATGGCCGGACAGGTTGAGCTGTGGCCGCTCGAAAGAACCGAAGCAGCAGATATCGGGGATGTCTGGCAGCCGTTCAGCGATCGAACCTCGCAACCCGCCGTGAACCGGCTCGCGGAGCGGATTGCGCGCACGATCAGGGGCTGGTTGCAGTCAGGCGAGAGGCTCGAATCCGAAGGGCGTCCCGTGCGCGCCGGCGATATTCTCATTCTTGTGCGCAAGAGGCGGCCTTTTGCTGATGCCATGGTCACGGCCTTGAAGAATGCGGGTGTGGCTGTCGCCGGCGCCGACCGGCTGCGCCTGACGGACGGGCTCGCGGTGCGGGATCTGATGGTGCTCGGCGATTTCCTGCTGCTGCCGGAGGACGATCTGGCGCTGGCAACGGTGCTCAAGTCTCCATTGTTCGGGCTCGATGATGACGACCTGATTGAGCTTGCGCCGGGCCGGCGCGGATCGCTGTGGACCGCGCTGCTCAGGGCTGGCGACACGAATGCCCGCTTCAAGGCACCAGCTGAGACGCTGAAGAGGTGGCGGGCGCGCGCCGATCTCATCCCGCCATTCGAGTTCTTCGCCGAGTTGCTGGACCAAGGCGGCATGCGGGCGCGCATTCTGGAGCGGCTCGGGCCGGAGGCCGCGGAGCTGCTCGATGAGTTTCTGGGCCTTGCGTTGACCTACGACGACCAGGCGCCGCCGTCGCTGCAAGGCTTCATCCACTGGCTCCGGCAGTCGGAACGCGAGGTGAAGCGCGACATGGAGCACGGTCGCGACGAGGTGCGCGTAATGACGGTGCACGGCGCGAAGGGCCTCGAGGCGCCGATTGTGTTCCTGCCGGACACGTGTACCACCGGCTCGGGTAATCGGCCGGGGAACCTGCTGGTGCTCGATCATCTGCCGCGGCCATCGAATGTCGCGACTCCGTTCCTTTGGCCGGTGAAAGGCTCGAGCAGGCTGCCTGCGGTAATGGATGCGAAGCAGTACGCAAAAGGCCGCGAGACGGAGGAGCGTAACCGTCTGCTCTACGTGGCGCTGACTCGGCCGCGCGACCGGCTCTATGTCGCAGGCTTCGAGGGTGTGAAGGGCCGTGACAAAGGCTGCTGGTACGACCTCGTCAGCGAGGCGCTCGACGGCATGCTCGAGGAGACTGAGACCTCCGACGGCCCTGTCCGGCGGTTGTCGAGCCCTCAAGCGGTGCTACCATCATCGCCGAAGGAGACTACAACGCGCATTCAGCCAGAGCCGATGCTTCCCGATTGGGCCCGGCGTCCAGCGCCGCGCGAGCAAGGGCTTGTCGTGCCGCTGGCGCCATCTCGATTGGCGCCGCTCGAGGTCGATGCGGAAGGCGATCCCGTGGAGCCGGCACGCGATCCCGTGCGTGAGCCGCCGTTGGTGCCGCTCTCGCGTGGCAGCGCGGATGGTAATCGCTTCCTGCGCGGTACACTCACTCATGCGCTGCTGCAGTATCTGCCGGAGCTTGATCCTACGCGGTGGCCTGAGGTAGCGGCGGGCTTCGTCGCAGCTCGAGGGCCGGAACTCAAACCACGCACACGGGCGAGCATTGTCGCTGAAACGCTGGAGGTGCTGAACGATCCCGAGTTCGGGCCGATTTTCGGTCCGAACAGCAGGGCCGAGGTACCTATCGTTGCCGAGTTGTCTCCGCCGAGCGGCAGGGGCCACGTGCTCCGTGTGACAGGCCAGATCGACCGCTTGGTGCGACTCGAGACCCACGTGCTGATCGTCGACTTCAAGACAAACCGGCCGCCACCGACGGAAGCGAACGCGGTCGCCGAAGCATACCTGCTTCAGCTCGCGGCATATCGTCTCGCGATCGCTGGCATGTTCAAGCCGCTTCCCGTGCGCGCGGCGCTGCTCTGGACAGACGGGCCGCGACTGATGGAGATCTCTGGTGACGCGCTGGACGCGGCGGCCAACCGGCTTTTTGCGCTGGAGCGGTGAGCATTCCCGGCGCGCTTCGGCGCTCTCAAAAATAAGTGAAGGCCCGCGTAAGGGCGGGCCTTCCATTGTTCAAACAAAAATGCTCAGACCGACTGCTTGATCCAGCTCTCGAGCTTCGCCTTCTGGACGAGGGCGCCGACCTGGGTCGAGGCTACCTTGCCGTCCTTGAAGACCATCAACGTCGGCATGGCCTGGATGCGGTACTTCTGGGTGATCTCGGGGCACTGGTCGACGTCGACCTTCACGACCTTGACCTTGCCGGCCATCTCCTTGGCGACCTGGTCGAGGGCAGGAGCCATGGCTTTGCAGGGGCCGCACCACTCGGCGAAGAAGTCGACAACCACCGGTTCTTTGGATTTCAGAACCTCGGCGTCGAACGTCGCGTCCGTAACCATGGCCGTCATGATGGTCTCCTGGGGGGTTGGCTTGCGGACACTCGGCCGCCGCGATGAATAGGTCAGGCGGAACGTAGGGAGGCGGCCCCAATGCGTCAAGGCCGCGCTGCCCGGTGTCCACGGAGCCCTTTCGGAGCCGACGTGCAACCCGTCGGAAGACAGGAACAGAGCCTAAGCGCTTTACCGCCCGTCTCCAGCGTGCGAAGGCCTTGCAACAACCCAGCGCCTAGTGTTGGGAGGCGCGCTCGTTCCGGTGGTGTCCTAACGCCGGCTTGCCTGGTCGTGGCGTGCGCGCTCGTTGTGGCGGCGCTCGTCGGCTGCGTCGCGGGCTGCCTGAGTACACCGAGCAATCGAGGCGCGTATTGACGTAAGGGTGCCAGCGCGCACGCCTGTGAAGCTGTCCGGCGGGAGCAAGTCGAGGGATTCCCTGAGCGAGAGACGGCCATACTGGATGTATTGGTTAGCCACGCGAATGGCATTGGTCTTGTACGGCTCGCGCATTTCCTCTGTCGCATTCTTGGCGAGACATCCGCAGAACGCGCCCATATCACCTTCGTTGTTCAACCTTCGGCCGCTCATCATGTCAAGGCAGAGGTGAAAAGCACGGAGCTCTTGGCCGTGCAGCTCGTAACCACGGGTTGAGTAGCTCTGAGCATGCTTTGGATTGGTGTTGACGCTTCGCGCATCGTCGCGGCTGTCGGCGCCCGGCGAGATCGCGAGCATCAGGCCGCCAAAAAGCAGCGCGGATACCGCGGCCGACATGATCCCCATAGACAGCGAAGAAAATGGATTCATGGACGCTCCCCCAAAGACTGCTTTTTATCGGGGGCAGATTACCGGCGAGATTTTAAGGACCGATGATCCCGAGCGGCCAAGTCGCAAACGCCCGCTGAAGCGATGTCTCGGAATCGAACGCGCCAAGCAGCTCAATTGGATTGAGTCTTGCGGTCCTCGTTAAACGCAAGCACGTCGCCGGCAAGATAAAGGGAGCCGCAAATGAGGATGCGGAGCGGCCCGGGGTCGGTCGACTTGAGGCGCAACAGCGCGTCGGGAACACTGCTCGCGGTATCGACCTGGAATCCCATTCCGCTGGCGATCGCGGCGAGTGCTTCGGGCTCGTGTGGGCGCTCGTGCGCGCCTGGGATCGGCACGGTGATGATGCGGCGGGCAAGCCCTCGGAAGGGCGCCAGAAAGCCGGCGGCATCCTTCTGGCCCATCATGCCGACGATCATCGCCAGCGGCTTCGGTGCGCGCTCCTCGAGGTCGGCGAGCGTCTGGGCGATCGCCGCGGCGCAGTGCGGGTTGTGGCCGCCGTCGAGCCAGAGCTCCGTCTCGGTAGGCAGCGACTTGACCAGACGGCCGCCCTTCAGGCGCTGCATACGCGCGGGCCAGGCGACGTTCTGCAGGCCGAATTCGATCGCCTTCTCGTCGATGCCGAGCTTCGTCTTGAGACTGCGCACAGCGGCGATGGAGGTGCCGGCATTGACGATCTGGTGCCGCCCGATCAGCGCCGGCGGCGGCAGGTCGAGCACCTCGTCCTCGCCCTGATAGACGAGGCGGCCGCTCTGCTCGAAGGCGTCGAAGTCGCGGCCCCAGATGCTCAAGCGGCCGGCGCGAACGGCTGCTGCACGCGCTTCGATCACGTCGAGGGCGGTGGTCTCTTGGAGCGAAATCACGGCGGGTGCGCCGTGCTTCAGGATGCCGGCCTTGGCGACGGCGATCTTGGCCAGCGTGTCCCCGAGCTTTTCCGCATGGTCCATGGCGATGGGCGTGATGATGGTCATCGCGGGGTGATCGATGACGTTGGTCGCATCGAACTCGCCGCCGAGGCCGACTTCAAGGATCGCCGCGTCGGCGGGGATCTCGGCGAAAGCGAGGAACGCTGCCGCCGTCGTCACCTCGAAGAACGTGATGGCGTCGCCCGCGTTGACGCGCTCGACGCGCGCGAGGAGGTCGGCGAGATGCGCCTCGTCGATGGGCCCCGAGACCCCAGCCGCGCCCGGTACCGAGATGCGCTCGGCAAAGCGGACGAGATGCGGCGAGGTGTAGACCTGGACGCGCTTGCCCGCGCCTTCGAGCATTGCCTTCAGAAACGCGGTGGTCGAGCCCTTGCCGTTGGTTCCAGCGATGTGGATGACTGGCGCAAAGCGCTTCTCCGGCGAGCCGAGCCTCGCCAACAGCGTCTGCAGCCGGCCGAGCGAGAGGTCGATCAGCATCGGGTGCAGGCGTTTCAGCCGAGCGAGGGTGGCGTCGAGGTCATTCATGCTGACCTCGTACGGTGACGGGCGTGCCGTGACAAGTGGTGCTTACTCCGCTGCTTGCAGCTTGGCTCGCCGCACCAAGCCGCCGGGGAGAGCACCAGTCGCTGTGCCGTTGCGATAGGTGATCTCGCCGGCTTTGACGGTTGCTGCGTAGCCGCGGGCTTTCTGCATCAGACGACGGCCACCAGCGGGCAAATCGACCACCATCTCCGGCCGCTCGAGCCCGAGGTTCGGAAAATCGATCACGTTGATGTCGGCCTTCATGCCGGGCGCGATGACGCCGCGGTCGTTGAGGCCCGCGAAGCGCGCCGGTTCGCGCGTCTGGCGGCGAACCAGATCCGGGATCGACATGCGCCCGTCCTCGCGATCGCGGCCCCAGTAGGAGAACAGGAACGTCGGGAACGAGGCATCCGAAATGAACGCCACGTGCGCACCGCCATCGCTCAATCCCGGGATGACGTGCTCTTGCGAGTACATCGTCTTCACGGCGTCGAGATTGTAGTCGGCGTAGTTCACGAGGCAGGCGAAGATGAAGTTCTTGCCGCCGTCCTCGATCATGATGTCGTAGGCGACCTCCTGCGGTGTGCGCCCCTCGCGCTCGGCGATGGCCGCCAGCGACTGGTCCTTCGGCGGCGTGTAGTTGAGCGGGTTGGCAAACCGGAACATGCGCTGATAGCCGATCCGCGGCAGCAGCGACCAGGTGTTGAACTCGCTCGGATCGTCGGCCAACATTTTCGCGCGCACCGCCGGATCTTGCATCCGCGCAACACGGCCCTCCAGCGGCAGATGCGCCATGTCGCGATAGGTGCGCGTGCCGGCGAACGGGTTCTGGCTCCCCGTCAGTCCCAGCAATGCACCGATCGGCCGCGGCGGCGCCACGCAGCGGACCTTGAGCCCGTCCTTCACCGCCTCACCCGAGAGCCTGAGCAGTTCTTTCCAGTCCTGCGTGCGGTCGTGACGCTGGGTGAGATTGAACACCAGCGGCCGGCCCGTCTTTTCGATGATCCGCCGCATCATGGCGAACTCGGTGGCGGGATCGGGCGTGTTCCAGTCCGACGTCATCTCGATGAAGCCGCCGCCACCGTCCTTCATGCCGGAGGCGATCCCCAAGAGCTCGGCTTCCTGTGCCTTTAGGCCCGGATGGAAGTCGCCGGCGAGCGTCTTGTGCGCGATGGTACGCGAGGTCGAAAAGCCGAAGGCGCCGGCGCGCATCGCATCCGCCGTGATTTCGCGCATGCGGGCGATATCTTCCTGGTTCGCGTTCTCGAGCTCCATCGCGCGATCGCCCATGACGTAGACGCGCATGGGCGCGTGCGGGAGCAGGGCGCAGAAGTCGATGTCGTGGCGGCGGCGCTCGAGCGCGGCAAGGTACTCGGCAAAGCTCTCCCAGCTCCAGTCGAGACCCTCGTTGAGGCAGGGACCGGGGAGATCCTCGACGCCTTCCATCAGCGCAACGACTTTGTCCTGCGTGTCCTTGCGCACAGGCGCGAAGCCGACGCCGCAGTTGCCCATTACCACTGTGGTCACGCCATGCCAGGACGACGGCGCCAAGTGGCTGTCCCACATCGCCTGGCCGTCATAGTGGGTGTGGAGATCGACCCAGCCCGGCGTCACCGAGAGGCCCTTGGCGTCGATTTCGTCTGCGCCTGAGCCCGACACCTTGCCGACCGCTGCGATCTTGCCGTCCTTCACGGCCACATCGGCTTCGAACGGCGCACCGCCGTTGCCGTCCATTACCGTGCCACCACGAATTACGACATCGAAGTCCTTGGCCATGGCGTTTCCTTCCGAAAGAGCCGAGCGCAGTTCAAACTTGGACGAAGGTGCAGAATCCCGTTTCAGGGTGCATCTTTCCTGTTTCACCGGCAAGTCGCGCGGACAGCCGGGCTCGCATGCACTAGACTGCCGGCTGCGGAAGGCCTGTCCAGGCACCGCAGTTCACCAAAGGAGTGCGTCATGGCTGCAAAAGTCGAGAAAATTGCCGCGAAATCCGTGTTCGATCCGCCCGGCTACACCCAGGCCATCAAGGTTACGGGTGCGCAGACGATCGTGTTCATATCAGGCCAGGTCGACTACGACGCCAAAGGCGGGCCCGGCCACATGGGCGATTTCGCCGGCCAAGCCCGCGCGACGCTGCAAGCGCTCAAAGCGCAGGTCGAAGCAGCCGGCGGCACGATGGAGAACATCGTCAAGCTCAACACCTATCTGGTCGATGTGCGCCATCGCACCGAGCTCGCCGCCATCCGCGAGGAGTTCTTCGGCAAGAAATCACCGGCCTCGACCCTCATCGGCGTCACCGCGCTCGCCGTGCCCGGCTGGATGATCGAGATCGAAGCCATCGCAATCATCTGAACTCGCAAAGCCGCTTTGCGGGCTGTCGGGTGGGCGCAGGCACTCGGCACAGAGTCTCGCGCCCACCCCATAATCAATCATGGAGAACCGTCATGAGCCGCCTGTTCGGACCCATTCGCCAGAACGGCTACGTTGTTCGTGATATCGAGGCTGCAATGACGCATTGGAGCACGGTGCTCGGCGTCGGACCCTGGTTCTACACCGCGCACGCTCCGATCCAGGATTTCATGTACCGCGGAACGCGATCAGATCCGGATGTCGCGATCGCGCTCGCCAATTCTGGTCCGCTGCAGATCGAGTTGATCCAGCAGCACAACGATGGAGGTGGCGCCCTGGACGAGCGGCGATATCCGCCCAAGTGCAATTTGGCCTCCATTTGCAAGAATGCATTATCAAGCAAGCTTGCAGCCAATTGACCGACGGCTGCCGCTCAGTCTTCATGCGCGCGAAGCCAATCGACAGAGGAACGGCAATGCCGATCAACAATCGCATCGCAGGCATGAAGGACGAAATCACAGAGTGGCGCCAGGACATTCATGCCAATCCGGAGCTGCTCTACGACGTGCACCGGACGGCAGCGCTGGTTGCCGAGAAACTCAAGGAGTTCGGCTGCGATGAGGTGACGCCGGGGATCGGGCGCACAGGCGTCGTCGGCGTGATCAAGGGCCGCGGAACGGCATCGGGCGGGGCGCGCGGCAAGGTGATCGGGCTCAGAGCCGATATGGACGCGCTGCCGATGCAGGAGATCACCGGGCTGCCCTACGCCTCCAAGGTGCCGGGCAGGATGCATGCCTGCGGCCACGATGGCCACACAGCGATGCTGCTCGGGGCGGCCAAGTACCTCTGCGAAACGCGAAACTTCGCCGGAACAGCCGTTGTGATCTTCCAGCCGGCCGAGGAGGGCGGCGCCGGCGGGCTGGCAATGGTGCAGGATGGCATGATGGAGCGCTGGAAGATCGACGAGGTCTACGGCATGCACAACATGCCAGGGATTCCCGTCGGTCACTTCGCGTTGCGGCCGGGCCCGCTGCTTGCGGCATCGGACCGGTTCGATGTCGAGATCGAAGCACTTGGAACGCATGCGGCCAAACCGCATCTCGGAAACGATCCGGTCAATATCGGCTGTCAGCTGCAGCAGGCGCTGCAATCGATCGTCGCGCGAAATGTGAACCCGCTCGAGTCGGCGGTTGTTTCGCTCACCATGTTCCATGCGGGCGATGCATCGAACATCATTCCGCAGACGGCGAGGCTCGCGGGCACCGTGCGCACGCTGAAGCCGAGGGTCAGGGGGCTCGTGAAGCAGCGGATGCAGGAGATCTGCGACGGCATGGCGCTGATGCATGGCGCCAAGGTGAGGCTCAATTACACCGAAGGCTATCCGGTAACGGTGAACCACGACGAGCCGACCAGGTTCGCGACGCAGATCGCGCGCGAGATCGCCGGCGACGCAGCGGTCGACGACGACGTCGCGCCCACCATGGGCGGAGAGGACTTTGCCTTTATGCTGGAGGCGCGGCCGGGCGCCTTCATTTTCGTCGGCAACGGCGATACCGCCGGAGTTCACCACCCGGCCTACAACTTCAACGACGAGGCGATTCCGGCCGGCGTGTCGTTCTGGGCGAAGCTCGTCGAGACGGCGATGCCGATGCGATAGGGGCCGGCATTGACGTTCGGATCATCCGCCAGCGCCCGGGCTGCTCATCGGTTTCATACCGGCGAAGAACACGGTGCTGGCCTCGATCTGGGCGAGCTCCTCGCTGGCAGACTTGAAGCTCGGGTCGGTCGGGCCGCAAGGCCCGACAAGTTTCTCGAGCTCGGAATTCTTCTTCCTTGCCTCGAGCTTTTCGAGGTAGATGGCCGACGTTGCGGGCTGGAAGAACATCTCGCGCTCGCTTTGCGTGAGGATCACGCCGCGGAGCTTGTTGTCGCCGATGCGAAACTTGGCGAGCGTCACGAGGCGAAGCGCACCCTGGAACGTGGTCAGCAAGTGGATGGTGCCGGTGTGCGGGCTGATGTAGATGCCGCCCGCGTGGCTCGACGATACGGTGCGGTTGTTGGCACCCCGGAAGCGCTGCAATTCGAAGAACCTGAGCCGCGCCAGCTCGTCATCCCAGTCGATCTCGTAGACGGAGCGGAAAAGCTCGTTTCTGCCAGAGAAAACACGACGGTAGGCGATGTACGTGCCGACGTAACTCGCGTAGGCCGAGAGCAGGTAGCCGCCGTAGGCCTCCGAGGCGCGACCCTCGGGCGCGGGCTTGGCGGCAGCCGTTGCACTGTCACCAATGATGTCTTCGAGGTCGATGCCGAGCACGCGGGCGATCTTGGCGACAGTCTGGTCGCGCACGGATTGACCCGCCAGCAGGTTGCCAAGGGTGCGCTCCTTGCAGGCCGCCTTTTCGGCGAGCGCCTCGCGCGTCAGTCCAGCCTTGGCCATCTCGATCCTGATGCGGCGCACGAACGCCTCGCGTTGCGCATCGGTCATCAGCGACGCCATCTGCCCTCACTCTCGCGCGCGGTTGCCGGAACTTGCCGTCTGTTGCCGAATCTAGCGGGCGTTGTCACCGCACGGCAAGCGCCAGCTGTGCCGAGAGGCGACGCGCATGCCGCAATGATGACTGCCGTGCCGCTTGCGTGCCACAGCGCCGCCTTAGCGTCCCCGCGCGAGCATCTCGGAGCGGATGTAGCCGGCTTCGGGTGGGATCTTGAGCATCTTGCCCTCAGGCGTGTCTTCCATGCGCGGCAGCACGGTGACGACCTTGCGTTGACCCGCCGCAGCGAGGGCCGTTGCGACATTGGGCCAGGTGTTGAGCAATTCGAGCTTGAACCGCGTCACGGCGACGAGCTGGCGCGTTCCCGCGTCAGCCTGGCGCAGTGCTTCTCGCGGCGCAATCCACACGGCTTCGGACGACTCGGTCCGATCGAAGTTCTCGCGCTGCTCCATTGGCGCGGCGGTGAGAAAGAAATGCGTGTCGAATCGCTTTGGAGCCCACGTCGGCGTGATCCAGTGGCCGAAGTAGATCATCTGATCGATGGCGAGCTCGAGCCCTTCACGGCCGAGCATCTCGGCAAAGCGGGCACTGCGGCCCTGGCGCGGCTGATCGCGCTCGCTCGCCACGAGCCGGCGCGCCTCATCGGCGCCAACCACGTGCTCCGCACCGGGCTTGCGCGCGAGCAGCAATCCCGCCTCCTCGAAGGTCTCGCGCACCGAGGCAATCCAGAACGCACGATCGGGGGCGGTGGCGGTCTTCGGCGCGAGGCGCTGCCAGACGTCCGCCCTGTCCTCATTATCCACCTTGCCGCCGGGGAACACGAAATGGCCCGAGAAGGCCATGCCGGCGCCCTGGTTACGCTCCATCATGAACACCTCGAGCCCCGCCTGGCCGTCACGGATGATGACGATCGAGGCGGCGGGCGTGATCGGCGTGTCGGCGGTCTTCGTCATCGGAACGGCAACCCTCGTCAGTTTTCGCGGCCTTGCCGCATTTGAGTGGTGGGCACATCGTCCTTGGCGCTTGCTGAACTGTCCAGAGCTTTCCGCCGCGTCGCTACCGTCATCCTTGTTTCCGTCCCGCAACACAGCTATGCGCACGCAAATGCGCCGCTTCCATGCCGACCTGATCCTCGTCGCCTGTGCCGCCATCTGGGGCTTTGCCTTTCTGTTTCAGAAGTCCGCGATGGAGCACGTCGGGCCCTTCACCTTCGTTGCCGCGCGATCGGTCGTTGCGTGCCTGGCGCTGGCGCCGCTGGCTTTTCTGGAGGGCCGCGGAGACGCGCAGCCGATCAACTCCGGAATGCCACGCGTCGCCGTTCTGGCAGGTGTCGCGTTCTTCTCCGGCGCCGCGTTCCAGCAGGTGGGCCTCATCACGGCGACGGTGACCAACAGCAGCTTTCTGACAGCGCTCTATGTTGTGCTGACGCCGCTGGTCGCCTGGGTGCTGATGGCGCGTCGGCCAACACTGGTCGTCGCTGCAGCGGTGATGCTGTCTTTCGTAGGCACATGGTTTCTCGGCGGTGGCTCGCTCTCGGCCTTCCAGCGTGGCGACTGGCTGGTCGCCATCTCGGCGCTGTTCTGGGCAACGCACGTCGTGTGCATGGGGCTCGCCGCACCGCTCGGCCGCCCGGTGCTGTTCACGGCGCTGCAGTTCGCCGTCGTCGCCGTGCTCGCCGCGGCGATTGCAATCCTGACCGAGACCATCTCGCTGGCGGGGCTTGGCCGCGCGGCTGTCGACATCGCGTTCGTCGGGCTGCTGTCGAGCGCGCTGACGTTCACGCTCTTCACGATTGCCTTGCGTCATACGTCACCGACGGAAGCGGCCATCATTGTCTCGACGGAGACGCTGTTTGCGACACTCGGCGGTTACACCTTTGCGGGCGACCGCCTGTCGGCGCTCGGCATGTTCGGCGCCGCACTTATTCTTGCGGCAATCCTGCTCGTGCAGCTCGCGCCGGCGCCAAGACAGTGCGCGTCCCGGATAGCCTGAGCGTTCCGGAAACCTCAGCCTGCGTGCCCCTGCAAGGTCGAGCCAGCCAAGCTGGTCGTGCTCCGCGGATAGAACAGGCTCTCCGCGAACAGCGCGTCCGACGCGCGCCGCCAGAAACAGGAACGCGTCATCCGTCGGCCGTTGCCGGATCCACGTCACCACGTGCGGCGTGAAGGCAATGGTGAACGCCGGGCCCAGCTCCTCGCGCATCTCGCGCGCCAGGACCTCGGCGTGCGGCATCCACTCTTCACCTACGTCGATGCGTCCGCCGGGCAGCTCCCAGCAGCCAGTGTCGGACTCCCGGACGAACAGCGCCTGACTGTCACGCAGGATGAACGCCTTGAGGCTGACCTCGAAGCGCTGGATGGTTCGTGGCGTAAGCAATGGGTTTCGAGCTCCTTGCCAAGGGCTAATTACCACGTCGTCAGTCGATCTCGGGCGCTATCGGAAAAGATAGATTGGGCTCGACCACGCCCGGTGACCATCCTCTTGCCAAACCCTGACGAAGAGCCGGGCATCGCCCTTCGCCGGCAGCTTGACGCGCCGCGACACATGCACCCGCGTCTCGGTCATCTTGTCTGGCAACCGATAGAGCTTGACCGCGCGCTCCAGACCGCCTGCTGAGAAGATGTGCGGCTCGATCCCCAATGATGCGATGTCACGTGCACCGCGCACATGCCTGGTCTCGAATGAGAGTCGCCCCGCGGTGCCATCGGCGAGCCAGATGTCTATGCCGCCATGGTTGCCGGTGGTCACCGCTTTCCAAGCGAGGCCCGATGCGTTCTGCCGCTGCAAGCCACGGTCGAGATTCCAATTGTTGAAGACGCTGGCCCGTGCGATGGCATTGCCTTCGATGGCGAGGCCGCCATCCCAAGTCGTCGTGCGCGCCCGGCCACGATACTCGGCGCCCTCGTAAACGATGCGCACCCGCCCGCCCAGATCGCCAATGCCGAAAGGGCGGATCGTCTGCAGGACTTTGTCGCCATCCATCAGGTCGACGCGCTCGAGAGGAGCCGAGCCCACGATCTCGACCTTGAGCTCCACCTCGTCCTCGGCGACGCAGGCGATGTCACCCATTGTCAATTGTCGGGTCACCTTGGATCGTGCGTCTTCGAATACGGCCGGATCGCGAAGGAAGAGCGTCGCATCCTGCCGTGTGCGCACCTGAACGCCGAGCAGCATGCGGTTGCCGGTCGTCGCAAAATGATGCCTCCGCCGCATGCACTCGAATATGGTGTCCCGGTCAAGCTTCGGTGCGATGTGGCAGGTCAGTCCGCCGTAGCTGCCGAAGAACGAGGCGCCAGGATAGCAGGCGCCGGGCCGACCCTTGTGTCCGTCCGAATTGGCGACGATGCCGACGCGATACTCCTTCTCGAACGCGTCCCAAACGATCCACTCGAATGTGCCCCAGGCCGAGTGCACTTCGACGGCGGTCTCGAGCCGACCGTCATGCGCGTAAGTCACATCCGCGTAGCGTCCGCCAACGTGCGCCATCACCACGCAATCGCGTCCGTCCAACTTTTTGAAGAGATCGTGCGCAGTGTGTGCGTCCGTCGCCTCGTCAACTCCATCAACAGCATCGAAAATCTGCGCATGGCTCGAGCGATGGATGGTCTCACCCTCGCACCGGAAGTGCACATTGCGATCGCCTCCGACGGCAGTGTTGGCGCTCCACTCATAGCCCGGGATGCAGACGAACCGTCCGGGCTGATCGAACTCGCGCGTCAGCTGATTGAGCTCGCGCCAGAACTGGCCGGTAATCTGGAAGTCGTTGCCCTGGTGTCCCATCACATCCAGGAAAGCCTTGTCGCGCCCGAACAGAAAATAATCGCGTGCGCTGTTGGTGCCGAGCGTCTCGTCGGATTGGCCGTGCGTGTCGCCCCAGAAGTGCACGTCCGGTGCATCGTGGGTCACGACGCGAAGTGGATTGGTCCGACAAATCAGCGCGCCGGCGTCATCCAGAACGTCGATGGCAAAGGTGCCCGGTTGCCGCGCGATGAGACCTTCAGCCAGCGCCGCGAAGCGGCCTTTCTCGAAACGCAGCGTTCCCGGCAATCCATCGATAGGGCTCGTCGGCGCAAGTTGAAGGGCACGTTCCACAAGGTTCGACGGGTTGCCCCATTTGTCGTCTGCCTTGATGGCCAGGCGAAAGGGTTCGCCTGCCCGTACCATCGTCGGCAGAACCGCGCGCCATTGCACACCGGGGCCGGGGACGATGTTGATCGCGGGGCTAGTCGGCAGTGCCACGTAATCGTAGGTCGCGATGGCATCGGTGAAGACGCGGAATTGGAACTCGCGCTCGCAATAGGTCTGCACGCGAATGCCTGGAGAACCCTGCCGCTGGTCGCCGAACCTGATGGTGATCGTGTCGCCTGGCCTCAAGAAATGCTTCATCACGCCGACGTAGAGCGACCGGCTCCATGGCCGGATGTTTCGCTTGAACTCCCACTTGAGCTCGAGCGTCGCTCCGTTCGAGGCCTCGGCCGTGGTATAGCCCAGCGCCTGCGGATCATCGAACTGTACCGGGCCGAAGTCGGTCGCGAAGCGAAAGCCGATTTTGATCGAGCCGGTATCGTCGACGCCGAAACGGCCAGCCGTATAAACGAGCGTGAACGACTGCAGCGATCCAGCTTCGATGTCTCCCGAAGGCGTCAGTGTGGCGGCGCCCATGTGCTCTGGGCGGTAATCGGAATACGGCAAGTACGGCTCCTACCCCTTCACTTTCGAAAAGAGGTAACTCCCGAATTGCTTTCGTGCCAACGAAAACATCGTGAAGCGTCCGCCATGCCATTGCGCGCGGCACAACCTAATGGCGCAACACCCCGCCGGGCGACCTCCGCTGCGGCAGATCAATGCAACTGAAAATGGCCATCCCGGAACATGATCTCGCGCGGATGGATCAGTCGCGCATGCGCCACGCGGATTTGATGCAGCGGGCCCTCAATGTTTTTGTGCCAGAACTCGAGAAACTGATGCAGGCGTGGAAAGCGCGGATGCAGATCATAGTCCTGCCAAACATACGTTTGGAGCAATTCGGGATGGTCTGGCAGACGATACGTGATCTCAGCTGTGGTCAGGCTGTATCCGGCCAGCTGTCGGCGGAAATCGCGATCAACCATTCAGGTCTCCTCTATAGTCGAGATCCAACTGGTCCAACGAGATTAATGCTGAGTCGGATCCTCACAACAACAAATTCATATGTTTCAAGGTGTTGGCAGCATCTCTAGCTGGCTGCTAGCGACATGCGTCTAGTCTGGAATGTCGGCAGATAGCCAAACAAAATCACGTCTCGAGATGCAGGCATTATCGAGGCTCGCGCAAAAGCCAGTAACCCAATTTGCAAATGCGTTTGCATTCCGCGAGGGATGCCCTAATAAGGCAATGCAAATTACAATCGAGAAGCCCCATGCTGTGGGCACCTGAAAACCGTAACGCAATGAAAGGTTCGCTGAATGGCCTCGATCAATGTCGATAAGCTCAACCTGAAAGAGCTGCTCGATCTGGAGGTGAAGGTGAAGAAAGCCATCGCTTCCGCCCAAGCGCGCGAAAAGGACGAATTCAAGGCAGAAATGAAGGCGATGGCCGCTAAGCGTGGGCTTTCGATTGAGGAGATTTTCGGCGGCGTTCGCGGCGGCAAGGGCGGCAAAGGTGGCAAAGTCGCGATCAAGTACCGTAATCGCGACAATCCGAGCGAAACGTGGACTGGCCGTGGGCGTCAGCCGAAGTGGCTTGCCGCTGCCTTGAAAAAGGGCGCCAAGGTTCAGGACTTCCTGATCTGATCTGCGAAACCAGCTTTTCTCAAGAGGCCTGCGCTCATTCGCGGGCCTGCTTTCTATGTGCGCTAGGTAATATTTCCAATTTGATTTCGCCAGCCTGGCGCGCTGTCAAAAAGCACGGCGAACTCTTTGCAAGACCGACTTTATAATTGCACATCGCGCCTCTGATGCTCAGCACCCGATCGGCTCCAGTCATAAATGAAATTCAGGCTCATGGACGCTAAGTTGCTGATCGTCTGGTATGTTGGCGCCGGCGGCATCAAATTGCTGATTATTACGAATTCCTGCGCGCGGATTCGCCTTCCCGCGGCTGCGAGGAGCGAGGCCCATCAGCTCTGTGGCGCTGGCAATAGGCAATTTTAGCACTCTGTGCTTGACAGTGCTAATGATGGTTCGCATATACCGGACGGCGCTGCGGGAGGGCACCGGACGTGCTCTTAAACCCTCGCGGCTGACCAGAACGGGAACAATGAGGTTGATCCGCTTTCGATTGATCTAAACGTCGTTCCGGGCCCGGCCATTCGCCGGTCACCGATCACAGGTCGAACCCTTCATCGTCACTTAGCCAGGAGCTCCATCATATGGCAGCAAAAGACGTCCGCTTTGCACAAGACGCACGCGAAAGAATGCTTCGTGGCGTCGACATTCTCGCCAATGCCGTGCGCGTCACGCTTGGACCCAAGGGTCGGAACGTTGTGCTCGAGAAATCGTTCGGCGCTCCTCGGATCACCAAGGACGGCGTCACGGTCGCGAAAGAGATCGAGCTCGACGACAAGTTTGAGAACATGGGCGCACAGATGGTGCGCGAGGTGGCCTCGAAGACGGCTGACCAGGCCGGCGACGGCACCACGACGGCAACGGTCCTCGCGCACGCGATCGTTCGCGAAGGAGCCAAGTCGGTTGCGGCCGGCTCAAATCCCATGGATCTGCGTCGCGGCGTTGAAAAGGCGGTCGCAGCGGTTGTCGAGGAGCTGAAGACCAAAGCCAAGAAAGTCACGTCAAACGAGGAGATCGCGCAGGTCGGCACCATTTCGGCCAACGGCGACGAAGAGGTTGGCAAAATCATTGCCCAAGCCATGAAGAGAGTCGGCAATGAGGGCGTCATCACGGTTGAGGAGGCTAAGAGCCTCGAGACCGAGCTCGATATCGTTGAAGGCATGCAGTTCGATCGTGGCTACATATCGCCTTACTTCATCACCAACGCCGACAAGATGACGACGGAGCTCGAGAGCCCCTACATCCTTATCCACGAGAAGAAACTCACCGGCCTGCAACCGATGCTGCCGCTGCTCGAGGCCGTGGTTCAGTCTACGCGCCCGCTGCTCATAATCGCGGAAGAGGTCGAAGGCGAGGCTCTCGCCACGCTCGTTGTCAACAAGCTGCGCGGCGGCTTGAAGGTCGCGGCCGTTAAAGCGCCGGGCTTTGGCGATCGTCGCAAGGCGATGCTCGAGGACATCGCGGTTCTGACCGGGGGCCAGGTGATCAGCGAGGATCTCGGCATCAAGCTCGAGAACGTGACGCTCAACATGCTCGGTCGTTGCAAGCGCGTCTCGATCGACAAGGACAACACGACGATCGTCGACGGCACCGGCAAGAAGACCGATATCGAGGCGCGCATCAAGCAGATCAAAGCGCAGATCGAGGAGACCACGTCGGACTACGACCGCGAGAAACTGCAGGAACGTCTGGCGAAACTCGCAGGCGGTGTCGCCGTGATCAAAGTCGGCGGCGCAACGGAAGTCGAGGTGAAGGAACGCAAGGACCGCGTAGATGACGCGCTACACGCAACGCGTGCGGCAGTCGAGGAAGGCATCGTTCCCGGCGGTGGCGTCGCGCTGCTGCGCGCTGTCTCGGCTCTCGACCGTCTGCGTGCCGAGAATGAGGACCAGAAGGTCGGCGTGCAAATCGTGCGCAAGGCGCTGCAGTCACCAGCGCGCCAGATCTTCAACAACGCTGGCGAGGACGGCTCCGTCATCGTCGGGAAGATCATGGAGAATGCGAAGTACGGCTACGGCTACAACGCACAGACCGGCGAGTATGGCGACCTCATTGCCGAGGGAGTCATCGATCCTGCCAAAGTCGTGCGCTGCGCTCTGCAGGATGCGGCCTCTGTTGCCGGCCTTCTGATCACGACCGAGGCCATGGTCGCCGATGCGCCCAAGAAGGACTCGCCGATGCCGGCGATGCCGGGCGGCGGTGGTATGGGCGGCATGGGTGGCATGGACTTCTAAACCAACCCGTCCCGTAGAGGTTTGAAACGATGAAGCCCCGGAGCGTGGGTTCTCCGGGGCTTCGTCTGACGAAAAATGAATTTTGGCCTAATCTTAACGGCCTGATGCATCCTGTCCCGGTGGTGCGCAGAAGCCAATGTGAATAATTCAGTCATCGGGGTGAGGCGGCTGTCAGTTGCCTACAAGACACCTGATCAGCAAACCTTTTTATTTCTTTTTGTCGAACCGTTGGTCATCATTGGGCGCCAGGGTAGCAGTCGCTGTCAAAATGGTGGCAGCTCTACGCAGTCCACCACGGGAAATTAGAACTAAGCGATGGATATCGAGATCAGCAGCGGCAGTCGGACCCGCTTGCGCAACGATGTGGCCGCGCATCGGGCCGGGCTTTCGGTCACCGACCGAGCCTATGCCGAGGAAGTTCTTGACGTATCGCTCAACACTTTGAAGAAGATACTCAATCCAAAGGATCGAACGCCGCTTGTCCTGAAGCGCAAGACGTTCGTATCGATCTGCAGGAATGCCGGACTGATCCCCGCCACCTATGGTATCGAGCTAAAGCTTTCCAGCCGCGCTACGCCCTATGGATCGTACGGCCGGGACGAATACAGCTATCTCGAAGGCACCTACATCATATATCGCCGCTCGTTCCTGACTGCCGAGCACATCGTGCAAGGCGGATTGGAAATCGCATGGAATGACCGCGAGCACTGCCTCACATTTCTGGAGCATCATAGCTATCTGACCGATTCAGGCGTTCCCTACGAGGCTAGCTACCGTGGCCACGTCCATATTCGCAGGGGCCATAACATTCTCGGCTTCGTGATGTTGCAGGACGGCGAGGCGCGCCTGACCCTCGTCAACGCGCCGGATCGGCCGCCGGCCAACCAGCCGGCCAGACAACGCTCCAAGGCCCGTGGCGCCATTCTCACGTTTGGAAATCCGCGCGACTTCTATCAGCCAATCATATCGGCTGTGGCAATGGAATGGGTCTCCGACAAGACGGGCGGAAACTTGGGTCCGCTGTGCAAGACTTTGAAGCGCGGTACGGCCGAGTACACGCGCATTGCCGGCGAGCTGAAACATGCCGAAGATCAAACCGTCGTCAAGACGCCCCTGATGTGGCGCAAGTTCCAGGAGTGAGCCGCCACGCGCGCGTGCCCTGTCTGCGATTGTATCCAGGTACACCGACACTTCTGGCAAACTCCGGTCTCTCAAGGTCACGCTCGATAAGCGCGTGCGGCTTTCGAGTGTGACCTCGAAAACCGAACAGCGGGGATGTGAGTGCCGCAAACAGAACGAGCCCGGAGATGACCTCCGGGCTCGCAATGCTGGGTGAGGCGTTCCATTGGCGCGGTGAGTATGGCAGCAAGCCGCTGCTTCTGCACTGAACGACGCGCGTCGTGCCTCGTTCGCATTTTGATTTCGGCTTGAGTAATCGGTTTCGCGCACTCGATGCAGGCCCGTCGCTCCATTGCGATCATGGGCAGACACACATCGAGCCGTAACGCACCGCCGCTACTCAGCCGACAACCTTTCAGATTGTCCCTTCTTGCGCCGTCCCTCGTGAGCCTGTTGCTCTGCAGGACGGCCCGGGACTGCCCGGAGGAGTCATTTTCTTAGGCCTCCTTTCATCGCTGAGCTACAAATCAAACATAATTCCGCGAGCCAAAATCAGCAAGTGCGCTAGCATGCAAAATCGATCACATTTCGCGACAAATGCGCCAATTTGCTCGCTGCGCTCGACGCGCTCACACGCCTGGTGCGACGAGCCGACGAATGGTGCGGATCGGTTCGCCGGCACGTCTGCTGCGCTCGGCAGCGGTGACGAGCGGCTCGACGATGACCGACATGTGATGCGCGTTGGCGTGGATCATGAGCATGCTGTCGACCATGATGCCGATGTGCCCGCGCCAGCACACAAGGTCACCACGCTCGAGACCTTCGAGATCGTTAGAGATTGGCACGGGATTGCCGAGCCCCTGCTGCATGTCGCTATCGCGCGGTGCCTTCCGACCGGCCGCCTCGAGCGAGAGCTGGACAAGGCCCGAGCAGTCAAGACCAACGCGGCTGCGGCCTGCCCAAAGGTAGGGTACGCCGATGAAGCGCTCCGCCACTTCGACAAAATCTTGCGCTGGCCGGTCGAGCGGCGCCAAGTGACGGCCGACGACGAAGTGTCCTGACTTGAGCCGCGCGAACCTCTCGTCTTGCAGTTCGACGGCAACCTCGGAGCCGAGTGAGAGATGCATCAGCGGCGGCGCCTTGATGTTGGGCTCGGGGTAGACGAACGTCGCCAACGCAGCGACGCGATGGGTTGGCTCGATGATGGAGCGGGAGAGCGCATCGGCCGGCACGTAGCCGACATAGCCATCGCGTTCGAGCTGCGCCCACGCCCAGCCATCGGCTGTATCGAAAACGCTGAGGCGTTCGCCCATCAGCACCTCGTTCTCGATCGGCGCGCCAGGCTGAGGATGCGATTTCAGCGGCGCGATCGGGCGGACAAGCTGGTAGCGCACGCCAGCCGCATAGCGCGGCGCCTTGACCTGGCCGCGCAGGCGCTCGTCCGCGAGATCCGGACGGATTGCGTTGACGCGGCGGTCGAGCATCATCGTTTCGGTCATCGGCCGGATCCCGCGGATCGAAGCGGGCCTCCTCGCGTTACGGGCCGTGCTGGCGGCGAAGCATCTCGAAGACGGCGCGCACGGCATTGGTTTCGCCGCCCTTGGGGCCCAGCGCCTTTGGTGCCGGGCGCCAGCCATAGATGTCGAAATGCATGAACGAGCGTGCCCTGGTCACGAAGCGCTTCAGGAACAAGGCCCCGACGATCGAACCGGCAAACCCGCCCTCGGCGACGTTGTTCATGTCGGCGACAGGGCTATCGATCCAGCTCTCGTAGGGTGTGGCGAGCGGCATGCGCCACACCGGATCGCCAACAGCGGCGGCTGCCGCATCGAGTGCGCGCGCTGCCTCGTCGTCGTTGGTGAAGTAGGGTGCGATCTCGGGCCCAACTGCTACGCGCGCGGCACCGGTGAGCGTGGCAAAGGTGATGATGCGATCCGGTACGTCGTCATCGGCGAGCGATAGCGCATCAGCGAGCACAAGACGGCCTTCCGCGTCCGTGTTGCCGATCTCGACCGTCTTGCCGGCCCTGCTCTTGATCACATCGCCCGGACGGAAGGCATTGCCTGAGACACTGTTTTCGGCGGCCGGAATGAGCAGGCGGAGAGACAGGTTCAGGTCCGCGCTCAATATCATGTCCGCCAGGGCCAGGGCCGCCGCGGCGCCGCCCATGTCCTTCTTCATCAGCAGCATGGCACTCGACGGTTTGATGTCGAGGCCGCCCGTGTCGAAGCAAATGCCCTTGCCGATGATGGTGAGCTTAGGCGCACCCTTCTTCTCGGCGACGAGATCGATCAGGCGCGGCGCACGGGGGCTTGCCTTTCCAACCGCGTGAATGAGCGGAAAATTGCGATTGATGAGCTCGTTACCGATGATCGAGGCGACAGGGGCGCTATAGCTCGCGGCCAGAGTGCGTACTGCCTTCTCCAGCTCCTCGGGCCCCATGTCGTTGGGTGGCGTATTGATGAGATCACGGCCCATCGATACGGCCTTGATCGTGCTGAGGATCGGCTTCGCAGCGATGCCGGACGGCAGCTTCAATCGGGGCAGCGGTTCCCCGTTGCCGGATTTGTAGCGGCGGAAGCGATAAGCGCCCAGGCCCCATGCGATAGCGCCGAGCGCGGCATCGGGTGGCGCCTGAGCTAAGCTATAGTCCCCGGCCGGCAGCACACCAGGCAGAACACCGAGCGACGTCGACGCCGGCTCTGCGCCAGGCTTTTCGTAGTCGCCGAGGCCCAGCACGGCACCCGCCACGCTGCCATCGGCGCCCGGCAGCACGGCATGCTTGCGCGCCGCGGCCTTGAACCCGAGCCCCCGCAACCAGGTAGCCTGCTGCGGCGCGAGCGAGCGCATCAGCTCCTCGAGCCCAGATGGGCGCACGCACCAGACCGGTCGCGTTGGACCTGAGTAGTCGGAGGGCAGAATCAACTCGGAGGCGGAAGCGGTCATGGCAGCTCGAATCCGGAGGCGATGACCCGTTGTAACGGCAGCCCGCTGTCCGGCTCAACTATCAACGGTGCAGAGCACATCTTTATTCAACACTTAAGCATTTGTTGACGGCTGTCTCACAAAATGACGGTCGTGAGCCCAAGTCAGAAGGACTGCGCCTGGAGCGCAGCAGCGAACCAATGCCCCACATGACGATTCCGTCTCTGGCCTGTGCCGGCCGTGCTCTGACACTTGCTGCAGCCCTCACTCTCGGCGCCTGTGCTTCCGGCGGTGACTTCGGCCTAGGTCTCGGCTCCAGCGAGACGAGCAGCGCCGATGCGGCACCCGGCCCGCAGTCGGACCTCGATAAGGCAACAGCCTATTGGGGCAAAAAGGCGCAAGAGAACCCGGCCGACAGCAAGGCGACGATAAATTATGTGCGCAACCTGAAGGCGCTTGGCCGCAAGCAGGACGCGCTCGCTGCAATCCAGGCGGGCTATCTGTTCAACGGCGAAAACAAGGAATACCTGTCTGAGTATGGCCGCCTCGCGCTCGACGCGGGCCAAGTCAATCTCGCCGCGCAGCTGCTCGAGCGTGCCGATGATCCAGCGAAACCGGATTGGCGGGTGCTCTCGGCTCGCGGCACCGTGCTTGCGAAGCAGGGTGAGTACAAGAATTCGATTGCGTACTTCGAGCGCGCCCGTGAGCTCGCACCAGGCCAGGCTTCGGTATTGAACAATCTGGCCATGGCCTACACCATGGACGGCCAGGCCGACCGGGCGGAGGAACTTCTGCGGCAAGCCCAAGGCCAAGGCAGCAGCGATCCGCGCGTGCAGCAGAACCTGGCGCTCGTCCTCAGCCTGCAGGGCAAGTCTGCCGAGGCCAAGGCTCTCGGTGGAGAAGGCGCGCCGAACTTCGACGTGCCCGAGCCGCAACCGCACATCACGGTGCAGAAAAGCGCGAAAGCCACCGCCAAGGCAGGCAAGAACGACGCCTTCAGCCCCGCAGCTGGTGCTGTCGCAAACGCCTCGGCTTCGGCGCCGGTCACTCAGGTGACTGCGACCTCGCTCGAGCCCGATGAGATCATGAAGGCCGCGATGAAAGCTGAGGAGGCGAAGAAGAAGGCCGAAGCCAAGACCGATCCGTCGTCGAAAAAGCGCAAGCAGACCGTGGCCTCTGCCGACGACGTTCCAGGCCTGAAGGGCTCGACGCCGTAATCGCCGCGCTTTCGAACCACTGCCGCAAATGGGAACGGGCCCCGCGGGGCCCGTTCGATTGTCGGAGATGGCACGTTTCGATGAACCTGCCTGGTCGGAACGAGGCTCACTCCTTGGCTTCGTCGCCTTCGCGCTTCTTCAGCGCGGCCTTGAAGATATCTCCAAGCGAGGCGCCTGAGTCGGACGAGCCGTACTGGGCGACTGCCTGCTTCTCCTCCGCGATTTCCAACGCCTTGATCGACAGCGAAATGCGGCGTGAGTGCTTGTCGAACTGCAGCACCTGCGCGTCCACCTTGTCGCCAACGTTGAAGCGCTCGGGGCGCTGTTCGGACCGGTCACGCGACAGATCCGAACGCTTGATGTAGCTGGTGATGTCGGTGTCGGCGACCTTGACCTGGATGCCGTTCGACTCGACCTGGACGACCTCGCACGTCACTGCGTAGCCCTTCTTGTACTTGCCATGCGTATCCATCGGATCGCCGGCCAGCTGCTTGATGCCGAGCGAGATGCG
>CAZCQH010000002.1:125288-216979 GCA_964500805.1 uncultured Hyphomicrobiaceae bacterium
GTCGCCTGACTTCTGCCAGTCGAGGTCGGAGAGGTGGACCATGCCGTCCACGCCACCATCGAGGCCAATGAAGAGCCCGAACTCGGTGATATTGCGCACCGGGCCCTCGACCGTCGAGCCCTTCGGATGGGCGGTGAGGAAGGCATCCCACGGATTCTCCTGGGTCTGCTTCAGTCCCAGCGAGATGCGCCGCTTGTTGGGATCGACCTCGAGGATCTGGACGTCCACTTCCTGGCTTGTCGAGACGATCTTGCCGGGATGGACGTTCTTCTTGGTCCAGCTCATCTCGGAGACGTGGATCAGACCCTCGACGCCGGGCTCGAGCTCTACGAAGGCGCCGTAGTCGGCGATGTTCGTGACCGTGCCCTTGAAGCGTGCGCCGACCGGATACTTCGCCTCGATGCCCTGCCACGGATCAGCGAGCAGCTGCTTCATGCCGAGGCTGATGCGCTGCGTCTCCGGGTTGATGCGGATGATCTGCACCTTCACGGTGTCACCGACATTGACCACGTCGGAGGGGTGATTGACGCGGCGCCACGCCATGTCGGTGACGTGGAGCAGGCCGTCGATGCCGCCAAGATCGATGAACGCGCCGTAATCGGTGATGTTCTTGACCACGCCGTCGATGACCTGGCCTTCGGCGAGGCGTGCGACGATCTCGGAGCGCTGCTCGGCGCGCGTCTCTTCCAGCACGGAGCGGCGCGAGACGACGATGTTGCCGCGGCGGCGATCCATTTTCAGGATCTGGAATGCCATCGGCTGATGCATCAGCGGGCCGACGTCGCGCACGGGCCGAATATCGACTTGAGAGCCGGGCAGGAACGCCACCGCGCCGTCGAGATCGACGGTGAAGCCGCCCTTGACCTTGTTGAAGATGACGCCGTCGACCTTCTCATTGGCTTCGAAGCGCTTCTCGAGGCGCGTCCAGCTCTCCTCGCGGCGCGCCTTGTCGCGCGACAGAACCGCTTCACCAAGCGCATTCTCCATGCGCTCGAGATAAACCTCGACCTCGTCGCCGATCTTGATGTCGCCCGGCTTGCCGCCGAGGCCGAACTCCTTCAGCGCCACGCGACCTTCCATCTTCAGGCCGACGTCGATCACCGCCAGATCTTTCTCGATCGCCGTGACCTTGCCTTTTATGACGGTGCCTTCGAGGGCGGTGTCGCCGCCCATGCTCTCGTTCAGCAGCGCCTCGAAGTCGGCGCGTGAGGGGTTCATCTCGTTGGAGCCGGTGGTTGCAGTCATGAAGCGTCCTTTTGTCCGTAGTTCTGTCTGTCTGATGGCGAGAGTTTCCCGCCTGGTTCGATCGATCGCATGAGCAGGTCAGGCCCACGGCCCTTGCGATCAGCCCGCTCGGAGCGTGCCCGCGCTCGTAACGCGGAAGGGCCCATGCCGCGGTCCCCCGCTTCATGCGCCGTGTGCTTGCCGGGTGGGCTTGCTGTCTTTGATGCGCTGGCCGCCGGAAGGCATTTCGCCCGCCAAACTGGATTGGAACCACCATTGCGGCGATCCCTATTGGCCGATCTTCCTCTTGATCAGTCCAACGGCAGCTTCGAATGCGGCTTCTATATCCAAGTTGGACGTATCGAGCAAGATCGCGTCTGGGGCAGGTCTCATGGGTGCGTCGGCACGGCCGGCATCGCGCTCGTCGCGGCGCTTGATCACTTCGAGGACACGCTCGTAGGTGACAGGCTCGCCTTTCCGGCGCATCTCCTCGAAACGGCGCCTCGCACGCACCTCTACATCGGCCGTCACGAATATTTTCACCGGCGCGTCGGGGCAGACGACCGTGCCGATGTCCCGCCCGTCGAGGACGGCTCCAGGTTCCTGCCGTGCGAAGTCGCGCTGAAACTCGAGCAGCGCGGCGCGGACGGAGGGATGCCTGGCAACGACCGAGGCAGCATCGCCGAGGCCCGGCAGCCTGAGCCCTGGGTCATCCAGGGACCTTGGATCGAGGGTCTTGGCGATCTGGGCGACCAACGGCTCGTCCTCGAGCGAGCGATCGCGCGCCATCACGTCCCGCGCCACCGCCCGGTAAAGCAGCCCGGTGTCGAGGCAGGCGTAGCCGAAATGGGCGGCAACGCGCTTGGCGAGCGTTCCCTTGCCTGAAGCCGCCGGTCCGTCGATGGCGATGATCATGGTCGTCTCTGGCGCGCAATTGTTGCCGGCCTTGCTATCGCAATCACCCCTCGAGGGCCAGCCTTGGCCGCAATGCTGCTGCCACAATGACCGACTTGCTGATGCACGGAATGCCGCCCTTCGGTCCAAGTTTCTTCGACAAACCCACACAATCGCGCGCTAGGCACAAGGTATTAGCGTCGATTGCTGCTCCCGTTTCGCGTCGTGATGCTCGGGACGCAACTGCGAACCGAACCGGGCGGCAAGTGGCGGCGAGCACGTGAAGCGCGGCAGGCGGGGCCCACGCTCTTAACGAGCCGTTAACCTGATGAGGGTTAATGACACCGTGGGTGTAGAGGTGTCCAGATGTTGTTGCGTACCATGAGTTCTCACCAAGTCCCAGGAGCCGGTCTGAAGCGCCCGGCGATGATCATCGCGACGATTGGCGTCGTGCTCTCCGGCTGCAGTGCCGACGTAGGCCGCTTCGATCTCAACAGCGGCCTTGGCGCCAGCGACAAGCCGACGCGAACCGCGTCAATCCCCACACCGAGCGAGCCGCTGCGCCGCAATGCCGGCATACCCGTCGACAACGATACTTATGGTGCCGACCGCGGCCCCGCGGATGGGGCTTATGCGCCGCCACCACCGCGCGATCAGCCCCTGCAGATGTCTGGCCTGCCGGATCCGGCCGCGCGGCAGGCGCCGATGCAGAGCTCACGATATGTCCAACCCGGCGCACTTTCTGCGCAGCGTGGACCTGCAACGGCCGGTGCCCAGGCTCCGGCTGTCGCCTCCAGCCGTGGTGAGACGATCGAGGTCCAGCAGGGTGATACGCTCTATGGCCTCTCGAAGCGCTATCGCGTTTCCATCGCTGAGCTGATGAGCGCCAATCAGCTCTCGTCGCCCGCAATCAAGCCAGGGCAGAAGCTGGTCATTCCAGGCAACAAGCGTGCGGTGCAGCGCACGGCAGCAGCAACGCGCCCGGCCGAACCGGTCGCCGTTGCTCCGGCACCTGCTCCGATTGCACAGCCCGCCGCTCCACGCGTGGTGCCCGCAGCACCCACGGCGACGGCCGATGCGCCTGGCGATTGGAACGGCAGCTACACTGTTGCATCAGGTGACTCGCTCTACGCCATCGCGCGCCGCAACAAGATCCCTGTGGCCAAGCTTCAGTCGGTGAACGGCATCACGGATCCGACGAAGGTCCGACCTGGCACGGTGCTTAAGGTGCCTGGTGCTGGCGCTCCGGCAGCGGCAACGACTGCCGAGCGGACCACGCCACAGGCTAGAACCGCGCCCCTCGCCGCCGCTCCGGCGCCTGCGCCTGCAGCTCCGGCGGGCATCAGGGGTCCGACTGTCATCAACGCGTCGCCAGATGCTTCGTCTGCCCAAGCCGAAACCAAGGTTGCCGCTCTTGGCAGTGCGCCGACCACTTCCGATGCCGCACCCAACCGCGCCGAGAACGGCCTGCCCGAGCCCCCCAAGGTATCGACGGCAGCGAAGTTCCGCTGGCCAGTGAAAGGCAAGGTGATCGGCACTTTCGGTCCGCGTCCCGACAACTCGCACAATGACGGCATCAACATCTCGGTACCTCAAGGGACCGACGTGCACGCCGCCGAAAACGGTGTCGTCGCGTATGCGGGCAATGAGCTAAAAGGCTACGGCAATCTCGTGCTCGTTCGACACGAGAACAACTGGGTCTCGGCTTACGCGCACAACGACCACCTGCTCGTGAAGCGCGGGGACAAAGTGAAGCGAGGCCAAGCCATCGCCAAAGCAGGTGCCACGGGCACCGTCGATCAGCCACAAGTTCACTTCGAGCTGCGGCAAGGCTCGAAACCTGTCGACCCGCTTCCTTACATGGAAAAGCACTGAGCCCGTCATGGGTTCGCAGAGCAGACAGCCGAACTCCACGGGTTCGGCCGTCCATCGCATTGCCGCTCGCAGTTCTTCGTTGGTCGGGCTGAAGCGGGTGAAATAATTCGTCGCCATTTGCCGCGCAGCGATTTCGTCGCTGAGCAGGAATCCTCAAATTGACGGGATTTTCCAAAGCCTAATTCTCAGTTCGAACACCGTGGTAGTTCCAGCAGAGAGTATATTGACATACCGTAATTTTTTACCATTGAGCTGCTCCTGCCACATTATGCACAAATTCTGACAGACAAATGCCATCTCAAGGGCGCGGTCGAATTCGGTGCACCGTGTTTTCTCTTGGCCGCCAAGATCAGGCTTTTGAGTAATGTGCACCGATCGCTTTGGGGGCGATGTTCGACCGCCATGAGGGAGGTGACCTGCGTCAAGGCACTCGGATCAGGGAAATCCGGACGCCGATAGGCCCATACCGGGCAGCAGGGGAACCTTATGGGGGACGCCATGTCGAGTACCTTTCCTCACCAGTAGCGTCAGTCGCTCGATCCGCGTTTGGATCGCACCGCTCCGGCAACCACGCATGCTGCACTGCATGCCGGTGAGTTGAGCATCGCTCAGCTCTCTCGGGGCCCACCACATTGTCGTGTCCGCGACCGTGGGCACCACCAACGATTTGCGCTGCGTGCCTCTCGGCACGCGACGGCGGAGCTTTGGCTTCGTCGCGACGGACAGCTGTAGAGGACTACAATAATGACAAGAGACGGCCGCGCTCCATTGCCAAAACTCGAGCCGCTTTACTCTCCGCTTGATCGCCGCCGGATCCGCGCCGTGCTCGCTGTCAGCCTGCTGCTCGCGTCGTGCACGCCGCCCGATGAACGAAACTTCTATACGACCGCCGCCATTTCACCAGGGAGCGGATCGTCCGATGGGCCATCCACCGAAACTGCCGGCTGGCAGAGTGCCGTGCAGATCAAGCCAACGGTTGCCGCAACGGCATCGGCTGCGCCAGCCGAGACGAAATCAAGGCCGGCTGCCGCCGACAAAGTGCGCGAGCTCGCGGCGGCAATTGCAGCCGAGCTCGCGGAGCGCTGCCCATTCTCCGACGTCGCCGATCAAACGGCGTTCGACGCCTGCAAGAAGGCCATGTATGGCGGTTCTAAGCTTCGCGCGAGCCTGAGCGGGAACACCCTCTGGGGACGCCAGCATCGCGATCCGGAAACAGCACTCAAGGACACCAACCTAACCCAGTTCGGCCCGGAGGTTCTCACCGGCATGTACATGCCGCTGTTCATGTTCAGCGGCAAGAACGAGGTGACGTACAGCCCGAAGGAGAAGCTCTACCGTGTCGAGCTCGGTGTGCGGTTCCGCAATCGTCTGCAACCCGGCCAGTTTCCATATCCGTTCTGGCACGAGGACGAGAAGTGGGGCACCTACGAGAAGGCGAATGCGCTGCTGCTGTGGGTCGATCCGAAGGACACCAAAGTGCGCGTCGCCCAATTCTCGATGCGCGGCACGCTGGAGCCGGCTTCACCCAATGCCGTCGTTGCACAGGCCAAATTCAATGGCCAATGGATGTGGACAGACGCGCAGGGCCAACAGCAGCCGAAGGTGACGCTGTTCGACGGCCTCTACCATCCCGAGAACCCCTACCTGAAGAAGCTCGACGCGTCCTACCGCGAGCTCGCACTCTCGCTGCGTGAGGGCCAGTGCACGGCGTGCCACGTGCCGAACAATCCCAACAAGATGAAGCGGCTGGTGTTGATGCAAACACCCGCCCACGCCGCCAGCGAGATCAAGCGCATCATGAGCACGGTGAAGCGAGGCTCGATGCCCTTGAACGAGGTCTCGGGCGTCGAGGAACCGCTCTCGGGCGAGATCAAGGGCAAGCTGCTCGCGCGCGCCGCGGCTTTCGAAAAGCTCGTCGATGCAGCGAAGGCCTGGGAAGCCATGAAGGCGAAGCCGACGCCTGGCTCCAAGTCGCCTGAAGAAAAGCAACCGGTCGCCGGTCCGATGGCGCCGAAGAAATCTGCACAAGTCCAGACCGAGTAAGCGCGTATTTGGCCCACCCCCGCCCTGGAGCCGACACCCATGCGACGCAAGAGCAATCGCAAACTGCATCTCGGAAAACGCCGCTTGAAGACAGATACCGGCACGGTTCTGCTGCATTGGATCGCTGTCGCGGCGATCGTGGTCAATCTTGTAACCGGATTCGCGATCGCCGCCGATGCACCGCATCGCGAGTGGGTGCGCGCGCTCAGAGGCCTGCTCCCGCATGGCGAGATCTGGCGCGTGCACATCGTCTCGGCCTTAGTGCTGATTTCCGTGGCCGTGGCGTATGGTGTCTACCTCGCCCGCACCGGGCTTTCGGGCCGCGTGCGGCTCGACAAGCCGCGCCTCTACAGCCTGAAACTTCGCGGCCGTGCCCGCTGGGCGGCGATCAACATCCTGCTTTACTGGGTCGTGTTCGTGCTGATGCTGATCCAGATCGGCACCGGTGCGGTATTGTATCTCGGTCATGGCGGGTTCTGGGTCACGCTGCACTTCTGGGCGGCGGTGCTCATTCTCATCTACCCGTTTGTGCATGTCCTGGCACAGTACTGCTACGGCCACGTCCACCAGGTGATGCGCATCCTGACGCCTGGCCCTCTCATTCACACTGCTCGACCGCCAACACTCGCCGAACTGATGCGCGAGCACCTCGAGCGTACCACCGAGCAGGCCGCCTCCCGTACGTCCTCACGCGGCGCGCTCAAGGTGCACCCGCTCTCCGTCGCGTTCGCGACCGGGCTCGGCGCGGCAGCTTTCTTTGCCTTCGCGGATCAAGCCGCACGAGGCATGCTCGTCATGCCCGCGATCAAGGCCGCCGAAGCGCCGGTGCTCGACGGTGACCTCGCCGATCCCGTTTGGCGCCGGGCTCCGATAACGACCATCGAAACGCAACAAGGCGTGAATTTCGGCGGGCAGGGCGCTTCGAAGGTGACCGTGCGCGCCGTCCACGACGAGACCAACGCGTACTTCGCTTTCACCTGGGACGACCCCACACGATCGCTCAAGCACTTGCCGCTGATCAAACGGCAGGACGGCTGGCATCTTCTCCATACCCGCTACGACCTGGAGGATGAGGACAGCTATTACGAGGACAAGTTCTCGGTGATGCTGGCGGCCAGCAGCGAGATGCCAGCGGCCGGGTCCATCCATCTCGGGCCGAAACCGCTTCCCGAAATGCCGGCCGCCATGTCAGGCCGCGGTCTCCACTACACGGCTGACGGCTCGAGCGTGGATGTCTGGCACTGGAAGGCGGCGCGCGGCGGTCTCCTCGGCTGGGTCGACGACAATTACTTCGGCCCGCCGAAGCAACCGACCGAGGCGGAGGCTGCCGGGAAGTCGCGCTACAAGGCTGGCTATCAGGTCGATCCCGGCAAAGCGCCCTTTGCCAACAACTTCGATGCGCAAGCGCCCGGCGGGTATCGGTCACCGCTCACGCCCAAGCGGTTGCCCAAAGATCTCGCCGCGCTCCAGAAAGCGATGGGTCCGGTCAATCTCGACCCGGAAATCAGTGAGCGTGCAGGCGCCCGATGGTGGATGACAGCGGAAGAGTCGGAGCCTTATTCACCCGAAGCCGACCGGCGCATTCCCCCCGGCACCGTCATTCCCGGTGTCCTCATCAGCGGTGACTACACCGGCGACCGTGGCGATGTGCGCTGCGGAGCGAACTGGTCGTCCGGACGCTGGACGCTCGAGATCGCGCGCCGCCTCGACACCGGCAGCAAGCACGACGTTCCAATCAGATCCGGCACGGCGATGTGGGTCGCGGCATTCGACCACTCGCAAACCCGCCACACGCGTCACATGCGTCCCGTCATTTTGGAGGTCAAGGAATGAAAAAATTGTGCTCGGTTTCGGTTGGCGATCGCTCCTTCGTCGCAAAGCCCGGTGACCGCCTGCTCGATGCGGCGCTCACCGGTGGCTGCGATCTGCCGCACGAATGCCGATCAGGTCATTGCGGGACGTGTCTCGTGCGTGTGCTCGAAGGTCATGTCATCGGAGGTGACAGCGGCGTTCCTGGTGCCGTCCACGCCTGCCAAGCCGTGGTCCTGTCGGATCTGCGCATCGCGCATGAGCCGGTTCCCGAGCCGGCCTTCTACGAAGGAAAAGTGACGAACCTTGTTCGTCTCTCTCGCGACGTGAGCGAGGTGACGATCGCAACACAGTCGCCGTTGCGCTGGCTTGCTGGGCAATATGCGAACATCGAGTTCGAAGGCTTTCCTGCGCGCCCCTACAGTCCCACTGTGGCGTTGGACGGCTACGACATTCCCGGCACGTTCCGGCTCCACATCCGGCATGTGGATGGCGGACGGGTTTCGAGCGAGATCGGCCAGAGCATCGGAGTCGGTCACCCCGTCCTCGTCGACGGCCCATATGGCTCCGCTTATTTGCGCCCCGGGCAGCACGAGCGCGTTGTTCTTTTCGCGAGCGGCACCGGCTTCGCTCCGATCTGGGCCATAGCCGATGCCGTTCTCAGGACTGGCGATCCGCGGCCAATCATCGTCATCGTCGGCACCCGATCGATCTTCGGGCTTTACATGGCGCAGGCCCTCGAGCGGATGGCGCATTGCGCGAACGTGACGGTCATTCCCGTGGTCGGCGAGCCGCACGAGCTGTCGCCGCATGTGCGCACGGGCACCGCCGACGACTTTGCATCCGTGATCAGCCCCGGCGACGTCGTGCACGCGGCGGGCGCACCGCAGATGATCGAGGCACTTCAGATCTATGCCAGGGCAGCGGGTGTCGCGTTCTACGCAGATCCGTTCACGCCGGCACCTGAGACGCGGGATGTCAGCTGGATTTCCCGGGCTGCCAGCCGACTGCGTCCCGCAGCAGGACAGTCCAGCGGCATTCACGCCGCAACAATCCGCGGCGCACCAGTCGCCGCCCGTCAATAACACTCGCTAGCGCCGGGCTGGAGACGGAGGACCTGCTCGCGCGACCTATCGCGTATCGCGTTCGAATTACAGTCAACAAGGAGAGCAAAAGAATGATGGAACGACTGCAATACAGGATCGGCCTGCTGGTCGGGTTATTGCTGCTGGTCATGGCCGGACAGGTCAAGGCGGCAGACAAAGGTGGCCCGAAGCGCGTGCCGCCGCCGCCCGAAGCAGTCTACGAGCCCGTCTACAATTGGACCGGTCTCTACTTTGGCGGCAGCGTCGGCGGCGTTTTCGGCAACGTCAATCACTACTATGACCGGCAGAACGGCAAGAACGACCACGGTGACGTCAATCTCGACACCAGCGGTATCGGGTTCTCCGGCCATATCGGCTACAACTACATGCTGCCGAGCCTCTGGGTCGTGGGCATCGAGGCGGAGCTGGGCTACCTCGGCATCGATACAGAACGCATCGTCATCAAGGATGATGATGTCCTGCGTCAGACAACGGGCCTCTTCGGCACAATTCGCGGCCGAATCGGCTACGCGCTCGGCCGCTTCCTGCCGTACTTCACCGCTGGTTTTGCATTCGTGGATATAGAGAACGCCGGTGGCAATCCGGCCAATGCCAATCGCTTCCATACCACCAGCGAGTTCCAGCCAGGCTTTGTCGTCGGCGCAGGCGCGGAGTACGCCATCACTCCTGGCCTGATCGGACGACTGGAGTATCTCTACATCGACACGCCGGAGTTCCAGACGCGGAACCTCGAGAACGAGATGATGAAGTTCGACAACAATTTCCATGTCGTTCGCGCCGGCCTGAGCTACAGGTTCTGAGCGCCACACTCCAAGGGGTTTCCGGGCGCACGCCGCCCGGCCCCTCCCACACCGGGATTGCTTTTGGATTTTGGGTTTTGATTGCCTCGAAGCCTGGCGGTCGACTATCCGTTGACAACCTTTCACCGGTCAGCCGTCATGCGCTGTCGAGCGCGGCACTGTCTCCCCAAATTGATGTTTCTCTCGGGATCGCAGAGGCCGTTTGCGCCTGTGCTGCGATCATCGTAAAACCCTGTCATCGTCGGCGGCACGCTCGACCGGCAGCAGGGAGGAATCACCATGATCACTGAAAATTATGCGCGCCGCACAGTTCTGGCGGTGGCATCGGCGTTGCTGGTGATGGCCGGCGGCTTCGGCGCGATGGCCCAGACCAAAACCGTGCTCAAGGCGACCGATGTGCACCCGCTCGGCTACCCGACCGTGGAGGCTGTCGTGCAGATGGGCAAGAAGCTCGAGGCAGCGACCAATGGCCGGCTTTCGATCCAGATGTTCCCTGCCATGCAGCTCGGCGGCGAGAAGGAGATGATCGAGCAGGCGCAGCTCGGTGCGGTGCAGATCGCGCGCATATCGGTCGGACCCATGGGACCGCTCGTCCCTGAGTTCAATGTGTTCAACCTGCCGTTTGTGTTCCGCGACAACGACCACATGGAGAAAGTGATCGACGGGCCGATCGGGCAGGAAGTGCTCGACAAGCTCTCCAATCATGCGACAGCTGGTCTCATCGGCCTCGCCTACATGAATGCCGGCACGCGTAACGTCTACAATTCCAAGAAGCCGATCACCAAGGTCGAGGACCTGAAGGGCCTCAAGATCCGCATGATGGGCAACCCGCTCTTCGTCGACACCATGAACGCCCTTGGCGGCAATGGTGTCGCCATGGGCTTCGACCAGCTCATCAACGGCATGCAAACTGGCGTCGTCGATGGCGCCGAGAATAATGAGCCCACCTACGAGAGCGGCCAACACTATCGGTACGCCAAGTACTACTCACGTACCGGCCACCTGATGATCCCGGAGATCCTCGTGTTCTCCAAGAAGTCTTTCGAATCGCTGTCGAAGGACGACCAGGCCCTGGTGATCAAGCTCGGCAAGGAATCGCAAGCCGAGCAGCGCAAGCTCTGGTACGAAAAGGAGAAAGAGTCGATCGAGAAGATGAAGGCGGCCGGGGTCGAGGTGAACGACATCGCCGACAAGGCGGCGTTCCAGGTAGCCGTGAAGCCGGTATGGGACAAATACGGCGGACAGCACAAAGCGTTGATCGAGAAGATTCAGGCGGTGAAGTAAGCGCCCGCACAGCGCAATCGAATGGACTCGTCCCCTCTCCCCATTGCTCTGCACTTGCAATGGGGAGAGGGTTAGGGTGAGGGGCGGCAACGAGTCCGGATCGCACAACACGCGTCAAGACGACAACATTCCGTGCCGTGCTTGCACCCTCTGAACGATAGTCGATCGTGGAGCACAGGGAACAAGTTGCACGCTCACGACTCGCGGCCGCCCCTCACCCCGACCCTCTCCCCGTTCGCGCGGTCACTTCCACCGTTTGGATTATAGCCAACGTGCGCGCGAGCGGGGAGAGGGGGAAGATCCTGACCTGAGTGCACACTCTTTCGCGATGCCTCTCCAAACACCTAAGGACGATTTCATGATTTCCGCCTACTTGCGCGCGATGGACTGGCTGCATGCGGCGTGCATTGCGGCGGCAAGTGCCGTGGTTGTCATCATCACTGTCATCATCCCCTACGGCGTTTTCACCCGATACGTGCTGAACTCCGCATCGTCGTGGCCGGAGCCCATGGCAATTCTGCTGATGATCTGGCTGTCGTTTCTGTCTGCCGTCATCTGCTATCGCGAGCACCTGCACATCTCGGTCGGCATGCTGCCGAATGCGCTCACAGGAACGCCGCGCGTCATCCTCGGCGTCGTGATCGAAGTGCTGATGATGGCCTCCAGCGTCTTCTTGCTCTGGTTCGGCATGAAGCTCTGCCAACGGCTCTGGTTCCAATCGATCGCTGAGTTTCCCGCTGTTTCCGTCGGCCTTTCCTATTTGCCGGTGCCGATCGGCGGCGCCCTGACGGCTCTTTTCATCATCGAACGTTTCCTCAAGGGCAACTGGTTTCCCGAGCCTGTGCCGGAGGAGGGCGCGATGTCCCAAACCATCTCGAGCGAGTGAGACCACACGCCATGGACGCGCTCGTTCTCATCGGCTCCTTCACGGTCTTCTGCCTGATCGGTGTCCCGGTCGCCTATGCGCTCGGGCTGTCCGCGGTTGCGGCCGCCGCCTGGATGGGCCTTCCGCTCGAGGCCATCGCACTCAAGACGTCCGACGGGATGGATGATTTTCCGCTGCTCGCCGTTCCGTTCTTCATCCTGGCTGGTGCGATCATGGGCGAAGGCGGCATGGCCGAGCGGATCATCAATCTCGCGAAGGTTTTCGTGGGGTTCATTCGCGGCGGGCTGGCGCTGGTGAACCTGCTTGCCTCGACGATGTTCGGCGCGATCTCGGGCTCGTCGGTGGCCGATACGGCCTCGATCGGCTCGGTGATGATCCCGCAGATGGTGAAGGCCGGCTATCCGCGCCTCTTCGCGACGACGGTGACCGTCTCCGGATCGCTGCAGCCGCTGCTGATCCCGCCGTCGCACAACATGGTGATCTATTCGCTGGCGGCTGGCGGCACGGTGTCGGTTGCGCATCTGTTCGTCGGCGGCATCATTCCGGGGCTGCTGCTCGGCGCCTCGCTGATGATCCTGGTTCTCATCTATGCCTACCGGCACAATTTGCCGAAGGGGGAGATCATTCCGCTCAAGGACGCGCTGAAGATCGCTCTCGATTCGGTGTGGGGCCTGGTTACGGTGGTAATCATCATGGGCGGCATCCTGTCTGGCATCTTCACGCCGACCGAGAGCGCCGCCGTCGCGTGCGTCTGGGCGTTCCTCGTGACGATGTTCGTCTACCGCTCCTACAAGTGGCGCGAGCTGCCGCTGCTGCTCGGCCGCGTCGTGCGAACCGTCGGCATGGTGATGATCATGATCGGGTTCTCTGTCGCCTTCGGCTACATGATGGCGCTGATGCGCATTCCGGCCATGGCGGCGGAGTTCTTCACGGCGATCTCTTCCGATAAGTACACGTTCCTGCTCTGGATCAATATTCTGCTGCTGGTGCTCGGAACCTTCATGGACCTGGCGCCGATGCTCCTCATCTGCACGCCCGTATTCATGCCAGTCATCCAGAAGTTCGGCATCGATCCCGTGCACTTCGGCATCATCATGATCTTCAACCTGGGCATCGGTCTGCTGACGCCGCCCGTTGGCCCCACGCTCGCTGTCGGCTGCGCCATCGGCAAGGTGACAATGGAGCAGATTTCGCGGGCCTTGATGCTGTTCTACATCCCGATGCTGATCGTGCTGGCGCTGGTGACCTACATTCCGGCGCTGACGCTCTGGCTGCCGCAGCTGCTGCTTGGCAAGTAAGGCGATTGACCGGGCGCGCGTGCGGTGTCACCGATACGTTGCGCCGACGGTTGCCTAAGGCTTCGACATGACCGCTCAACCCTGGTACGCGAACGCGCCGCTCTCCATGGCGCATCTGTGCGAGCTCGACACGCCCCCTGCCGAGCTGATTACGCTCGCGGCAGAGGCGGGCATCGCGTCGGTCGGGTTCCGCGTATCGCCCGCCGCGCCAGGCGGACCCAAGTATCCGCTCGCCACCGCCGCCGAGCAGGCCGAGGTGCGCCGGCGCGCCAAGGATACCGGTGTCGAGATCCTCTATGTCGAGCTGATCTCCATCACCGAGGAAACCAGGCCAGAGGACTTTCGCGCCTTTTTCGAGACCGGCGCCGCCATTGGCGCGAGCCGGTGCGTGGTCGCGGGGGACAGCCCGAACATTGCCGTCGTCGCCGAGAAGATGGCGCGTCTCTGCGATATCGCGAAGCCGCTCGGCATAGCGGTCGACATCGAGTTCATGCCGTTCCGGGGCATCAAGTCGCTCGCCGATGCGGTCGCCGTCGTGGCGTCATGCCAGCGCTCGAGTGCGCATATCCTGATCGACTCGCTGCACATCACGCGGTCCGGCACCACGATCGAGAGCCTTCGCGCGCTCGATCCCAGGCTTGTCGGCACCTTCCAGATCTGCGACGGCCCGCTCGCCCCGCCCGCCGATCTTGTGACGGAAGCCCGCATGCGGCGACAAACACCCGGTGCCGGCGAGATGGCGCTCTTCGACATGCTCGATGCACTCCCCGCCGGCACGATCATCGGCGTCGAGGTGCCATTGCCGCCGCAGTACCCGAATGTTTCGCCGCGTGTGCGCCTTGCCAAGCTCGCCGCCGAGACCAAAGCCTTCCTCAGCAAAGGACCTCGATCATGAGCAAGCCCGTCCTCATTCTCAACGGACCTAACTTGAACCTGCTCGGCACGCGCGAGCCGCACATCTATGGCTCGACCACGCTCGCCCAGGTCGAGGCCATGTGTCACGAAAAGGCGAAGCAGGTGGGGCTCGCGATCTCGTTCCATCAGTCGAACCGCGAGTACGAGATCATCGATTGGATTCACGGCGCGATCAATGGTGCGGACGGCATCATCATCAATCCAGCCGCCTTCACGCATCAGTCCATTGCGATTCTCGATGCATTGACGATGTTCAAGGGGCCGATCATCGAGCTGCACATTTCTCATCCCCACAAGCGCGAAGCGTTCCGGCACGTGTCCTACACGTCCTACGCCGCGACCGCGCTGATTTGCGGCCTCGGGGTTGCCGGATATCCGGTCGCGGTCGAAGCGATGGCTCGCCTGCTGGAGCAGCGCAAGCGCACTCCATGAACGCGCACGCATGCATTGCTGTTGAGTACGAAAATTTCGCAATGAGAACCGCCCATGCCCGACAAAGTCCGCCTCGATGGCCAGGTCGCGATCGTCACCGGTGCGGCGCGCGGCATCGGCTTCGGTATCGCCAGTCTGCTCTCCGAGCGCGGCGCGAAGGTCATCATATGGGACCGCGATCTCGCGCCGTTGGAAGCCGCGAATGGCTTCAAACCCGTTGCCACCGAAGTGGTGGATGTCTCGCGCTACGCCGAGATCGAAGCCGCGTTCAAGCGTGCCGTCGCGGCCTTCGGGCAGGTGCACATCCTGGTCAACAATGCTGGCATCAACGGGCCGATCAAGCCGGCCTGGGAGTATCCGCTCGAGGATTGGGATCGCGTCATCGCCACCAATATGAGCAGCGTGTTCTACGCGAGCCGGCTTGCCGCCGAGCACATGCGCAGGAAGAAGTATGGCCGCATCCTCACCATCGCCTCCATCGCGGGCAAGGAGGGCGTGCAGAACCTCTCTGCTTACTCCGCGGCCAAGGCCGGCGTCATCGGGCTTGCCAAGTCGATGGCCAAGGACCTCGTCACCGACGGTGTGACCGTGAATTGCATCGCGCCCGCGATGACCGCCACCGCGCTCCTCGAAACCATGACCGAGGAGCACATCCGCAACATGAAGGCGAAAATTCCCATGGGAAGGCTTGTCGAGATTGACGAGGTTGCAGAGCTCGCAGCCTGGGTCGTGAGCCCGGCGTGCAGCTTCACCACCGGCTTCGTGTTCGACATCACCGGCGGTCGGGCAACGTATTAAGGCGCGACGCAATTTGATGCTTTCGCCGGCGGCCGCCGTTGACGGCCATGCAGCCACGGCGCGGCGGCTGCGCCGAAACGCCGGTTGACCCGATGCTGCCCGGTCGTCAAGCGTGCCAGCGAAATTCATCAGGGATTCTCCCGACATGACGCAGCCCGCTGCCACCACGGCCGCTCCCAGCGAGCCGGCGCAGAAACTCCTCGGCTGGGGAGGTGCGGTGCATTTTCTCATGGCGCTGCATTTCATCAATTTCGTCGGCTTCGCGGGCTGGAACGCGATGCTGCACAACTACTCGATCGACAAGCTGGGCTTTGGATGGTTCGAGGCGGGCCTGACCCAGACGGTGCGTGAGATTCCGGGCTTCCTGTCGTTCACGGCTGTGTTCTGGCTGCTCTGGTTCCGCGAGCAGACAGTGGCCTACGTGAGCCTGATCATTCTTGGGATCGGCGTGGCGATGTCGGGCTGGATCTCGTCGGTGACTGGCATGCTGATCGCGACCTTCGTGATGTCGGTCGGCTTCCACTACTTCGAGACAATGAACAAATCGCTGCAACTGCAGCTGCTGCCGAAGGCCGATGCGCCCGCTCTGATGGGCAAGATCAACAGCGCCGGCGCCATGGCGCAGTTCGCGACCTACGCAACGATAGCGGCGGCGGGCTTCCTCGGCTGGAAGGCGACGAGCGCCAGCTACGATGCGATCTTCTACTTCATCGGCATTCTGTGCGTGGCTCTGACCTGCGTTGGCTTCATTTTCTTCGGCAAGTTTCAGGGGCCGGTGAAGCAGAGGAAGGAATTGGTGCTGCGCAAACGCTACTGGCTCTACTACGCGATGACGTTCATGGCGGGGGCGCGCCGGCAGCTGTTCTTTGCCTTCGGCGGCTTCCTGCTGGTGAAGAAGTTCGGGTTCACGGTGTTCGACACGGCGCTGCTGATGCTCGTCACGTCGCTCTCGAACACGTTTCTGGCGCCGCGCCTCGGGCGGCTCGTCAACATTTACGGCGAGCGGCGCTCGATCTGCTTCGAGAATGCGGTACTGATTGCGGTGTTCGCGGGTTATGCGTTGACCGACGACTGGCGCGTGGCGGCGGCGCTCTACGTGATCGACGGCGTGTTCTTCACACTGATCCTGGCGCAGGCGACCTACTTCCAGAAGATTGCGGACCCGGCGGATGTGGCATCGACGGTGTCTGTCGCCTTCACCATCAATCACATCGCGGCGGTGGCGATCCCGGTGACGTTCGGGCTGATCGGACAGAACATCAACTACTCGATCATCTTCTGGCTCGGCTGTGCGATCGCCACGACGTCGTTCCTGCTGTCGTTCCTGGTGCCAAGGCATCCCGCGCCGGGACATGAGACGGTGCTGGTGCGCGGAGCCCTGCCACGGGCGCAGCCGGCGGAGTGAGTGGCCTTAAATGTCGGCTGACTGCAATGGAAACGACGTGCCGGCCATACTCGCAAATCGTGCCATTTCTGCTACGATACAGTGCTGAAACGGTTTGTGCACCCAGACAGGACAGAGCATGCCGACCGCTAAGACCAGAAAGCGTGCAGCGACGACAACGTCCCGCAAGCTGCCACGACGTGGGCCTGTGAACCAGAAGACAGCATTGGGCGAACGCCCCGATACGCTTGACGTGATCCACCGCGCCATGTCGACAGCGGCAAAGAAGGCCGTCGCCGAAAACGACAGGCTAGGTATCTCCACGCCGGGAGCCAAGCCGGACGGGAGCATTGGCTACCGGACACCCGCGAAGAAGCGACCCGTAAGGCTCGTCAAAACTCCATAGGCTGCTCAGCCCATGGCGAAATGGATGTGGATCATTGCCGGACCGAATGGTGCCGGAAAGTCCACATTCACGAACATCCTATTGGCGACAGGCGGCGTCGCGCTCATCAAGCTCAATGCCGATGAGGTGACACTGGAGCTCAGGAAGCGGGACAATACGGCGCCGCTTCGGGAGCTCAATCTGCGTGCGGCGCAGGAGATCGATGAAGCCGTCGCGGAAAACATCAGAGCCGGACGCAGCTTCTTTGTCGAAACGGTTCTGTCTTCTGACAAGTATCGCGACGATGTGATCGCCGCGAAGGCGAGAGGCTTTAAAATTGGCCTTATCTACGTATCGTTGTTTCCACCTGAGTTATCGCCCGAACGCGTTGCAACTCGCGTTGCCAAAGGTGGACATGATGTGGATCGCGATACAGCCATCGACCGACATCGCCGATCACATGAGCAGCTTCGCTGGTTTGCCGCGCGGGCGGACGTTCTTGCGGTCTATGACAACTCGCTGAACGACGCCACCCCTCGTCTGATCGCCACCAAATCTGATGGGGAGCGGATGAAGGTTCATGCACGTGGAATCAATCCGTCTGTCGATCGTGCATTGCGGCTTGACAGTCCGCAGACCGGGCGGCGCCGCAATCCATCTGAGCCGAGTTGAGTCGAATTGCAGTGAAATTGGCCTCTCCCGTTCACTCACCAGTTGAACGAGTGCGCCCCTTTGGTCCTTGTCGCTGGAGGCGAACACACGCATCATAGGGTGCCGGCTGTCTATGACCGAGACACATTGATGACTGCAACGAAAACCAAAGTCGCCTCACCCGAACATCCCTCACTCGCGGAGCTGCAAGCGAAAGCCAGAACCGGTGTAGAAGCGCGGCGCCTGTTTCGCAAAGGCGAATACCAGGACTTCACGCACGGCTTCGCGCCGGGCTACGTGCAGGGCAACCTTGCGGTGTTGCCGAAAACGCTGGCTGCCGACTTCCTTCGCTTCTGTCAGCTCAACCCGAAGCCTTGCCCGCTCATCGGCATGTCACCGAAGCCCGGCGATCCCTCGATTCCGGAGCTTGGGGTCGATCTCGATATCCGCACCGACATTCCGAAGTACCGCGTGTGGAAGCACGGCAAACTCGCTGCCGAGGTATCGGACATCAAGGAGCACTGGAGCGACGATCTCGTCGCCTTCGTGCTCGGCTGCTCCTTTTCGTTCGAGGAGGCGCTGGTCGAGGATGGCCTCGAGATCCGCCACATGACCTGCGGCGTCAACGTGCCGATGTATCGGACCAATATCGCGTGCCAGCCCTCGGGGCCGTTCAAGGGGCCTATGGTTGTTTCGATGCGCCCATTCAAGCCCGCTGATGCAATCCGCGCGGTGCAGATCACGTCGCGGTTTCCGGCGGTGCACGGCGCGCCAGTGCATCTCGGATTGCCGCAGGCGATCGGCATCAAGGACATCGCGAAGCCCGACTATGGTGACCCCGTTGAGGTGCGGACCGACGAGCTGCCGGTATTCTGGGCCTGTGGGGTTACGCCGCAAGCGGTGATCGCGACGATTGCGCCGGAGATCGCGATCACGCACGCGCCGGGATGCATGCTGGTGACGGATGCGAAGAACTCGAAGTTCGCGGTGCTGTGAGGAGGCGGCACGGCACCCATGGCCGTCGAGCTGTGATGCGAGACCCAGCGAGGGGCTCCGCGCCCCTCGCGCTCCCGCGGCAGGGGCCGGCCCCTGCGCCCGAACGATGGTTCTGAATCGTTAGAGGTGTCGCATGATCGACCACGTCTCCATTGCAGTTTGCGATCTCGCGATAAGTGCCGCGCTTTACGAAAAGATGCTCGCGCCATTGGGTATGACGCGGCTCGTCGACCGCGCTGCAACCGTGGGCTTCGGCAAGCGCTATCCGGAGCTGTGGCTCAATCTGCGCGGCGACCTGCTGCGGGCGCCGGACAACACGGGCGCCCATGTCGCGCTGCGGGCGCCATCAGAATCAGCGGTGCGAGAGTTCCACGACGCAGCGGTTTCACTCGGCTGCCGCAGTGATGGCGCACCGGGGCCGCGACAAGGCGCAATGACCGGCTACTTCGGTGCCTTCATCCTCGACCCCGACGGCAACAAGATCGAGGCGGTGACGTTCCCACGGGTGTGACGGTCTCACGCCGGCGCTGGGGTCTTCGGCCGCGCTTTCAGCATCAATGCGAGTGGCACAGCGGCAGCCGCCGTGAAAGCCATCAGGTGGAACGCATTGACGTAGCCGATCATGGCCGCTTGCCGGCGCACCTCGTTGGAGATCCGGGCGAGGCCCGCCGCGGTCTCGAAGTTCCAGGATGACGGCAGGCTCGAGAGCGCCAGGGCCTCGCGATAAGGCGTGATGAACTCGGTCAGTCGCGCGTAGTTGATCGTTGTCGAGCGCACCAGCACCAGCACCGACAGCGAGATGAAGAGGCTCGAGCCGAAGTTGCGCATCATCGTGAAGACGGCTGACGCTTCGGTGATCTGATGCCTGGGCAGTGTGGAGAACGCCATCACGGCCATCGGCGTAAAGGCGACGCTCTGGCCGAGCCCCATCAGGAAATGGCTCCAGAACACGTCGAAGTCGGTGACGTTGATGTCGAACGTGCCCATCCAGAAGCCGCCGACGGCCTGGATGGCGAGCCCCGACCCGATGCAGAAGCGCGGTGCAATCCGCGTCATCTGCGCGATGAAGAAGAAAGCGCACCAATTGCCGATCCCGCGCGCCGCAATCAGCACGCCGATCACGCTGTCGGGATAGCCGCGCAGATCGTGCAGTAGGCTCGGGAACAGCACCAGGCTGGTGAAGTTCAGCATGCCCATGACGAACGCAATCAAGGTGCCGACAGCGAAATTGCGGTCAAGCAGCAGGCGGGGATTGAGGAACGGCTGCTCGGCGGTGAGGCAGTGCGCGACGAATACCCAGAGTGCCAGGACACCGACGAACGCGAGGAGGATGATCTCGCGGCTGTCGAACCAGTCGAGCCGCTGGCCGCGGTCGAAGATCAGCTGCGCTGCGACGATCGCCGTCGAAAGCGCGAGAAACCCGATCCAGTCGAAGGTGAGGGGCCTGCGCTGCGTGTGGCTCGAGAGCGCAAACCAGACACAGACCAGCGCGGCGATGCCCGGCGGCACGATCATGAAGAACGCCGCGCGCCAATTGTAGGCCTCCGTCGCCATGGCGCCGAGAATGGGCCCGACCACCGGCCCGAATACCGCGCCGACACCCCACATCACGAGCGCGAACGGCTGCAGATGTGGCGGGAACGTCGCAAGCAGGATCGCCTGACCCATGGGCATGATCGGCGCCCCGAAGGCGCCCTGCGCCACGCGATAGATGATCAGCGTCTCGAGGCTGTTGGCGATGCCGCAGAGGAACGAGGAGATCGTGAAGCCCAGCACCGTCCAGAACATCATGGTGCGCCAGCCAAGACGCGCGGCAAGCCAGCCGGTCATTGGGGTCGCAACTGCGGTGGCCACCAGATTGAGCGTCACCACCCAGGAGATCTCGTCCTGCGTCGCCGACAGCGTGCCGCGCACCTGCGGCAGCACCAGGTTCGCAAGCGTGATCGTCATGCCGAACAGCATGTTGGCGAGCTGCACCATCAATAGGATCAGCCATTGCCGCCCCGTAATGGTGAGAATGCCGCCCTGCTGAACTGGCTCGGCCGTGGCGGTCATCGCCTCGCATTTCCCCGCTTCACTCGCTGGCGCAAATCCTGCCCGCGACGCGACACCATACACCTGATTTGAGCGGCAGGCCTGTGGCAGAGGCGCCGGGTCGCTCCGCATTTACGGCATGGAACTTAGCTGCGAGAAGAGCGAATGGCGTGTGGCCAGCAGCATGTTGCCGCGGTGACAAGCGGGAAGTTGCAATTTTCTCCCCGATCAAACGTCACCGATGATCACCATATTCTGCTGCTCGCCTCTCGCGTCGCGCCTCAGAACAGCTTCATCCCCGGCGGTAGCGGCAGTCCGCCGGTGATCTCCTGCATTTTCGCCTGCATCTGGGCTTCGACCTTGGCTCGTGCATCCGCAAAAGCGGCCACCACCAGATCCTCGATGATCTCCGCCTCGCCCGGCTTGATCAGGCCCGGATCGAGGCGCAGCGCCTTCATCTCGCCCTTGCCGTTGAGGGTCATCTTCACCAGCCCGCCGCCCGACTGCCCTTCAACCTCCATTGCAGCGAGATCATCTTGCAACTGCTGCATGCGACCCTGCATCTCTTGGGCCTGCTTCATCAGCTTCATCAGGTCTTTCATGGGATGGGTCCTTGGTGGGGAAGGATTTGGGACGTTGAGAGATGATCGTGATTAGTGATTGATGACTGGCCAGGAGCCGTTGAGCCGTCCGCGGCAAACTAATCACCAATCACAAGTCACCAATCACTCATCCGGTTGCCTGATCGTCGTCGCGCGCGGCTGTCACGGGCTTCACGCTCTGGATTCGAGCATCGGGAAAATGCTGCAGCACGGCGGCAACAGCCGGATGCTGCTTCAAGGCCTCGAGCTCGGCGGCTTCCCGCTCGCGGCGAACCTCGGCCAGTGGGCGCTCACCGCGCACCTTTGCGAGCGCAATCATCCAGCGCCGCCCCGTCCAGCGGTTGAGCTTCTCGCGCAGATCGTTGGCGATCTCCGCTGGCGCGCCTGGCAGCAGATGGATCTCGATCGCGCCCGCTGCATCGAATTTCACGAGGCTAGTGTGGTTCTCGAGGTGGTGCTTCAACTTGATGTCGCGGCGACTACCGACCAGATCGACCACCTCCTGGAACGAGCGCGGATCGGCGGGCTGAGCCGGTGCCGGAACCGCCTCGGGGCTTTCCGTGCCATCGCCCTCGTCGTCGGGATCGATGCCATCCGCGCTCGGATCGAAGGCGCCGTATTGGGCAGGATCGGCGAGGGGCACCGAGTCATCGGAGGCGCCGGACGTGTCGTCCGCCAGATCTGGTGGCATCGTGGCGCTGCTGTCGCGACCGGCCGGCGGCGTCGCTCGATCCGCGTTGAGAGGCCCGCGCCCACCCGGCGCCGGCGTGCCATCGCCACCATCAGCACCTGCCGGCCGCCGCGCGAAGCTGCCGCCGCCGAGCCGGCCGATGATGTCCTCCGGGCTCGGCAGATCCGCCGCATGCGCGATGCGCACCAGCAGCATTTCGGCAGCGGCGAGCGTGTTTGGTGCGCGTCCCGCCTCGTCGATGCCTTTGAGCAGCATCTGCCACCCGCGCGAGAGCACAGGAATTGAAAGCTCCGCCGCCAGCGCAGCGCCACGGCGGCGTTCCTCGGCCGAGAGTTCCGCGCCCGCCGCCGCCTCTCCCGCGATCTTGATCCGCGTCGTCAGATGCACGGCTTCCGCCAAGTCGCCCAAAGCCTGGATCGGGTCGGCGCCATCGCGATGCAGGGCTGCGAATGCCTCCAGCGCCGGCGCCGTGCGTCCGGCGAACAGGTGCTCGAGCAAATCGAACAGTCGCCCGCGATCGGCCAGTCCCAGCATGGCGCGCACATCGGCAGCGGTGACGGCGCCCTTGCCCGCGGCCGATGTCGCAATTGCCTGATCGAGCAGCGACAGGCCATCGCGCACCGAGCCTTCAGCGGCCCGCGCGATCAGCGCCAGCGCCTCGTCCTCTGCGGTGACGCCTTCCTTGGCGATGATCTTTGCAAAGTGGTCAGCCAAAACCGGCACGTCGACGCGGCGTAAATCGAACCTCTGGCAACGGGAGAGCACGGTGACCGGCACCTTGCGGATCTCGGTCGTCGCAAAGATGAACTTTACGTGCGGCGGCGGCTCCTCCAGCGTCTTCAGAAGGGCGTTGAACGCGCCCTTCGACAGCATGTGCACCTCGTCGATGATGAACACCTTGATGCGCGCCACAATCGGCTTGTAGCGCGCGCTGTCGATGATCTCGCGGACGTTCTCGACGCCGGTGTTCGATGCCGCGTCCATCTCGACCACGTCCGGGTGCCGGCTCTCCATGATCTCTCGGCAATGGCGGCCGAGCTCCGGCATGTCGATGGTCGGGCGGTCGGTGCCCCCGGCGAGCTCATAGTTCAGCGCCCGCGCAAGAATGCGCGCCGTTGTGGTCTTGCCGACGCCGCGGACGCCGGTCAGCATGTATCCTTGGGCAATCCGGTCGGCCGCGAAGGCATTGCGCAGCGTCGTGACCATCGCTTCCTGGCCGATCAGGTCGTCGAACGTGGCCGGGCGGTACTTGCGCGCGAGGACGACGTAGCCAGACGAAACCGGGGCTGATCCCGAGCCGCCCGACGGAGGCTGGCCGGGGGCCGGATCAACTCCCGAGGCGCCGGCCTCGGTCTTGCCCTCGTCGCTGCCCTTTCGCTTCGCCATGTGGTCCCGATGATGCTGCGCCAGGCCGGGCAGCCGCATTTTTGAGTTTCGCAGGCAACCTCTACCGTATCCAGGCGCATCGCCCAATCGCCAAGTGCGGTGGCCGCACGACTTTCATCTGCAAGTCCGGCTCCACCCGTCCGAGGGCGAGGGGCCCACGCTAGAATGGCTCTGTTTCGCGCTAGGAAGCGATTCTAGAGGGGTTCGAGGGGTGTCAGCTAGGGGGGTAGCCACTCGGACGAGAACGCGTCCAGAGCGCCTCAGAATGCGCTGGCGCGAAGATCGAATTTTATCGAATTTATTAACACTTTCATAACCTTAATGACCGGCTTGTGCAACTCGGGGCGCGCAGCGGATGGCAAGCATTGAACGGTGGCCAGCATCTTGTCCGTCCACGGGCTCGATACGCGGCAACATGTGAGCCGGCACAATCGGACTGGGCTAGGGGGAATTGAGCTGGCGATGACCCGCGACCGGTTCGTTAGGGCTGCTTCCTTCCGGACCTGACCCGGTTGGCGAGGGCCTCGTCCACCGCCAGCCCAGCCCCTATCTAGTCGCCTCGCGACCCAGGAGCAACCCTTCCATCGAGTCCATGGCGTCCGTGGCTGCGGTCACATCGCCTGCAATCACCTGACATGCGCAGGCGAGCCACGACGTGGTCACCCCCTTTTGCCTAAGTCCGAACTCTGCTCTATGCCGCTGGTCTCCACCCCGCGCCAGGACACACCCCATGAGCCTCGACCCGCACATCGTCAGAACGCTTGAGGCCGTGACGACGGCGACCGTGACTACGATCCTGCTGAAGAAGGGCCTCCGGAACGTTTGGATGCGCGGTTCGGTGCCGCTCGCGAAAGGCCAGCCGCGACTGGTCGGACGCGCCTTCACACTGCGCTTCGTACCCGCGCGCGAGGACTTGGCGACGCCGGAATCCTGGTCGTCGCCGATTTCGACCCGCGCGGCCATCGAAGCGATGCCCGCAGGCTCGATTGCGGTTGCCGATGCGATGGGTGTCACCGATGCCGGCATCTTCGGCGATATCCTGTGCGCACGCATGAAGAAGCGCGGCGTGCAAGGCCTCATCACGGACGGCGTGGTGCGCGATGTCGCCGGCGTGCTCGCGACCGGGCTTCCCGTGTGGTGCCGCGGTGGCGCCGCACCGCCGTCGGTCGCGGCGCTGACGTTCGTCGCCTGGCAACAGCCGATCGGCTGCGGTGGCGTGGCGGTGTTCCCGGACGATGTCGTCGTGGTCGACGATGATGGCGCGGTGGTCATTCCGCAGAAGCTCATCGACGAGGTTGTCGCTCTTGCGCCAGAGCAAGAGAGCCAGGAGGCTTGGATCATGAAGGAAGTCGAGAAGGGCGCAGCACTCCCTGGCCTTTATCCGATGAACGCGGACACGAGGGCGCGTTACGATGCATCGAAAAAGAGGTTGGGGCGCTGAGTGCCTTGAGCGGCCGTTGGGGGCCGATGACTGGCCGCGCGGACTTGGTCAGCGATCCGATCCAAACTGTCGGCGGCTAGCGCTTCGGCATAGAACGCAAGAATGTCGGTGGTCATTTTGCGAACCGTGAAGCGCTTGCCGATTGCCTCCCGGAGCCGCGCAGCGCGGTCGATCGCCCAAACCTCACCAGCCAGCGTGTCCCGCATCGCCTTGGCGAGAGCTGCGCTGTCCCCAGCCTGAACGAGAGCCGTATCTGTTCCGGCGACAATCTCCGGCATGCCGCCAACGTTGCTCGCGATCAGCGGCAGGCCAGCGCCCGCCGCTTCGAGTGCGATATAAGGCAAGCTCTCGGCGCGCGACGGCATCACCAGAATGCGCCCGAGACTAAAGGCTTGCCGGGCAGGCATTGCATCCCGAAACCGGACGAGCGGCGCGACGCCAAGTTCGCAGGCGAGCTTGCGGAACGCGGCTGCGTCGGGGCCCGATCCGACAATCGTGACGCGGACCGTGTGCTGCTCGGCGAGTATGGCCAACGCTTCGAGCAGAAGATCGATTCCCTTGAGGTGCCGGAGCTCGCCGATGAACAGAAACTCCGTTGCATCCGGGGCCGGTACGAGGCGGTTGAGCTCCTCGGGAAGAAGACCATTGTGGATCACTCGCCAGGGGCAGCCCGGTTGGCCGACCTTGGTCGCGAAGGTGCGCGCTGCGTAGGCGCTCTCGAAGATCAGTCCGTCAGTGAGTCCGAGGAGGCGGCGCTCGACCGCCATGAAGGCGCGGCCCTTCAGGGACGTTGGATCATAGTGCAGGCTGCCGCCGTGCGGCGTGTAGAATGCCACCACGCGGCCAGGCCGGCGTTTGAGCGCGTGCGTGGCGTAGCGTGCGTAGGCGCCACCCTTCGCGCCATGACCGTGAATGACGTCGGCGCTGGTGTCCTTGCCGATGCGCTTGATCTGGCGTGCCGTCGCCAGGTCGGAGAAGCCGACCTCGCGGCTCATCGGAACGCGATGGAGACCAAGGTTCAAGGCTGGCGTGATATCGGCGAGCCGGCCTTTGGTCAGCGGGTCATTGGCATTGGCGTCGCAAATGATGCCGACCTCGTGACCACGCGCTGCCTGCTCGCGAGCGAGATCGCGGACGTGCCTGAATAGGCCGCCAACCGGGGCGCGCAAGCAATGCAGAATGCGGAGTGGCTGTTCCGGCATGCCGTGGGACTCGGTTGATCAGGAACTCATGAGGTGCTCGAGCGTCGGCAGGCCGTCATTCTCAGAAAAACCGTTCGTAGACGTAGACGGTGTCGCCTGGCTGCACCACGTAGTCGTCCGGCACATCCATGCGCTCGACGAGACCGTTGACACGACGCGTCAACTGAATGCGGTGCTCGTTGGCGCGCTCGGAGAAACCGCCGCCGATGGCAACTGCTGTTTTCACAGTCATGCCGCTGACATAGGGGTACTGGCCCGCGGTCTTGACCTCACCAAGAATGAAGAATGGCCGGTTCTGCTGAATATCGACCGTAACTTGGGGATCCTTCACATATTGAACGCCGAGCTTGCCCTTGATCGAACGCTCGAGATCGAACGTGGTCAGGCCGCGTGCCTTGACGGCGCCGATGAGCGGCACAGTGATCCAGCCTCCGTGATCGACGGCGTACAAGCGAGACAGGTTCGGCTGGCCGTAGACAAAGACGCGGAGCTTGTCTCCCGAATCGAGGAGATAGGGACCATCCGTGTCGGCGACGGCCTGTGGCCCTTGCAGTCCGACGGGAATGACGGTCGGGGCGCTCCAATCATTGAATGACGGATCGGCTGGGCCCCGAGCAACATGGACGGACGTCTGCTCCGACCAGTCATCGTTATGGGCGGCGCAACCGGAAATGACGACGGCCAATGCAATACAGAACGTGAGCTTTGCGACGCGCAACGTCATTTGCACTGATCCTGCATAGATGCTGGCACTTGCGGCGTTCTAGACCTCCAGGGGTTAAGAAATGCTGAGCAGGCGTCGCGAAATGGCGCGCTTAAGAGTTTGGTTACGCAGACGCGTTCTAATTCGGTACGTCGGGTAGCCCGTCAAAAGCAGCGACAGACGCGCTTCCCCTGAAATCAGGCAGCAGACAATGCGCTCTCAGTTTCATTCCTCTCCCGACGACATCGACATCACCTCGCTATGGTCGGTGCTCAAGCGCAATGCCGCCAAGATCCTGACGACGTCGATAGTCCTTAGCTTCGGAACATTCGGTGTTCTCTCGGTTGTGCCAGCAAAGTTCAGCTCGGAAGCACAAATCCAGATTTCGTCGCGAAGCACTGACGATCCGCTGAAGCGTCCGCTCGCGGGCGGCCCGCAAGCAGATACGACGCGCGTCGACAGGGAAGCTGTTGCCAGCCAGGTGATCGCACTCAAGTCGCGCGATCTCGCCTCTCTGCTGATCAAGGACCTGAAGCTCGATGAGCGGGCCGAGTTCAATACACATCTGCCGGGCAAGGGATTGACGAGCGGTCTGCTGCGCAGCATCGGACTTTCGGGGCCGCGCACGGGAGAAACGCCTGAGGAAGCAACGCTGAGCAACTACTACAAGGCGCTGCAAGTCGCGCAGGTTCGTGACACGCGAGTTATCAATATCGAGTTCTCATCGGCCGACAACAGGCTGGCAGCCGAGGTTGCCAATCGCCTGACGGAGCTCTTCCGTGACTCGTTGCGCTCCCGTGTCGTTGTCGAAACGGAAGACGCCAGCAAGTATCTCCGTCCTCAAATCGAGAAATTGACGGGTGAGGTGAGCATGGCCGAAGCGGACGTCGAGCGCTTCCGCAGCAAGGCCAACCTGTTCCGCGGCGGCGGTGCCGCCGGCGCCAGCACAAACCTGAATGAGCAGCAGCTATCGGATCTGACGAGCGAGCTCACCAGGACGCGCGCCGCCCGCAGTGAAGCCGAGGCGCGCGCCCGCTCGGCGCGTGAGCTGATGCAGCGCGGCATTGTCGACTCCATTACGGAGGTGCAGAAGTCGCCGGTCATCCAGGGTCTGATCGCGCAGCGGACCCGCGCCGAACGCGAGAAAGCCGAGGCAGAAACGACGCTGCTGTCCGGTCATCCGCGCATGAAGCAGCTCAATGCCAACGTCGCAGACCTGCGCCGGCAGGTGAACAAGGAAGCTCAGCTCATCGTCGACGGCCTGGACAAGGAAGCCAAGACCTTGGCCATCCGTGAGGAGCTGGCGCAGAAGAACTTGGACAGCGTCAAGAGTGTCGTCGGCAACAAAGCCGGCGAGATGGCGCAGCTCGCGCAGCTCGAGGGCCTGGCCAAGGCCAAGCGCAATGAGCTCGAGCAGCTCCAGTCACAATTGTTGCAGGCGGAATCGAAGAAGGACCCGCGCTCGGTGGCGCTCGAGGCTTCTGTGATCTCCAAGGCGCTTGTTTCCAATGTTCCGTCGTCGCCCAAGCGCATGCAGCATGCACTGCTGGCCGCTGTGGCCGGCCTGATCCTCGGCTTTGCCGGCGTGATCTTGAAGGAGCTGTTTGCCAGTGCTCGCGGCCAGCACTCTGCTGGTGCTGCGGTCAACGCCCCGCCGGCGAGTGGCCCGGCCGTTCGTGGCGCGGCGCCTTCCGCCGCTCACCCTGTTTCAGCGCACCGCTTGACGAGTGCCCTTCGCTCCGCGCCGGTGGCCGCCGGTCCAGTCGAGCCTCAGACTGCCGGAGCGACCGCTTCGACATCGTCCGGTGCCAAGCCCTTGGTCGCCAGCGTTTCGCCCGACGCGATCGCCAGCCGCCTCATTGCCAATGCCGGTCAGCCGGGCGGGTACCGCACTGTATTGACCGGCTCCGCATCCCAGATCAACGTGCGCCAGGAGGCCGTCGAAGTGGCCTGCGCCATTGCGGCCAACGGCAAGCAGGTCGCGCTCGTCGACTGGTGCGTCAACGGAGAGGGTTTGGCCCAGGAGCTCGGTCTCGAGCCAGTGCCGGGCCTGATGGACCTGCTCGGGGGCGAAGCTTCCTTCGAGGATGTCATCCGGCGGATGCCGGGTGGAGACGTGCATGTCGTCCCGTGCGGCACTTCGCGGACAACGGGGCTGGCCGGTCAAAGCGACCGCATCAATCTCATCCTCGATGCGCTTGACGAGGCTTATGACCATATCGTCGTCGCTGGTGAGAATGGCGCGATCCGCGAGCTGTTCTTGGCCATACAGGGCCGCTTCGATGCCGCGATCGTGGTGGAGGACCCCTCTCACGCCATGGCGGCGAACGAGTTTGCCGAAGGGATCTTCCTTGGCTTCCGCGTAACCGACATCGATGTGCTGAAACTGGACAGTGGTGGCGCGCCGTCGCAATCACGTCCCAAAATGCAACTCGGGAGCAATGCGACGTCGGAGGCTCGCGCATAGCGTGCGGCCGGCCGGCGGGCGCCGAAGGTCGCGCTTGTCAAGCGGTCCGCGGTGCCGCAAACCTGGATCAACCTAGAGTTTGCGAATTTGCACGATTTTTGCTTCTCAGGCCGTCAACGCAGGATTCAATCAGGACGCCCGCCGGATGTCCCGCCGTACTACTCGTCTGATGAAGGCCGCATTGAGCGCCCTGCACTTTTCAGGTGCGGACGGTCTGCTCTCGCCGCTGACGTCGGGTGTCGGCGTGATCTTCACGTTGCACCATGTCTGGCCGGACGAGCCGGGTGAGTTCGAGCCCAACCGCATCTTGAAGGTGACGCCGTCGTTTCTCGAGGCGGTGGTCAAAATCGTCGTCGCGCGAGGCTTTGAGGTGCTTTCGCTGGACGAGGTCGAGCAGCGGCTTGCCGAGGGAGATCACGACCGCCCCTTCGCCTGCTTCACCTTCGATGACGGCTATCGCGACAACAGGACCTACGCGTATCCGATATTCAAGCGTCACGGTCTGCCGTTCGCCGTCTACGTGCCTACGGATTTTCCCGAAGGCCGAGGCGATCTGTGGTGGCTGAAGCTCGAGAAAGTCATCGCGGCGCTAACGACGGTGGAAGTGAAGATGCAAGGCGCCTGGCGCCGCTTCGAATGCCGCGATCCGGCGCAGAAGGACCTCGCTTTCGATCAGATCTACTGGTGGCTGCGCAGCATTTCCGAGATTGAGGCGCGCGGTATCGTTGCTGACCTATGCCGCCTTCACAGCGTCGACGTTTCGACGCTCTGCTCCGACTTGGTTATGACATGGGATGAAATCCGAGACCTCGCGAGCGACCCGCTCGTGACGATCGGCGCCCACACGCGGAGCCATCTTGCGCTCTCCAAGCTTTCCGCCTCTGAAGCGCGCCTCGAGATCTCGGAAAGCGTGCGCCGGATCGAGGCGGAGCTCGGCAGGCGGTGCAGGCACTTCAGCTTTCCGTATGGCGACCAGGCGAGCGCCGGCGCGCGCGATTTCGAGATCGCACGCGAGCTGGGGCTCGCAACGGCGGTCACGACCTGCAAGGGCTTGATCCATCGGAAACACGCCAGGCAGCTTCACTCGCTGCCCCGCCTCTCGCTCAATGGTGAGTTCCAGAAGGAGCGTTACGTCAAGGTCATGTTGACCGGTGCGCCGTTTGCTCTCTGGAACATGGCCAGCAAGCTGTCGTTGCGCCCGGCAGCCTGAAGTAACGTCGGAGTTTGACGCGCCTCGCCCGAACAGAGCTCTGGGCTTCAGCGCGAACCTGTCGCAAACCGGTTCGGTGCCGGTGCGAGACCCAGGTTCTCGCGCAAGGTCTTGCCCTCGTACTCGGTGCGGAACAGTCCACGGCGCTGCAGCTCGGGCGTTACGAGCTCGACATAGTCCTCGCAACCAGACGGCAGGATGCTTGGGGTGATGTTGAAGCCATCGCAGGCCTCGCCCTCGAACCAGTCCTGCATGACGTCCGCCACGTCGGCCGGTGTCCCGATCACCGCGAAACCGCCCTTGCCTGCAACGTCACTGTAAAGCTCTCGAATCGTCGGGTTATCGCGCTTGACCCGCTCGATCAGTGCCTTGCTGGTGCTCTTCAACTCCGCCGGTCCCAGCCGATCGAGTGGAACCGGGCCGTCGAGATCACAGTCCGACAGATCGCCCAGTGCATTCGAGAGGCGATTGAGGCCGACCAGCGGGTGCAAGACCTCCTGCATGCGATCGTACTTCGCCCTGGCTTCCGCGCGCGTCTTTCCGACAATAGGGCGCAGCGCCGGTAATATCTTCAGCTGCCCGGGTGCACGGTCATACTTGGACATTCGCCCTTTGATGTCGCGAAAGAAAGCTTGCCCCGCGGCCTTGGTCGGGTGGATGGCATAAACGATATCGGCGGTCGCCGCCGCAAGCTCGCGGCCCTGCTCGGAGGCGCCCGCCTGCACAATGACAGGATGACCTTGCGGTGGACGCATGACATTCAAGGGCCCGCGCACCGAGAAGAAGCGGCCTTTATGATCGAGCGCATGCAGCTTTGCTTCGTCGTGGAAGACACCTGATTCTTTGTCGAAGATGAGCGCGTCATCCTCCCAGGTGTCCCAGAGGCCGCGCACGACGTCGACGAATTCCGCCGCCCGGTCATAGCGCGTGTCGTAGTCGAGCTGCTCCTCGCGGCCGAAGTTCCTGGCTTCGGCCTCCGACCAGGATGTCACCACGTTCCAGCCTGCGCGACCCTTGCTGATCCAGTCGAGCGTGGCAAACTTCCGCGCGATGTTGAACGGTTCGTTGTAGGTGGTGGATGCGGTGGTGACGAGTCCGATGTGCTTCGTCACCACGGCGAGTGCCGGGAGCAGCGTCATCGGCTCCATTTCGAAAAGCTCGTAGCCCATGCGCCTGAGCGAGCCTTTCGGCACGTCGCGTTCGCGAATGGCAATGCCGTCGGCGAAGAAGATGAGGTCGCACTTGCCGCGCTCGGCGGCAATGGCGCTCCTCGCGTAATGTTCGAACGAGAGCGTTCCATCGGGTGGCACGTCTGGGTGGCGCCAGGCGGCCGGGTGATACCCGAGGCCGCGGATCGACATGCCGATGTTCATGTGCCGTTGCTGGCGTGCCATGGAACTGGTTCCGGTCATCAGTGTCGTGCTGCAATTCACCGATGATGGCACGAATCCGCAGCACGCGCGCTGCTTTCGCCGCAAGCTGCAATTGCAAAACCGCCATGCTCAAACGCGCTGCTCGAAACGCAAACGAGAAGGCTGCAGAGCCCTCTCGTTCGACATTGCAGCGCAAGTGGCCCGTCCGATTACTTGCAGAGCGTCGCTTGCATTTTGCAGGTCTGGCCGAGGCCACCCGCCTCGCACTTGCTCGAGACCTTGCTCACTTTATAGCCGGGCGCAGTACCAACCTTGCCTCCCTGCGACATGAACGAGCTCCAGGAGCCCCAGTCCGTGGCCTGCAGTACAGCTTCCCACGCCTGGAACATGGCGCCGTCCTTGCTGAAGTTGGTGCCCGAGCCGGCTTTATTCACGCAAGACGCGGCAAGCACGGCGCTGGTGGAACCAGCCGCCAAGATAACGGATGAGCCGGCAAGAAGGGCAGCAAGTGCGAGAGATTTGATCATGAGTTTTTTCCGCTGTGGGCGTTCTTCGTGGTCGCAGGAGATACGCCGATGCGCATCAACCGGTGCGGACGCAAGGCACTGCGAATCACTGGCGCGATCTTACTATTGTGCACACTGATTGGCGCGCACTTTTCGGGCGCTGGTGCACGAGCTGCTCAGCGGAACACGTAAGGAATCTCGTAGCTGCGCTGCGCCAGAGTCATGCCTGGCGGCGGGGGCGGGAAGCGTGCAGCCTTCACTGCTTCGATCGCGATCGAATCAATTCTTGGGGCGCCGCTGGAGTGGACGATCCGCACCTCTTCCAGCCGGCCGTCGGGCGCGACCGCAAAAGCGAGCCTGACGGTTCCGCGGACGCTGCCGGGCGCGCCAGGCTTCGGTTTCGTGCGGCTGAGCGCTTCGGCGACCGCCTTGGCGTAGTGCCGGACGGCACCCGGGCTGACGGCTGGCGCAGACGCTCCGGCTGACACGCTCGCGGTCACAAGGGGTGCGCCACCTTCGATCTGGGGAGGACCACCTGCGCCAGTTCCCGACTGTGCATTGGCAACCGGTGTCACTGTCTCGCGGGCCTCGCGTGGATCGTCAGCCCGAACAGTCGCTCGCGCGAGCGGGCCCTGCGGCGCAGGGGTATGATCACGAGCACTGACATCGGCAGAGTCTGAAGGAAGACTGAGGTCAACTGTGATCGGCGCCGGCGCGTCGATTGCCAGCACGGGCAGCCCGGAAGGGCCGGCGGTCTCCGTCTCGTACTGATCCAGAGAGCTTGTGACCGGTTTTGGCCCGGGTATGCCCGCCCCGCTTGCCGAGGATGGGACCTCGCCGTTTCGGTCACCCGAACGAGCAGGGGCGATGTCCGGCCTCGCGATCATCTCGACACTCACCGCCTCGACCTCGACGCCTCCGGCCCCGAGCCGCTCGATCTCGGTCAATGTCGCAACGTAGAGTGCCGCGAATGCTGCCCCGTGCGCCAGTAAGGCCGCCAAAGCGGCACCTGCCAGCCCAACCCGGCCTAGCCCGCTGCGTGCTGGCGCCGTCACAGGAGCGTTCGACTGCGCAATCCGGCGATGTTCCAGCACCCAGGGCGTGCCGGCCGCGTCATCACCGGCGGATGGCTCGATGCGGAACTCGGACGGTCTCAGGCTGTCGAACATCGAGCCATGACAAACAGCATCGGTCCCGGGCGTCAATGTACCAATGTGGCAATCTGGCACTGCAATCGCATGCACGTTAACGAGCGCTTCACGATCACGCGCCTAGTATCCGGCGTCGATTTTGGCAGCGGGGGGGCCCGTGAGCATCAGCGTCTTTCGGATATTCGTTAGTGCGGGTTGGAGCGGTGGGGATGACCTCGCGCGGTTGACCGGGGCGCTAGATCGGATGCAAGCGTTGCTCTACCGATTCGATCAGATCGGGGAGCGGGATCTGCAGCTTGCTCTCGGCGACAAGCCGGCCCTCGAAACGGCCATCCGGATCGCGATGACCCAATCGCATGTCGCAATTGCGCGAATTGTCCCCGACTGCCCGCCGTCCCTGGTCGAACTGACCGAACGCCATATCGCTCGGACCAGCTTTCGCCGGCAGATTCCGGTCATCGGTATTGTCGAGGGCGATGGCGCCCAGTCGGTCGATCCCAATGCGCATCAGGTTGATCGCGTGGTCTCCCTCGACCCCCACGTGCTCGCGATCACCATTCAGGAGCTGACCGAGCAGGCATCCGCTGACAGGCGCCGGGCAACCGATGCTCTGCTCAGAAAACCACTGGACATCGTGGCGACAGAGATCAGGACGGGGAGCGCGGCGCAGGAGCTGCCCTACGACCAGATCATCGAAGCGTTCGAGGCGTTGAAAGCGTCCCGTGCCTCGGTTCGCTCCGATTTGCATTAGCGACGCGGAACAGCGTCACCGACAAATTCTCAAAACACCGGATCGGAGATCTCCGGCGCAGGCTAAGTCGCGACACTCTCGGGGACACCGCGGCGGCTGCAACCTCTCTCGGCCCGCTCCGAGATGGTCGCCTCGCTCGTGCTGTCACTGAGCCTTCAAGCCGCGCGGCCAGCCTTGATCCGGACGCCTGGCGCCGGGCGCTCGAGCAGCACTTCCCGGCGGAAGCGGAACAGCTTCGCAGGACGCCCGCCCGTATGGGTGCGCACATCTCCCGTCGGCTCGACCAGTCCGGTGCCCTCGACCAGGCGCCGGAAGTTCTGCTTGTGAAGGTGGGGACCGAGAATCGCCTCGACCGTCTTCTGCAACTCGAACAACGTGAAAACGGGTGGCAGCAACTCGAAGACCAGCGGTCGATTGCGGATCTTGGCCCGGAGCCTGGCAAGGGCGGTGGCAAGAATGCGACGATGATCCGCGCGTAGGATGCGCTTGGCCACCGCATTCGACAGGCCCGCATCATCCAAGATATCAAGACGCTCGAGTACGCGCTCGTCGTCCCACTTCGCGCCGTCGAGCCCGAACATGATCCGGACGCGCTCTTGCCGGCTCATCGTTTGCTCACGCGCGTCAGCGCTCTCGTGAGTCTCTGGATCGGCAGCGGCCCACGCCAAAATCTGCGGTTCGAGCGCCGCCAGCATGGCGGGACGTCCCTTACGCCAGTCCTCCCAGGGCAGGAAGTCGTAGCAGCTGATCCAGGGATCGGCCTCGTTGGCCGCGCATCCCTCGACCCTGATCAAGGCGAGATAGCCGATCGACAGCTGCCGATCGTTCGCGCCGTCGACGGCTCGCGGCAGTCCGCAATCCGTCAGCAATTGCTCAACGTAGCCAAGTTCCAGGCCCGTCTGCGATGCGATGCGCGCGCGGATTGCATCCTCGAGTGCACGATGCCGATGCGGATGAAACACCTCTGATGGGAGAGTCGTCTCACCGGCTTTGCTCGGTTTGACGAGAACCACTGGCTGGTCCGCGTTGAGAGCAATAACGGCCGCCGTCAGTTCTACCGAAAAGCGATCCATTGGCTGAATCTTGCCACGCGCGGATACATGGTCCTCATCGCTCCAATGCTCTTTGGTCATGTCAGCGCGCCGGGCTCTGCCAATGTCATCTTGCATGCGGGGTTCTCCTCGACGCAGATGCTCGACACCAATTCGGGCAATTTTCTGGTGAACTTGAGGTATTTGCCGGGCAACGCTCAACTGTCGCAATCAGCTGTCGGCGAAATACAACAGCTCCTGGAATGCCGTGCAGCGTGCCGACTCACGGCAGCTCACGAGAAGATTGCCGGGAGCGAAATCGGATCGTTCAACCCTGAGATGTCTCCCAGTCCAATCGTCTCGATGGCACGGATCATGCGTCCGTTGCGACCGAGCAGACGGTCGGCATGCGCGACGAAGAGCCGGTTCGGCTGTGCTTTCGAAGAGCGCTGGCGAATGCTCTGAGCGATCACTTGCTCGTCCGCAGTCGGGTTGAGTGCGCAGAGCGTCGTGAACGCCGCTGCCGTCGAGCGGCTGATGCCTGCGTAGCAGTGAATGAGCAGTGGATCAGCGTGATCCCAGCCCGCGACGAAATCCAGCAGCGCGACGATGTGCTCGGGAGAAGGTGGTGAGTAGCCCTCCAACTCTGTTTCGATGTCATGCATGGCGAGCCGGAGATGCCGTGTCGGGTCGATGCCTGATGGCGTGGGAGGCTGGCCGTCGATCATGCAAGTGACGAGGTGTCGGGCGCCGGTTCGATTGACGACTTCGACAATGCTGTCGCGTGGCGCCACCAACAGTGTCGGAGCAACTCCTAACCGGGATGTTCTGCGCATGATTTGCAAGTCTCGAGTTTAGTCGCAATCGCCTATGGATCGTGCTGAAGCACGCCTAAACTGTGGCGAGGACTGCGAAACGTTCAAGAAATTTTTTCTGCATGAGAGCGGCGGGCTCGGCCGTCAAGGTTTCCAAAGTGAATGCGAGGGCGCTCGGCAGCATCGCCACGGGGCCGAAGAACTGCTGGGCCTCGGGTTCTGCAAAGCCGGCGAGCCGCGTTGCTTCGTAATAGGCCGCGATGCGGTCGGCGCGCTTAATTTCCAGGCTCACTTCCTCCGGAAGCGGATGTGGCAAACGAAACCGCCGGTGAATCGCAGCGAGAAGCCGCTGCTCGAACGACTTGTAGTCGAGGCCGATGGCGGCTTTAAATGGGCTGATCAGGTCGCCGATCACGTACTCGGGCGCGTCGTGCAGCAAGGCTGCGAGCTGCCAGCGCTTCTCCCAGGCAGGATTGAGCGTGGACGTGATCTCCTCGACGAGAAGCGTATGTTGGGCGACAGAAAGCGCATGCGAGCCGACCGTCTGTCCGTTCCACCGGGCGACGCGCGCAAGTCCGTGCGCAATATCCTCGATCGCCACGTCTTCGGGTGACGGCGCCAGGAGATCGAGCCGCCGTCCCGACAGCATCCGCTGCCATGCGCGTGGCGGCACAGGAGTATCCGGAAACTCTGAGCGGCGTGAGGTCATGGTCACCTCAATCGAGGAGATAGACTGATCAAAACGAACGCGCTGCGGTTCGAAGCCTCTCCGCCTTGCGGCTGCAAAAGCGTTCGCCGGTATTGGCGGGACTATGCTAACTCGTCCGCATGCTCGCAGGTGAGAGCCCGCGATCGCACCATTTAACGAGAGACAGCCATGGCGACAACCGATCCGACCCTGAGCGACGAGCTCAGATCGATCCAGGAGACAGCTCGCCGTTTCGCCAGCGAGCGTGTTGCACCCGGTTACATGCAACGCGAGTCCGAGTCGACAATCGACCGCACACTGCTGCGCGATATGGGGCAGCTCGGGCTCATCGCGCCGGAGCTGCCGGAGGAGTATGGCGGCCTTGGCCTTCCGAGCTTGACCAGTGGCCTCATTGCCGAGGCGATCGGCTACGCGGACATCAATGTCGCCTACGTACAGATTCTGAGCTCGCTCAACGGCAAGATCCTCGCGAGCCATGCGAACCCGGATCTCGCGCGCGAGTGGCTTGGCAAGCTGACGGCCGGCGAAGTCTTGTTAAGTCTGGCCCTGACCGAGCCGCGCGGGGGATCCGATGCTGCGCGGCTCGGTCTTGCAGCGCGTCGCGATGGCACCCGCTACGTTCTCAAGGGCGAAAAGTCGTCGATCAGCTTGGGTGCACAGGCGGACGCCGTGGTCGTGTTTGCGCGCACCGGTCCGATCGAGGCGGCCGCGCGCGGCGTCAGCGCCTTTCTGGTTCCAATGAATACGCCCGGCATCACCACGCAGCGCTACCGCGATCTTGGCAGTCAAATTGTCGGACGCGCGTCGATCTTTTTCGATGACGTGATCGTGCCCGCGGAGAATCGGTTGGCCGAAGATGGGCAAGGATTCATCCAGGTCATGCAGGGGTTCGATTTCTCACGTGCGCTGATCGGGCTGCAAGTGCTTGGCTCAGCGCAAGCCTCGCTCGACGAGTCGTGGATCTACATCCAGCAGCGCGAGGCGTTCGGCGCGCCCCTCTCGCGTAACCAGGGCGTGACGTTCCCGCTCGCCGAGGCCGAGACGATGATCGCGGCAGCACGCCAGCTCTGCTATCACACGCTGCGCCTGAAGGATGCGAACCTGCCGCACACCATGGAGGCGGCGATGTGCAAGTGGCTCGCGCCGAAGACTGCGGTTGATGTCATTCATCAGTGTCTCTTGACGCATGGACACTACGGCTGGTCACTCGATCTTCCCCATCAACAAAGGCTGCGAGACGTCATGGGGCTCGAGATCGGCGACGGCACGGCGCAAATCATGAAGCTGATCATCGCGCGCGAGCGCCTCGGCAACCGCCGCGGCTGAACTCTGGCCGGCGCTGTCCGGCATGCGGCACTCCACTCAACCTCCGGACGCAAGTGTGCGCCGCAACATCGATTGCCGCTATGACCGCGATATAGACCTTCCGCAGGAGCACTCGCCTATGTCATCATTTCAATAGTCGAGCGAAAGGGCCGTGAGAGCGCACGGCAGAGGGGAGACGTCCCGCCATGCCGCAACAAGCGATGACTCCGCCCGCACCCGTGTCGTGGCTTGTCAAGCTGAATGCCGCCCTCCATTTCGCCTGCAAATGGACCTCCATCGCGCTCGTTGCGGCCATTGCCGTGATCGTCGCGATGTCCGTGATCTTTCGTTACGGTTTCAATGACTCGATAGCCTGGGCGGAAGATGCCGCCAAGTTTCTGATGGTCTGGCTCGCATTCATCGGCGCCCCGCTGGGATTTCGTCACGGCGCGCATGTCTCGATCGAGCTGCTGCCACCCGGATTGCCCACCTTCGTCCGCAGAGTGATCCGCGTGCTCGTCCATGCCATCGTGCTCATCCTGATGCTGATGCTGGTCTGGTACGGCTGGCAGTTCGCCTGGAACGGACGCAACCAGGTGGCCCTGACGATCGGCGACGTTTCGATGTTTTGGATCTTTGTGTGTATGCCGGTCGGCGCCGCGCTGATGGCGCTCGTCGCGCTGGAGCTGATGCTGACGGTGCTGCTCGGCTATCCCGAGCCGATCGTCGCCGAGGACGAAACCATCTCGACGCAGGGATTGTGATCGGGGAGCCGGCTGAGATGGCTTTGAACAGGGGGATGTGCGATCCATGAGTCTTGTCTTCCTCTGGGTCTTTCTGGGCGTCATGGCTATTGGTGTGCCGGTGGTGTTTGCGCTGGCGATCGGACCGCTGATCGGGTTTCTCGCCGACGGCCGCTCGAGCTTCCTGCTCGTCGTGCCGCAACGGCTGTTCGTCGGCATCAACGTCTACCCGCTGCTCGCCATCCCACTGTTCATCCTGGCCGGCGAATTGATGAACGTCGGCGGCATCACGCAGCGCCTTGTCGACTTTTCGCAGCGGCTTGTCGGCCATATGCGGGGTGGCCTTGGCCACGTCACCATCGTCTCGGCAACGATTTTTTCCGGCATCAGTGGCTCAGCCGTCGCCGACGCCTCCGCTCTGGGCAAGATCCTGATTCCAGCCATGGCCAAGGAGGGATACCACGCCCGTTACGCTGCGGCGGTGACGGCGGCGGCGACCGTGCTCGGTCCGATCATTCCGCCGTCGATCATCATGGTGATCTACGCCTACATCATGCAGATCAACGTCGCCGCGCTGTTCGCTGCGGGCTGTATTCCAGGTCTGCTGATCGGCATCGGTCTGATGATCGCTAACCGCTGGGTCTCGACCAAGCGGAGCTATCCGGTCGCCGAAAAGCGCGCCAGCTTGAGCGAGATTGCGTCATCCTTCCGCGGCGCTTTCTGGGCGATCGTTGCGCCGTTCCTGATCCTTGGCGGCATCCTCGGCGGCGTCTTCACGCCGACTGAGGCGGCGGCAGCTGCCGTGCTCTATGCCGTGATTGTGTCATTGCTGATCACCCGGGAGCTGCCACTGCGAGAGATCCCGAACATTCTCTATCGCACAGCGGTGATCTCGGCTGCGCTGTTGCTGGTCGTCGGCACGGCGATGATTTTCTCCTGGGTCGCGAGCCTATCGGGGTTCACCAACAAACTCGGTGCATTCCTCTTCTCGATCACGAAGGACCCATATCTGCTTCTCTTCATCATCAATCTCCTGCTCTTCGTAGCGGGAATGTTTCTCGACGCAGGTCCTGCCATTCTGATCCTTGGGCCGATCCTGGCTCCGACGCTTGCCCAGCTCGGTGTCGATCCGCTCCACTTCGCCATCGTGATGTGCGTGAACCTGTCGCTCGGGCTCGCGACCCCGCCGATGGGATTGCTGCTGTTCGTGGTGTCCGCGATGAGCCGCGTTCCCGTGCTCCAGATCGCCCGCGAAATGGCGCCCTTCTACGCTGTGCACGTCGCCATCATCTTCCTGATCACGTACGTTCCCGCAGTGGCACTCTGGCTGCCGCGTGCGCTAGGTTTCTGACACGGTCATCAATAAGAGCTGAGGAGGAGACAAATGACGCTGAAGCAGATCGCAGCCGCTGCGTTGGCAGCCGTGACACTTTGGCCGGCGCCGGCCACTGCACAGGGACAGAACTTCACGCTCAAGTTCAGTCACGCCGCGCCGGCGACTGAGATCGCGGACGATCATGTGGCGGCCGTCTACCTGAAGTCGTTGCTCGAGAGTCGGTCGGGCGGGCGCATCAAGGTTGAAATCTACCCGGCATCCCAGCTCGGCGACTTTCGCGCCATGGTCGAGCAGGTCCAGCTCGGCACACTCGAGATGGCCCACACCTCGGTCGGAGGCATTGGCCAGTTCTTCCCCGAGATCCAGGTCCTGGAATTGCCCTACATCATTCCGAACGATCTCGTGGCCGAGCGCATCGCGCGTTCTGCCTACATGTCCGAGATGCGGGATGCCGTGCTGAAAAAGACTGGCAATGTCCGCCTCGGCTCTGCGACGAACACGGGCCGTTTCCGCTCGTTCTTCACCACCAAGAAGGAGGTGAAGTCGGCCGCTGACCTCAAGGGCGTGAAGATGCGCACCGTCGATTCGCCCGTCGAGATGGAGTTCGTGCGCTTCCTCGGCGGCAATCCGACACCGATTGTCTGGGGCGAGCTCTTCACCTCGCTCAAGACCAACGTGGTCGAGGGCACCAAGAACGCCGCGACCGACATCATTCCCTCGAACATGCACGACGCCCTGAAGTTCGTCGTGCTCGACGAGCATTCCTACCTCTGGGGTTTCAATTGGGTGAGTGACAAGTGGTTGAAGTCGTTGCCGCCGGATTTGCAGGATCTGGTCGCTGACGGCCTGCAGCAGATGGCTGACGTGCAATTCCAATACAACAAGGCCTACGAGGGCAAGAGCCTCGAAGTCTTCGCCAAGTCCGGCGGCAAGATCCACGTGCCGAACGCGGAAGAGAAGAAATCGTTCGAAGCCGGCAGGGATCACATGAAGACGTGGTTCGGCCAGAAGTATGGCAAGGACTGGGTCGAGAAGCTGGACAAGGCGGTCGCCGACGCGCAAACGGCTATCAACAAGGAACGCGGGGCTTGGCTCAACCGATAATCGACCAATCCTCAGCGAACTCGACAGCGTCGGGAGACCGGCGCTGTCTCGTGCATATGCCGCTACTTCTTTTGCTGCGCCGCTGAAGGTGCAGAGGGCGCGCCAGCGAAGCCGGAGAACACCATGTCCGGCGAGGACGTGTTGTGCCGTGAGATGACCGTGCGGCCTGCCCAGATGTCGGTGGCCGAGACTTTGCCGAAGCTCATGATCGGCTCCTCACGCCACCCCTTGGCGCCCTTCTCGCGCACCGCAACGCGCGCAACGTCGTTGTTGAAGTCGGTGATGTACATGGAGCGCAGCGCCGCGAACGGCCGGCCTGAGATCGGCTGATCGAACGCCACCTCCAGCGCGTGGCGGTTCTGGTCGATCTTGGCGAGCTTCAAAGTCGCCTGCCCGCCGCGCTCGAAGGAGACCGTGAAGGTGCGTGCCTTGGGATCGAAGGCGAGCTCTTTGAACCTCACGATGGGACGGCCGTCGATTTCCACCGGTCCGACCAGGAACGATGAGCCAAAAGCTGTCGGCGCAAGACCTTGCGGCGCGAGCGGTCGCAGGCGCCAGTAGCCGTCCTGCGGATAGACGACCAGGATTTCCTCGCCACCCATGGGCCGGATCATCCAGACCTGAATGAGGTGGATGCCTTTCTCGACGCGATCGCCGATGCGCACCGCTGCGGTGGAGGGCCGCCAGTACGTCGGCATTGTCCAGCCGACGACCCAGATATCGGGCTCCTCATAGAGCGTGCGACGCGTGGGCGTTTTCACCTCCGAGGCGTGCTGCGGGTCCTGGCTCATGTCGCAGGCGGTCCAGTCGGCCTCGAAGCTGTCGCGCTGGAGGGATGTGATGTAGGCGGGATGCGCAGCCTCGATGCGGAAGCTCTTCACTTGCTCGGAAGTGAAGTTCAGCGTGATGTTGTCTTTCTCCGCGCAAAGGACGGGCTCGGAGGCATTGGTGATGTCCACGGCGATACCATCGAGGGAGGCAGCCACGGACGGCGCGGGTGAGTACCAGAGTGCACCCGAGAGCGCTGCTATCGACGTAATGGTCTTCAGGGCGGGGCCGACGAACCGACGTAAAGACGCGAGCCAGAAGCGCACGGGATGATCCTTGGCAGGGCTGTTGCGACTGCGTTCTATGCGCAATTTGCGGCTGCGGCCAGCCTGGGAGGGAATTTTCGTTGACGGGGAGATCGCATCGTATGCCGCGAAATGCTGGCAGACCACGATCATATCGCATGCCGGGCACGGTGCGTCTCGGGAGCGAGCAGGCCGAAAACCGCACCTATTGCCACCATCAACGCCGCTGAGAGCACGAGCGAGGACTCCGGCGTCCAGATATCGGCGACGAAGCCGAGCAGTAGCGGACCGATGACATAGCCGGCATCGCTCATCATCCGGAACGTGCTGATGGCGGCCGCGTTCATGCCGGCTGGCGCTGCGTCCACAGCATAGGCCGCCGGTGCGGCGCCGCCGACCGAGATCGCAACACCCCAGACGATCGATGCAACGGCGAACCAGAGGTAATTCGGAGCGAAGCAGAAAAGTAGCATCGACAAGCCGGAGATGACCGTCGCCGGCACGATCACTGCCTTGCGCCCGAACTTGTCTGCAAGCCAGCCCGCCGGATAGCCCGCAATGAGCCCCGCGACCGTGCCGAGCATCATGGCAAAGCCGATCTGAGAAACCGAGAGGCCAAGCCGCATGTGGGCGAAGAGTGGGATGATGGAGAACAGGCCGCCAGTGCGCACAATCGCATTTGTCAGCGCAATCAAACTGACCAGCAGGAAACCGAGGCGGTCTTTCAGAAGCCGCAGCTGCTCGGCGAGCTTCGGACCTTTCCCAGTCACGACAGCACCCTCGCCCATACCGCGCGTTTCTTTCACGGCGATCCACGCAACGAGGGCGGCACCGAACGCCGCAATGCCGTAGGCGAAAAACGGCGCTCGCAAACCATAGTGCTCGGCGAGCAGCCCACCGGGATAAGGCCCGATGCCGACGGCGAAAATGAACACACCCTGATAGATTGCGATCGTGCGCGCGCGGATGGCAGGCGTCGTGATGTCTGCGAGGACGACCATGCCCGTCGTCACGATGAGGCCCGCGCCGGCACCTGCGATGAAACGTGCAACAATGAATTCCGGATAGCTGGTCGCAACCGCACACCAGAGATTGCCGAGCGACGAGATGAGGCCGCCGAGCGCGAGCGTCGGCCGGCGGCCGAGCCGGTCCGCCAGATAACCGGCTGGCAGCGCCGTAAAGAAACGCGCGAGCCCGTAAATGCCAACAGCAAGCCCGATGGCGGAAGCGGGCACGCCGAACGACTGCGCATAGAGGGGCAGCGACGGAATCATGGCGCCGAAGCCGAGCTGATTGACGGCGACGAGCACGCACATCCAGAACAGGACCCGGCGTTCTGACGTCATGCTGAGTTGGCGTGCGACATGATTCGTGAAGCTTTGGCTCGTAGCGGGGCAACAAACGCGAACCCATGGATTCGACGGGCCAACAGAACGGCTCGAATCGATGGCGTCAATAGCCGAATTCGATTGGCCAATGCGAGCGCTCCCCTCAGAAGATCAGCAGCTGGCGGCTCACTCTGGTCGCAGACCGCCAAAATCATGACCTAGCAATGGCTTCCATCGACTCGGTAACCAAGTGTCGTGGTTGTTCTTCTCGCTGCCTGACACGCGCGTTAGCCAAGTCGCACCTGGCAGAATGAGAGGGCTGATCGATGCGCAAAATTGTAGTGGCGTTCGGAGTGCTTGTGGTTTTCGGAAACTCAGCGACGGCGCAATCCTGGGCGCCGTGGAACCAGCCCTACACCTATGAGCAGCAGAAGGCACACCGGGCACAGGAAGCCGCCGAGCGCGCAAGGCAGCAACGGGGCGCTTCGGCGGCATTTGCGCTGTTCGACGGCAACATTGGAAGACCGAGAGGGCCTGCATTCCTCGATGGCGGACCTCGTCCTTCGATTGCGCCGTCGTCGCCCAGCGTGGTCCAGGTGAGCACAGGGCAGCCCGTGGGGACGATCGTGATCGATCAGAGCGCGCGGAAGCTCTACCTGACCCAATCGGCGACGTCGGCGCTCGTCTATCCGATTTCGGTCGGTCGAGACGGCTTCCAGTGGACTGGTCGCGAGAAGATCTCGCGCGTCGCCGACTGGCCTGACTGGCATCCACCGGCCGAGATGCGCCAACGGCAGCCAGAGCTGCCGGAAAAAATGTCAGGCGGTCTGAACAATCCGCTTGGCGCAAAAGCGCTTTACTTGGGCAATTCCCTCTATCGCATCCACGGCTCGAACACGCGAACAGTCGGATCGGCCAGCTCGTCCGGCTGTTTCCGCATGATGAATAGCCACGTCGTCGATCTGGCAAGCCGAGTTGGTGTTGGTACGACGGTCGTGGTCAGGGCCCGCCTCTGACCAGGCGGAGAAGGCGACCGATGGCGGCGCATGGCTCTCCCGATACCCCGTCCGACCCAATATGAATGACTGCGCGATGTGGGATGCCAGGCTGTCGAGATCTCGTTGGCGTTCCAACTTCCCGTTGTCCTTGAGCTGAGCTCAATGCACCGCAGGGAACTTGCTCATCTCGTTGCGGAGAAAAGAAAAAGTGATGATCCAACTCTGGACGAAGTTGCGTATCGAAGCCATGTTAGCGTGTTGCCTCGGCTGACGATGTTTCCGAACTGCCGGATTGATGAGAGTTGCCCATGTCAAGAGTTGCACGCCTTGCCTTTCCCGCACTGATCGGAGCGCTGGCACCCATCACCGCGGCCAGCGTTAATGCTCAAACCTATTATTATCCGGGGCCGGTGTATCGAAGCTACGAGGCGCCGCCACGGTACTACGGCTTCGGAGACCGGTACGATCGCCCCTATTACAGGGACCGGCGTGGATGGGATGTGCCGCGCTACACGTTCAGACCTTATGACCGCGAGGAACGGCGCCGCCCACGGTCTGACGATGATGATGACGATGACAAGCCGCGCGGCCAAAGGGTCATGGACGGCGGTGCACGGCCGGACATCCGTCCAATTGGACCGCAGACTGTGCCGTTCAACGGCAGCTACGCGCCGGGGACGATCGTCATCGATACCGGCGGACGACAGCTGTTGCTGATCACGTCGGCTCGGGCAGCGCTGCGATATCCGATCTCGGTCGGGCGCCAGGGCTTCACGTGGACAGGTAGCGAGAAGATCTCGCGTATCGCGGATTGGCCTGACTGGCATCCGCCGGCCGAAATGCGCGAGCGTCAACCAGAACTACCCGAGAAGATGACGGGCGGGCTCAAGAACCCGCTCGGCGCCAAGGCACTGTACCTCGGCAATACGCTTTATCGCATTCACGGCACCAACGATGCACGCACCGTCGGGCAAGCCTCGTCGTCCGGGTGTTTCCGCATGCTCAATGGGCACGTGGTCGACTTGGCCAGCAGAGTGAGCGTCGGTGCGACGGTGGTGGTGGTCGACCGGCTACCGCGCGGAACGATGCAATTCAGCGAGCGGTGAGTTCCGCGCTGTGCGCGCGCCAGCGACGACGACCACAGCGGCGCGGGACCGAGCGGATCGCGCTAGATGCCGGCCTCCTGAAATCGAACGCAGTCGCCTTGCGCGGTGCCTTCAATGGCGCCGTGCCACATGACACGGCGGCCGCGCACAAAAGTTCCGACTGGCCAGCCTTTCACCGACTTGCCGTCGAAGGGTGTCCACCGCGAGCGTGACTCGATCCACGCATTGCGGATCGTCTCGGTTCGCTTCAGGTCGACGATGGTAAGGTCGGCATCATATCCGACAGCGATGCGCCCCTTGTTCCGGATGCCGAACAGCCGCTGCGGGCCGGCACTGGTGAGATCCACGAACCGTTGCAAGGACAGCCGACCCGCATTGACGTGGTCGAGCATGATCGGCACCAGCGTTTGCACGCCGGTCATGCCGGAATGGCTCTCGGGGTAAGGATGATGCTTCTCCTCCTCGGTGTGCGGTGCGTGGTCTGAGCCGAGCACGTCGACGGTCCCGTCCGCGATGCCCGCCCAGATCCCGGCCTGATGGCGGGCATCCCGCACTGGCGGGTTCATCTGCGCGAAGGTGCCGAGGCGCTCGTAGCACTCCGGTGCGACCAGCGTGAGATGATTGGGCGTTACCTCGACCGAGGCCCACTCCTTATGATCGCGCAGAAAGGCGATCTCGTCCGCGGTTGAGATATGGAGGACGTGCACCCGGCGGCGGTATTTCTCGGCAAGGCGGACGAGGCGGGTCGTCGCGATCATGGCGGCTTCGACGTCGCGCCATTCAGGATGCGATGAAGGATCGCCTTTACGGCGAATGTTGGCTCGCGCCTTGAGGCGTTCCTCGTCCTCGGAGTGGAATGCGGCCCGGCGGGAAATCTTGCCGATGATCTTGTCGAGCGAGGGCTCGTCCTCGACCAGCAGATCGCCTGTGGAGGCACCCATGAATACTTTGATGCCGGCCGACGACTCCAGGCGTTCGAGCTCCGGGATGTCGGAGATATTATCGCGCGTGCCGCCGACGTAAAAGGCGAAGTCGCAGAACATGCGCCCGCGCGCGCGGCGCACCTTGTCGGCGAGCGCTGCGGCGTCAGTCGTGAGCGGCTTGGTGTTGGGCATCTCGAAGACGGCGGTGACGCCGCCCATCACGGCCGCCCGACTTCCAGTGGCCAGATCCTCTTTCTGTTCGAGACCCGGCTCTCGGAAATGCACCTGGCTGTCGATGACACCAGGCAGAATGGTGAGCCCCTTGGCATCGAGAATGTCGGCGGCACTTGCTGACCCGAGCTGGCCGATGCCCGCAATCCGGCCGCCGCGGATACCGATATCGCGCTCGCCTGTCCCGTCCTGATTGACGACCGTGCCTCCGCGGATGACAAGATCATAGGGTTCCGACATGAACTTCTCCCGCTGCTTGCGCGGCCTCTGGCCGATCCTTACGTCTCAGTCGAGACTGCGAGGTACCCCAGAAATCCGGGCACGGGAAGTCCCGAGCGAGTAGAAGCTGGTTTCGAATGACGGCGACTGCAGGAACACGCTATGACGCAAGCTACAATAGCCCTATTGCCAGACCGGGGCGTCGTGTCTGTGACAGGAGAGGATGCTGACAGCTTTCTCGACAACCTGATCACCAACGACATGACGAAGCTCAAAAAGCCCGGCGATGCCATGCATGCGGGTCTGCTCTCTCCTCAGGGCAAGATCCTGTTCGAATTCTTCGTCGTGAAAACGGCCGCGGGCTTCCTGCTCGAGACGGCACTTGAGCAAACCGCGGCGCTCGCCAAGCGGCTTGCCATGTACAAGCTGCGGGCGAAGGTGGCGATCAAGGATGCGGCAGGCGAGGTGATCGTTGGAGCTGCGCAGGGCGACGTGCGTGCTCGGCCCGGCGGCGCCATCTCGTTCGTCGATCCGCGCGACGCGCGGCTTGGCGATCGCGTGCTGATTCCCGCGACGGCAGTCGGCGAATCGGTGGCGCAGACGGGAGCGCAGCGACTGACGCCCGAGAGCTATCACAAGTTGCGCATCGAGCTGGGCGTGCCCGAAGCAGGCGCGGACTATGTGCTGGGCGACACCTTCCCGCACGAGGCGGACTTCGATCAGCTCAACGGCGTCTCATTCACCAAAGGCTGTTTCGTCGGCCAGGAAGTTGTGGCGCGCATGGAGAACAAGACAGTGGTGCGCAAGCGCGTCGTGCCGTTATCTTCTGATGCGGCACTGCCAAGCGGTGCAGAGGTGAAGGCGGGCGAAGCGGCCATCGGCAAGGTGGGCTCAGCGGCCGGACCAAAAGCGCTGGCGATGGTGCGTCTCGACCGCATCATAGAGGCCATCGACAAGGGCGAACCGATCACCGTGGATGGCGCCAAGGTCACGGTCGATCCCGGAACGCTCCAGCGCTATCGTCGGAACCTCGAGGAGAAACGAGCGCACGGGGGATGATCGGTGACGAAGACGCCGGTGAAGGCAAGAGAGGTCGTGCGCTGCCCATGGGTCGGCATCGGAGATCCCGAGTATGCCCGCTATCACGACGAGGAATGGGGCGTGCCGCACGCGGACGACCGCCGCCTGTTTGAAAAGCTGATACTCGAAGGCTTTCAGTCCGGTCTCTCATGGCTGACCATTTTGAAAAAGCGCCCGCATTTCCGGAAGGTATTTCACGACTTCGATGCGGAGCGCATGGCGCGCTTCAGCGACAAGGATAAGGCGCGGCTGATGGCCGATTCCGGAATCATCCGCAATCGACTGAAGATCGAAGCCGCGGTCGACAACGCGCGCGCATTCTTGAAATTGCAGGAACGAACGTCACTCGCAGCTTTCCTGTGGCGGTTCCTTGATGGGCGGCCAATCATCCACGAGCGACGATCGTTCAAAGAGGTGCCGCCGACGACCGAGCATTCGACGGCGATCTCCAAGGCGTTGAAGAAAGAAGGGTTCCGCTTCGTTGGACCCACCACGGTCTATGCCTTCATGCAGTCGTCGGGCTTCGTCAACGACCACCTCGTGACGTGCCATCGTCACGAGCCCTGCGCCAAGCTGCAGCGCGCATTCAAGGCACCGGAGCCTTGAGCCAAGAAGCCGGCAAATCTCGGCGCCTCGCGCCGATCAGCGATCGCTTACCAGTGGCGATAATGGTAGTGGCGATGACGGTAGGGCCGGTGGCTGTAGTAGTAGTACCTCGGCGCGTAACCACTGTGGTAGTAGTGGCGGTGATAGTAGTGTCGGCGCTTATGACGGTAGATCTCGTGCGCGAGAATGCCGCCGATGACAGCACCGGCGATGATGCCCGGAATAACGCGGCTGCCATGAGCTTCAGCTGATTTTGCAAACAAGCCCATGGAACCCGCGGCTATCGTGAGCGCAACTGCGATGCTAGCGATTGTGCGATGCATGGCAAAAACCTTTCCTTGAGAGTCGAGCCTGGCCCCCCGATTCAACAGTCAGCTTACCGCTGCTCCGATACTGGATCCAATCCGGAAATCCTATCAACTACAATTGGTTGTGCTCGATTTGGTAGGAACCGAATAGTGATCGACAAGCGGTGGCCGCCCGTAGCCGCTGCTCGAGAAAGCGGGTTTGAACGCGGGATCGATCATTGGCGTCAGCGTGCATCCTGAGCCCCCTCCCAGGTATCGGTCGTTGCAGCTATGGTCGGTGGCGGGTGGCGCCACACGGGTCGCCAGCCTCGCGAAAGAGGACGAACGCACATGATCCGCAACGAGCCCTACTGGTGGGAAGCGGCCCCGCCGCAAACGTTGCCGCGTCAGGAAGTGCTGCCGCGCTCGGATGTCGTCATTGTTGGCGCCGGCTACACGGGGATCTCAGCGGGCCTTACGCTCGCCCGTGCCGGGCGCTCGGTGCAAATCTTCGATCGCATGAAGCCAGGTGAGGGCGCCTCGACCCGTAACGGCGGCATTGCCAGCGGAAATCTGCGACCCGGCCACGCGGAGCTCACGAAGAAATTCGGCAAGGAGCGTGCCGACGGCATCCTCACGGAAGGCAAGCTCGCACGCGAGGATCTCGCCCAGTTCATCGAGGCCGAGGGTATCGCATGCGACTTCAAGATCGTCGGCCGGTTTGCCGGCGCTTCGAAGCAGAGCGATTACGAGACCCTGGCGCGCGAGGCCGACCAGCTGCGCGCCACGCTCGGCATCGAGGCGTTCGCGGTGCCGAAGAGCGAGCAGCGGGCCCATCTCGGCACCGACTTCTACAGCGGCGGCATGGTGCGCACGGATATCGGCGGCCTGCACCCTGCCAAGCTCCACGCCGGCATGTTGAAGCGCGCACTGGAAGCCGGCGCGCGCGTTCACGGCGAAACGGCGGTTACCGGCGTGCGCTCCAGCGGTGTCGAGTACGAGGTCGAAACGGCCCGCGGCATGGTCAAGGCGCGCCACGTGATCATGGGAACGAACGGCTACACCGACAAGGCCGATCCCTGGATGCGGCGGCGGATGGTCCCGGTTCGAAGCCGCATCATCGCCACGGCTCCTCTTTCCGACAACCTGATGCAGGAGCTGATGCCGAAACGCTATATGCTGTCGGAAACACGCAAGCTTCACTACTACTATCGGCCTTCGCCCGACGGTCGTCGGATCCTGTTCGGCGGCCGCGATGGTACGATAGCCGGCGACCCACTGTGGCCCACCGAGAGCCTCCGCCGCGCGCTGGTCGACATATTTCCGGTCCTAAACGACACCGAGATCACCCACAGCTGGTTCGGCCATGTCGCGATGAACCGCGATATGATCCCAAGAATCTTCACGCGCTCAGGCATTCGCTATGCGGCCGGATACTGCGGGTCGGGAGTCGTTTGGGCCCGCTGGGCCGGCCAGAAGGCCGCGCTGCAGATCCTGGGCGAGGATGCCGGCAAGTCAGCGCTCGATTTCCGGCCGCCACCGGCGATCCCCCTCTACACGGGCACGCCATATTTCATGCCGGCGGTCTTCGCCTGGCTGACGCTGCAGGATCGCATGAACCACCCTCGGCGTGATCGGCAGCGCAAGACCAGCTGACGATGCGCCGCCACGGCTGACGATCGGACCGAAGCGGAAGGTAGACGGGGTTTCTCCCGTTCGCCGCCGACTCTGCTCTTGAATCATGCGCTTGGCGTCCCCTGATTGATCACCATCAAGCAAGCCTGCGTGCACGTGTGGCTTGCTCGCACGTCCAGACAGTCGCGGTGACGCCGGGCGTGGCCGCACAAGGCCGAGAAGCCGGAGGCGAACCGCCGCATGACCATCCGCAATCTGGACGCGTTGCTGCAGCCGAAATCGATCGCACTGATCGGGGCGACGGATCACGCGGGCTCGGTGGGCGCAACGGTGGCGCGCAACTTGACGACAGCCGGCTTCAGGGGCTCGGTCTCCTTCGTCAATCCGAAGTATCGAACGCTGCTCGGGCAGCCGTGCTTTCATAACCTCTCGGCCGTTCCGTTGGTGCCTGAACTCGCCGTCATCGCGACGCCGCCGGCAACCATACCCCAGATCGCGCGGGAGGCGGCCGAGCGGGGAACGCGCGCCCTCGCCGTGATCACCGCGGGCCTCGATGCGGCAACCAAGCAGCAGATGCTCGACGCCGGCCGTTCGCGCCTCGTGCGCGTGCTCGGACCAAACAGCATCGGTCTGTTGCTGCCGCCGATCGGGCTCAACGCGAGCTTCTCTCACATCGCCGCGTTGCCGGGTGATCTCGCTTTCGCATCACAGTCGGGTGCCCTGGTGACCGCGGTCATCGACTGGGCCTCGGCGCGTCAGATCGGATTTTCCCAGATCCTCTCGCTCGGTGACATGGTCGATGTCGATTTCGGTGACGTTCTCGATTATCTCGCAGGCGACATCAGGAGCCGTGCCATCCTGCTCTACATGGAGGCAGTGACGCACGCGCCCAAATTCCTGTCGGCCGCTCGGCGGGCAGCGCGTGCAAAGCCGGTGATCGCAATCAAGGCCGGCCGGCATACCGCGGCGGCCCGGGCTGCGGCGTCGCACACTGGCCGCCTCGCTGGCCAGGACAGTGCCTACGAGGCCGCCTTTCGTCGTGCCGGCGTGCTGCGGGTGACAGCGCTCGAGGATCTTTTCGAGGCCGCCGAGATGCTCGCCCGCATGCCAAGGCTTGGCGGCGAGCGGCTGATGGTTCTGACCAACGGCGGCGGCGCAGGCGTACTCGCGGCCGACCATCTCGAGGACGAGAAGGGCGTGCTGGCGGAGCTGGCAACGGAGACGCGGCGCGTGCTCGATCGGCATCTCCCTCCCGGCTGGTCGAAGGGCAACCCAGTCGACGTCATCGGTGACGCGGGTCCGGACCGCTATGGGACTGCATTGGAGGGATTGTTCGCCGACCGCAACGCAGACGCCATCCTCGCGATCAACTGCCCAACGGCGCTCGCCTCCAGCAGCGATATTGCGAAGCGCGTGCTGCAGGTCGCCGCAGCTGCGTCAACACCGAAACCGTTGCTGACCAATTGGCTCGGCGACAGTGCGGCGGCGGAAGCGCGGCGGCTCTTCCGTGGCGCCGGTATTCCGACCTTCGAAACGCCACGCGCGGCGGTTGGCGGATTCATGCATCTTGTTCGGCATCTGCGCGCCCAGGAAGAGCTGATCCGCACACCGCCAGCGATGCCGGAAGGACCGGGACCGAATTGCGATGCGACCGCCGTCCTCATCCAAGCAGCCCTCGCGGCTGGCCGCACGACCCTGACAGAGGTCGAGGGCAAGGAGATGCTGGCGGCCTACGGCATCCCGACCGTGCCCACTTCGACGGCGAAAGATCCGGACGCCGCAGCGATGGTCGCGTCGCGCCTGCTCGCAACTCACAAAGGCGTTGCGCTCAAGATCTGGTCCGACGACATCACGCACAAGTCCGACGTCGGGGGCGTCATCCTCGATCTGACGACTCCGGATGCCGTGCGCACCGCCGCGACCACAATGCATGAGCGCATCCACGACCTGATGCCCGCCGCGCGCATCAATGGCTTCACACTCTCTCCCTTGATCCGCCGGCCCAAAGCTTACGAGTTGCTGGCTGGCATGTCGGTCGACGAGAATTTCGGCCCGATGATCATGTTCGGTGCCGGTGGCACGGCGGTGGAGGTCGTTGCCGATACGGCGATGGCGCTACCGCCGCTCGATCTGAAGCTTGCGCGCGATCTCATCGCGTGCACGCGCATCGCACGTCTTCTCGACGGGTTCAGGGATCGCAAGCCGGTCGATCTCAATGCCGTTGCCCAAGCGCTCGTGCGCCTCAGTGCGCTGATCGTCACGCATCCCGAGATCCGCGAGCTGGACATCAACCCGCTGCTGGCCGATGAGAACGGAGTCATCGCGCTCGATGCGCGTGTTCGGATTGCTGATCAGTCTCGCGAGCCAAGAACGCCGCTTGCCATCAAGCCGTACCCTGCGAATTGGCAGAAGCAGATCACAGTTCCGGCACTGGGCCCTGTACTGCTCCGGCCGATTCGACCAGAAGACGAGCGGCTCTACGAAGCGTTCCTCGAGCGTGTCACGCCTGAGGACATGCGCCTTCGCCTGTTCGCGCCGCAGAAGGAGCTCTCGCACAAGTTTCTCGCGCGCCTCACTCAGATTGACTACGCGCGGGAGATGGCGTTCGTCGCTATCGCTGGAGACAATGGCGAACTGCTCGGCGTTTCCCGCTTCGCCGCCGATCCTGATTACACGGAAGCGGAGTACGCCATTCTCGTGCGTTCTGATCTCAAGGGGCGCGGCATCGGCTGGGCGCTGATGCAGCAGTTGATCGACTATGCGCGTGAAACTGGCATGCGCCAGCTTTTCGGGTCGGTGCTTTCCGTCAACACGAATATGTTGCGTATGTGCAGCGAGCTGGGATTCCGCATCGAGGCCGATCCCGATGACTCCGCCGTGCGTCTTGTGCGCCTCGACGTTGAGGACGTGAGCCCCGCGGGCGTCTGATGCCATCCCGGACGAATCGCCTGCAAGAGAATTGTGTGGCAGGCTGGCGGAACTTTCGTGTTCAATTCGGTGCCATGCCGTTTGCGAGGAGTGCGCGTCCATGTCCCAAGTTGGGTCCCCCAAAAGCGAGCTCGTTCACTACGCTGTCGACAATCACATCGCGACGCTGACGCTCAACCGTCCGGAGAAGCTCAACGCCTTCAGCGATGAGCTGGTTATGGCGCTGGGTGCCGCACTCAGGCGCTTCGATGCGGATCAGGATGCCTGGACCGCGATCATCACGGGCAACGGCCGCGCATTCTCCACCGGCGCTGACGTGCACCAAAGGCAATTGCGGTCCCGCGAGGAATTCGAGCGCCTCGGCGGACCGCAGGCGCACGGCGCGCATGCGTCCGATCTGCTGATCAACGCCGTCAATTGGAAGCCGGTGATTGCCGCGGCGCATGGCTACGTAATGGGCCTCGCCTTCGGTATCGTTCTAGCCTGCGACCTGATCGTCGCCGAGGAAGGGACCAGGGTTCAGCTCACCGAAACGTCGCGCGGGCTCGGAGGCGCCCAGTACTGGGCGATGATGCAGTTCCGCAATGGCGGCGCGTTTGCAACCGAAATGGCGTTGACGGGCCGCTTCGTCACGGCGGATGAGCTTTATGAGGCAAAGCTGATCAATCGCCTGGCACCCAAGGGGCAGCATCTTGCCTTGGCGCGGGCGCTTGCGGAGGAGGTCAATCAGAATCCGCCGCTGTCGGTGCGCGCGACGGTGCGCACGCGCCGCTGGTATCTGGCGGAACTGATCCGCGAGACGGCCATGCAGACGCAACCCTTGAAGCTCTACCTCAGCGAGGATTTCAACGAAGCCGCGCGCTCGTTCGCCGAAAAGCGCAAGCCGCGGCCCTTCAAGGCGCGGTGATCACGACCGAAGTGCGATCGCATCAGCGCGCCGGCGGCGAAAATAGATAAAATTGAAAGTATGTTTCACGTGAAACATTCTCCGTGGACACACGTGTTCATGGTGCCGAAACGTGCCCGAGCGCACCGCAAACCAGCCTGTTGCACGTGAAACAGTCACCCGCCGGCGCGGGCGTGCCCGGCAAGCGTCGCGCGGTCGTGCTCCGAGAGCTGCACCGGCGTTGCGAGGAGGTCGCGGATCGCTTCTGCGGCATCTTCGGGGGTCAGGCCGTCGCTATGACCGAGGCCGGCAAGTGCAATGCGGCAGCATTCGCGCTGATGCGAGAGGGTCTTGAATACCTCGTCGCAGCCGGCGATCGGGTAGGGGTAGTCGTGGAGCTCCCGGGCAATTGCGTCCTTGAGGCCGGCAAGGATCGCCGCCGCGCATCGCGACGGACCCGTCGCGTCCGGAGTGGCCGCCGCCAGCGCGCCGGCATTGCGGCTGTGTTCGCTAGGCTGGTGCTTGGCGCTTGCCGTATCGGTCATGAAGCCACCCTCACCACCGACCATCCGAGGCCCTGATCGGGTTGCGATTGTACGGTGTCGCCCAGAGCCATAGCGTGGCAAGCGCCGATACGCAATTTCGCGCAGTGCCGGGGGCTGCGAATGTCGCGTCCCAAAGCGACGCTTTCTAACCGTGAAAACCGCGTGTCCCGCCCTGCCGGCATAGCTTGCAACTCGGGAGGTGTCGAAAGTGCGCTGGCGAAAGGGCGCACGCTGTGTAAGTCTGCTGCGCCATGCTCCGGAGGCGATCGGCATCGGCAGCCGGCGATCCCGGCTAGGTAGTGAGGGAGATGCACAGGCATGTCCACCAGCAAGAGCGCTGACGGGACGGCGGTGCCGCGAACTCCGGGAACGGCGGCGCATGCCGGTCGATTGCCGCACCAAGTGCCACGTGAAACGCTGCAGCCGCAGCAGCCTGCAACCGCCACCACGCTCGCCCAACGCGTTCTGTTCCTGATTTCCGGGATGGTGGCGATGGGGGTGTATTTCACATCGATTCTGATCGTCTCGACGGTGCTGCCGCAGATGCAGGGCACGTTCTCGGCGACGGCGGACGAGATCAGCTGGAGCGTTACTTTCAACATTCTCGCGACGGCCATCGCCATGCCGCTGACCGGCTGGACGAGCAATCGCTTTGGCCGTCGCCCTTTGATGCTCTGGTCAACTGCGATCTTCACCGCCTCGACCTTGATGTGCGGCCTCGCGCAGTCGCTCGAGGAGATCATCATCTGGCGCATCGTGCAGGGGATTTCCGGTGCGCCGTGCGTGCCGCTGGTTCAGACGATCGTGCTCGACATCTTCCCGCCGCAGCAACATCGCGTGGTGCTGGGCATCAACGGCATGGGTGTCGCGGTCGGACCAATTTTCGGCCCACTCCTCGGTGGCGTTCTCGCCGAAGCGATTAACTGGCGGTGGGCGTTCTTTCTGCTGGTTCCGGTCGGCGTGCTCTCGACGCTCGGCCTCTGGGCATCGCTGCCGCGCGAGAACGCCAAGGGTCGCATCCCCTTCAGCTGGATCGGTTTCCTGCTGCTCTCGACGGCGATCGGTGCTGTGCAGCTGGTGCTCGCGCGCGGCGAGCGACTCGATTGGTTCGGCTCGGTGGAGATTCAGCTGCTCGCCGCCGTCTCCGGACTGACGTTCTATCTATTCCTCGCCCACAGTCTCGTGTCGGCGAAACCCTTTCTCGACCTCCGCCTCCTGCTCAATCGCAACTACGCGCTGGGGCTGGCACTGGGCACGCTTTTCGGAATGCTCAACTTCACACCGATGGTTCTGCTGCCCGTCATCCTGCGCACGCACATGGGCTACCCGGATGCTCTCGTCGGACAGGTGGTGGCTTCGCGCGGCCTTGGCGGCATCTTCGGTTTCTTCGCCGTCATGTTCATCGAAAGACTGGACCCGCGCCTGGGCGTTGCGCTCGGCTTCATGCTGCAGACCCTGGCTGGGTACTGGCTGATGCACACGAGCCTTGAAACCAGCACCGGTGAGCTCGTTGTCAACAGCGCGGTGCAGGGGTTCTCGTCGGGTATCATCGTCGTCGCGCTGACGCTCATCACCTTCCAAGGCATTCCACGTGAACGCATGGCCGAGGCGAGCGCGATTTTTCATCTGCTGCGGAATTTCGGCGGCAGCCTGTTCATCTCGGTGTGCGTCACAGAGATGTTGCGTTCGACCAACATGAATTATGCTCACCTGCGCGAGGTGGTGTCGGCCCACAATAAGCTCCTCAATCTGCCTTGGGTCACGGGGCCGCTCGATCTGACGTCTCTGTCCGGCCTCGAGCGCGTCTCGCGCGAGATCAATCGCCAGGCCGCTATGCTCGGCTATATTGATGCGCTCGGTGTTTTTACCGCTGTGTCTGTGATCGCCTTCCCGCTGATCGTGCTGATGCGGCGTGCGGGCGCGGCCAAGCGCTGAGCGGACAACCCTGCCGGCCTGGACGTCGCGTCCATCGAACCTATAGGGTCCCGTTCAGTGCAATCGACTCTGCAGGCGAGGTTCGCACATGCCCCAGGATCAATACCCGCGCTTCGACACCCTGTCGCTGCATGCGGGCCAGCAGCCGGACCCGGCGACGGGGGCGCGTGCGGTGCCGATCTACCAGACCACGTCCTACGTGTTCCAGTCGACCGAGCACGCAGCCGGGCTCTTCAATCTGGAGCGCGCCGGGCACATCTACTCGCGCATCTCGAATCCAACAGTTGCCGTGTTCGAGGAGCGGATGGCGGCGCTCGAAGGCGGTGTCGGCGCGGTGGCGACTGCAAGCGGTCAGGCGGCGCTGCATCTGGCGATTGCGACGTTGATGGGTGCGGGGGGGCATATCGTAGCGTCCTCGCGCATCTACGGCGGCAGCTATAATATGTTCCAGCATACGCTGCCGCGGTTCGGCATCACGACAACCACCGTCGATCCGAAGAACCCGGCGGATTTCGCCAAGGCCATCCGGCCGGAAACGCGGCTCGTCTTCGCCGAAACGCTCGGCAATCCCGGCCTCGAGGTGCTGGACATCAAGGCCGTCGCCGATGTCGCGCACGGGCACGGACTGCCGTTGATGATCGATTCGACTTTTTCGACGCCTTATCTCAACCGGCCTGTCGAGTGGGGTGCTGACATCGTGATGCATTCCGCGACGAAGTTCATCGGCGGGCATGGCGTGGCGATCGGCGGCGTGATTGTGGATGGCGGCCGTTTCGACTGGAGCCGCTCGGGCAAGTTTCCGACACTGACCGAACCTTATGCCGGGTATCATGGTCTCGCCTTTGCCGAGGAGTTCGGGCCGGCCGCTTTCATCATGCGGGCGCGGGCAGAGGGTCTGCGCGATTTCGGGGCGTCGATGGCACCACAGACGGCGTTTTATCTGCTGCAAGGTCTCGAGACGTTGCCGGTGAGAATGGCGCGACATGTCGAGAATGCAACGAAAGTCGCCGGGTTTCTCGCCAAGCACAGCGCCGTTGCCTGGGTGAAATATCCAGGGCTCGAGACGCATCAGGACTATGCGCTGGCGATGCGGCAACTTCCAAAGGGTGCCGGAGCGATGATGAGTTTCGGCGTGAAGGGAGGGCGCGAGGCGGGGCGCATCGTGATCGAGAAGCTGCGGCTGTTCTCGCACCTCGCCAATGTCGGTGATGCGAAGTCGCTGGTCATTCACCCGGGCTCGACGACGCACCAGCAGATGAGCGCGGAAGAGCTGGCGCGGGCCGGCATCGGTGAGGAGCTTGTGCGGCTCTCGATCGGCCTCGAGGACGCGCAGGATTTGCTGGAAGATCTCGATCAGGCACTGAAGGCCTCGCAAAGGGGGACGAAGTAATGGAGCTCCAGGTCAACCGCGCATCAGTCTATGCGGCAACCGGCGGCCGTGTGTTCGATGCGGCGCGACCCGCGGTCCTGTTCATCCACGGCGCGGGCCTCGATCACACCTGCTGGCAACTCGAGGCGCGCTGGTTCGCGTGGCACGGCTGGTCGGTGCTGGCAGTAGACTTGCCGGCGCACGGGCGATCAGGAGGGCGTCCACTCGCATCGATCGCCGCGATGTCCGACTGGGTGATCGATGTAATGGACGCCGCCGGTCTGGAGAAGGCCGCCCTCATCGGCCACTCGATGGGTGCGGTGATTGCGCTGGAGACGGCGGCGAATGCGCCGGAGCGCGTAACGGTCCTGGGCTTGCTCGGAATTTCGTCGGCGATGCCGGTGCATCCCGCATTGCTCGCGGCTGCGAAGGACGAGCCGGCGAAAGCCTACGACATGATGACAGGCTGGTGTTTCGCCAACGCGGCAAAAGTCGGCGGCAATCGCGCGCCAGGGCTCTGGATGACTGGCGGTGCGCGAGCGCTGCTCGATGCCGGACGCGATCGCGCGCTCGCGGCCGATCTCACGGCTTGCGGTGCGTGGACGAGCGGTGCGCAGTCGGCGGCGAAGGTCACGTGTCCGACGGTGTTCGTGCTCGGACGTCAGGATGTGATGACGCCTGCTCGAAAAGGCGAGGAGCTCGCGGCGCTGGTGAAAGGCGCAACTGTCGTGACGATCCCCGCTTCCGGTCACATGATGATGCAGGAGGCGCCCGACGCCACACTCGATGCGCTGATTTCCCATTTCGGGGCGCGGTGAGCGACTGCGAAAACGTCTCCTTGCCGTGCGTGAACCTTGTTCGAGGTTTTCGATTGCGCTGGGCCAGCTGGCGCCGTTGCATGGGCGCGACGCCTTCTTGAGGGACCAGCCGGCGGCCTATGAGCAAAAGCGCGACGCTTTATTTGACGGTTACGGCTACGGCGATGACCGCTGCGCTGTGCCTTGCCGCGCTCACAGCCGGCGTGTTTGCCCAGTCGCCTGAGCCGCGCAAAGTCGTGCGGATCGACGATCTGATGGCGCAAGGTTTCGAAATAAAGGCGCTGATGCCGTCACCCACGGGGCCGCGGCTGATCCTGCAGAGCGGCGCCCGGATCTACAATTGCGATGGCTACAAGCTTGGCACCGACGTGCCGCCGACGCCGCCTGCACCCGGCATCGGGCTCGATCGGACGCTGTGCTTCGCGGTGGAGTTTCGGTGAGAGCGCGTTCGCGCGGCTAGGTGCCTGGTGTTTAGCCAGGCCCTGTCTGTTCTTTGTACCCAAAGGCTGACCTACCTCGCGTTCGTCTTGCAGCTCGCTCGCTGCCTGTGCAAACTCAATCGTTGTACATGTCGAAACCGGAGACGTGCCATGCCAGCGCCGAAGCCGACCATCAGCAAAAGCGAGTTCGATGCGCTTGTGAAGACGAGCGGCCTACCGCTCAGCGAACAGCAGAAGGCCGAGTATTATGCGGTCTACGGCTACGTCGAGCAGATTGCCACGCGCGTCCGTGCCGGGGGCAACCGGCGCCGCGAGGCAGAGCCGGCCCTCATCTTTAAGCCGACAACCAAGTGAGGGAGCCATGGACAAGTTTCCAACCATAGCCAGCGCCGCTACGGATATCGCTGCAGGCCGTCTCTCGCCCGTTGCTTTGACCGAGGCTTGCCTCGCGCGCATCGACCAGCACGAGAGCAAAGTGCATGCATTCATCCGGCTCGAGCGCGACCGCGCGCTCGCCTCAGCCCGGAAAGCGGAAGCCGACATCAAAGCCGGACGCAGACGCGGCCCGCTGCACGGCATTCCGTTCGGCCACAAGGACATCTACGAGACGGCCGGCATCCCGACGACCTGCCATTCGAAGCTGCTCAAGGACTACGTGCCCGAGCGTGACGCCGCCACTGTGGCCAAGCTGGCCGACGCCGGTATCGTGATGATGGGCAAGCTCGCGACACACGAGTTCGCCATGGGCGGTCCGAGCTTCGATCTGCCATGGCCGCCGGCACGCAACCCGTGGGCGCTGGAGCACTTCACCGGCGGCTCATCGAGCGGAACTGGCGCATCGGTTGCCGCTGGTTTCGTGCTCGGCGGCACGGGCTCGTGCACCGGCGGCTCCATTCGGTTGCCGGCGGCGTTCTGCGGCCTTGCAGGCATAAAGCCCACATATGGGCTCGTGAGCCGCACCGGCATCCAGCCGTTGGCGTTTACGCTCGATCACTCCGGTCCGCTCGCCTGGACGGTCGAGGATTGCGCGATCCTGCTGCAAGCGATGGCGGGACACGATCCCAGCGATCCGGGCAGTGCCAGCGTGCCAATTCCGGACTACCGCGCCGCGCTTGCGGGTGATCTGAAGGGCGTGCGCATCGGCGTCATTCGCCATTTCTATGAGAGAGACATCACCGTCAGCCCGGAGGTGGGCGCGGCGATGGAAGCCTCGTTCAAGGTGTTGAGCGGGCTCGGCGCGTCAGTGCGCGACGTGACGCTGCCGCCGCTGCAGGACTGGAACTCCTGCGGCTGGCTGATCGCGATTACCGAGGCCTACTCGGTGCACGAGCCGTGGCTCAAGTCGCGCTACAACGACTATGGGCAGAACTTCCGCGATCGCATCACGCTTGCCGCGTTCTTCTCGGCGGCAGACTACCAGGCGGCGATCCGCTTCCGGCGCGAGCTCAACGACAAGCTCGCCCAGGTGATGACCGACGTCGATCTACTCGTCCTGCCGACGACGCTGACGCCGGCGCCGCTGATCAAGGAAATGCCGGCCTTCGGCTCGTTCGAAACGCCGAACTTCACCATGCCGTTCAACGTATCGGGCTCGCCGGCCCTCTCTGTGTGCAATGGATTCAGTGGAAGCGGCTTGCCGCTTTCGCTTCAGATCGTCGGACGGCCGTTCGAAGAATCGCAGGTTTTGAAAGTCGGCCACGCCTACGAGCGCGCGACGAATTGGAAGGAGCGGAGGCCGGCCCTGGTCGCCGCATAGTTGGCCCAGCTCGTGAGCGGTTCGCGTGGCATTCTCCAGCGGCGGGGCCGTTCGTGTCGCTGACGCATTGCACTCCGTTGCCGTGTGCTTTCGCCCGATAGAGCGCCCGGCGAGGTATGTCGTGTCCCTGAGCACCGGGACCGTTTGTCGTTTTGCACTTCGCATATGCGAGGCAAGGGAGTGCTCCCGCACGTCGTGATGAGACAAAGTGGGCGTCGTCAGCCGTCGTGGATGAATTCGATTTGGCTACGGGGCGGCGGCAGCGGGGAGACGACAGTGACCGCCAGTTCCAATGCAGCCGGTGAAAGCCAGGGAGGGATCCTGAGCCTCACCGGCAAGCAATGGCTGATCGTATTGATGGTCCAGCTCTCCAACATGGTCTTCAACATGACCATCACGCTGGCCAATCTCGTGCTGCCGCAGGTACGCGGCACGCTGTCGGCTACGCAGGACGAAATTTCGTGGGTGATCACGCTCAATCTCGTCGCGACGGCGATTGCGACGCCGATGACGGCGTGGCTCGCCGGCCGTCTCGGATGGCGCAACATGATGCTTGGGACGGTGGCGGGTTTCACGTTCGCTTCGCTCCTGTGCGGGCTCGCCACCAGCCTCGAGACGCTGATTCTTGCGCGCGTCCTGCAAGGCGCCTTTGGTGCGCCCATTGCACCACTCGGCCAGGCGATCCTGCTCGCGACGTTTCCGCGTCATCTGCAGCCGTTCGCGCTGGTGATGTGGGGCGTCGGGTCGGTATTCGGGCCGGTTGTGGGGCCGATTCTCGGTGCCATGGCGACGGAAGCCTGGAATTGGCGGGCGGCCTTCTTCATGATCGTGCCGCCGGGCATCGTCACGCTCGTCTGCATCTGGTTCGCGCTCAAGGATCACACTGCGGCAAAGACGCTCCGGTTCGACTGGATCGGATTCATGGCGCTTTCGGTGGCACTCGTTGCCGCGCAGCTCATCTTCGATCGGGGACAGCGTCTGGACTGGTTCGATTCACCGGAGATCATGCTGTGCGCCCTGGTCGGAGTGGTCGCGTTCTGGATCTTCGTTGCGCATTGCTTGACCGCCGATCAGCCGTTTCTTGATCCGCGCCTCCTGCTCGATCGCAACTTTGCCGTTGGCACACTCATCGCTTTCGTCATCGGAATGCTGAGCTTCACGAGCCTCGTGCTGTTTCCGACGCTGCTGCATGACCTGCGCGGCTATCCCGAGAACGTGATCAGCATGCTCATCGCAGCCCGCGGCCTCGGGAACTGGACGGCCTTCCTGTTCATCACGCAGCTGACGCGCATGGCGCCGCGGTTTGCCATTGGCGCCGGGCTTGCCATCCAGGCCGGGAGCAGTTTCTGGATGTCGCATTTCGACATCAACGTCACCGAATCGGCGATCTTCTGGAGCCACTATCTGATGGGGCTCGGCAACAGCGTCGCCTTCACGCCGATGGCGGTGATGACGTTCTCGACGCTGGCGCAAAGCCGCGTGACGGAGGGCGCCGCCGTTTTCACCATGGTTCGCAATTTCGGCTCTAGTCTCTTCATCTCGCTGTCGGTGCTCGTTTTCGTGCGCTCATCGCAGATCAATTACGCGCAGCTCTCCGAGTTCGTGACGCCGTTCCGGCCGCTCTTCTATTACTCGGCCTTGCCCCCGAGCTGGAATCCGGAAACCACGGCGGGTCTGCTGCAGATCTCGCGCGAGGTGCAACGTCAGGCGGCCATGATCGGCTACATCAACGCTTTCTACATGATGGCCGTGACCGCCGCTGTCGCAGTTCCGCTGGCCTTCATGCTGCAAAAAATCCCCGCTCAGCGGAGGTGAAGTCGGCAAGGCCATGTCGGCGGTGCCAGGCTGAATCCAGACATCGCGCGATGCTCACTACCCGCTGCGAATTTTTGCCAGCACGGGAAGAATGTACGTGCGGAAGTGCGCCGGATTCTCGCTCATCGGAAAGTGCCCCAGGCGCTCCATGATAGTGACCTCAGCACCCCTGATCTCGGCGGCCGTCGCCTTCGTGTCCTCGGGCGTGCAGGAGAAATCGTACTCGCCGGTCAGCAGGTAGAGCGGGCATCTCGATGTGTCGATTTTCGCCATGCGGTCGCGCAAATCGCCGTCGATGCGGTAGAAATGAAGATCACCCTTGAACACGCCAGGGCCGCCGCTCTTGTACATCCAGAGCGTTTCGTGACGCGACGCCGCCGGGCTCTGTGGCGCCATCATGCCGGAGACGAGCGCGGCGCAAACTTCGCCGCCGTGCACATCCGGCCGGTGTAGCCATTCGGTGTCGTACCAGGGCTGCTGATAGGCCGCGGACTCGAGGCCGATCAAAGCCCGGAAGCGCGCCGGATGATTGGCCGCCAGATTGAGCACGAGCCGCCCACCGATGGAGCAGCCCATCACCACCGGCTTCTCGAGGCGGAGCGCATCGCACACATCGAGCACCATCTGCGTGTAGCTCTCCGTGGTGAGCTTGTACTCCTCGCGCTCGAAGCCCTCGGGCGGCAGCGACTTGCCGTGCCAGGGCATGTCGAACACGATCACGCGGTAGTGCTTCGTGATCTCGCTGTCGTTCAGGATGTGGCGGAACTGGCGGCCGTCAGCGCCTGCGGTGTGGAGGCAGACGAGTGGAATGCCTTTGCCGTCCGCGGGTCCGGCTTCCTCGAAATACAGTCGATGCGGGCGACCCGACAGCTTCAAGTGCATGTAGCGGCCGGTGATCGGTTCGAAGACAGGAACGTTCACGGCAAAAGCCTCGTCGATTTGTGCGATGCGCGACTGCGCGTGTCTGCGCTCAGCGGTTCAGCGCGCGCGGCGCCGAGATCACGTCCTTGATGTACTGCAGGTTGGCCATAAAGGGCTGCAGATTGCCCTCGATGGTAAGAAGGCCGATCTTGGAGAGTGCCATCACGTCGTGGACGCCGGCCTTTGGCACTGGTTCGAGCAGCTTTGCCCAGATGTCGGGCGCGGCGGTGAGCGAGAACACCCACGACCTGAGCAGAAAGGGACCACGCGCCACGGCGGCAACCTGGCCGCGCTCGACCGAGACGATCAGCGGCAACGTGCCGACGCCGAGCTTGAAGTCGGTGGTCAGAAAGCGGCCGCGGCGCACGAGGTCGACGTCGGCGTTGACGAGGCCCGGCAGCTGCTCGAAAAGCCGCACGATGCGTTGAGTAGTGGGATCGATCGGCGCGGCGGTGCTTGCCATAGGCACTCTCTTCAAGCCGAAACCAGGCTGCCAGCCAGCAATACGACGCCGATTGAAGCGAGCATGACGCCTGCCGCCCGCAACTGCCGCGTCGCAGGCTCCTTCGGCTCGATGAAGCGAGCGGTGAGCATCATCAATGCGGCTGCTATGATGCTGGCGATAATTGCAATGCCGACCAAATAGGCGCCGACCACCGTGCGCTCGGCGCCAACCACCGTCTCGCCGAAAGCGAAGCCATGGAAGAGGCCGGCGAGGGCAGCGAGCGGCGGCCAGAACGAGAGGCGTGTGCCGCGGCCGAACGCCAAAAGCCCGCCGGCGACGACGACGGACAGCGCAACGGCCTGCTCGGCAAGCGGAAGGTTGAGGGCGGCAGTGTGCAGCAGGACGCCAAGCGTCGAGGCCGCGATGAACGCCGCGATCACGCCCAAGCCCGCGGGCACGAACGCGGCCGCGATTCCGATGGCGACGATGAAGGCAAGGTGGTCGGGCCCGATCACCGGATGACCGATGCCGGACAAAAAGCCTTCCATGAAGGTCGACGGCGTCTTGCCGCCCATGGGATGATGCGCGAAGGCATCGCCGGCGTAGACGACGCAGCTCATCAGAACGGCGGTTGCGCTCGAGACGCTCAGGGGCAAGGGTCGGATGAGCATGAGGTTATACCTTGTGGGATTATTCGGCTGCTGCCTTGGTCTTCTTCGGAACGGTGGGAATGGCGGTGCCGATCATGGCATCGCGCGTGACAATCGAGGCGAGCTCCTTTTCGCTCCAGCCTTCGGTTCCCTTGGGGCGCATGGGCAGGACCAGATAACGCAGCTCTGCCGTCGAATCGTGCACGCGCACCTCGACGCCAGGCTTCACCTCGACACCGAACTCGTCGAGGACGGCGCGCGGCTCCATCACCACCCGCGAGCGATAGGCAAGGCTCTTGTACCAGGCCGGCGGAATGCCGAGCAGGAACTTCGGGTAGCACGAGCAGAGCGTGCAGACGACGACGTTATGGACTTTCGCGGTGTTCTCGACCGTCCGGTAGTCGGCCAGAGTGCCGATGTCGATCCCGACGTCGGCCAGCGCGCCGCGCGTATCGGCGAGCAGCTTCTTCTTGAACGCCGCATCAGTCCAGGCCTTTGCGACAACCTGAGCACCGATTGCCGGCGAACGGCTGTCCATCAAATCGACCTGTCCGGCGATCTCCTCGTTGCTGAGCACACCCTTCTCAACGAGCAACGTGCGCACGGCCTCCTCGAGCAGCTCGTAGGGGCTCATCTCGCCAGCGTCGTGATCCTTTTGCGGGGCGTGCGGATGCGCGTGGTCTTCATGGGTGTGACCATGCGCATGATCGTGGTCGTGATCATGATCATGATCATGGGACTGATGCGGGTTGTGCGTCATCGGCTCTTGTCCTTCGCTGGCTCGAGCCAGTCTTCCTGCAGATCGAGCTCGAGGTGATCGCCGGGATCACCCTTGTAGCGTGGCCAAAGGTCGGTCTGGCGGAAGCGCAGCTTGTACCAGATCATCATCGGCAAGCCCGGATAGTGGTAGGCGAGCTGCGAGGGGTTGTGGAACAGACCCTGGATCTCTGTGATCACGCCGGTCTTGCCGCGCACATAGATTGGCGTGCGGTGATGGCCGAGCGATTTGCGCCTCGAGACGCGCACGGTCTCGCCGACCTTGAAGCGGGTCTTGAGCGCGGTCTTAGCTGCCATGGCGGCTACCATACGATCTTCTCTTTCGAGACTTTGCGGCCTGCCTGAGTGTGCTTCTTGGCAAGCTCCGCCATGCGTTGATCAATCTCCTTGGCGTTCAAGATCTCCTGCTCGACCATTAAGTTGCGAATGGCTTTGATCCATTTGTCGTAATAATCGATGCGGTCGTAGTCCTGCTGGCGATAGCTTTCGATGGTGCGGCGGAGCGCATCGATCTTGAACGCGGACTTCTTCGGGCCCGACAGCAGAATGAGCATCGCGTCCGTGCGCTTTTCCCAGAGCGCCAGGTCGTGCTCGTGTCGATCGATCGGACCAAAATCGAGTCCGCCGATGTCCTGGATGGTGCGGCCGCCCGCGTTCTCGCGGACGACATTCTCAGGCTTTGGGTCTGGCATTGAGGATCTCCGTCGACGCCAATTCTGGCACGAGCGGCTGATCCCTGAAAAGCCCGCACAGGCAAGATTTTGTCCGAAGCGCCGGTCGCCTGAAACTACTTGATGGATGGATCGGAGTAGCACTTGCGCATCGCCTCGCAGCGGTGCGAGCCCGAAAAGTGCATGCTGTCGCCCTTGGCTGGGCTGATGAATTTGCAGATCTCGTCAAGTCCGTCGACGGTGAGCCAGCCTTGGCGGCGCCCACGTTGCACCGCGAAGCAGTCCGCTGTCTCCTCGTCAGGGCCACGGAACTGGTGACCGCATTCGTGGGCGAAGATCCACTGCTTCACGACTGTCGGAACCTTGGCGATCAAGCGCGGATTGAGGATCAGGAATCCGGGGTAAGCAGCGCCGTAGTCGTCGAGCTGGTTGTCCATCACGGTGGGACGGTGACCGCAGGTCATCTTGCGGCCGTCAAGCCGCAGCTCGCCGGGAGCAACGATCTTGGCGTCATTGCCAACGTGGGCGACATACTCTTCCGGCGTCGGGCCCGCAGCCGCCATCGGCACGCGAAGCAAGATCGAGGCACTCGCCACGACCGTGATCCCCATCAGCCCGGCACTCAGGCGCTGTCCCAAGCGTCTCACGCGTCAGCCTCTTACCCTCGATCGCGGCCAAAGCCTAAGTTGCCCCAAAGTGTCTCGAAATCAACTGTGGAAATTGCGTGACCGACATTTCTGCACAATCAGCAGCGGCCGGGTTACAGCAGAGCGCGCTTGCGTTGCGGCGTTCTGCTTCAAACATCCGCTTTGGCTTCAATCGCCTCCATATCAGCATCGGATAAGCCGAAATGATGGCCGATCTCGTGGATCAGCACATGAGTGACGAGGTGACCGAGCGCTTCATCTTCCTCAGCCCAGTAGTCGAGGATCGCGCGGCGGTAGAGGAACACCATGTCCGGCTCGCGCGGCGCATCCAATACACTTTTCCGATCGAGACTGACCCCTTGATAGAGCCCCATGAGATCGAACGGACTTTCGAGCCCAAGCTCGTCCAGGACCTCATCGGTCGCGAAGTCGTCGACACGGATGACGAGGTCGTTGCACAGCTGTCGGAATTCGGCGGGAAGCTTGTCCCACGCGGCCGCAGCGAGGCGTTCAAATTCGGCGAGCGAGGGCGCTTTCGCATCCCGCCAAAAACTTCCCGTTTGCATGCCCGCTCCTTGTTTGGAGCGGAGACATAAGGCGAGAGGCCAGCGGGTTCAAATCAAAACGGCCGTAAGAAATGCAAATTCAGACGTCCACATTCGATCGACGTGCGACGACCGGAATCGCTTTTCAGGCGCGCGGCACGCCGGTTTCAGCCGTGCTCTGAACATCATTTTCCGGCAGACGATACCGCTGTCACACGGAGAACGCTTCCGCTCGAGTCGTCAATGAGCAGGATGATGGCGCCATCAGGAGCTTGCCGAACGTCTCGTATGCGCCCGACGCGATCCTTCAGCATGATCTCCTCTCCGACGATTTTCTCGCCGTCCAGCACCAGTCGGTGCAGCGATTGGGCGGCCAAAGCGCCAACGAACGCATTGCCACGCCACTCCGAAACGCTGTTGCTCGTGGAGAAGGCCATGCCGGATGGCGCTATCGATGGACGCCAGAAGTAGATCGGTTGCTCCATGCCATCGCGGGCGTCGGAGTCGTGAAGGCGCGTGCCGGAGTAATTGATGCCATAGCCGATTACGGGCCAACCGTAGTTCCTGCCCTTTTCCGGGACGTTGATCTCATCGCCGCCGCGCGGCCCGTGCTCCACGACCCAAAGCTTACCTGTCTCGGGATGAAGTGCGGCTCCCTGGATATTGCGATGCCCATAGCTCCAGATCTCCGGGCGCTTGCCCTGTTGGCCAACGAACGGATTGTCCCGAGGTGGCGAACCATCGAGATTGACTCGCAGCACCTTGCCGATGTGGCTCCCGAGCTCCTGGGCACCATCCTGTCGGCCGCGATCACCGAGCGTAATGAAAAGCGAGCCGTCGCGTGCAAAGACCAGCCTGCAGCCGAAGTGCAGACCGCCGGAATAGGTCGGCTCCTGCCTGAAGATTGTCCTGGCATTTTCGAGGCGCCCGCCGTCCGCATTGAGCGCCAGGCGTGCCGTGGCGACGGCCGTACCGCCGCTGCCAAAAATGCCGCCCGCCGGCGCGGCATAGGCGAACGCAATCATGCTGCTGCGGGCGAAGTCGGGGGCAAGCACCACGTCCAGAAGTCCCCCTTGTCCATTGGCCCAGATCTCCGGGAGGCCTGGAAGTGGCGGAGAGATCTTGCCATTCGCACCGACGAGCCGCATCGCGCCGGGCCGTTCGGTGACCAGCAACCGGCCATCGGGCAAGAACTGCAGTCCCCACGGATGATTGAGTCCTTTTGCGATGGCTTCGACTTTGACCTCAGTCGGCTTGGCGGCCGGTGCCTTGGTCATTGCCGCGCCGGCGTCGTCGCGGGCGACGATAAACCCGGCTGTCGCACCGGCAAGCAAAGCTGTCATCTCGCGTCGCGTAGGTGTCATCGTTCGAGACATACCGCAGTTGGGAAACCCGGATCCTTGAGCCGGTATATGGGCGCAATTTGTCCGCCGGCACAGGGGAATCGATCACATCTATTGGAGCCGAGGCTGCGGCAGCGGCGGCGGCTCGACTGCCGGCCACCGATGCGCCTCGCCGGCAGCTGCAATGCGCTGGACCAGCCGATCAGGCTCGGAGAGCCTGACGTGCTCGAACGCGATGACCTTCAGTCGTGGAGCGAAGGCCTCGAGCAACTCGCCGGGGCGCAGCAGAAACTCCGGATTCTTCGGGCGGCCGAACTGCTCCTGGCCAATCATGAAGGTCTCGTAGATCAGGAGACCGTCGGGGGCGATAGCAGCTGCGATCAACGGCAGGAGCGGGCGCCAGAGATAATTGGTGACAATCATCCCGTCGGCTGCCCCGGGTGCGACAGGAAACGGCTGGCCAGCCTCCAGATCCGCTGCCAACAACTGAACGCGCGGCTCCGAGCCCCAGGCATCTGCCGCGGCGCCAATATCGCGATCGATGCCCAGCACGCGCCGTCCGCTCTCGAGAGCCAGACCGAAATGCCGGCCGCTGCCGCACGCTAGATCAACGACCAGCCCGCCCGGCCTGACCCCGCCCACGAACCGGCGGACCCAATCGGAGGGCCCGGTGCGGCGGGCATCATTGACGGGTGAATCCTGCATGTTTGAACCCGTTCGATGATTGTGCAAACGCTGGTCCCCGCCATATAAGAGCGCATGAGCGGCGCGCGCATCCCTTTCGTCAAAATGAACGGTCTCGGCAACGAGATCGTGGTCGTGGATTTGCGCCAGTCGACAAAGATCTTCACGGAACCCGAAGCCGCGGCGATCGCGCGCGCGCCACGGTCGCATTTCGAGCAGATGATGGTGCTGCACAAGCCGGAAGCGCCCGGCACCGACGCCCTGATCCGGATCTACAACACCGACGGCTCTATGGCCGGCGCCTGCGGGAATGGCATGCGGTGCGTCGCGCTTCGTGTTTTCGGCGAGACAGGCAAGCGCGACCAGACATTCGAAACGACGAATGGTGTACTCACAGCAGCCGTCGAGAACGGTGATCGGATCACGGTGGACATGGGCCGTCCGAAGTTTGGCTGGGCCGACATCCCGCTGCGCGATCCCTTCCACGACACCCGCCAGATCGAGCTGCAGATCGGACCGATCGACAATCCGATTCTACACTCGCCATCGGTCGTGAATGTCGGCAACCCGCATGCGGTGTTCTGGGTGGAGGATGTTGCAGAGTTCGACCTCGGCCGTTTCGGACCACTCCTGGAAAATCACCCGATTTTCCCGGACCGAGCCAACATCTCGCTGGCGCAGGTGACGTCGCGGTCCTCGATTCTGCTGCGCACCTGGGAACGGGGCGCGGGGCTGACCAAGGCTTGCGGATCGGCGGCGTGTGCGTCTGCCGTGTGCGCCGCGCGGAAGGATCTCACGGGACGCCGCGTTGTCGTGACCCTGCCGGGTGGTCTGCTCGAGATCGACTGGCGCGCGGACGATCACATCTACATGACGGGCCCAGCTGAGCTCGAGTACACGGGCGAGCTCGATTTGTCAGCGCTGATGCGCGAGGGCGTGTGAAACCGCATGTCCCAGCCTGGCGATCAGAGTGACTGGCCTCGCGATAACGAAGGCTCACCCGAAAATGGAGCCCAAGCCGGCCCGCCTCTGGTGCGCGCCGACGAGCGCTCAGGCGGCCCGAGACTGATGACGCTCGGCTGTCGTCTCAATGCCTACGAGTCCGAAGTCATGCGCCGGCATGCCATTGCGGCGAAGCTTTCCAACGCCGTGATCGTCAATACCTGCGCCGTGACAGCCGAGGCCGTTCGGCAGGGACAGCAATCGATCCGCAAGCTTCGCCGCGAGAACCCCAACACGCCAATCATCGTGACCGGGTGCGCCGCACAGATCGAGCCTGACCGCTACGCGGCGATGCCTGAAGTCGATCACGTGATCGGCAACGGCGAAAAGACGCGCGGAGAGACCTGGGTGGCCCTCGCGCAAGGCGCGTTTCAACGTGTCGCGGTTGACGATATCCAGTCCGTGCGGGAGACCGCAGGCCATTTGATCGATGGCTTCGGCACCCGCGCCCGCGCCTACGTCCAAGTGCAGAACGGCTGCGACCACCGGTGCACGTTCTGCATCATTCCTTACGGCCGCGGCCCATCGCGCTCGGTGCCGGCGGGCGAAGTCGTGCAGCAGATCCGCCGTCTCGTCGAGGCAGGTTATGCCGAGGTCGTGCTAACCGGGGTCGACATGACGTCCTACGGCGCCGATCTGCCGGGGTCTCCCAGTCTCGGCCGTTTGGTCGGGCAGATCCTGAAACATGTGCCGGAACTGCCTCGCCTGCGGCTCTCGTCGATCGATCAGGTCGAGGTCGATCCCGATCTGATGCGCGCGATCGCCGAGGAGCCACGCCTGATGCCGCACCTGCACCTCTCGTTGCAGGCTGGCGACGACCTGATTCTGAAGCGGATGAAGCGCCGGCATTTGCGGGCCGACGCCATTCGCTTCTGCCAGGAAGCCCGGCGGCTGCGCGCGGATATTGCGTTCGGCGCGGATCTCATCGCCGGCTTTCCGACCGAGACCGAGGACATGTTCCAGCGTTCGCTCGAGCTGGTTGACGAGTGCGGGCTGGCCTTCCTCCACGTGTTCCCATTCTCGCCGCGCAAAGGCACGCCCGCTGCGCGCATGCCGCAGGTGGATCGCGGCACCGTGAAGTGTCGTTCTGCTCGACTGCGGCAAAAGGGAGCAGAGGGCCTTGCACGCCATCTTTCGGGCCAAGTGGGCCGTACTGTCGAGGTGCTGGTGGAACGGGATGGCTGGGGGCGGACGCCGGATTTTGCAGAGGTCCGGCTTTTTGGCGCAGTTGCAAGCACCTTGCAGCGCACCGAAATTACCCGATCAGATGGGGTGCGCCTCGAGGGCAGGGTGCTGGTGTGAGCACTGACGAGAAAAAGCGTGGCTTTTTCGGCCGCCTGTTCGGCCGCGGCGAATCCGTTCCCGAAGCCCCTCCAGAGGCTGAGCGCGAAGTCGCTAAGCCCGATCAACCGTCAGCGCCGCAGGAGGTCGAGCCGGCGTCACGCACCGCGGTCGTGGTTCAGGAGCTGCCCGCTGCCCCCGCGCCAACGCCTGAAGCAGAGAAGCCGGCCAAGACCAGCTGGTATAATCGTCTCAAATCGGGACTGACGAAAACTTCCGTCAAGCTTTCGGAAGGGATTACCGGCCTCTTCACGAAAAAGAAGCTCGACGCAACTACGCTCGATGACCTCGAAGACTTGCTCATTCAATCGGATCTCGGTGTCGAGACGTCGATGCGCATCACCGACGCCATTGCCAAGGGCCGCTACGACAAGGGCCTGTCGCCCGAGGACGTGAAAGCCGTCCTCGCAAGCGAGGTCGAGCGCGTCCTGGCACCCGTCGCAAAGCCGTTGACCATTGATCCCAAGCGCAAGCCACACGTCATCCTGGTCGTCGGCGTGAACGGCACTGGTAAGACAACCACCATCGGCAAGCTCGCCGAGCAGTTCCGCTCCCAACGCAAGTCCGTGATGATGGCAGCCGGCGATACCTTTCGGGCCGCGGCCATCGAGCAGCTCAAGGTATGGGGCGAACGTACGGGGGCGACCGTCGTCGCGCGGGCCGTCGGCTCCGATTCATCCGGCCTTGCCTACGATGCTCTCAAGGAGGCACAGGCGTCGGGTCGCGACATCTTGCTGATCGACACGGCAGGGCGGCTGCAGAACAAGCAAGTGCTGATGGACGAGCTCGAGAAAGTGGTTCGGGTGCTGAAGAAACTTGATCCGAGCGCGCCGCACGACGTGCTGCTCGTGCTCGATGCAACCACCGGTCAGAATGCCCTTTCACAGGTGGAAGTGTTTCGCGATCGCGCCGGGGTTACGGGTCTCGTCATGACGAAGCTTGATGGTACGGCACGCGGTGGGATCCTGGTCGCGATCGCGGCCAAGTACGGCCTGCCGGTGCACGCTATCGGTGTTGGCGAGCAAGTCGACGATCTACAGGCGTTCGATCCCGGTGAATTTGCCCGCGCGATCGCCTCAAGTTAAGGTTCAACCGCAGGGATCAGCCATAAGATCCTGCAAACAAGGCCAAAGGGACGTTTCAAGACGATGAGCACGACTCGCAAGAGGTGGTACCCCTTCAACGCCGAGCAGACGCTGAACATTTTGAGCGAGATGGGTCCCATCTGCACGATGTTCGTGGTCAACTTCGCGTTCGGTGTCGAAGCGGGGGTCTGGTCGCTGGTCATCACAACCGTGATGGCGCTGATGGCTTCACTCATGGTCCTGAAGCGCCCGCCGATCATGCCGTTCATTGCCGGCGCCGTGACAGTCACGTTCGGTGCGCTTGCGCTTTACACGCACGATGCATTCTGGGTGCAGATCAAAGTCACCGTATTCAATGCGCTTGTCGCTGCAATGCTGTACATCGGCCTCAGGCGCAGGAAGTACTTCTTCGAGTTCGTTTTCGGCAAGACGTTCAGCTACACCGAGGAAGGTTGGTATCTACTCACGCGCAACGTCGCGATCTTCTTCCTTATCACGGCGTTGGCCAATGAAGCCGTCAGACTGGGATTTGCCAGCGCCCAAATTCCCTGCCCGAAACAATGGCACTGGCTGACGAAGAAGGCCGTTCTCAATGGACTCGATGTCTGGATGATCTTCAAATTGTTCATCGTGATGCCATTGACGTCGATCTACCTCGTCTGGCAGGTGCGACTGATGCAGCGCTACCGGTTGCCCGACCGGCATAAGATTTAGCACCGGATCGACTCGCCGCCGGCACTTCCCGTTCGACCCCCGCCGTAGCGTTGCCAAGGTGGATGATGGATCAATCTTCACAGAAGCCCGCGCAGAGTGAGCCGCAACTCGACAGCCGGCAGGCGATCAAGCTCGGCATCGATCTCGCGCCGCTTCTGATCTTCTTTGCAGTGTACATGACTCTGGGGCTCTACTGGGCCACTGGGGTGCTGATGCTGGCCACGGTGGTGTCCATGGCCGTTTCAAGAATCTATCTCGGGCATATCTCCGCTTCGCTCATAATAACGACCGCGCTTGTGGTCGGCTTTGGAGCGCTGACCTTTTGGTTCAGCGACACTCGTTTTATCAAGATGAAGCCGACCATCGTTTACTGCCTGTTCGCAGCCGCACTGCTTGGGGGCCTGCTGTTCAAGCGATCGATGCTGCAACTGCTTCTTGGAGAGGCGTTCCAGCTCACGGAGGACGGCTGGCGGACGCTTTCGATTCGATTCGGGCTATTCTTCCTGGCTCTCGCGGTCCTGAACGAGCTGATTTGGCGTTATATGAGTGAAACGACTTGGGCCAGCTTCAAAGTCTTTGGCTTCATTCCGCTGACAATGTTGTTCGTGGCCTCCCAGATCAAATTTATTCAACGACATCATAAGTGAATAACGATCACCGGAGAAGAGGGTTGCACTGATAGTCAGCGACAATTTTGTTTGGTCACTCGGGGAACTGAACGCGCGAAAAACTGATTGTCACTGGAGGAAGCTGGACAAGATTTTTGCGATTTTGTAGCTTTTTTTTCTGCGAAAAGTAGAAGGGGCTGGCCATGTCCGTCGAGGCTCTTCAGGCACCGATGTCAAACAAAAAATTGGACAACATGAAAAGGGAAGGCGCATCCGTGCGGCTGGATCGATCGCCCATTCACCTCCTTCATCGGGCAGGTCAATGCGCAGGTGACATTTTTGCATCTGAGATGGGTGACAGCGATTTGACGCCACGGCAATTCGCGGTCCTCTTGTCAGTCTCTCTCAACGAGGGCCTCAGCCAAACTGATCTGGTCGAGCAGACGGGCGTCGACAGGTCGACCTTGGCTGATATCGTCCGCCGCATGCTGAAGAAGGGTTTGCTGCAGCGTCGTCGCACCAAGGAAGACGCTCGCGCCTATGCCGTGAAGCTCACCGAGGAGGGCTGGCGTGTGCTGAAGGCGGCGGAGCCGGTCGTCAAGCGGGTCGACGAGCGCATCATCAGCGCGCTTTCGGGCAAGCAGCGCGAGCAACTGCTCGACGACTTGTCGGCCATTGTTGCAGCCTTGACCCAGCCGCAGCCCCCTCAGCAGGATTGACCTGTTATCTGTGATGTCTCGCCAGGAGCCGTGTCCGCGCATGAGGCGACGGCACGTTGCCGTTCATCGCGACCAGCACCTACCACGATACGACAGCGGTAGCCGCGACAGCCGCTGGCGCTCCTTCCGCAAAGAGCCGCGCGAGTTTGGCTGGCTCGATGGCGCCTCGTTCCATGACCTCATCCCGATGAATTCCCGACGCGACGAACAACGAGTCGATGCCCGCAGCCTCGGCGCCGGCCAGATCCGTCCGCAACGCATCACCGACGGCAAGGATTCGCGGCGCGAGCACGGATTTTCCGCGTAGCTCCGCGGCTCGCTGAAATGCTGCGTCATAGACTGGCTTGTGAGGTTTCCCGGCCCAGACTACGGGCCCACCCATCTGCTCGTAGAGGGTGGCGATCACGCCCGCGCACGGCAGCAGCTTCTCGCCGACATGCACCCAAAGGTCCGGGTTGGCGCAAATGAACGGCACGTTGCGCTGAAGCGCGCGTTCGAGCAGCGGCCGATAGCTATCGGCGGTCTCATTGTGATCATCGATCAGGCCCGAGCACACGATTGCATCGGCTGCACCGATGTCGCTGACTAGGCCTGGAAGCTTCGCCATTAGAGGGCGGCTGCGCCATTCGGGCCCGATGTGGAGGATCGCTTGATAGCCTTGCTCCTGCACAACGCTCAGCGCGATCTCGCCGGATGTCACAATGGCGTCCCAGACGTCGGGCTGGACGTTCTTTTCCGCCAGGATCTCAGCGACGCGCCCCGCTGGCTGCGGAGCATTGGTGAGCAGGATTACCGTCCCACCTTGCCCGCGAAAGCGGCGCAATGCATCGTTCGAGGGCTGGATCGCCGTATGGCCGTCGTGGACGACACCCCAGACGTCGCAGAACAGCACATCATAGCGCGCGAACAGGGGCGCGCAGCCCGTGACGATCGGCGGTGACTTGGGTGGTGGCATCGATCGATTGCGACAGAGAATGTGCCCAAACTGCTGCTCGTCTTTGACCGAGCGGGCCGCGAAGTGCAAGGGGCAGTAGGCCATAGGAAGTTGGGAGTAGGAGTAGGGATGTTGTTTACGGCAGCAGCATCGAGCTCATGTTCGCCCCGCCCTACTGCCTACTCCCAACTCCCTACTCCCACCCCCTCTCGCTATGCTAGATTTGAAATGCAGCAAAACCGGGAATAACGCGTGGACGAGCTTCGCTACGAACGGCCCCATGACATCAAGGACGTGCTCGCCTTGGCGGGCCAGGACGGCGCGCGCATGCTCGCCGGTGGCACTGATCTGGTGCCCCAGCTGCGCGAAGGGCGGCGAAAGGCCCGGCTGATCGTCGACCTGAAGCACGTTCCGTCGCTGACATCGATCGAGCGGCGCGCCGACGGCGCGTGGCGGATCGGCGCCGCGGCGACCGTCGGCGCCATGGGCCGCCACGAAGGGCTCGCCCGGGAGCTCGGGACCCTGCTCGAGGCGGCACGCCTCATCGGTAGCCTGCAGGTGCAGAACCGGGCGAGCCTTGGCGGCAACCTTTGCAATGCCGCGCCTTCTGCCGATGCAGTGCCGCTGCTGATTGCGCTCGGAGCCACGGCCGAGATCGCGGGGCCATCGGGCAGCCGGACGGTGCCGGCGGCGTCGGTGCCGACGGCTCCTGGCCGCACATCACTCGCCACCGGCGAGGTTGTGGCAGCTCTGGTCGTTCCAGCCCAGCCGGCGCGATCGGCGGCGCGCTATCTGCGCTTCACGCCGCGCCGCGAGATGGACATTGCCATTGCCGGCTCGGGTGTGCGGCTCGATCTCGCCCCCGATGGCAAGATCAGCGGCGCCGCAATCGTGCTGGCATCCGTCGCGCCCGTCCCGCTCATTGCCGAGCGCGCCGGCGAAATGCTGATCGGCGTGGTCCCCTCTGCTTCGCTTTTCGCGGCCGCCGGTGCCAAGGTTGCGGAGGAAGCCCGCCCGATCTCCGATACGCGCGGCAGCGCCGCCTACCGGCGCGAGCTCGTCTCTGTCCTCACGCGCCGTGCGCTGGCTGACTGCGCTGAACGGCTGGGAGCGGCCTTGTCATGAAAACCGTCATCACGTCAGAGATCAACGGCGAGCCGCGCGAGGCGCTCGCGGACACGCGCGACACGCTGCTCGAATTGCTGCGCGACCGCATGGGCCTCACCGGCACCAAGGAAGGCTGCGGCAACGGCAATTGCGGCTCGTGCACCGTGCTCATGAACGGCGACCCGGTCTGTGCTTGCCTGGCCATGGCGGCGGAGGCCGAAGGCCAGCGCATCACCACCATCGAGGGCGTGGCGAAGGGCAACGTTCTCCACGCGGTGCAGTCCGCCCTGATCCAGCACGGCGGCACGCAGTGCGGCTTCTGCACGCCGGGGATCGTGCTCTCCGCCGTGGCTCTGCTCGAGCGCAACAAACGGCCGAGCGACACGGAGATCCGGCACGCCATCGCCGGCAACCTCTGCCGCTGCACGGGCTACGACAAGATCGTCGAGGCCATTGCCGATGCCGCCCGGCAAGTGTCCACGGCCGGGAGGATCGGTGCATGACGACGACATCAGCGCCACAAGGCCGCACCCCATCTGACGGTACTCAACCTCTCGAGGTGGTCGGCAAACGCCTGCCGCGCGTCGATGCCGGCGAACGTGTCACCGGCCGCGCCATCTATGCAGCCGATCTCGTGCGCCCCGGCATGGTGATCGGGCGCTTGAAGCGCAGCACCGAGGCGCATGCGCGCATCATCGCCATCGACACCAGCAAGGCCAAGGCTCTGAAGGGCGTCGTCGCCGTCGTGACGGCGCAAGACTTCCCGGAAGTGAAACCCGGCACCATCATTCCGTTCGGCGAGACGGGCGCCGACGCGTGGGTCTCGGCCGTCATCGCCATGGCGCGCGACCGCGTATTCTGGCGTGGCCAGCCGGTTGCTGCGGTTGCAGCTGTCGACCAGCATGTTGCTGCAACTGCCCTCGACCTGATCGAAGTCACTTACGAGCCGCTGCCGCCGGTGATGGACATGCGCGCGGCCATGGCATCCAAGGCGCCGCTGATCCATCCTGAACAGAAGCCAAAAGGTTTCGATGCCGGCGCGACTCCACCCCGCAACGCCGGCGCACGAACGCTGATCGAACGCGGCGACGTCGCCGGCGCGCTGGCAGCTCCCGGCACCGTCATCGGCGAGGTGGCAACGATCACCGATACCGGGCACCAGGGCTATATCGAGCCGCACGCCTGCGTCGCGGAATCCGACCCGACCGGCTTCGTCACCGTCTGGGCCTCGACCCAGGGCGCATTCCAGACCGAGATCCAAACGTCCGTCCTGACCGGCATTCCGCAGTCGAAGCTGAAGGTCATCCCGCTCGAGATGGGTGGCGGCTTCGGCGGCAAGATCACGACCCATCTGGAGCCGGTCGCCGCCCGCCTCGCGCAGCTCTCCGGCCGCCCCGTGAAGATGGTGGTCTCCCGCGAGGAGCTGCTGTCCGGCGGCTCCGGCCCCGCCGCTGCGACCGAGATCAAGGTCCGCGCCGCCGCCGACCCCAGCGGAAAAATCACCGCCATCGACGGGCACTACCTCTTCGACACCGGCGGCATTCCCGGCACGCCGACAGTCCTGGTCATGCAGGCTTCGGCCAACTGCTACCGCGCCGACAACATCCGCCTTGAAGGCATCGACATCGTCACCAACAAGCCGCGCACCGAGGCCTATCGCGGGCCCGGCGGCATCCAGGCCGCCTTCGCCGTGGAGCAGGCGATCGACGAGGTGGCGCTGAAGCTAGACATTGACCCGCTGGAGCTGCGCCGCAGAAACGCGCCCGTCACCGGCGACATCATGCCGGCCGGCACGCGCTTTCCGTCGATCGGCCTCACCACCATTCTCGATCGCGTTGCCGCGCATCCCTGCTGGCGTGAGCCGATCAAGCCAGGCAAGCTGCCGCGCGGGCGCGGCCTTGCCCTCGGCTACTGGCGCGGCACGTCGATGACCTCGGCCGCGCACGTCACCGTCGCCGGCGACGGCCACATCATGGTGACGATGGGCTCGGTCGACATCTCCGGCACGCGCACCACCATGGCGCAGGTGGCGGCGGAGGAGTTCGGCCTCTCGATCGACGATGTGCACGTCACCATGGGCGACACAAAGTCGGCTGGCTACTCCGATGCCGCCGCCGGCAGTCGTGTCGGGCGCACGATGGCGGCGGCCGTTTCCGACGCCTGCCGCGATGCGCTGGCGCAGTTGCGCCGCCGTGCGGCCGAGAGGATGCAGACCGCGGAGGCCGATGTCACCTACGCCAAGGGCGTGTTCCGCTCCGGGCAGCCGGGCGGGCCGTCGATCAAGCTCTTCGATCTGATGCGCACCTCGCTCACCGACGGCGCCATTATCGGTCGCGGCGTGTCGACCAAGCTGCCGTTCGGCGTCGAGATCGGCGCGCAGGTGGCGGACGTCGAGGTCGATCCGGAAACCGGCCAGGTTACGATCCTGCGCTACACCGCGTTCCAGGATGTTGGCCGCGCGCTCAATCCCGTAGCCGTTGAAGGCCAGATCGAGGGCAGCGTCGCGCAAGGTCTTGGCTGGGCGCTGACGGAGGGCTTCGACTACGCGCCCGACGGGCGGCTCCGCAACGCGAGCCTGCTCGACTACCGCATGCCGACCGCGCTCGACCTGCCGCCCATCGAGGTGGTGATCATCGAGACGCCGGTGCCGGACGTGCCCTATGGCGTGCGCGGCGTCGGCGAGATGCCGATCGTGCCGCCGGCGGCCGTCATCGCCAACGCCATCACCCGGGCCATCGGCAAACGTCCGCAGCACATGCCCATGACCCCCGAGCGCATCCTCGCGCTGATCAAGGGGTGGACGAGCTGAGCAGGCGAGCCCCTGATGCCCTTGCGCGCGCCCTCTCCGCGCGAGCTTTGACGCAAGCAAGTCCAAGCGTCGATTGATTGCGTGCCAGCGCGCCGCTTGCTCTTCCCCGTCGCCTGCCCTTCGACGGGAACGACTGTTTGACGCAATGGACAGCCACGGCGTCCATTGCGTCCCTTCAGTCCATATCGTTCATAGCGACGCCCCTCCAGCGAGAGGCGGCCGCTAGTCGCGAGCGCACAAATTGTCTCAGCCCGGCTTCGCGTCGCCGCTCAAACCAGTGGCCCGGGCTTGCGCACATAGTCCTTGATCGCATCCGCTGCCCAGCAGGCCAGCATCCCGATCGTCTCCGTCGGCCCGTTCGCGGGCTGCTGTGGAAACGCGCTGCCGCCGACGACGAACAGGTTCGAGACATCCCACGACTGCAGGTACTTGTTCACGACGCTCGTCGACGGATCGGCGCCCATCACCGCGCCTCCGGCGTTGTGCGTGCTCTGGTACCCGACGATGCTGAAATGCGTTCCCTTCCCATGCGCCCCAAGCCCGGAGCCGTTCATCACCCGGCCGATCTCCGTGCAGCGCTCCGTCATGTACTTCATCATACGAAGATCGTTGTCGTTCCAATCGAACGTCATCCTGAGCAGCGGCAGGCCGTAGGCGTCCTTGTAGGTCGGATCGAGATCCAGGTAGTTGTGCCGATAGCTGAGACACGTGGCGTGAATCATCAGCTTCAGGTTGCGGCGGTAGTGATAGGCGACGGCCTTCTTCCATTCGGCGCCCCAGGCGGGTGTTCCCGGCGGCACCACCTTGCCCTTGATCGGCGCCGCACCATGCACCGGCGCATCGATATACGCGCCCCCAATGAAGCCGAGCGGACCGCGGTCGATGATGTCGCCGTTGAATTCGTCGATCGAGGTGTTGACCATCCCGCCGCCGACGAACGGATTGAACACGCGATCGTCGAAGAACACGTGCACCGCGCCACCCTGCTGGTAGGCGTAGTTGCGCCCGACCACGCCCTTGGCCGTTCGCGGATCGTAGGGCGTGCCGATGCCCGACAGCAGCAGCAGCCGCACATTGCTGAAGCAGTAGGCAGCAAGAATCACGATGCTGGCCGGCTGCTCGATCTCGTTGCCGCGCGCGTCGATGTAAGTCACGCCGGTGGCCTGCTTGCCGGTGGAGTCCTTGTTGATGCGCAGTACGTTGCACAGCGGGCGCAGTTCGAAATTCGGCAGACGCGCCAAGGCGGGGAACACCGCGGTCAGAGGGTTGGCTTTGGCGCCTTGCGCGCAGACATGGCTCGAGCAGAAGCCGCCGTGCGCGCACTCGAGCATCGGCTGGCGGTAGAGATTGCGAAAATCCTGAGTCATCGCCGCGGTCGGCCCCTGATACGGAACGTAGCCGAGCGAGGTCACAGCCTCGGCGAACAGAGCACCCGCGGGCGTGCGCTCTGTCGGCGGGTTCGGGAACTCGCGCGATCGTGGCCCTTCGTGCGGATTGCCTCCCGGCATGATCTCGCCGTTCAGGTTGCCGGCTTTGCCGCCCACGCCATAGATGTGCTCGAACTGGTCGTAGTAGGGCTCGACCTCGTCCCAGGTGACACCCCAGTCCTGCAGGGTGCAGTCCTCAGGGATGAACGACTTGCCATAGCGCTCCTCGATGCGGCTCTTCATCTCGAAGTCGTGCGGCAGGAAGCGGCGCGCATTGACGCCCCAGTGGACGGCTGTGCCGCCAACGATCTCTCCCGGCTTGAATGCGCCGAGCTCCCGCATCGGCAGCGCCGTCTCCGAGCCATTGTTGCGGAACGTGAGCGTGTCGCGCGCCAGGTTCTGGAAAATGTCGCTATGGCGATCGAACTTCAGCTCGTCATAGACGCCAGGTTTGGCAAAATCCGTGGCTGGATCGAACGACCGGCCGCGCTCCAGGCACACGACGCTCATTCCCGCGCTGGCCAGCTCCATCGACACGATCGAGCCGGCCACGCCGCTGCCCACGACGACGACATCGACGGCTTTCAACTTCTTGGGCGACATCTCAGTTGTCCCCGCGGCGCGTGATGACGACGTGTTTCGGAAAGCCTTCCGCGTCGACCGGCACCTTGCCGGTCTGGATGTCGAGCGCGCTGACCGGCTCGGCGTAATAGGGCTGATCGCTGGTGATCAACCGGCGATACTGCGCGGAGGGTATTCCCGGAAAGCCCAGCAGCTTCCAGCCGGCCTTGTCCCGGTTGCCGCCATAGAGCGGGTCCGCGAAAAAGCCCTCTTCGGTGTTGCGCCACAAGAGATCGAAGAAGAATTTCGATGATAGCGACGGCAGCGCGATCTCGTCCTTCTCCATCTGCTGCAACAGGCGCAGTTGTTCGGTAGCCGGAAGCTGCGCAAAAGGCCGGTCGCACGAGGTCCTGCAGTGCTGATCGATCTCGCGAATTGCGATGCGATACACTTCCTGCGGCGTGAAGCGCGATTGATAGCCCTGCCGCGGCGTGCCCTCAGCCCAAGGACCGCCGCGATACTGGCGGCCATGGGCGCCCCAGGTTCCGGCCAATTGACGGTCGATATACACGACTACACCGGCGTCGCGGGCTCCGGGCCCCAGTTCGTCGGTGGGGATCAGCTGCTCGACGGCGGCCTCAAGAAATCGGATCTCGGGTCCCATCAGGTAGAGGTAGGAAGCCGCAGTCGGGTCGTCGCTCAAAGAGTATCTCCTCGGCCAGCTACGTCCAGGGCGGTAGAACTGGCCCATGTCAAAGAAGTCCCAGGAGGTCCCAGAACCGGCACGATTCAGGCGGTGTGTCAGGTGCCCGTCGCGCAGATAAGAACGAATGCGATATCGAGGGTCAAGCTGCCGTGGTCCGGCACATTTGCAACGCTGGTGTGACCGTAGGCACGTGTTCCGAGCTGGGTCCAGGAACGGACGAGCTGAATAACGGATGCTCCCACCGCGCAGGTTCCTGCAGCCCTCGCCATTCTTCACCCGCTGCTCTTCGCCCAATCCCAGTAAAGCCCCCGCGCCTTGAACATCATCGGCCCCGGCTGCAGCTCGCGCTGCTCGATTCTGTTGATCGGCACGATCTTGGAATTGTTTCCCGTCGAAAACACCTCGTCCGCGTCCATGAAGTCCGCGACCTTCAGCGTCGTCTCCTGCACCTCGACGCCCGCACCGCGCAGCAATTCGATCGTCCGCGCCCGCGTCACCCCGGCGAGGAACGTGCCGTTGAGTGCCGGCGTCTTCACCACGCCGTCCTTGACCATGAACAGGTTCGACGTTCCCGCCTCCGCCACATTGCCGAGCATGTCGAGGACGAGCGCATTGTCGAAGCCGCGTGACTTCGCCTCCATTATCATCCGCGCGTTGTTCGGATAGAGGCAGCCGGACTTGGCATCCGTCGGCATCGTCTCCGGTGACGGCCGCCGGAACGGCGACACCGTGATCGAAAATCCCTTCGGCGGGTTCATCGGATGCACGTAGAGGCACAGCAGAAAACGCGTCGAATTCGGATCAGGCGGGATTGACGAGCCGCCGACGCCGCCGTCCTCGGCCCAGTACATGGGCCGGATGTAGATCGCCTCCTTCGACTTGAAGCGCTTCAGGCCATCCTTCACGAGCCCCATGATGCTCTCGACCGACTGCGTCGGTTTCAAGCTCAGCGCCTTCGCCGAACGGTTGAGCCGCTCGCAGTGGCGGTCGAGATCGGGCGTCACGCCTTCGAAGGCCCGCGCCCCGTCGAACACCGACGTTCCCAGCCAGAACGCGTGCGTGTGCGGCCCCGCCACCAGCACATTGCCCTCGTGCCAGTCGCCATCGACGTACGTCCACGTCTCACCGCCCTTTGCCATGATGCGCCTCCGAGCCATTCCTGCTGGCGGGCATCGAACGCTGAGTGCCCGCGGTGGTCAAGCGGCAGGTTGCGGGCGCATCTCGGGTAACCATATCTAGGAATTTGGTCCACAGCGGCTGCGATTTCGTGTAAAGTTTTCAGTTCTGATCCTCCGCCGTGCGCCTCGCGACGCACCGGCGGACTTCGGACGAGCACCGCCCCTCGCGAGGCGTCGCTCGAGACACGGCAGCCCGGACCGGCGCAGCATGGGGCGCGAGACCCCGTCCCGCCGGATCCGCGCACAGGCCCTTCGTCCGGCGCCGAACGTGCGCCAGCGAATGGCCAACTCCGGCACCGCAGCCATGCGGGCCGGCGTGACATCGCCGATCACCTGAAACGATTGACCGGGCACCGCCGTGCACCCGTGTCAGATCTTCGCGAGATCGCGCATCCGGCGCTGAGTGCCGAATGCGCCAAGCACGCGGGTTGTGAGCGTTCCGCGATGCAGAGTATGAAGGCGCTCGCCCCGGGGTCCGGCCCGGACAGCGCCAGAGCAGGTCCCATGACCCAATCCGCAACGACCCTCAAAATCGCCCTTGCCCAGCTCAACCCGACGCTCGGCGACATCGCGGGCAATAGCGCCAAGCTGAAGGCGGCGCGCGCCGAGGCGGCCAAGGCCGGCGCCGACCTGGTGCTCTACCCGGAGCTTTTCATCTGCGGCTACCCGCCGGAGGATCTGGTTCGCAAGCCCGCCTTCGCACTCGCCTGCCGCGCGGCCGTCGAAGCGCTGGCGCCCGAGATCAAAGGGGCACCGGCCGTCATCGTCGGCACCGTCTGGCCGGACGGCGACAAGGTCTATAACGCCGTCGCGCTGATCGAGAACGGCAAGATCACTGGCATCCGCACCAAGGTCGATCTGCCGAATTACGGCGTCTTCGACGAGAAGCGCGTTTTCGATGCCGGCCCGCTTCCGGGTCCCCTCAACATCATGGGAGTCCGCATCGGCGTGCCCATCTGCGAGGACATCTGGAAGGACGAGGTCATCGAGTGTCTCGCCGAGTGCGGCGCGGAGATTCTGCTCGTTCCGAACGGCTCGCCCTACGAGTGGAACAAGGAGGACGTGCGCCTCAACATCGCCGTGGCACGCGTCACCGAGACGGATCTGCCGCTCGCCTATCTCAATCAGGTTGGCGGCCAGGACGAGTTGGTTTTCGACGGTGCCTCGTTTGTGCTGAATGGAGATCGCAGCCTCGCCGTGCAGCTCCCCGCCTGGGAGGAGGCGGTCGTCGTCACCGAGTGGACGAAGGGCGCCGGCGGCTGGACCTGCAAGCCCGGCCCGAAAGCCCTGCTGCCGGACGGCGATGCCGCCGCCTATCATGCCTGCGTCGTGGGTCTTCGCGACTACGTCATCAAGAACGGCTTTCCCGGCGTGGTGCTGGGCCTCTCCGGCGGTGTCGACTCCGCGCTCGTCGCGGCCATCAGTGCCGATGCTCTTGGCCCCGATCGCGTGCACGCGATCATGCTGCCCTATCGCTACACATCGAACGAAAGCGTCACCGACGCCGCCCAGTGCGCCGAGGCGCTCGGCATTCGCTACGACACCGTCTCCATCGCACCGGCCGTGGAGGGCCTCTACGGCATGCTGGGGCCGCTGTTCGCCGGCAAACAGCGCGACACGACCGAGGAGAACATCCAAAGCCGTGTGCGCGGCACCACGCTGATGGCCGTCTCCAACAAGTTCGGCTCCATGCTCGTCACCACCGGCAACAAGAGCGAGATGTCGGTCGGCTATGCCACCATCTACGGCGACATGAACGGCGGCTTCAACCCGATCAAGGACCTCTACAAGATGGAGGTCTATCGCCTCTGCCGCTGGCGGAACGCGAACGTGCCGAAGGGCGCGAAGGGCCCCGCGGGCGTCGTCATTCCCGAGAACATCATCACCAAGGCGCCGACCGCGGAGCTGCGCGAGAATCAGAAGGACCAGGACTCGCTGCCGCCCTACGAGCAGCTCGACGACATCCTCACCTGTCTCGTCGAGAACGAGATGCCGCTCGCCGACATCGTCACGCGCGGGCACGCGGTGGAGACGGTGAAGAAGATCGAGCGGCTGCTCTATCTTGCCGAATACAAGCGCCGGCAAGCAGCACCCGGCATCAAGATCTCACGCCGCAACTTCGGACGCGACCGCCGCTATCCCGTGACCAACCGCTTCCGCGAAGATGCCGGCGGCTACCGCATCGATCCCAACTCCGCCCCGAAGCTCGCGACCAAGGCGGGCGAAGGCATGGAATGACGGTGTCTGATCTCCCACTTCACGACTTCCCGAGCTCCCGCATCAGCGCCATTGCAGCCGCCGGATTGCGCACCTTGGCTCCGGCGATGAAGTACAGGAACACATCGCCGCGCTTCGCCCAGGCCTGCGCCTGCTTGGCCATGCGCTTGCGTTCAGCCGGCGTGACACCCTGCTGCAACTCCTCGTTGCTCGACATCATGCGTGCATAGGTGAAATCCGCGGTCGGCTTGTCGATCTCCGGGAAGTCCTCTTCGCCCCGCGCATAGACGATCGCAACGCCATGCTTGCGCGCCAGCTCATAGAACTCCGGCACAGCGAAGCTCGGGTGGCGTACCTCCATCACGTGCCGCAACCGCAATCCGCCCTGCTCTTTCGGCAGCAGCGACAGGAATGCACCGAAATCGGCGGGATCGAATTTCTTCGTCCCCATGAACTGCCAGTTGATCGGCCCGAGCTTGTCCTTCAGTTCCACGATCCCCTGAGCGAGAAAGCGTTCGACCGAAGGCCCGGCCTCCGCGAGCACCTTTCGATTGGTGCAGTAGCGCGAGGCTTTCACGGCGAACACGAAATCATCGGGCGTTTCGTCGTGCCACTTCTTCCAGCTTTCCGGCTTGAACGTGGAATAGTAGGTGCCGTTGATCTCGATTGTCGTCAGCGCACGCGAGGCGAACTCCAGCTCGCGCTTCTGCGGCAGGTCGTCGGGGTAGAAAACCCCGCGCCACGGTTCGAATGTCCAGCCGCCAATACCAACGCGAATCTTGCCGGGCATGGCGATGTGCCTTTCACGCGATCTCACCCTTGCGCCAGGCGAGCTTGTCGAACGCGACATGATCACCGAAGAAATCGACGGTGGTACCGTCTGGCAGCTTACTTAGCGCTAAACGCGTGTAGATCTCGGATGGTTTCTCGAGAACGCGATGCCGCCGCGCCTTCACCCATCCGTCAGCCGGCATCAGCGTCGATTGCCGCTGCGTGACATCCCAGATGTAGTAATGGTGCGGGATCACGATCCTTGGCTTCAGCCGGCTGATGATCGCCTCCGTCGAGGCAAAGCTCATCACATGCTGTGATCCATCGACCGGCAGCAGCACGATGTCGACGCGACCGAGCCGCTCCCACACGCGCTCCGGCGGGTCCTGCCGGTTGTCTCCCCAGTGCAGGATGCGCAAGCCCCCCGTCTCGACCAGCACCAGCACGTTGTCCCAGGACCGCGGGTTGTTGGGCGGCGTCACGTCGGTGCCGTGCAGCTCGCGGTGTACCTTCACGAAGTCGTAGGTCCCGCCGCTCGAGTCGATCGAATGCTTGTCCGCGACGCCCGTGATCGCAACGTCGAGCAGCTGAAACCGGCCGATCGGGCGGTCCAGCAGCACGTGCGCGTCGAGGCGGTTCAGCGCGTCATGATCGAAATGCGCGTGTGTCGAGACGCCGATGTCGACAGCAGTCATCGGAAAGTCACGAATGTACCAGTCCCAATGCCGTCTCGGGTGATTGCGCCAGGGATCGACCATCACGCTCACGCCCTTCGGCGACGTGATGCGAAATGCCGAGCTCGCGAAGTGGGCGATCTCCACCGGCCCGTCTGCCTCGGGCGAGCCGGATTGGTCTTGAAGCCCCAGCCAGCGATTGTGATTGGACTGGCTTTGCCAAGCGTTGGGTCCGCTGTCGATGTCGGCCATGAAGAGCGTCCCTAATCACGAGGAGAAGCAGGACTTATTGCGAGGCAAATCATCACTGATGCCTGCGCGGCGCAAGCCGTATCAGCGTCCTGAACGAGTGCGGCCGACCCCAAAGGATCGGCCGCACCTCCCCCACGAAACGAGCACCGGTAGTCCAAAGGACACCCTCATCCGATGCTCGTCAAAAGCAATCGATGCTGCTCATCTTCCAGCGGTTACACCGACCTGCCCCCTCACGCGCAGCTTGCCGTGGATCCCCCTCGAAATCCGTCTCGGGCTTCGCGTGCAGCGCAAAATACCAAGCACGAAAAGGTTGGCAAGACACACTTGGAGTCACTTCTGCAACCGGCGCGTTTCCGCTGCTCAACTTTCTTCGGAGTGCGCTCGAGTCAACCTTCAATATCGATTCCGAAGGCTATTTTTCTTCGATTACTGAAAAGAGAGTGCGCCTTTGATTCGATTGGCGAAAATGCAAGAAACTACGAGCTGGTTCACCAGCCCATCAAACTTCCGCAATTTATCCACAGCCTCGTTCGGCTGATCGGAATTCCCTTTTTTGTTTGTCCAATGAGGATGCAGATGGGCGCCTCGCGTTGCGCCGCCAGTGCATCGCAGCAAAATCAATGCTTTCTATTGTGCGACTTCGTGCTCGATGAGACGTTTGAGGGCCGGTGGCGGCGCAATTGGCGAGCGCGTTTCGAGATCGAAAAAAACATTCACAGCCTCGGCTGTCGCGTAACATTCGGTTGCGATGAAGAGGCCATAGCCTGTCACGACCGACCGGTTGCCGATCCGCACGAACCGCGAGCCCACCTCGACGGTGCCCGGATAGAAGAACTCGCGCTTGAAGTTGATGGCGACCCGGGCGAGCACGAAATCGACATTGCTCGCCACCTTGGCCTCCTTCATCAGCCGGTAGTAGATCTCGCACCGCGCAGCTTCGAAGTAGGCGGCGATTGCCACGTTGTTGACGTGGCCGAGCTTGTCAGTGTCGCTGAACCGAATGGTGACGGGTGTGAAGAGGCTGAAGGCCTCGCGTTTCGTCAGGTCGATCTCAGTCTGGTCAGCCATCTCTTCGCTCGCCTATGCTTTGCCGGTATGCCCGTTGCCATGCCTGCAGCGGGAGCGCAACCGTCGGCCGCGGGGGCGCGAAATCCAGCCGCAGCGAGCAGAGAGAGCACCATGACCGAAACCCGGAACAAGCGCGCCGATCCTTTCGGACCACAGCGCTTCTTCGAAGACTTCGCGGTCGGCGAGACGTTTTACATACCCTCGCGAACCGTCACCGAGGCGCAATTCCTCGCCTTCCAGGCGGCGTCGGGAGACAATCATCCCATTCATTATGATCGCGAGTACTGCCGCAGTCATGGCTATCGCGATCTGCTGGCCCACGGCTATCAGGTGCTCATTCAGTCGGCGGCAGGCGCCGGGGTCTTTCCGCATCTGGTGGAGGATAGCCTGATGGGGTTCATCGAGCAGTCGTCGCGCTTTCTGAAGCCTGTATTCGCGGGCGACACCCTCTATCCGCTGCTTGAGGTAGCGGAGCTGAAGCCGCAGCGAACGACAGGCGTACTCACTCTGAAGTCGACCATTCACAACCAGCGCGACGAACTGGTGATGGAAGGTCTGCAGCGCTATCTGCTGCGCAAGCGCACACCAGGGTGATCCGCTCGTCCGGTGTCTGTCCGCGCTGAAGTCTCAGGCGCGGTCGAATACGTGGGCGGGCCGGCTCAGCGGTCCTCACCCCTAGCGGCGTCGCGCAGATCACGTGCAACGGCACTGCGATCGAAAAAGTCGACGTTTGATGCCGGGTCACGTCTCAGGATTGCTCGGCCGCTTATTCCTGCGGATAGCGCCACACCTTTTCCGGCTGGACGGCCGTCTCGTCGATCGTCCACTGCGGAATGGCAAGCCCCGGCGCCACGTCGGAGAACACCATGCGCACGCGCGTCCCGATCCCGACCTGCTTGACCATTTCCGGCGGCGCGAGCTTGCCGTCGGGCGTCGTGAGATTGCCGGCGACGCGGATCGCCTCGTGCTCGGTGGGCTTGCCCTTCTGCGTGTCGAGATCGACGAGCAGGATCATGTACGGCGTGTGCCCCTTGAACGCAGGCTGAATCGCGTGGTGCACCTCGGAGTAGGAATGCACCGCTCCCTTCGCCTCGACCGGCTTCCATACTGCCTTTGGCGACGTGCACCAGGGGCACGCGGTCGTCGGTGGATACCGGTAGAGACTGCACGACTCGCAATACTGCAAGTGAAACCGATGCTCCGCGCAGTGCTTGAAGTAGGTCAGGTTCTCGCCATCCAGGTGATCGACCTGAAGCGGCATTCCGAGATACTGGGCGGTGATGGTCTGGGCGGTCATTGACTGGAGCTCCATGGGCTCGTGGTTCAAAGGGTCTGTTGTTCAAGCGGTCCGCTATTAGGGAAACACCTGCCGAAACGTACGTCGGCTGCGCTTTGCAAATTTGCCGACGGCATCGTCGTAGATCTTCCAGAGCTCCTTGCGCATCGGATGATCAGCGCTGGCGAGGGCCTGAAGATCGGCTTCGGTCTTCGTGTCGTATTCATAGACGACTAGGTATTTGGGCTCCTGGCCGTCGGATGCTCGATAGCGGCGCACCCGTGTGATCTCGGGGAACCGCTTCTGGACGTCTGCAATGTGCTCCTTTTGATACCAGCGATTGAACGCGTCCTCGTGTTCCGGATCGACGGAAGCCAGATTGAGCATCAGTCCCTTGGCATCGCTATTCGACATTTTCTGCCTCAACTGGAAATGCGCTTGCACACATCCGCTTGCGGATCTCTCCACTCAGTCCTTCCGCATCACCATCGCTGATCCGGTCCCCGGCATCGCCCAACCGAGATTGGCCGTGACCTCGACGTTCTTTACCTGCCGGCAGCCGCCTTCCCTGTAATCGTAGGTATGCTGCCGGCGGCCGTCCGATCCCACCGGGCAGCTGTCATCGACGTCATGGCGAAGCTGCCGCACGTTTTCGATCACCATGTTCATGCCGTGCGTGTAACCTTCGCAGAGATGGCCGCCCGACGTGTTGTTCGGCCGCCGCCCGCCGAGCCGCATGGTACCATTGGAGACGTAGTCGCCGCCTTCGCCCTTCTTGCAGAAGCCGTAGTCCTCGAGCTGCAGCATGGTCGTGAACGTGAAGGCGTCGTAGGAACCGGTGACGTCCACGTCCTCCGGCATCACACCGGAGTTCGGCCAGAGAATCTCGCGGGCATAGCGCCCCGCCACCGTCGAGATGGGACCGTGCTGGTAGTGCATGTCGATGCGCGGCTTGCACACGCGGCCCGCGATCGCGCGAATGAGCGCTCGCGGGTGGCGGCAATCGCGCGCCCGGTCGGCGCGGGTGACGATGATGCAGGTCGCGTTGTCCGTCTCGACGCAGCAGTCGAGCAGGTGCAGCGGCTTGCAGATGATGCGGCTGGAGAGCACGTCGTCCACTGTGTAGCGCTTCTTGTAGAAAGCCTTTGGATTGTTCGAAGCGTGCTCCGAGTGGATCACCTTCACCGTGGCAACCTGCTCCGGCTTGGTGCCGTAGTCGTACATGTGGCGCATGAAGG
>CAZCQH010000003.1:0-198117 GCA_964500805.1 uncultured Hyphomicrobiaceae bacterium
ACGCGCAACGCCGCCGCCCCCGCCTCCTACACCACGTCCCGGGACGCCGCCCGCGATCCACATCGCTTCAGCACTTGTCTGGAACATTCACCAAGTCCACACATGGGATGGCTCCCACATGCTGCCTTGGCACATGAAGTTGGATTGTCGCGACGGCACCAAGCTGAGCATCGTCAAACCCCACCTGCCCCCAGCTGGCCCGCTCTTCGCTGGTACGCAGTGACAATTATAAAGAGCTGCCTCGAAGAGAGGCGGCAATTGACAGGAACGCGACGCCAAGGTCTGCCGATCTCGGCCGCTCGAATCCGGCAGAAGCACCTCCAGCAAGAGACATGAGCGTTCGCCCGCGATCGTGATCAACGGCGGACGGCCGAACGTCCACTCCTGTATATTCGCTCGCTCCGAGTCTCATCCTCGACCCCCCCGCCCATTAAGGTTGACCCTGGGGAAGTGTTCCTGGGGCTGGGGGCTTGTGGCAAAGTGGGCGTGTTCCGGTCCATGGAGGGGGCGCTTCTAGAGGCGATCCTGAAAGCGGCCGGGATGCAGGTCTGGGAAGCGGTCTCGCACGCCGCGCGCCCGGAGGCTCCGCCCCGTCGCCTGGCCCCTCGTAGCCAGGTGCCCGCAGTTTAAAGACGGGGACTATGCCCATAATCCTGCGCGGGGCGGCGATCAGCTGCCGCGCCTGATCAGCCGGTGGCATAAGCGCCCCGCAGCCCCTCCTAGGGGGGCGAATGTGAAATCCCCCAAACCCTGAGTTTGCAAGCCCATGCCCAAAAAGTTGCAGAACCAACAAGATGGCGACATCGCCCAGATGAATGCGATTGCCAAGCTGATGCTCGAGCAGGCCGCCGCACAAAAGCGGCGACGCGAGCAAAAAGCCAAGATGCGCGACCCGATGGCTGAAAGCGCCAGGATTCAGCGCAAAGCAGAAGAGCACATAAGAAGTTTCACGAGCCGGCTGCAGCAGGTGCTTGCGGCCGGGGACGAGACCGCCGCGCAGAACGCGCATTCGGCAGTGCGCACCGCGCTCGACGCACGCAAGGCCCTGGCACAGCGCACGGCCGCCCTGGCCGCAAAACGTGCCAAAGCAGATGGCCGCAGCCGCCGCCGGTTCGAGCGGCTGCGCAAGAAGCTGCGCCGCGTCATGGCCATGCAGTTGGAACGCGCCGTGCAGAACCTGCCGTATCGCGCGCCGGGCCGGCGCCGGCCGACCGGCGGGCGGCGGCCTGTCGTGGGGCGCTCCGCATGAGTGGCGCGCTGCATGCGGCAGTTGGCTATTTTTTCGCGCCTTCCAGCTCCGAGACGGCCACCGCAAGGAACTCTGTCATTTGCTTGCGGATTTCCATATCGGCAACCTTGACGCCCTTGTCGGCAAAATCCTTGGCGATCTTGCGTACGACGTCGTCGTCGCCCTTTTCCTGCAGGTCGGCTTTGCGGACCGCCCTGACGTAGTCCTCGAGGTCGGTGCCCGCCAGACCCAGCTTGGCGCCGGCCCACTCGGCAATGGCTTTGTTCCGGCGGGATTCTGCCTTGAACTTCAGGTCGGCGTCATGCGCGAATTTCTTCTCGAAGCCCTTTTCCCGATCGTCGAACGTGGTCATTCATCCCTCCTAAAGGTTGCATGCCGATGCATTGCCACCCACGCGAGCATCGGTCGTTCAATTGGATATGGGAAGCCATATCGCGGCCCGCCAGCCCCGGCAATTGCGCCGTTAATCTCGCTCGGCGAGAGCCGAGGAAAGGCCCGCGACGCGATTGTTTCCCCGCCCGCCATCGGCTACTGTCGCCCGATCCGATGGAACCTTCGAGCCGCTCGCCAGCCAAGCCATGTTCGGCAAAGAACATGCAATAAAATCAATGGGTGAGCGGCATCAAAGCCATGATCATAGAGCCACTGACGGCGACACGAGGAAGTAGCAAATGAACAGGCGGCGTCGCGTGTATGAGGGCAAGGCCAAGGTGCTCTACGAGGGCCCCGAGCCGGGAACGCTCATTCAGCATTTCAAGGACGATGCGACGGCATTCAACAACAAGAAGCACGCCTTGATCGAAGGCAAAGGCGTTCTGAACAATCGCATCTCCGAGTACATCTTCCAGCGTCTGGGCGAGATCGGCGTTCCGACTCACTTCGTGAAGCGGCTCAACATGCGCGAGCAGCTGATCCGCGAGGTCGAGATGATTCCGCTGGAAGTGGTCGTGCGCAATGTTGCGGCAGGATCTCTGTCCGAGCGTCTCGGCATCGAGGAAGGAACACAGCTCCCGCGCTCGATCATCGAGTTCTATTACAAGAACGACAAGCTCGGCGATCCCTTGGTCTCGGAGGAGCACATTACGGCCTTCGGCTGGTCGACGCCGCAGGAGATCGATGATGTGATGAGCCTCGCGATCAGGATCAACGACTTCCTCGTCGGCTTGTTTCTGGGCCTTGGCATTCGGCTCGTCGACTTCAAGGTCGAGTTCGGTCGTCTCTGGGAGGCGAATGACCAGATGCGCATCATCCTGGCCGACGAGATCAGCCCCGACTGCTGCCGCTTGTGGGACATGACCTCGGGCGACAAGCTCGACAAGGACCGCTTCCGGCGCGATCTGGGCGGCGTTCTCGAGGCCTATACGGAGGTCGCGCGGCGCCTGGGCGTCCTCACCGAAAATCCGCGGCCGAAAGGCTCCGGTCCCGTTCTCGTCTCGACCAACGGCCAGAAGCCCAATTGAAGGAAAGGGGGTAGGGAATCGGGAATAGGAAGCGGGAAAGGCCAGACGGCCTGCTCCCTATGCTCAATTCCCCACTCCCTTGAAAAATGAAAGCCAAGATCCGCATCACTTTGAAGAACGGCGTGCTCGATCCCCAGGGCAAGGCCATCCAGAACGCGCTCGGCGCGCTCGGTTTCGCCGGCATCGATGAGGTTCGCCAGGGCAAGTACATCGAGGTCGATCTCAAGGAAACCGATGAGGCCCGCGCCAAGGAGCAGGTCGAGCAGATGTGCAAGGACCTGCTCGCCAACACCGTGATCGAGAACTACAGCTTCGAGATCACGCGGTGAGTGTGCCGGACGGCGTCGCGCCTCTCGGCATTCCGCATCATCGAGCTCGATCGCAAGGCCGCCGGTTCGGCGCGCACGATAGCGATGGAGCTGACCATCCGCCACGTTGATTATTGCGGCACAGCACCGATATTGATCAGCGTGTGACCAACTGGCAGGAGCACGGCATGCGCGCATCCGTCATCGTCTTCCCCGGCTCCAACTGCGATCGCGACGTGAAGGTCGCCCTCGAGGCGATCACCGGCCGGCCGGTCAGCATGGTCTGGCATGGCGATGCCAGCGTGCCAGCGACCGACATCATCGTGCTGCCCGGCGGCTTCTCCTATGGCGACTATCTGCGCTGCGGCGCCATGGCGGCCCACTCGAACGTCATGCGCGACGTGGTCGCCAAGGCCAAGGCCGGCACTCCGGTGCTTGGCATCTGCAATGGCTTCCAGGTCCTCTGCGAGACGCGCCTGCTGCCGGGCGTCCTGCAGCGCAACGCCAGCCTCAAGTTCGTCTGCCGCGACACCTACTTGAAGATCGAGCAGACCGACACGTTCTTCACCAGGCGCTATCGCAAGGGCGAGATCGCCAACATTCCGGTGGCCCATGGCGACGGCAACTACTTCGCCGACGCCGCAACGCTGGACCGGCTCGAGGGCGACGGCCGGGTCGTGTTCCGCTACGTCGACCCGAGGACCGGCGAACCGACGGCCGCCGCCAATCCGAACGGCGCCCAGCGCAATATTGCCGGCATCTGCGACGCAACCCGCCGCATCGTCGGCATGATGCCCCATCCCGAGCGCCATTTCGACAAGATGCTGGGCTCCGACGACGGCCGCCGCGTGTTCGAAAGTGCCATTGCCAGCCTCGCGGCCTGAGCAGCGGGAGCCGGAGCGGCCGGGCCGATCGCTACTCGGCTGCTTCTTTGGCCAGGAACCCGCCGGACTGCCGCGCCCACAGCTCCGCGTAGATGCCGCCCCGGGCCAACAGCTCGGCGTGCGAGCCCATCTCGACGATCGCTCCCTGATCCATGATCACCAGCCGGTCCATCGCCGCGATCGTCGACAGGCGATGCGCGATTGCGATCACCGTCTTGCCCTCCATCAGGTTGTTGAACTGCTCCTGGATCGCAGCCTCGACCTCCGAGTCGAGCGCGCTCGTCGCCTCGTCCAAAAGCAGGATCGGCGCATTCTTGAGCAGCACCCGCGCAATTGCGATCCGCTGCCGCTGGCCGCCCGACAGCTTGACGCCGCGCTCGCCCACCTGCGCTTCGTAGCTCTTGCGTCCGCGCATGTCCTCGAGGCCGAGAATGAACTCGTGCGCTTGCGCCTTCTTGGCGGCAGCGATCATCGCCGCCTCGCCCGCGTCCGGGCGGCCGTAGAGGATGTTGTCGGCGATCGAGCGGTGCAGCATCGACGTGTCCTGTGTCACCATTCCGATCTGCGCGCGCAACGTATCTTGACTGACATGCCGAATATCCTGCCCGTCGATCAGGATCCGCCCCTTCTCGAGATCATAGAACCGCAGCAGCAGATTGACGATCGTCGACTTGCCGGCGCCGGACCGCCCGACCAGCCCCACCTTCTCTCCCGGCTTGATCGTCAACGTCAGGTTATCGATGACGCCTTTCGTGCGCCCATAGTGGAACCGAACATTCTCGAACTTGATCTCGCCGCGCGAGGCAATCAGCGGCCTGGCGTCAGACGAGTCCGTGAGTTGCAGCGGATGCGCAATCGCCCGCATGCTCTCCTGCACGACGCCGACGTTGTCGAAGATGCCGGCCAGCGTCCACATGAACCAGCCGGACATGTTCATCAGCCGGATGATGAGGCCCGTCACCACCGCGATCGATCCGATCGTGACCTCGCCCCGGCCCCAGAGCCAGATCGCAAGCCCCGTGGTGCCGACGAGCACAAGCCCGTTCACGGTCCACAGGAACACTTCCATCTGCGTATTGAGGCGCAGTTGTTGCTGATAACGCGACAGGAACTCGCCCATGGCATCTCGGGCATAGGCGTCCTCGCGCTCCGTGTGCGCAAAGAGCTTAACCGTCGCGATGTTGGTATAGCTGTCGACGATGCGCCCGGTCAGCATCGAGCGGGCATCCGACATGGCGGCGGACAGCTTCTCGATCTTCGGCACGAAATACCGGAGCGCCAGGATGTAGAGCGTCAGCCAGGCGAGCAGCGGCACCGTCAGCCGCCAGTCCGCCTGGAAGAACAGCAGCGCCGCGCCGACCCAGTGCACCGCCACCCAAACGACGACATCGCAGGTGTTGGAGGCAACATCCCGGATGGCGGGTCCCACCTGGATCGTCCGCGTGGCCAAGCGTCCCGCGAAATCGTTCTGGAAGAAACCCAGGCTCTGCCGCAGCAGGTATCGATGCGCCTGCCAGCGGATCCGGATGTTCACCGGCCCCATGATCATCTGATGCTTGAGCAGGTCCGATGCGAGCGAGAGCAGCGGCCGGATGACCAGCGTGAGGACGGCCATGACGGAAAGCGCCACGGCGTTGTCGGCGAAGAACGTCTGCGGCGACGTCGACTCCTTCATCATGTCGACGACCCGGCCGACGAACGCCAGCACCGCGACCTCCAGGATCGCAAGCGCGAGCGTTACCGCTGTCAGCAGGGCGAACGCCCACCACACCGGCCCCAGATAGTGCCAGAAGAATGCGCGCAGCGTCGACGGAGGCTGCGTTGGCGGATCGTCGGGGAATGCCGGGATCCACGCCTCGAACCAGCGATAAAGACGTTCCATGCGTCTGCTTTCAAGAGGGATCGGCAGTCAAAACCTCCACGGGCGCGGCGCGGGCAGCGCTGGCAAGCCGAATTGGTGGAAATGAAAGGGGCGTCGGGCTATCCCTGACCTGTGGCTACAGCATGGCACGGCTCACTGCGCAAGATCAATGCAGCACATCGGCGGGCTGCTGTAATCGCCCGCGTCCGGAGCTGTGGAGGTGACAACGATGACCGAGCATTCGCTCGATGAGCAGAAGGCCTTGGGCAAGGCGTGGTTCGAGACCTTGCGCGACCAGATCTGCACCGCGTTCGAGGACCTCGAGCAATCGCTCCCGCCGGATGCCCCGCGACTGCCTGTCGCCCCCGGCCGCTTCGAGCGCAAATCGTGGCAGCGGACGGACCACACCGGCAAGCCCGGTGGTGGCGGCGTCATGTCGCTGATGCATGGCCGTGTGTTCGAAAAGGTCGGCGTCCACACGTCCACTGTTCACGGCGAGTTCGCGCCGGAGTTTCGCAAGCAGATCCCGGGCGCGGAGCATGATCCCCGGTTCTGGGCATCCGGCATCTCTCTCATTGCCCATATGCAGAACCCCAATGTTCCGGCGGTTCACATGAACACGCGCTTTGTCGTGACCACGAAATGGTGGTTCGGCGGAGGCGCCGATCTCACGCCGACGCTTGAGCGCCGTCGCACCCAGGATGATCCGGATACGCAAGCCTTCCACGCGGCGATGCGCGCGGCATGCGTCAGCCACGCCGTCGCCGACTACGACCGCTACAAGGCGTGGTGTGATGAGTATTTCTATCTGCCGCACCGCAAGGAGATGCGCGGCATCGGCGGCATTTTCTACGATTATCTGACCCCCGAGCCCGCAACCGGCGGCTGGCACGCGGCCTTCGCCTTCACGCAGGACGTGGGCCGCGCATTCCTCGACATCTATCCGAAGCTCGTGCGCGCCAACTGGAAAATGCCGTTCGGCGAGGCCGAGCGCGAGGAGCAGCTGATCCGGCGCGGCCGCTACGTGGAATTCAACCTGCTCTACGATCGCGGAACGATGTTCGGTTTGAAGACGGGCGGCAACGTCGAGTCCATCCTGTCGAGCATGCCGCCGGTCGTTAAGTGGCCGTGAGCCATACGACCGTTCAACGCTCCACCACGAGCCTCCACCCGGCACACTTTTCCACTCGGCACACTCCGCCTTTCGGCGCACTCCTCCACGCGGCACACTCCTCCTCTCGGCGCACTCCCCCTCTCATCACACTTCTCCTCTCGGCAAACTCCCTGCCTCTCGGTCACACTCCTCCGCTCGGCACACTCCTCCACTCGGTACACTCCTCCACTTGGCACACTCTCCGCGCCACAAACGGTCCATCGCAGATCGCCACGCACGCCTTTCTGCGCAAGTGGCCACAAGGGGCCCAATCGGAAGTGGCCAATGCTATGTCGGTATTTCCACACACCGGACGTCCATCAGGTGTCGGTTTCCCTGACAAGGGGAGAAGGTGCGACGCACTTCGGCGACGCAACCCCCGTCGGTTTGCTCACGCGCTCCGGCGTCATATGTACCATGGCGTTAACATGCCGAACCGGCGCGGCTCCACATCACTTGCGGCTCAGGGGCGCTTGCTCACGACCTGAGGAACGCGAGCAGATCCTTGTTGAGCTGCTCCTTGTGAGTGTCGGCGAGGCCATGCGGCGCGCCGAAATAGACCCTCAGTGTCGCGTGCTTGACGATCTTCGCGGCGCTGTGCGCCGAAGCGTCGATCGGCACGATTTGATCGTCGTCGCCGTGCACGATCAGCGTCGGCTTGTCGAACTTCTTCAGGTCCGCGGTGAAGTCCGTCGCCGAAAATGCAGCGATGCAGTCGTAGGCGTTCTTGTGGCCGGCCTGCATGCCCTGAAGCCAGAAGGAGTCGATCATGCCCTGGCTGACCTGGGCGCCGGGACGATTGAAACCGAAAAAGGGGCCCGACGCGATGTCGCGGTACAGCTTGGAGCGATCAGAGATGCTGGCCTGCCGGAGCCCGTCGAAAACCTCGATGGGCAGACCGCCGGGGTTCGCCTCCGTTTTCAGCATCAGCGGCGGAGCGGCGGAGATCAGGCCGAGCTTCGCGATCCGCCGGGTGCCGTGGCGGCCGACATACCGGGCCACCTCGCCACCACCGGTCGAGAAGCCGAACAGCGCGGCATCGCCGAGATCGAGTTTCTCGATTAGCTCGGCGAGATCGTCGGCATAGTGATCCATGTCGTTGCCGTGCCAAGGCTGGCTCGATCGACCGTGGCCGCGCCGGTCGTGCGTGACGACCCGGAAACCGTTCGAAGCGAGGAAGAAGGCCTGCGCCTCCCAGCTATCGGAACTGAGCGGCCAGCCGTGGCTCAAGATCACAGCCGGGCCCTTGCCCCAATCCTTGTAGAAGATCTCGATGCCATCCTTGGTCGTGATCGTGCTCATGTGATGTCTCCTGGTGCTGTTGGTGTCGGGAGAAAGTCGATGCGCGTCGGTGATCACCCCTTCCGCTTGGCTGCCGGCGGCGCGGCGTGCCCAGCGAGCAGCTGCATCTCCCAGGCGAGCGCAACGCCGGAGGCGCCACCATGTTCCAGCAGCACGCTCCCGAGGCTCTGCGCCGTACTCTCGCGCGCCCAGTCGCGTTGCCATTCAGCAGCAACGGCGAGCCACGTGATCGGGGTCACGCCGGCAAGCACCATGCGACGCACAGCCATCTCGTGCGCTTCGAGTGTGACGCCGCCCGAAGCATCGGTGACGGCGAAGACGTCCCAGCCTTCGCCCGCTGCTTGGATCGCCGGCATGGCAAGGCAAATCTCGGTCCATAGCGCGGCGATGATCAGCTTCTTGCGGCCGGTCTTCTTCACGACGTCGACAACGGCCTTGTCCTCCCAGGTGTTGATGAAGGTGCGGTCGATCGGCTTCTGCTCGGGAAAGACGTCCTGAAGCTGCTTGATGAGGTAGCCGCCGCGCTCCTCGATCACCGTCGTCAGGATCGTAGGAACATCGAAGACTTTGGCCGCCTTTGCGAGCCCCACGACATTGTTGACGATCACCGTCGGCTCGTGGCTGTTCAGGTTGGTGAACTGGTAGGGCTGATGGTCGATCAGCACGAGAATGCTGTCGTCGGGGCGAAGCAGGGCGTCGAGACCGGTCTTGGGCATTTTGAGACTTCCTTCTTAGGGTAAGCGGTGACTCGGGCGCCGGTAGGTTCGAGAAACCGAATGTGCTCTGCGGTTTTGCCCGCCGCTTCCGGCTGGGCAACTCTTGTCGCGCCGAGACGCGGAATGCACTGTTCGATCCTGCGATTGGCAGTCCGATCCTGTTGCGGAATTGCAATCAGGATTTCCGGTCGCGCCGCCACGCTGCGGGCGTCACCCCGGTGAGCTTCCTGAATGTCCGCCCGAAATGGACCGCATCAGCAAAGCCGTTTTCCTCGGCCACCTGCTCGAGCGATGCATTCGTGTCGATCAGGAGCGCCTGCGCGCGCCGGATGCGCGCGTCGAGTTGCCACTGGTAGGGCGCCATGCCGGTCGAGGCCTTGAACGCTCGACTGAAGTGCGGCTGGGACAAGTCTGCCATCGCCGCCAAATGCGCAAGTTTGACGCGCTGAGGCAAATGCGCGTCCAGATATTCGACGATTCGTCGCAACTTCCAGGGCGCCAACCCGCTGGCGTGAGCCGCAGGTGATGGTGGATTGCTGAAGAGCCGCGCCGCAATCGCGGCGGTCAGCCCGTCGCCGTAGAGCTGTGTCGATGGATCAGGATCACTCACGGCTTCAGAGAGGAGCTTTACTAGTGGCCATATACGCTCGTCCGAGAAACGCAACCGCGGAGTAGCGATCACGTTGCCGTCAAAACGAGTGGCCAACCGCTCTCCCAATACCGCAAGATCAAACGTCAAGGCTGCGTCCTTTGCAAAACGGACGTCTGTGCCATATCCCCACACTTCCAGGCCCACTGGGGCGAAGTCCATGTGTCGAGGCGTGTATCCCACAGTGCACGGCTGTGTTTCGCGCAATCGCGGCTCGCATGGGCCGCCAACCTCTTCCAGCAAAGCAACCAGGCGGGTTTCCGTCTCGTTGGGAAATCGGTGCGCTACCACTCCGGAACAACGCCACTCCGTAACGGCGACGGCCACTCCGTTCCACGTCCCTTGCGAGACAGAGCGGCTCAGAACATTCTCGGGCAAGGGCGTTGTGCTGTCGACGCGCGTAGCCATGTCTATTGGCTCCAACGTTTTAACAATCCCCTCACCCGATTGCAGTCAGCCAGTGCGATCGGGAATGCGCGCGATCACCTTTATCTCGAAATCGAACCCGGCGAGCCAGTTGACGCCGACAGCGGTCCAGTTCGGGTAGGGCCGCTCGGAAAAAGTCCGGCCCTTCACCTTCATGATCGTCTCGAACTGCTTCTCGGGATCTGTGTGGAAGGTCGTGACGTCGACGATGTCGTCGAAGCCGCATCCGGCAGCGCCGAGCACCGCCTTCAGGTTGGTGAAGGCCAGTTCGACCTGCCGCTCCAAATCCGGCTCGGGGCTGCCGTCCTCGCGGCTGCCGACCTGGCCGGAGACGAACAGCAGATCGCCGGATCGGATTGCGGCGGAATAGCCGTGTTTCTCGTAAAGAGCTTTGCGGCATTCTGGGAAGATCGGTTCGCGGATGGTCATTTGATCGCTCCTCGGCAACTCATGTTCAGGTGTGCGCCTTCGTGAAAATAGCGACAGGAATATGAGTCGTGCACCGGATCGAAGTCAGAATGCCGGGAAGCAAGTTGCCCAATGTCGAATGGAAAAATCTCCGCGTTTGCGGCGCCTTTGCTGCGCAACGCCGCATGACCTAGATGGCGACACCATCACTAACGTTCAAGGTCTCTCCCCTGAGCGGCAACAGTGCCCAGCAGCGACCAGCACAATTGCAAGCTTCGCATCACTCCCTGATCAGTAAACCAACGAGGTCCGTGCTCCTAGCCCAGGACAGCTCCGCCACACCCGCGTCCCACCGTTGCCGGCACGCCTGGGCGCGCACTGTCGCACTCAGCGCCCGGCCACCGCGCGCGAGCGGCGGCTGGCTTCCTCGAACGCCTGCATGAACTCGATCGAGCCCGGCTTCTTGAGATTGAGCTCCATGCGATCGTTCAGCGCGACGAGCAGTTGCGCCGCGGACTTTTCCCGCACGATCGTGTTGCGATAGTAGGCCGCCTGGCTGAAGAAGTTGGCGGTCGGCATCCCGCGTCCAACGCCTTCCATCATCTCGAGGCCCGTGCGCGGACCGGCGAGGTTCATCAACTCGATCTCAGCGCCGGAGAGCGTGTTGCGCCCCGCCCGCTCGCCTTCGTCCTTCAAGCCTCTGAGCTTGATCACCTGCAGCCAAGGACCGACGTCGGCATCGAGATTGAGCGCGTGAATGCCCATGCCTTTGGGCAGGTTGCCAAGCCTCACATGATGCGACCAATCGTTCGGCACCGACTTGGCAGCCCGCTGCATCTTGCGCAGAACGGCGATCTTGTTTCTGAGCTGCGCGACACGCGCTCCACTGGTTCCGGGCACCGCCGCCATCGCCTGCAAACGTGCAACGAAGCTGTCGCCGTACTTCACCAGCTCGCTTGTCGAGTTGGCACTGAGCAGCTGGGCATAGCCGAGCGCCGACGAAATCGGCTTTCCCTTGCGCGTCTCGGGATCGATACCGGCCTGCATGTCATAGGTGCCGCGGCCGCCCGTTTCCAGCGCGTAGACGCGCACGACCTGATCCATCGTCAGGCCCAGCGCCAGCGCTTCCAGCGCGTAGCGCAGCTTGAATTCCCGGTCGGTTGTCGGTGTCGGTGCAAAGCCGAACTCCGACCATGCCGCCGCCAGGAAGTCAGCCACACCCGCTCTCGGCGTCTCCGGCTCGGGCGGCTTGGTATCAGCGATCATCTTCGCGATCGCAGGATCGAGCGCCGGCCCATCGTACTTGGGCGGCTGATCTGCGATGTAGTCGTCGGCCGTGAATGCGAGGCCTTGGGCGCGTTTGCGGCGCCGCTGATCGCGCTTCTCGTCGACCGCGATCCAATAGGCCTGCTGCTCCATCTCGAACGATCCACGAGACCGGAGATAGAAGATATAGGCCCGCTGCTGCGCCTCGGTGAGCCGCTGGGCCAACTCCGGGCCGATCTGTTGCGCTTGAACGGCCGAACCGCTCACCAGCCCGACGGCAAGCATCAGCGCGGCAACGAGGGCCATCGCCCTGCTGCCACGGTGCCTCACCGTCAAGGATTCCCGCGCCTCGTCCATATGACTCGTTGGGGCACAAAATAAAGGTGCTGGCAAGGCAGGCACCTGAAGTGTGCGGGGCTGACCTGGAAACCAGTCTCGATCGCGGCAGGACCGGCCGATCGGCAGAGCCACCATCCTTCAACTCGGCCCGAGTGTGGTCCGGGCCCCACAGGGGTGCCGCAAACGCCCGCTCGTCTCGCCCGGCCGGCACTTCGCGATTGGCGTTGGCCGCCTGGCCACTTAAGTCCAAATTTACGAATCGACCGGCATCGAGGGTATCCCTGCCGCCCGCGCCAGCGGGTAGCGCCCGGGACATGGCCCGCGGAGTGCTGACGTCGGCAAGCTTGCATCACCTTCGAGCCCGCACCTCGGTCGGGCCCGCGCCAACGGACTTGAGAGCTGATCATGCGCGATTTTCGCCCGGCCATCGCCCTTCTCGCCGTAACCGCCGCGCTGGCGACGGCCACGGCCGACGCCCAAGGCTACCGCCAGCGCGGGCACGTCGAGCGCGGCGACTATGTCGTCGCCGAGAGCCGGTTCGGTCGTGGCACGGTGTCGGGCCCCGTGCGTCCTGGCCCGACCGGGTGGCAAGTCCGCCTGCCAGGTGGCACCTGGATCGACTGTGTGCGCAGCTGCTCGGACACGCTCCGGCGCCAAACGGTCGATTTCTGGGAGAACAACGCCGGTCCGCAGGCCAAGGACTCGGGCCGCGGCTATTTCTCCTGGGGCTTCGGGTTCTGAGCGGCTCTGACCGGCCGTCTGCTCATTCGTTGATGAACGGGTTCGTCCGCCGCTCGTTGCCGAACGTGCTGGTCGGCCCGTGACCGCAGATGAAGGCGATGTCGTCGCCGAGCGGCAGCAGCTTGGTCTTGATGGCCGAAATCAGCTGCTCGTGGTTGCCATAGGGGAAATCGGTGCGCCCGATCGAGCCTTGGAACAGCACATCGCCGACCAGCGCAAAGCGGTCGCGCTTGTTGACATAGACCAGTGACCCCGGCGAATGCCCCGGGCAATGCAGCACGTCGAAGACATGGCCCGCGATGGTCAACGTCTCACCGTCCTCCATCCACCGGTCGGACGTGGCGTTCTTCATCCCGGTCAAGCCGTAGCTCGCCGCCTGCTTCTCGACGCCCTGCATCAGGAACTCATCGGCCTTGTGCGGCCCCTCGACCTTCACTCCGAGCGCCTTGGCCAGCTCCGCGGCGCCGCCGACGTGATCGAGGTGACCATGCGTCAGGATGATTTTCTCGATCTTGAGCCCCACCTCCTTGATGGCGCCGAGAACGCGCTCGACATCGCCGCCGGGATCGACCACTGCGCCAACTTTCGTCGCCTCGTCCCAAACCAGCGTGCAGTTCTGCTCGAACGGCGTCACTGGCACCATGCCTGCGCGCATGGCTGGCGCGTTGTCTTTTGCCGCTGTCGCTTTTTCGCTCATGGTTTGGCCTGCTTTGAAAACCGTCGCGCGACGAACGCCCTCGAGGCGGCTTACCGTCCGCGCTGCGCAAATGCAGACGTCGCGAACGGGATGATCCGTTCCTAACCCAAAGCGCCGCCCCTGTCGCCCATTGTGTCGCCTTTTACAACTATCGTTTGAAGCGCAAGCCAGCCGGCCAGAATCCGCTCTGCTTCGCTTGCATAGCTGTCGCCGAGCTGACGGCAGGTGAGTATGCGATCAGTCTCAACAACTAAGTAGACTGCCGCGGTCGGCCCTTATTTCTGAGCGAAAATTCTGACTAGGTGTTGACCCACGCTCAAGCACGGTTGCCGGAGCGCTCTTTCACGCAATCGATCACCCGCGCCTCGTCGCCGTCGGCCTCCAGCAGCTTGGCAGCGGCGAACCAGACGACCGAAGTCTCTCCGAGCGGTATCGCGGCCCCGACCTCCTGCGCCAGCTCGGCTGCATAGGCAGCATCCTTGTAACGAAGCGCAGCGGTGAAGGTCGGATCCGCAAAGTCGCGATTGGACATGCGTCCGACGTGATAGACGACCTGCCGGCTGGCGGCGGCGCTGTCCGCAATCGCCTCCTTCACGGCGTTGCGATCGAGGCCGAGCCGTTCAGCCATGTTGAGACCCTCGGCAAGCGCCGCGATCTGCACAGCGCCCATCAGATTGATCATCAGCTTGTAAGCGGTTCCTGCGCCGACGGGTCCAAAATGCCGGATCGTCTCGCCGAGCAGGTCCAGATAGGGCCGCGCTGCCGCAAGGTCCTCGGGACTGGCGCCGACGAGCATGGTCAGCTTGCCTTGCGCGGCGACATTTGGCCGGCCGGTGACGGGACTATCGATGAAGCGGATGCCTTTGGCAGCCATTCTGTGTCCCAGCTCGAGTACGAACTGACGCGTGAGCGTCGAGCACTCGATAGCAATCGCGCCGGACTTCATGACCGCAAGCGCGCCGTCCGGCGCCAGCCAGACACGCTCGGCCGCCGGGTCGTCGGCCAACATGGTGATCACCGCGTCGGCGCCCGCCGCTGCGTCGGCCGGCGAATTCGCGGCTCGAGCGCCTTTCGCCGCAAGCGCCGCGATCTTGCCTGACGAGCGGTTCCACACCGCAACCTTGTGTCCGGCCTTCAGCAGTTGCTCCGCCATGCCGGAACCCATTCGGCCAAGCCCCATGAAAGCGATCGTCGCCATAGTGTTTTGTCTCCAGTTGGTTGCAGCTCTGCGAAAGGCGTGAGGGCGCAGCTCTCCTCACGGAGCAACGATCACCGCGCTCGATCGGTTGAGGTGGCGTAGCACCAGCTCCAGATCCCGCTGCGAGAGTGCCACGCACCCCGCCGTCGGCTTCTTCTCAGGGTGAGCAACATGCATGAAGATCGCGCTGCCGCGCCCCTTGACCCGCGGTCGGTCATTGTAGCCGAGCACGACGACGACATCATAGAGATGGTCCTCGCGCCAGAGATGCTCGGCGCTCGCGGCATAGGGATGCTTAACGGAACGATTGTAATTGCGATCCAGGATGTCGTCGCACCATCCATCGGTTTTTCGGATTGGCCACCTCGGAAGGCACGTCACCGGCGGCAGCCTTCGATCGGCGCGATAGAAGACCTCACGGACGCGCCATCGGCCAGCTGGCGTCACGCCATCTCCCTCGCACTTCGAGGCCCGCACACCCGACCGCCCAAGAACGCAGGTCCAGACACGACCGCCGAGCGAGAGAGTCCCGATTGTCCTGTTGCGGGCTGTCGCGCGCACGACAGGCGACCGGTTTGCCTCGTTTTTCATCCTTGAATTTGACCGCCCCCGACCTACAACCAACGGCATCGTCGGCACCCTTGCCTGCCAGCGCATTTCATGAAGACTATTTCAACAGCGATCAGACTGATACACTGACTTAGGAATGATTGCGGGAGACGCCCCTCATGAGCACCCAACGGTCTATCCTGCTTGTCGACGACGACGAGGAGCTGCGAGAGTCGCTGCGCGACCAGCTTGACCTTCATGACGAGTTCGAGATCCGCACCGCAGAGACGGCGAGCCAGGGCATCGAGGTCGCCAAGAAGGAGCGGCTCGATCTGATCCTGCTCGACGTTGGCCTGCCCGATATGGATGGACGCGAGGCCTGCAAGATCCTGCGCAAGAGCGGCATCAAGACACCGATCATCATGCTGACAGGCAACGCGGCGGACTCCGATGTGATCCTTGGCCTCGACGCGGGCGCCAACGATTACGTCACCAAGCCGTTCAAGTTTGCGGTACTTCTCGCACGTATCCGCGCTCAGCTGCGCCAGCACGAGCAGAGCGAGGACGCCGTCTTCACGATCGGCCCCTACACGTTCAAGCCGGCTTCGAAGCTTCTCATCGACGAGAAGGGCAGCAAGATCCGATTGACGGAGAAGGAGTCCTCGATTCTGAAGTACCTCTATCGGCAAGGCGAGAAGGTCGTCACGCGCGACGTGCTGTTGCACGAGGTCTGGGGCTACAACGCCGGCGTCACGACGCACACGCTCGAGACCCACATCTACCGGCTTCGCCAGAAGATCGAGAAGGATCCGTCGAACTCGGAGCTTCTGGTGACGGAGATGGGCGGCTACAAGCTCGTTCCTTGAGCCGCGAGCCGCAGCAGGCAAGGTCGAGCGCTGCGGCGTGGACGAATCGCACAGACTGTCCCCACGCTGTCAACAGCCCGCTTGGTGACCGGCGCCGAATCAGTGACGTTTCCTTCAGTTCGCGAGCTTGCAACTCGCTTGATGTCGTGAGGAAACGTCGTGATTGATACATTGGTGGCCAATCTCAAAGACCTTGAGCTTTTTCGCGGCCTCGACGAGCAGCAGCTGTCGGCGATCGTGCGAACTGCAGATCGCGTCGTGTTCAAGCCCGGTCAGACCATCATCAAGGCCGGAGATGCGGGCGACGGCGCCTTCGTGATCGCGGGTGGTGACGCCGAGGTCGTCGGCAAGGACGGGGAGCCGGCGCACCCCGTCGTGCAGGGCTCACTGGTCGGAGAGCTCGCCATGCTGATCGAGCACGAGTACCGGGTGACCATTGTGGCCAGCACGTCGGTCCGCGCGCTGAAGCTTCCACGCACCGAGATTCATCGGCTGATGCTTGACGATCGCTCACTGGCGGATCACTTCGTCGATCGCATCAGCAAGCGGTTGTCCCGCGTTGCAATCGAGCTCAAGCGGGTCGACCAGACGCTGGCGCTCGCGGCCGAGGCGCTGCCGGCCTGAGCTTCACTCCGTTGCTTTGGCGGGCGCCGCTGCTGCCGGCCTCGAGGCAGCCTTCGCCCGTGCGGCGGGCGCCGCCGAGCCGCTCGCGGATTGAGCGGGCGCGGCCTGGGCTGCAGGTGCAGGCGCGCCCGCCGGAGCCTTGGCGGCCGCGGCTTTGGCTTTCGCGGGTGCCTTGCCGGGTGCGGCTGTTGCTGCTGCCGCCGCGGTTGCTGGTGCGCCTTTGCGCTTTGCCACGGGCCGGCGACGGTTGCCGCAGTCCCAGGACACAATGCGCTCGCGAATGCTTTGCGGGCCTTTGGCATCGGCCGGAACGGCCAAGGTGTCGATTGTCGCCGCATTGAACAGCTGCTTCCAGCCGTGCATCTGGAAGCCGTGCTCCATCAAGCTCGCCGCCCGCACGCTACGGTCGCGTCCTGACGACTCGCCGAGAACAACCGCGATCATCTTGCGGCCGTCACGCGAAGCGCTCGCCACGACATTGAAGCCCGAATCGCAGATGAAGCCCGTCTTGATGCCGTCCGCGCCCTCATAGCTGCGCAAAAGATGGTTGTGCGATCCGAGCTTCAGTTTTCCGATGTGCAGCTCGGTCATCGACCAGAGGTGCGCCTGCTCGGGAAAATCACGCAGCACTGCCCGGGCGAGCTTGGCGAGGTCGCGCGCCGTCGTCACCTGCTCGGGCGCTGGAAGCCCGTTCGGGTTGACGAAGCGCGTTCTCGACATGCCGAGGCGCCGCGCCGTGTCGTTCATGTGCTGGATGAACGCTTCCTCCGTGCCGCCGACCGCTTCTGCGAGCATGATCGACGCATCATTGGCCGATTTCACGATCATGGCCTTCATCGCCAGCTCGACCGTGAGCTCCGCACCGACCGGCATGCCGATCTTGCTCGGCGGCTGCACGTGCGCCTTCTCGCTGACTTTGATTTTTTGGTCGAGCGTGATCCGGCCCGCCTTCAGTGCCTCGAAGGTCAGGTAGGCGGTCATGATCTTGGTCAGCGAGGCCGGATACCAGAGGTCGTCCTGATCCTCTGCGTAGATCACCCGGCCATTCGCGGCATCGAACACCAGCGCCGGGCCGGCCGACGCTTGCAGAATCGGCGTGATGATGCTGGCGCCGACGCTAACAGCGGCAACAGCAATCTTGGCCAACAGGGCCCGCATCCATTGTCCTCAATCGCGGCGATACGAATCGAGCCCGCACCCTATGCGAACCTGCTTCCTGGCGCGAGTGGTTGTTGATTGCCATGCGCGCGTTGGCCAAAGTCCCACGCGGCCGATGTTTTGCGGCAACAACGCTGGTACCTGTTTGGAGCCGCGGGCCATTCGCCAAGCAAATGCGGCCGAAAAACGGCCGCACAGCTCTCCGCGATGCCGGTGCGCTTGCGCGCGTCGTTCAGCCTTCCAGAATGATCTGCGTCAGTTCGTCCGGTGTGCTCAGCATCGGGTAATGGCCCGTCTTGATGACGTGATATTTCGCCTTGAGACGATCGGCCGAGCGCTTGATGTGAGCCTCGCCAGGGTTTGGCGCGCCGCTGCAATAGAGCACCGATGCCTTCCACGGCATATCCCAGAACTTCTCGAGCTTCACTGGCTGATTGAAACAGCCAATTGGATGCAGCGTCATTCGGTCCGCCGCCCAATCGCGCATCGCCGGGTCGAGCGATGCGAAGAGGCGCCCAGCCGCATCTTCCCGCGTCGGCCCGCGTGCCAAGGCGGTGTTAACCGCCGCCGGCTGTTTCACGATATCGATGATCTTTTCGCCATTGAAGAGCGCGAGCGCATCGCCGAACACCACGCGCGCGACCCGCTCGCGAGCACGCTCGGCCGCCGATGCCATCACCATGCCGCCGCTCGACGTCCCGACGAGGATGGCGTCCTTCAGGTCGTGGAAGTAGAGAAGCTTGGCGATCTCCTCGCCGTGCGTCTCAGTGGTGATGCCAGGTCGAAGCGCTCCGGCGCGCTCTGCGCAGCCATCGAGAGTCGGCGCGAACACGTTGTGCCCCTTGGCGCTGAGGCGCGCGGCGACGTGTTTCCAGATCCACCCGCCCTGGTAGGCGCCATGAATGAGCACGATGTCGGACATGCGTTGCAACCCCCGATGAGTGTGAATTCGACTGCGCAGAGCGGATCAGAGCCCGCCGGTGACGTCGATGGTGAGGCCCGTGACGAAGTCGGCGTGCGAGGAGGCGAGGAAGGCGATCACGTTCGCCTGGTCGACGGCCTCGGCCATGCGCCGAAGCGGCGTACGCTCGATGTCGGCCGCCTGCAGCTCTGGCGGACGCTGATCCCAGCGCGGGCGGATACGCTCGGTCAGCGTCATCGAAGGTGCGATGGCGTTGACGTTGATGCCATGCGGCCCGAGTTCGTGGGAGAGCTTGGTCGTGAAGGCGATGATGCCGCCCTTGGCCGCCGCATAGGCCGATGAGGACTCGACGCTTTTCCCGCGTCCCGCGATGGACGCGATGTTGACGATCTTGCCGGCTTTCTGCCGCTTCATGATCGGGATGATTGCATGCGTGAACAGGAACGTGCCGTTGAGGTTGAAGTCGACGATCGCCTGCCAGTCCTGAAGCGTCAGCTCTTCGGCCAGCGCATGCGGCTTCGCGATGATCGTGCTGCCGCCGACGGCATTGACCAGAATGTCGATCCGTCCGAAACGTTTGGCCGCGTCCTCGACGGTGGCGTTGACCTCGCGTTCGGCGAGCGCGTTGCAGAAGTAGGGATGCGCCTCGCCTCCGGCGGCACGGATGGCGGCCACCGTCTGATCGAGACGCTCTCGATTGTTGTCGACCGCGGCGATCTTGCCGCCCTCGCTGCCGATGATGTTGGCCGTGGCGCGGCCGATGCCGCTCGCAACCGCCGTGATCAGCGCTACTTTACCCTTGAACCGCATTACGTGATCCCCTCGATACGCCTAAGCTCGAGCAGTGCCGTCGATCATCCACCCGCTGAGCCATCAGCGTCAATGCGCCTGATCGCATAGCTGCAGTCGGAGACAGCAGTGTCGGCTCAGATCTCGACCACGACCTTGCCGATGACGCTACGTCTTTCGAGGGACGCGATGGCAGCGCCAGTCTCACTCAGCGGATAGGATTTGTGAATGTGCGGCCGCAGCTTGCCGGCTGCGATCCAATCCAGGATCTGCGTAAGGTTCTTTCGCTGCAGCTCGGGCTCGCGCACCGCCATCTCACCCCAGAACACGCCGATGACCGCGCAGTTCTTGAGCAGCATCAGATTGAGCGGAATCTTCGGGATCTGCCCGGCCGCGAAGCCAACGACCAGAAACCGCCCGCCCCACGCGATCGAACGGATCGCCGCTTCCGCAAATTCACCGCCCACGCAGTCGTAAACAACGTCGACGCCTTTGCCGCCGGTCAAGTCGCGCAGGCCCTGCTTGAGGTCGCCGCTGGCATAGTTGAACGTCGCGTCGGCGCCATGCTCTGTGCAGACGGCGAGCTTCTCGGGCGTCGAGGCGATTGCGATCACCCTTGCGCCTAGTGCCTTGCCGATCTCGATCGCCGCGAGGCCTGCCCCGCCCGAGGCGCCGATGACCGCCAATGTCTCGCCTGCCTTCAGCTGTCCGCGGTCCTTGAGGCCGTGCAAAGCCGTGCCGTAGACGATTGGTGCTCCAGCCGCGGCGGAGAAAGCGACGCCATCTGGCAACCGCACGAGCTTCTCCGCGCTCACGGCCACCAGCTCCCGCGCCCCGCCCCATCCGATGTAGCCACAGACCCGATCACCTTTCACCAAGCGGGAGACCCCCTGGCCAACAGCCTCCACCAGACCGGCGATTTCTGCTGCCGGAGAGAACGGGACTTCGGGCCTGTACTGGTACTTCCCGCGCGTGATCAGCGTATCGAGGAAGTTGAGCGCCGCCGCCTTCACGCGCACGACCACCTCGCCGGCTTTCGCCTGTGGATCGGGCAGCTCCCGTACGACCAGGCTTTCGGGTCCAGCCAGAGACTCACAGACGGACGCTCTCATCGGCAACTCCTGCATCGAAGGCTTGTCGCCGCGGCAGCTGGGCGGCGTATTCAGCGTCGGCCACAGTAGGCGACGGTCGACGCAGCGCAAGATGCATGTAGCGGCTGGAGATTTCGCGTGGCACCTTCAGCGCGGTTCGATGACCAACTCAGCTAACGGTTTATGAGTTATTAAGTTCTCACCATTAGTTTTGCGGATTGTGGAATTGTGTGCAGCGGAAGCGGTTTGCGACGGCTGAACGATCAGCGGGCAATTTGGGCGTGGCAACTTCGGACGACATCGGCTTCGAGCTCGCACCCGGCGTCTACGGCGGCGAACCCTGTGACGTCGTTCCCCCTTCCGACGTGGCAGTCGAGAGTAACGCACTTGATCTGATTGGCATTCTCTCAGCCGTCCAGGAGACCGCATACCTTTGGGACATCTCCTCCGATCGCATGGAGTGGGAGAACAACGCCGCAGAGGTTCTCGGCGCCGATCCAGCAGCCATCTCGACCGGCGCTGCGTTCCATTTCCTGGTCGCCCCCGAGCACATCCAGCGCCGGCAATCGGCCATCACTGGCGCCAAACCCGATCCGAGCCGTCCGCGAGTCGGGTTGCCCTACCGCGTCCAGTTCCGGTTCACACCTCAGGGACGGCGCAGTGAAACCTCGCTCTGGCTCGAGGATCATGGCCGCTGCTGGTTCGACGCCAATGGCCGGCCGACCAGGGCGCGCGGCATCATCCGGGTCATCACGGAGCGCTATGAGCAGGAGCAGAAGCTCCTCTATCGCTCGGACCACGACGAGCTGACTGGCCAGCTGAACCGCATCCGTCTCACCGAGGCCCTGGGTGCGGTCGTCACGCGCGCCGAACGCACCAAGCAGTCCTGCGCGTTCCTGATTGCGAGCGTCAACAATCTTGCCGTCATCAACGAGACGTTCGGCTTCGACGTCGGCGACGAAGTGATCGCCGCAGTAGCGCGCATCATGCGCACCAAGCTGCGCGGCGGCGATACGATCGGACGCTATTCGTCCAACAAGTTCGGCATAATCCTGAACGACTGCGGTCCGGCCGCCATGCGTGTCGCCGCCGAGCGCTTCATGAAGGCCGTACGGGACACGACGATCCGCACCGCGGCCTGCCCCGTATCGGCGACGATCTCGCTCGGCGGCGTGCTGCTGCCCGATCAGGCGACGACGGCGCACCAGGCTTTGAGCCACGCGCTCGAAGCGCTCCAGAGGGCGCGCGCCAAGCGCCAGGACAGCTTCATGGCGTATGAGCCGAGCGCTGTGAAAGAGTCTGCGCGCCTGCGCAACATCACGATCGCCGACGAGGTGGTGTCGGCCATCGATGAGAACCGCATGCTGATCGCGCTGCAGCCGCTCGTGCGGTGCGGCTCGCGCGAGCCGGTGATTTACGAGTGCCTCCTGCGACTGGAGCAGCCGGACGGCACGGTGACGTCGGCCGGTGAGTTCATTCCCGTCGCAGAGCAGCTCGGTCTCTCGCGGCTGATCGACCGTCGTGTGCTCGAGCTTTCGATCGAGGTGCTGAAAAAGCACCCCGCCTTCCGCCTGTCCGTGAATGTCTCCGGGCTGACGGCGAGCGATCACGAGTGGCTGGTCACGCTGCACCGGCTGACAGGCGGCCGGCGTGCGCTCACCGAGCGGCTGACCATCGAGATTACCGAAACGGCCGCGATCCACGATCTCGACCTTACTATCAACTTCGTCGATACATTGAAGGAGCTCGGCTGCAAGGTCGCGATCGACGACTTCGGCGCAGGTTACACGTCTTTCAAGAATCTGAAGATCTTGAACCTCGACATGGTCAAGATCGACGGCTCGTTCTGCAAGAATCTGATTGAGGAGCCGACCAATCAGGTGTTCTTCAAGTCGCTCGTCGAAATCGCTCAGACATTCAGGATGGAGACGGTTGCCGAGTGGGTGGCGGACGAGGAGACAGCCAAGTTGATCGAATCGGCCGGTATCACCTACATGCAGGGTTTCCATTTCGGACAGCCGATCTTGGCCCGCGATCTGCCGGCAACTCCGCACTTGGGTGCCGTCAACAGCACCCGCGCCTAAGGGCCATTCCGAAGACCCGTTCCACACTCGCCGTTCGTCGCCAATCCGGCTAGCATCTCGTCACCCGTCGCTTCCGGAGATGCCCGATGCCGAGCCTGCCTCTCTATCCCGCAACCGTTGCCGGCAGTCTGCCGAAGCCTTTCTGGCTTGCCGAGCCGGAAAAGCTCTGGCCGAAATGGCGCTTCGAGGGCGCTGAGCTTGAGGCCGCGAAGCAGGACGCGGCCCTGATCTGGCTGAAGGAGCAGGAGGATGCGGGCATCGACATCGTCTCCGACGGCGAGCAGTTCCGCATTCACTTCGTGCACGGCTTCCTCGAGCATGTCGCCGGGATCGACTGGGCGAAGAAAACGCCGATGGGCATTCGCAACAATCGCTACACGGTCGAGGTGCCAACCGTCACCGGCCCGCTCGCACGCAAGCGCTCAGTCCATCGCGATGGCGTCAGGTTCACCCGCGGCCGAACCTCGCGCGCCCTGAAATTCACGCTGCCCGGCCCAATGACGATCTGCGACACCATCGCCGATGGCCATTACGGCCGCCGAGCCGACATGGCCATGGCGTTCGCACGCGTCTTGAACGAGGAGGCGCGCGAATTGGCGGCGGCAGGCGTCGATGTCATCCAGTTCGACGAGCCGGCGTTCAACGTATTCATGGACGACGTCAAGGATTGGGGCATCGCCGCGCTAGAAGCGGCGGCCGCGGGTCTCACGTGCAAGACGGCGGTGCACATCTGCTATGGCTACGGCATCGAGGCCAACATCAAATGGAAAGAAACGCTCGGTGGCGAATGGCGTCAGTACGAGGAGATCTTCCCGGCGATCAACCGCAGCAAGATCGGGCAGGTTTCGCTCGAATGCCAGGGCTCCAAGGTGCCGATTTCGCTGATCCGGCATTTGCCTGACAAGGAGATCCTGGTCGGCGCAATCGACGTTGCGACGAGGGCGGTTGAGACGCCGGAGCAGGTGGCCGCGGTGCTGCGCGAGGCCGCGAAGCACGCAGATGCCTCACGCATCCAGGCGTGCACCAACTGCGGCCTTGCTCCGCTGCCCCGCGGCATTGCCGTCGCCAAGCTTGCCGCATTGGGCGCCGGCGCCAAGATGATGCGGGGGTGAGGACTGCTCACCGAGCGACACTTGAGGAGCACAGGTGATCCCCCTCGCATGGCGGCCTTGTGTAAACGCTGCTCTCACACCTCCAGCACGATCTTGCCGAGGTGCTGGTTGGCTTTCATGTGCGCGAGCGCGGCGGCAGCCTGATCGAGCGGGAATGTCTTGTCGATCGGCAGCGACAGTTTGCCGGACTCGACGTGCGGCCAGAGATCGGCGCGCATCAGCCGGTTGATCTCGCGCACCTCCTCCACCGAACGCGTGCGGAAGGTGACGCCGATGTAGTCGATGCGGCGCGCGGCATGGAGATCGAAGTCGAACTCGCCCTTGAAGCCGCCGAGCCGGCCGACGTTGACGATGCGCCCGAGGATTTTCGTCGCTTTCAGGTTGTCGTTGGCGGCATAGCCCGAGATCTGGTCGACGATGACATCGACGCCCTTGCCGTCCGTCGCCTTCAGCACCTGATCGGCCCAGCCAGGGTCCTTCGAATCGATCGCAAGATCCGCTCCGAATTTTTTCAGCCGCGCGCGGCGGTCGGCGTTCGTGGACGAGCCGATTACCAGTCTGGCGCCCATCAGCTTGGCGATCTGCATCCCGAGCAAGCCAACGCCCGAGCTCGCGCCCTGGATCAAGATCGCCTCGCCCGGCTTCAGCCGTCCCGCGGTCACGATCGCGTTGTGCATCGTCTGCAGCGCGACAGGGAGTGTTGCCGCTTGCGTGAAGGTCATGTTGTTGGCGGGGATCTTCTGTGCGCGGCCCCAATCGGCGACGGCATACTCGGCATATCCGCCGTTGCCCGAGCACATGACGCGATCGCCAGGCTTCACGTTCGCGACCTCTGCGCCAACCTCCACCACCTCTCCCGCGAACTCGAGGCCGAGCACGGCACCGGCGCCGCCCGCGTTCCCGTGCATCCGGCCGGAGGCCATGATCAGGTCGGCCCGGTTGAGTCCGGCGGCCCTCACCTTGACCAGCACCTGCGCCGGTCCCGGCTTCGGTTGCGGCACATCCATGATCGCGACGCCATTGGCTCCAAGGGCTGCGGCTTTCATAGGGTGGCTCCTCTCGCGTCCTGGTCCCATCACTCGCCCCGGAAGAGGCCGGATCGGCCTTCCACGGCAACCACCGTCATCAAAGCACAGGCCGCCAGGATCGCGAAGCCCACATAGAGCGGCCGGATGGTGCCGTCGAACTGGCGCGCGATCAGCGTTCCGAACAGGGCGCCGGTCGCGGTCGAGTAGCTGCCGATGACGGAAGCCGCCATGCCCGCCGCGTGCCCCATCGGCTGCATCGCGATCGCATTGAAATTCGACTGGATCAGTCCGTAGAGGAAGAAGCAGACGCCCATGCCGCCAAGCGCCAGCCAGAGCGGGAGCGGCGCAACAACGGCAACTGAGGCAAGCGCGCCGCTCAGCGCCAGCAGCCCGACGAGCGCCGTGTGGGACAGCCGCCGCATGCCGATCCGCTGCACGAGCCTGGCATTGGTGACTGACGCAAGCGCGATGGCGCACGCCACGCTGCCGAAGGCGAAGGCGAACAGCTTGCCGAGGCCATAGCCTTCGCCAAACACGAGCTGTGCGCTGGCAATGTAGGCGACGAGATGTCCGAACGTGAAGCCGAGCGCGATACCGTAGCCGAACGTCACACGGTTGCCGAGAACGAATCCGATCGCTTCCTTCATCGTATGCCGGCGTGCGCCGTCGGCGAGCGGCGCCTGCGTCTCCGGCAGGCGGAACCAGGCCCAGGTGAACGCAATGATGCTTGCCGTCAGGAGCACCCCGAAGATCAGTCGCCATGTTCCGAAGAGGATCACGCCCTGGCCAACGGCGGGTGCCAGGATCGGCACGAGGATGAAGACGCTCATGACTGTCGACATCACGCGCGCCATTTGCCGGCCGACGAACAGGTCGCGCACGATCGCCGTCACGATAATGCGTCCGACCGAGCCGCCAATGCCCTGAATGAACCGGGCGGCGAGCAGCGCCGCGAAGCTCGCTGTGGTGATCGCGATGATGGTCGCGGCCGCATAGAGCATGAGGCCCGCGAGCAGTGGCCGGCGGCGACCGAAGCGGTCCGACAGCGGCCCCCAAACCAGCTGCCCAAACGCCGCGCCCAACATGAACACGGAGACCACGAGCGGCAGGTTCGTCGCCTGTGCGACGCCGAGCGTCGCGCCGATGTCCGGCAAGGCCGGCAGCATCATGTCGATCGACATCGCCGTCATCGACATCAGCAGCGCCATCAATGTGATGAATTCCCGGAATGGAATGGGGAGCGGCCGCACCTCTGGAGGGTCAGCAGCAGCCTGGTCTCGCGAGTTGGCGGACATCGTCACACGGCACCTTCAAAAATGACTTAGCTTTGGGCCGCGGACGGAGAACGCGGTTTGCGCTTCGCCTGTCGCGTGCAGCCGGGCGAAAGTCAATGCTGCTCGCTGACCCGCCTTCCGGCTCGCCGGTTTCGCAGAAGCGATTCGCGGCGACTTGCCGAATGGTCACTGACAATTCGCGTCGTGCTTGCCGATCGCCTCGATCTTTTCAGCCAGCGCGGGCCCCGCTCGCCAAGATTGCCGACGTTGGTTAGCGTCTGCTGCATCGCACAACCGTGTCTGCCGTCGATCGCATCGAAGCAGCAAGAATTTCGGTTTCTGCTCGGGATTCGGCCAGGCCGGCGAGCGCTGTGTGCAACGCAAAAAAATGGCGCCGGTCTCGGCTTGGAGCGATGCGCCAGAGCCAATTGGTGCGAATCAGCCCAAAGTCGATATTTGCTTAGACAGAGCAAGTGCCTAGCGTGCTTTGAAGGGAGTTGCCGCCGCCGATGAGTGCGCGAGTGAGTTCAGGGGACACCGCGTAGACGAGGCGGCTCTCGGAAACTGCGACACGCAATGGGTGGAGGAAACCAGGATGGCTGCAAGTGGAGACAGGTACTGGGCGCGAACCAGTACGCTCATGTGGATGATGTTCGCGTTGTGGGTGTTCTTCAGCTTCGTCGTTCATTTTTTCGTTGGCCCGCTGAATGAAATCAGGATCCTGGGCTTTCCGCTCGGCTTCTACATGGCCGCGCAAGGCTCGCTGATCGCCTTCGTGGTGATGTTGTTCCTGTTTGCCAGGCGTCAGGACACCATCGATCGCGAAGAGGGCGTGGCGGAAGACATCTGAGGGGAATCGCAACATGGCTACGCAAACCAAGGCCGGGGGCGGCTTCATTGATAACCTCGGCAAGATTTACACGATGTACACTGGGGGCTTCTTCGCCTTCGTGCTGTTTCTGGCGCTGCTCGAGCAACTCGGCGTGCCGAACCGCTTCATAGGTTACGGATTCGTCTTCCTGACGCTCGCTGTCTACGCTGCGATCGGCTACCTGTCGCGAACCGCGGAAGTCGGCGAGTATTATGTCGCCGGACGCACGGTGCCCTCGTTCTACAACGGGATGGCGACAGGCGCCGACTGGATGTCGGGAGCCTCATTCGTCGGCATGGCGGGCACGTTGTTCCTGCTGGGCTATGACGGTTTGTCCTTTGTGCTCGGTTGGACCGGCGGTTATGTGCTGGTTGCCATTCTGATTGCGCCGTTCCTGCGCAAGTTCGGCGCCTACACGGTGCCCGACTTCTTCGCCGCGCGGTACGGCGGCAATTTCGTTCGCTTTCTCGCCGTGATCGTGCTGATCGCCTGCTCGTTCACCTATGTGACCGCTCAGGTCTACGCTACTGGAATCATCGCGTCACGCTTCCTCGACATGAACTTCGAGCTTGCCGTCTATGTCGGTCTTGCCGGCATTCTCCTCTGCTCGATGCTCGGCGGCATGAAGGCGGTGACGTGGACGCAGGTCGCCCAGTACATCGTCTTGATCGTCGCCTACCTGATCCCGGTGGTGATTCTGTCGACCAAGAAGTACGGCATTCCGGTCCCGCAGCTGACATACGGCCAGGCATTGCAGGAGATCACGAGCCTCGAGAACCAGCTTGCTGCTAAGGGATTGGCTGCGACTGTTCAAGGAGCGGGTGGTCCGGTGTTCGCCAAGCCACACGTGCAGCCGTTCACCGACTACAATCCGCTGAACTACTTCGCGCTGATCCTGTGCCTTATGGTCGGAACGGCGTCGCTGCCGCACATCCTGATGCGCTACTTCACCACCCCGTCGGTGCGTGACGCGCGCTCATCCGTGGCTTGGTCGCTGTTTTTCATCTTCCTGCTCTACTTCACGGCACCGGCTTATGCGGCGTTTTCCAAGCTCGAGGTGTTCTCGCTGATCAACAAGGGCACGCGGCTTGCGGAGCTGCCGCAGTGGATGTTCACCTACGGCAACCTCGGCCTCGTCAAAGTGTGCGGCGTCGATGTGAAGTCGGTGCAGGACGTGATCGCGGCCTGCGGCAAGATCGCCAATCATCCGGGCGTTCTGCGCTACCAGGATCTCAACATCAATACGGACGTGATCGTGCTCTCGACTCCCGAGATTGCGGGCATGCCTTATGTGATCGCTGGTCTCGTGGCAGCGGGTGGTCTCGCCGCAGCGCTTTCAACTGCGGACGGTCTGCTGCTGGCGATCGCCAACGCGCTGAGCCACGACATGTACTACAATACGATCTCCAGAATCCGGAACAGCGCCATCCGCATTCTCGCTGCTTTGATCGGCTCTGCGGTGTTGATCGGGGCAATGCTGTGGATCGTTTGGGGCAAGCCGGCGTTCGGAACTGGACTCCAGCTTCAGTACTTGGTGGCGGCGGTCGTCGCCGCTGTCATATTCGTGGCGGCACCTTTTTATGCCAGGGCGACGGATACTGCGCGCCGTCTGATCATCGCGCGCGTGCTCCTGTTCATCGTGGCCATTGCGGCCGCGACGGCGGCATCCACGAGGCCGGCTGACATCCTGTCGATGGTCGCGTGGGCGTTCTCGCTCGCGGCAGCCGGCATCTTCCCCGCTTTGACGCTCGGGATCTGGTGGAAGCGGGCCAATACCCCTGGTGCGGTGGTCGGCATGATCCTCGGCTTCGGCATATGCCTCTACTATCTGGTTGGTACCCGCTACTTCGCGGTTTCCTTCCACGAGATGTGGGGCTGGCTCGGAACCGCGAGCAAGGCACAGCTCGACCAGTTCGCAACCTTGAAGCAGGCCTGGATCGCTGCACCTGAGGCGGGCAAGGCTGCAGCCTGGGCTGCACTGGACAGGCACGCGCAGTCGATCGCGAGCTGGTGGGGAGTTCGGAATATCTCGGCTGGACTGTTCGGCATTCCGGTCGGCTTCCTCGCCATTTGGATTGTTTCGCTGCTGACAGCCGCACCATCGAAGGAAGTGCAGGACATGGTCGACGCCACGCGCCGTCCGCGCGGCGACGCGATCATGCAGGACAAGGACGCGGTGCCCGTCGGTCACTGATCGTCATCAGTCCCGGAATGAGCGGTAGCGGGGCCTTGTGCCCCGCTCCTGCTTTCTGTGATTGTCGTGGCTCGCTGAGCGCAACCTGTCCGGCAAGGGGTTTCGTATGACGCCATCGCAAAGCTTCTTCACGCATTGGTACTTCCACGTTCCCAACCTCGTGATGGCAGCGCTGATCTATACGCTGATCGGCCGGTATATTCTCGAGCTGTTCTTCGCAAAGCGGCAGGACGTCGTGATTCTGCGCGTGTTCCGTGCCGTCACCGACCCGATGCTGAAGTTGGTGCGACGGATCACACCCAGCATCGTGCCCAACGGACTGTTGATTCTGTTCTCCATGGCCTGGCTGATGGCTGCGCGCATGGGTTGGTACCTGACCTGCGTCGCAGCCGGCATGCGGCCCAACCTCGGAGTCTGAACAGTGGCCGACGATCTGAAGTCGCGCGAAGAGATGATGCAGCGCGATGTCTTGCTGGTCGCAACGGCCGGCATTTCGCTGCTCAACGGCCAAGCTTCCTCGCCGCTGTTCGATCCGGTTCTGTTTCTGCTGCGCCCGTTCGTGGCGTCGTTCCTGTCGAGTCCACTTGTGCTGTACTACGTGACCTCGATATTCATTTCTTTGATGACCTTGCTTCTGGCTGGCGTGCCAGCCGCCATCTATGAGCGATTGCGCGGCCACGCTGAAAGTACACCCGCATCGCTCGGCATATGGCTCGTGGCGACCTTTGTGCTGTCGCTTCCCGGGCTGAAGGGAGTGCTCGGAAGCTGGTAATTGACGGCGAGGCGGAATTTGCCGCAACATCCCCCGTCCCGACCAGGATCGAGCACTCATGCTGGACCGTATTGAACGCCTTGCATACTTGTCCGTATCGCGCGCCTGTGGTTTTGCCGCGCTCGCCATCGCCACATTTTTCATCGGGCTGTCAGGCGATATGCCCTTGGCCCTCAAGGCGGCAGGCATCTTGTCGCTGCTGACTTGCGCGGTGCTGCTGCTCAAAGCTCAGATGGCGCCGCAATGGCCCTACAAGCGCACAGAGATTTGGCTATTGCTCAGGCCCGAGGAGCGCCCGGCGGCAAACATCGCCCAGGAGCTGATCGGAACGGTGATGCGGGAGACGTTCCTGCACTTTGCCTTGCATGCGGCGATCGTCGCGATCCTGCTGCTGGTTGGCGGCCTCGGATTCGGCGCCATCGCGCGATAGGCGCATGGGTCGTTAAAGCTTCTGCAAAGGTTCTGTGTCTGGCTCGTCTCGCGGCCCGGACTGGCATGGGCGGAGTGGAGCGGAGATGGCCCGCACGCAATTCGATCTCGTCATCATTGGCGGCGGCATCAACGGCTGCGGCATTGCCGCTGATGCGGCGGGTCGAGGCCTCTCCGTGCTGCTGGCGGAGATGGGCGATCTGGCATCAGGCACGTCGTCGGCATCTTCGAAGCTCATTCATGGCGGCTTGCGCTATCTGGAGCACTACGAGTTCCGGCTGGTGCGCGAAGCGCTGGCGGAGCGAGAGGTGCTGCTGCGCAAGGCGCCGCACATCATCTGGCCGCTGCGCTTCGTACTGCCGCACGTGCCTGGTCTGCGGCCGCCTTGGATGATCCGCGCAGGGCTCTATCTCTACGATCATCTCGCCCGAAGAAAGGCCATTCCGAGTTCCACGAACCTGGATCTCACGCGCGATCCTGGCGGGGCTCCGCTCAGGGACGAACTCACGCGTGGATTCGCCTACTGGGACTGCTGGGTCGATGACGCGCGGCTCGTGGTGCTCAATGCAATGGCGGCACGCGAACGCGGCGCAGAGATCCTGACGCGATCCAAGGTGACGTCCGCTGAAGTGGCAGGTGGGACATGGCTCGTCCAAATTGAGACGGGCAACTCGGTGCGAAACGTAAATGCGCGCGCGCTGGTCAATGCGGCGGGGCCTTGGGCGGACCGTGCGGGAGCACTGGTCTCTGGCGCCGCTGGTGCACGGCCTCATCTGCGGCTCGTCAAAGGCAGTCACATCGTGGTCCCGCGCATTGCCGGCGCCCTCGATGCATACCTGTTGCAGAGCGCGGACCAGCGCGTGGTATTCGCGCTGCCCTTCGAGGAGCACTTCACGATCATCGGCACTACGGATGTCGCCTACGAGGGTGATCCGGCCCAGGTGGCGATCAGCACTGATGAGGAGGCGTATCTGCTGACGCTGGCAGGACGGTTCTTCAAGGCGCCGCTTGGAGCCGAGGACATCCTGTGGCGCTACGCCGGCGTCAGGCCACTTTACGATGATGCCAGCGACAATCCGTCGATGGTGACGCGGGATTACAAGCTCGAGCTCGTAGCCGGTAACGGCGCCCCGCCTCTTCTCACTGTTCTCGGTGGCAAGGTCACGACCTATCGGCGCCTTGCCGAGGAAGCTCTGGAGCGTCTAGCACGGCACGTGCCAGGCATGCGTCCGCCGTGGACAGCGAACGCGCCGCTGCCGGGCGGCGAGATGCCCGAAGGTGATTTCAAGGCATTTCTTCTGGATCTGCAGAAGCGGCGGTCCGGTTTTGCGCCGGATTTCCTGCGTCGGGTCGCGCGCCGGCATGGATCCCTGACGGATACCGTGCTTGGAGATGCCAAGCGGCCCGAGGATCTGGGCGAGGACCTGGGGGCCGGGCTGACCGAACGCGAGGTCGTTTATCTGCGCGACCACGAGTGGGCGCGCTCGGCGGAGGACGTGCTGTGGCGGCGTACCAAGGCGGGGCTGCACCTCGGCGTGGAGCGACGCGAGATCGCAGACCGAGTGATCGCCCGACTGCTCGGCGCGTGACGAGAGTGCGCCGGGATGCCGGTAGAGTCGCACAGTGCGACCGGGATTGATCCGGAATGGCTTGAGCGGGCGACGATGATTGGTCAAAGTCCGGCCATGACAACCAGAACAGCTACCGGCGCGACGCTTCCCGGGCGCATCGTCCTTGTCACTGGCGCGGCCGGGACGATCGGGCGCGCTATTTGCGCTGCCGTCACCGCGAGTGGAGGAGCAATCATTCGCTCGGATCTCGCAGGCCGCCCCGGCATGGACCTCGCTCTCGATGTGACACGCGAGGAAGACTGGGCTGGCGCGATGACAACCATCGAGCGTCAGCACGGGCGGCTGGACGGGCTCGTCAACAATGCCGGCATCGTGCTTATAGGCGATGTCGAGTGCACGAGCCTTGCCGATTGGCGCCGCGTGATGGCGATCAATGCCGATGGCGTGTTCCTCGGTTGCAAGCATGCCATGCCGCTGCTCGCCAAATCGGCGGCGCCGTCGATCGTCAATATCTCGTCGGTATCGGGTCTGGTGGGAGGCGCCAATTTGGCGGCCTACAACGCATCGAAAGGCGCGGTGCGGCTGCTCTCGAAATCCGTAGCACTGTCCGGTGCACGAAAGACACCGCCGGTACGCTGCAATTCCGTGCATCCCGCTTTCGTCGAGGGCGACATGGTGGATCAGCTCGTCGGCTGGGCACGCGATCCGGCACGGGCCAAGGAGCGCATGGGCGCAGACATTCCCCTCGGGCGTCTGGCGCGGCCCGAGGAGATCGCGAACGCGGTCGTCTGGCTGCTCTCCGACGCCTCCTCGTTCATGACTGGCAGCGAGGTTGTTCTGGACGGTGGGCTCGTCGCGAAATAGCTGGCCGAATAGAGCTGTACACCGGCCACTCGCCTTGCCACAGTAATTGCCTCGAATGCGCGCGGGACATGAGCCTTCAGGGGAGGAGCACGATGAGACGCGTTGGATGGACGAGTGTGCTTGGGCTTGCCCTGCTCGCAGCGGGTACTCCGGCCGCGCTGGCACAGAAGCAGGGTGGAACGCTGCGCGTCTATCAGCGGGAGAACCCGCCGTCGGCCTCCATCAACGAGGAAGCGACGATCTCGACCTCGTTCCCCTTCATGGGGCTTTTCAACAATCTTGTGATGTTCGATCCGCAGAAGAAGATCGAAAGCGCGGAGACCATCATTCCGGATCTGGCCGAGAGCTGGTCGCTCGACGCAGCCAAGACCAAACTGACCTTCAAGCTCCGCGATGGTGTGAAATTCCACGACGGTAAGCCGTTCACCGCGAAAGATGTCGTCTGCACGTTCGACCTCATCAACGGAACCACCGAAGGCGCCCGCAAGAGCCCGCGCAAGGTCTGGTACGACAACGTCGAGAAGATCACCGCGGATACGGATACTCAGGTGTCATTCCACCTGAAGCAGCCGCAGGCGTCGCTGCTGAACCTGCTCGCATCGGGCCTGACACCGATTTACCCATGCCATGTATCGGCACGCGACATGCGCACGAAGCCAATCGGCACCGGGCCGTTCAAACTGGCTGAATTCAAGAGCAACGAGTCGATCAAGCTCGTAAGGAACCCGGACTACTGGAAAAAAGGATTTCCGTATCTCGACGGCATCGATTTCCGCATCATTCCTAGCCGGTCGACGCGCATTCTCGCTTTCATGGCGGGTGAGTTCGACCTGACCTTCGTCGACGATGTGACGATCCCGCTGTTGAGGGATGTGGCGGCAAAAGTGCCAAGCGCCGTTTGCGAGCTCAATCCGGCCGGCACTTACGCCAACGTGATGGTCAACCGCAATACGGCGCCGTTCGACAACGCGCAGGTGCGCATGGCCATGACGCTGACTCTCGACCGGTCGGTGTTCGTTGACATCATTGGCCAAGGCAAGCTTTCGATCGGCGGTGCGATGATGCCATTGCCGGAAGGCCAATGGGGTATGCCACCAGAGTTTCAAGCTTCGTTGCCCGGCTATGCGGCTGATGTGGAGAAGAGCCGCACCGAAGGCCGCAAGATCATGGAGGGCCTCGGCTACAGCAAGGAGAAGCCGCTCAAGATCAAGGTCACGACACGGGCGCTCGATCAGTACAAGGACCCCGCGATTATTCTCATCGATCAGCTGAAGCACGTCCACATCGAGGGCGAGCTGCTCGTGGCTGATTCGACCGTCTGGTATAACGTGATGCAGAAGAAGGACTATACGGTCGCGCTGAACGTGACCGGTGTTGGCGTTGACAATCCGGACGCCAACTTCGTCGAGAACTACTACTGCAAGTCCGAGCGCAATTTCACCAACTACTGCAATCCCGACGTCGACAGCATGATCAGCGAGCAGTCGCGCGAGCCGGATCTCGACAAGCGCAAGAAGATCGTTTGGGAGATCGAGAAGAAGCTGGTTGAGGATGCAGCGCGCCCGGTACTCTTTCATTCGCGGACCGGCACCTGCTGGTATCCGAAGGTGAAAAACCTCTCACGCCACCAGAACAGCATCTACAATCAGTGGCGCTTCGAGGATGTATGGCTCGATAACTAGCGGCCGGCACTTCGACTGAAGTTGAACTGGCTGGGCGTGCCGGTGACGGCGTCGAATCGGTCTTGCTTTGAGCGCGCCGCGATCGATTGCGCTGCGTGGAACTTTCCTCGCCCGAGGAACGTTAGCCTTCGCTTAATTGTGGCAGTGCCCAGCGTGTTCGCGGGCACGAATTTCGCGGAGTGCCTCATGAAACGCGCCCTTATGCTTTCGGTTGCCTTGACTTTTTCAATGCACGCACCGAGCTGGTCCGCACCCGCCGGAGCGACACCTAAGCAGGGCGGCACGCTGCGCATCTATCATCGTGACAATCCGCCGAGTGCCTCGCCTCACGAGGAGGCGACGGTCTCCACGCTGCTGCCGTTCATGGCAGTCTTCAACAATCTCGTAATCTACGACCAGAACAAGCCGATCAATTCGCCAGAGACGATCGTGCCCGACCTGGCCGAAAGCTGGCAGTGGGATCAGGCGAAGACGCGTCTTACCTTCAAGATTCGCTCTGGCGTTCAATGGCATGACGGCAAGCCGTTCACGGCCAGGGACGTGAAGTGCACATGGGACAAGCTGCAGGGGAAAGACAAGGACAGCTTTCGGAAGAACCCGCGGCGCATCTGGTACGAGAACTTCAACGATGTCGAGGTCAATGGCGATCTGGAGGTAACGTTCGCGCTCAAGCGGCCACAGCCGGCGCTCTTGGCCATGCTGGCCTCGGGATATTCGCCAGTCTACCCCTGTCACGTCTCGACGCGTGACATGCGGATCAAGCCGATCGGCACTGGCCCGTTCAAATTTGCCGAGTTTCGCCAGAACGAGTTCATCAGGCTCGACCGCAACCCGAGTTATTGGAAGTCCGGCAAGCCGCATCTCGATGCGATCGAGATGCGGATCGTTTCGAGCCGCTCGACGCGCATCCTCGCGTTTGCGGCCAACGAGTTCGACATGACGTTCTCCCGCGACATCACGGTGCCACTGCTTCGCGATATGCAATCGCAGGCACCCAACGCGACGTGCGAACTCGCACCCGAGTACGTCCCGCGCAATCTGATGGTCAATCGCGAAGCGCCTCCGTTCAATGACCCGCAACTGCGTCGCGCGCTTGCCCTCGCCCTCGATCGGCAGGCGTTCGTCAAGATCTTGACGGAAGGTAAGGGCGATCTAGGCGGCGTGATGTTGCCGCCGCCGGAAGGCAACTGGGGAATGCCCGCCGACGTGCTGGCCAAGATGACCGGCTATGGCGATGTCCAACGCAATCGCGAGGAGGCGCGCAAGATCATGCAGGGGCTCGGCTACAGTGAGAGCAATCCGCTGCGGGTCAAGATCTCGACGCGGAACATTGCCATTTACCGGGACCCGGCGGTCATTCTCATCGATCAGCTGAAGCAGATCTTTGTCGAAGCTGAGCTCGAGGTGGTCGATACGAGCATCTGGCACGCCAAGGCCGCGCGCAGGGATTACACCATCGGCATGAACTTGACCGGCATGTCGGTCGATGATCCCGATCCCGTCCTCTACGAGAACTACGCCTGCAAATCGGAGCGCAATTACACGCAGTACTGCAACCCGGAGGTCGAGAAGCTGATCGATGCCCAATCGCAGGAAGCCGATCAGCTAAAGCGGAAGCAAATGGTTTGGCAGATCGAGCAGAAGCTTAATGACGACCTCGCTCGTCCAATCATCTATCATGAGCGCTCGGCGACCTGCTGGCACCCCAACGTCAAGAGCTTCGTCCAGCATCGCAACAGCATTTACAATAACTGGCGCTTCGAGGACGTGTGGCTCGACCAATGAGCCGGACAGCCCGCTGGACAGTGCAGCCTTCTCCCGGAGGTTGATTGTTCCCAATCAAGCATTTAGTTTGGCCGGACGTGCCTGCCCGCGTGCAAGACGCCGGACGAGCCGGTGCTGGGCGGCTAAGGGAGAAAGACAATGCTGTTCAAATGGTACGGGACTGCCGCGGCCGCGGTCATGCTGGCGGTGGCAGGCTTAGGCGGGCCCGCGCATGCGCAGAAGCAGGGCGGTACGCTGCGGATTTATCACCGGGACAATCCGCCGAGCGCATCGGTTCACGAGGAGGCGACGGTCTCCACCAATCTGCCGTTCATGGCGGTCTTCAACAACCTGATTATGTACGATCAGACGAAGAAGCTGAACTCGCTCGAGACGATTGTTCCGGACCTCGCCGAGAGCTGGCAGTGGGACGCCACCAATACGCGGCTGACGTTCAAGCTCCGTCAGGGCGTCAAGTGGCACGATGGCCAGCCGTTCACAGCGAAGGACGTGAAGTGCACGATCGAGAAGTTGACGGGAAAGGACAAGGACGCATTCCGGAAGAATCCGCGTTCGATCTGGTACCAGAACGTCAAGGACGTCGAAGCGCCGGGCGATTTCGAGGTGACGTTTGTTCTCAGTCGCCCGCAACCGGCTCTGCTTCCGATGCTGGCCTCCGGCTACTCGCCGATCTATCCGTGCCACGTCTCCTCACGCGACATGCGCACTAAGCCCATAGGCACTGGGCCCTTCAAGTTCGCCGAGTTCAAGGCGAACGAGTCGATCCGGCTCGTTAGGAACCCGGATTACTGGAAAAAGGGCAAGCCCCATCTCGACGCCATCGAGATGCGGATCATCCCCAACCGCTCGACGCGGCTCCTCGCCTTCCAGGCAGGCGAGTTCGACATGACCTTCCAGATGGATATCACCCATACGCTGCTGAAGGATGTCAAAGCAGGTGCGCCGAATGCGGTTTGTGACACAGGACCTGTCTACGTTCACCGGAATCTGATCATCAACCGCGAGGCGCCGCCCTTCAGCAATCCAGAGCTGCGTCGCGCGCTCGCCCTTTCGCTCGACCGCAAGGCGATGATCGACATTCTGACCGAGGGCAACGCGGTGATGGGCGGCAACATGCTGCCGGGTCCAGAAGGCCAGTGGGGCATGCCCCCCGAAGAGCTGGCCAAGATGACCGGGTACGGCAACGTCGAGGCCAATCGTGCCGAGGCGAAGAAGATCATGGAAAAGCTGGGCTATAGCGCTAGCAATCCGCTCAAGACGAAGGTTTCTACGCGTAACATCCCGCAGTACCGCGACCCCGCCGTGCTGCTGATCGACCAGCTGAAGCAGATCTATGTCGAAGCCGAGCTCGAGGTGGTTGACACCACAATCTGGCATGCCAAGGCCGCGCGCAAGGAGTACACGATCGGTCTCAATCTGACCGGCATGTCGGTCGATGATCCCGATCCCGTCCTTTACGAAAACTACGCCTGCAAGTCGGAGCGCAATTACACGCAGTACTGCAATCCGGAAGTCGACAGGCTGATTGACCAGCAGTCGCAGGAGCTCGACGTCGAGAAGCGCAAACGCCTGGTCTGGAAGATCGAGCAGATCCTGAACGACGATCTTGCCCGCCCGGTCATCTTCCATCCGCGGGAGACCACCTGCTGGCACCCCCACGTGAAGGGCTTCGTCCAGCACCATAACAGCATTTACGGCAACTGGCGCTTCGAGGACACCTGGATCGACAAGTGACGCATGTCACGCGATTATGACTGCCGGGCCTCGTGCCCGGCCAAGAAACGACGACGAAAACGCGGCGGCCCGGATCAACTCAGGGTCCGTTTATCCGACAGGGAGAGTGTGCGTTGGGCGTTTATCTGATGCGCCGTTTTGCGCTGATGCTGCTGACTCTGTTCGGCATGTCGGTGCTGATTTTCGTGATGCTCCGCCTGGTGCCGGGCAACATCAGTGACATTCTCTTCGAGTCGGCCGGTCTTGTGAACCCGGCCGAGAAGAAGAAGATCGAAGCTGAGCTCGGGCTCGATCAGCCGATTGTCGTACAGTACTGGCGCTGGATCAGCGGGCTTGCCCAAGGCGATCTCGGGTACGCTTACGTATCGGAGAAGCCGGCAATAGAAGAAATCGCGCCACGCATTCCGATCACTGCCAAGCTAGCTTCCATGGCGCTGTTTTTCTCGGTGCTGATCGGTGTACCGCTGGGCGTGATCTCGGCGGTGCGCCAGAACACGGCGCTCGACTACATCTTGCGCGTGATCAGTCTCTCGGGCCTCTCGCTGCCGTCGTTCTGGCTCGGCCTGCTCATCCTGATGGCGTTCGTGAATTACCTGGGTTGGATCCCGATCTACTCGAAGGCTCCGACGGGCTTCTGGCAAGAGGTGGGATTACTGACAATTCCGGCTGCGGCCGTCGGGTTCCGGGCTTCCGCGATCGTGATGCGATTGACCCGATCATCGATGCTGGAAGTCCTGCGGCAGGACTACATCCGCACCGCCCGCGCCAAAGGCGCTTCGATCGCTTCGGTGAACTACAAGCACGCGCTCAGGAACGCGGTGCTGCCCGTGGTGACGATCATCGGCATCGAGGCGGCATTCCTGATCGGCGGACTGATCGTGACCGAAACCGTGTTCAACATTCCGGGCGTGGCGCGCTTCCTCGTCGAGGCGATCCGCTGGCGCGACTACCCGATCGTGCAGAACCTCGTGATGTTCATCGCGCTTGTCGTCGTGATCATCAATTTCCTGGTCGACATGGCCTACGTGTTCCTCGACCCTCGGATCAAGTACGAGGACTGACGGCCAGTGCCGCTGCCGGCATGCCGGCTCGTGCAAGACTTCGCAGTTGGAGTGAAACGTGGCGCTCATCGATCATCAGGCAGAGCTCAACAGGGCAGGGGCGAACGTCTCGAGCTTCTGGGGCAACGTTGCCTATTACATCCGGCGCTACCCGCTCGGAGCGGTCGGCGCGCTGATCTTCGCGACGTTCGTGTTCGCCGCGATCTTCGCGCCGTGGCTGACCTCCTTCGACCCGACCTCGACCAACCCGAGATCGTCGCTGGCACAGCCGGGGGGCGCCCACCTGCTCGGCGCCGACTTCATGGGGCGCGATATGTGGAGCCGGATCATCTACGGCGCACGCATTTCGCTTGCCGTCGGCATCGGATCGACGGTTCTGGGATGCGTTTGCGGTGTCACGATCGGGCTGATGTCGGGCTACTTCGGCGGCTGGTTCGACCTCATCGTGCAGCGCTTCATCGATATCATGCAATCGCTGCCGCTGCTGGTGATGGCCTTGGTGATGGCGGCCTCGCTGGGACCGTCCTTGAGCAACACCATCGTTGCCATAGCGATCCCGACCATTCCCAATATCGCCCGGATCATCCGGTCCAACACGCTGCAGCTCCGCGAGATGCCCTATGTGGAAGCTGCCAAGGCCGTCGGCATGGGCGAGGTGCAGATCGCGATCCGTCACGTGCTGCCGAACACGATCGCGCCGCTGATCGTGCTCGCGACGGCACAGCTCGGCTCGGCCATTCTCACCGAGGCGTCGCTGTCGTTCCTGGGTCTCGGAATTCCGGAGCCGCATCCGTCGTGGGGCCGCATGCTTTCAGAATCGGCGGCGGAATATGTGCGCACAGCGCCGTGGCTGGTGATCTTCCCAGGAATAGCCATCAGCCTCGCGGTGTTCGGCACCAACCTGCTCGGCGACGCGGTACGTGACATCCTCGACCCGCGCCAGCGCAGTTGAGCCGGACAGGCGGAAGGACGACGCACATGGATGCCAAGGTTGCAGAGCGCCCGACCGGCCCCGTTGCGGCTTCCGACGTGCTGCTCGATGTCGAGAAGCTGCAAACGTACTTTTATACCCGCCAGGGTTTGGTGAAGGCCGTCGATGGCGTGTCGTTTGCGTTGAAGCGGAGCGAGACGCTGGCGATTGTCGGAGAGTCGGGCTGCGGAAAGAGCATTACGGCGCTCTCGCTCCTGAAGCTCATTCCGGATCCGCCCGGGCGAATCGTCGGCGGGTCGATCAAGCTCGAAGGAGTGGATCTCGTCGATCTTGATGAAGCGGCGATGCGGAAAATCCGCGGCAATGACATCTCGATGATCTTCCAGGAGCCGATGACATCGCTCAATCCAGTGATGACGATCGGTAACCAGATCGCCGAAGTGCTGCTGCTGCACCAGGGCATGACCAAGGCCGAAGCGCACCAGAAGGCCATCGACATGCTGCGGCTGGTGAAGATCCCGGAGCCGGAGCAGCGGGTCAAGGAGTATCCGCATCAGCTCTCGGGCGGCATGCGTCAGCGAGCGATGATCGCCATCGCGCTCGCCTGCAATCCTAAAGTGCTGATCGCCGACGAGCCGACGACGGCGCTCGATGTGACGATCCAGGCGCAGATCCTCGACCTCATCCTCGAGCTGCAGAAGAAGCTCGGCACGGCGGTGATCCTGATCACCCACGATCTCGGGGTTGTGGCGGAGACGGCGCAGCGCGTGATCGTCATGTACGCGGGCAAGAAAGTGGAGGAGGCACCGGTCGACGAGTTGTTCGGCAAGCCGCTCCATCCCTATACGCGCGGCCTGATGAATTCGATTCCACGGCTCGATCTGATGCGCGGCGCGGGCGACAGCGCGGCAGAGCGATTGCAGGAGATCCCGGGCATTGTTCCTGCTCTGACGGCGCTGCCCAAAGGCTGCGCCTTTGCACCTCGCTGCCCGCTCGCGGTGGATCGTTGCCAGGAACAGTATCCGCCCTATGAGCAGAAAAGCCCAGGCCACTGGGCCGCGTGCTGGCGCTCGGACGAGATAAAGGCGCAGGGAGGCCAGCGTGGCTGAGCCAGTCGATCACGAAATGCCCATCGCGCTGGTCTCCCCGGCGCGTGCGGTGCGCACTCTGCTCACGGCCAATGGGGTCCCGCTGGCCGCGAACGACGCTGGCGTGCACGAGCAGTCGAATGGCAACGGCGCCCGTCATGCGGTCAACGGAGGCGGCAGCGGCGCTGGCAACGGCTCTTCAGCGACTGTGCAAGCGCAAGGCGGTAATGCGCCTGTCGTAGCGTCAAGTGCGGCGGCGACTGCCGCAGCACCTGCAAGGGTCGACGCACCGAGGCTGCATGCGCGCCCGAGCAACGAGCAACCCGTGCTCGAGGTGCGCGATCTCAAGAAGCATTTCCCGATCAAGAAGGGTCTGCTCAAAAAAACGGTCGGTCACGTCTATGCCGTCGATGGGGTGAGCTTCACGATCAACAAAGGCGAGACACTGGGGCTGGTCGGGGAGTCTGGCTGTGGCAAGACCACGGTCGGGCGGACATTGCTCCGACTCGTCGAACCGACGAGCGGTCAGATCTTGCTCGGCGGCAAGGACGTGACGCGGCTCACGAAGTCGGAGCTCAGACCGTTCCGGCGCGAGATGCAGATCATCTTCCAGGACCCGTTCTCGTCACTCGATCCGCGCATGACGGCGGGCTCGATCGTGGGCGAGCCTCTGCGCGTGCACGGCGTCGGCAACAGGGACGAGCAGCGCGAGCGCGTTGCGGAGCTGTTCGGCCGTGTGGGCCTGCGCGCGGTACAGATGGACAACTATCCCCACCAGTTCTCCGGCGGCCAGCGGCAGCGGCTCGGCATCGCGCGGGCCCTCGCCCTCAATCCGAAGCTGATTATCGGCGACGAGCCGGTGTCGGCGCTCGACGTTTCGATCCAGGCGCAGGTGATCAACATTCTGATGGACCTGCAGAAGGACTTAGGACTTTCCTATCTATTCATCTCGCACAACTTGGCGGTGGTCGAGCACATCAGCCACAAGATCGCGGTGATGTACCTGGGCCGCATCGTCGAGTACGCGGACAAGAAGACGCTCTTCACCGCGCCGAAGCATCCTTACACCGAGGCGCTGCTGTCGGCCGTGCCGGTGCCCGATCCCGCGATCAAGCGCAAGAAAGTGGTGCTGCAGGGCGACGTGCCGAGCCCGGTGAAGCCGCCCTCGGGATGCCACTTCCACACACGTTGCCCGATCGCGGAGGCTCGCTGCAAGGTCGAGGCGCCGCCGCTGGTGGAGAAGGCACCCGGTCAGTTCGCCGCGTGCCATCTGAGGTAGCTCAACGATAGAGCGTCGCCCCTAAATCAACCGGCAGAGCTTGGCACGAGCGATTGGCAAAAGCGCTGAAACCAGGCTGTGCTGACGTGCCGCCGTCAAGCCGCTCGCTGTCAAAACCAACGCGATCCTCGAGATAATGACCCATCGTTCCGCCTCGCTGCGGCAATCCTATCTTGCCGGTTGTGTTCTGGTCGTGCTCGCCGGGCTCGTGTTGAGTCTCGGTGTGCTGTGCCTTCGTGGTGCGCACTCCAGCGATGCCTGGCAGTATCTCTTCTGGCGTGCGCTGGCCTTCGCGGCGGTGATGGTTGCGGTGGCGACAGTCCGTCACCGCGTCAATCCGATTGCCCAGATCAGGAACCTGAGCTGGTTTGGCTGGCTGTCGGTCGTCACCATGGTCGCGAGCCAGGTCTGTTTCATCTGCGCGATGAAGCTCGGCGGCACGGCCGAGGTGTTTTTCCTGATGTCGCTGGCACCATTGATGGCGGCCATGCTGGCTCTGCCGCTGCTCGGCGAGCGGATCGGTCTGCTCGGCATGCTGGCTGTCGCGATCGCTCTCGGGGGCGTCGCGATGATGAGCGGCCTGACGGCAACTACGACGGATGGCGCTGTCCGGCTTGCCGACGGTGGCTGGCCCGGCCGGCTCCTGGCGCTGGGCACGGCACTGTCGTTTGCACTCTATTCGCTCGCGACACGCGGCACGCGGCAGGAAGACCTCGATGCCGCTCTGCTCGCGGTCGGCTTGTTGACGGCCGCCGTGGGGTTGGGCGTGACTGTTGCGCTCGGGTTGCCGATTGCCCCGACTGTGCGCGATGCGTCGCTCGCGATCCTCCATGGCGGCGTCATTCTCGCCATTGGACTCGTGCTCTATGCCCGAGGGTCCCGGGTCGTGCCCGGTGTCACGCTGGTGATGCTGGCGCAAGCGGAGACCATCGCGGCGCCGATCTGGACTTACCTCGTATTCGACGAGACGACTACGCTGGCGGTGATCGCAGGCGGCGCCCTCATTCTAGGGGCGGTCGTACTCCAGGCATTGGATGGCGCAAGCGACCGCGGTACAGGAAGGCGATGCAAGGCCGGTCAGTAGCTTACGGCAGCTTCAATGTTTGGACGATCAACTGTGGCCGGGCAAGCTCGCGGGCGCCCCTCGTGCGCTAACGGAAATGTGAGCGACAACGGGAAAATCCTGAAATATGATTTCGACTTTCTTGCCGGCCTGCGCGGTCCATCGATCAGCGTCGGCGATTTCCTTTGAATCGATCAGCCCATTGCGTGCGATGCCCCCTTGCCGACACAATATTCGTCGGCACGAGGAGAGTTGCGCGCAATCGTTTGTTCGAATCGCGCGTGCCAGGGAGACCTCAATGGCAAAATTGAACGTCAACGGTAAAGTGCTCGACCTCAAAGTCGATGCCGATACGCCCTTGCTCTGGGCGCTGCGTGAGCAAGCGGGTCTGACGGGGACAAAGTACGGTTGCGGTGTTGCGCAGTGCGGCGCCTGCTCCGTTCACATCAACGGCGAAGTGCAGCGGTCGTGCGCGGTGACCGTCGGCTCGGTCAAACCGACCGACAAGATCGTGACGATCGAAGGACTTTCGAAGAACGCGTCGCATCCGGTGCAAAAGGCATGGGCTGAGCTCGACGTTCCGCAATGCGGCTACTGCCAGTCCGGCCAGATCATGGCGGCAACGGCGCTGCTCAAGAAGAAACCTGACCCCAGCGATGCCGACATCGACGAGGCGATGACCAACATTTGCCGTTGCGGCACCTATCAGCGCATTCGCGCCGCAATCAAGCTCGCGGCCAAGGAATCATCCGCCGCTCCGAAGAAGCAGAGATCGTGAGGAGGTTTCCATGACAAGAACGATCAGCGGCCTCTCGCGCCGTAGCATTCTCGTTGGAGCAGCCTCCGCAGGCGGCGGCCTGGCAGTCGGCGTCAATGTGACTGGCATCTCGGACGTCCTTGCGCAGCAGGTCCTTGGCGCTCAGGGAAATGAAGTGGGCGCATGGGTGTACATTAAGCCAAGCGATGAGGTCATTGTGCGAATCGCCCGCTCCGAAATGGGGCAGGGCACGCTCACCGGGCTCGCGCAACTTGTTGCCGAGGAGCTTGAGTGCGACTGGTCGAAAGTAAAGGCCGAATACGTGACGCCCGGCCAAAATCTGGCGCGCAACCGCGCCTGGGGCGATATGTCGACAGGCGGCAGTCGTGGCATCCGAGGCTCGCAGGATTATGTGCGTCAGGGCGGAGCGGCTGCCCGCACGCTCCTGCTGCAGGCCGCGGCCGCGGAGTGGAAAGTTCCCGTCGAGGAGCTGACCGTCGACAAGGGTGTGGTCAGCCACGCGAAGTCCAACCGCAAGACTACGTACGGGAAGTTAGCGACGGCAGCGTCCAAGCTGCCGGTCCCTGACCTGAAGACGATGAAGCTCAAGGACCCGAAGGACTGGAAGATCGCCGGCAAGCCGCTGAAGCGGCTCGATACGCGCGACAAGGTCGACGGCAGGAAGATTTACGGTGCCGATCTCAATCTGCCGGGCATGCTGAACGCGTCGATTCGCGACACCCCGGTGCACGGCGGCAAGATCAAAAGCTTCGACGCCGAGGCGGCCAAGAAAATGCCGGGCGTAAAGCACGTGCTGCAGGTCGGCGCCGGCGCCGTCGCCGTCGTGGCTGATACCTGGTGGCAGGCCGACAAGGCGCTTGCCGCCGTCAAAGTCACTTACGAGGACAACGACAACGCCAAGGTGACGACCGAGTCGGCGAGGAAGCACGTCGAGTCAGGGCTAGAGGCCACTGAGAACATCGCAATTGGCAACAAGACGGGCGATGCAGACGCGGCCATCGCAGGCGCGGCTAAGAAGGTCGAGGCCGTCTATCACACGCCCAATCTGCACCACGTCACCATGGAGCCGATGAACGCCACCGCGAAGTGGACGGCGGAAAAGTGCGAAGTGTGGGTGCCGACGCAGAACGGCGATGCGTCGCTCGCGGCCGCGGCGGAAGCCGCGGGACTGAAACCCAACCAGTGCGAGATCTACAAGATCGATCTCGGTGGCGGCTTTGGCCGGCGCGGCAAGCAAGACTACGTGACTAAGGCAGTGCTGCTCGCCAAGCAGATTCCGGGAGTTCCCGTGAAGCTGCTCTGGTCGCGCGAGGAGGATCAGCGGCAAGGCTGGTTCCGCCCGATGTCGTCCTGCAAAATGTCCGCAGGCCTCGATGCCAACGGCAATCTGGTCGGCCTTAAAGTGCGAATTGCCGGGCAGTCGATCCTCAACACTGTTGCGCCGGCACGCATGGAGAACGGCGTCGATTGGATCACTTTCCAGGGCCTCAACCCCAATCCTGGCCCGCGGGCCGCTGAAGGTGGTTTCGGCTACGCGGTTCCAAACCTGACCATCGACTACGCAATGCGGAATCTGCATCTCCGGCCGGGGTTCTGGCGCGGCGTCAACAACAACCAGAACACGTATTACATCGAGTGCTTCCTCGACGAGGTGGCAAAAGCGGCGGGTAAGGATCCGCTGGCATTCCGCCGCGAGTTAATGAAGGGCTACCCCAAGCATCTCGCGGTTCTGAATTCCGCCGCCGAAAAGATCGGCTGGGAGACGAAGCCGGCGCCCGGCCGATTCCGCGGTCTCGCGCAGCAGATGGGATACGGCAGCTACGTTGCCGCCGCCGCCGAAATCTCGATGGGCGATCGCGGCAAGGTCACGGTTCACCGCTTGGTTCTCGCGACCGACAGCGGCCACGTCGTCAATCCGGATCAGGTCGAAGCGCAGGTCGTCGGCTCGGTGGCCTACGGGCTTTCGGCGACGTTCCTCGAGGACGTCAACCTCAAGAACGGTGCGGTTGCCGAGGAGAATCTCGATTCCTACGAGATCTTGCGCATGGCCGAGTTCCCGAAGTCGGTCGAGACGGTGACGGTGCCCTCAGGCGGCTTCTGGGGTGGCGTTGGCGAACCGACGATTATGGTGGCAGGGCCTGCGGTGGTGAATGCCATTTACGCCGCAACCGGCGATCCGGTCCGCACGCTGCCGCTGAAGAAGGCAAAACTGCGCGCGTGAGTCGGCGAATGGTGAGTGGCTAGTCGCAAATGGGCCCGATGCGGAGTCCCGGCTGCCCAGAGGCTCATTCGCCATTCGCGATTTGGCCAGTCGACAGTCCTGGTTCGCGGGCGGCATGGGCGAGCACAGCGTCGTACCTCCGGCGGCGCTGGACGTGATTAGTGCAGCAACCGGCAAGCCGGAGCGGTCGCTGCCGTTGCAAGATGTGAGGCTCGGGACGTGATGGTCGACAGTGCAGCAGAGCGTTCGACATCAACAGCTCGGCGGTTTGCGGGGCTAGCGCTGTATCGCACAATGCTGATGGTGCAGCTCGTGACGGTGCCAGCCGCGGCCGGGCGGGCCCAAGGCACGATGGCGCCATTTCAGGTGACGGGTGGCGCGATCATCGCGCCGCTCGACGGCCGTGTCGGTGACGCGACGCGCGGCCGCCAACTCGCGCTCGATCGCGCGGTTGGAAATTGCCTGATCTGTCACCGGGTGCCGAACGAGCCGGGCGAGCGGTTTCAGGGCGAGCTGGGGCCCGACCTTGCCGGCGTCGGTTCGCGGCTCAATGCTGGTGAGATCCGTCTGCGCTTAGTGGACCAGACGCGACTCAATCCGGCGACGATCATGCCGCCTTATCATCGGGCCGACGACCTCAACCGCGTCGGGGCCGAGTGGCGGGGCAAGCCTGCGCTCTCGGCCCAGCAGATCGAGGACATTGTCGCCTATCTCGGAACATTGAGCTGACGCAAACGGCGGCAATTCCGTCGGGAACGATGCAAGGCAGCGTCAAAACGCGGTGACGAACATTCGGGGCAGCAACCGAGGCGGACATGCCAAGGACAGAGACCAGATCAAAGCAACACGAACTCGCGAGGCAGGTCGAGGATTTTGCGGAGGCGGGTTCCCGGCCCGCACTGACGCGCCGTGGCGCGTTGGTTGCCACTGTCGCCGTCGCAGTCGCGCCGATGGCCCTCAACGGCCGTGTAGCACATGCATTGGAGCAGCAGGCGGTTGCTGCGATCGAGGAGATCACCAAAGGCGCAGTTGTGCAGCCGGGCCGCGTCTCGATAATGCTGCCAGAGCTGGCCGAAAATGGCAATAGCGTCGCGCTGACGGTTACCGCCGACAGCCCGATGACGGCGGCGGATCACGTCAAGGCGATACACATCGTGTCCGAGAAGAACCCGATTGCGCGCGTGGTGAGTTTCACGCTCGGACCACGCTCGGGGCGCGCGCAGGTGCAAACCAATATTCGGCTCGCGACGACGCAGACCGTGACGGCGATTGCCGAGATGAGCGACGGCAGCTTCTGGTCCGCCAATCAGGAGGTGATCGTGACGCTCGCCGCCTGCCTGGATGCCGGCTGATCGAACAGCATAACGCACAGGAGCGAACATGGCGCAGACGCGCATTGTTATGCCGGCAACCGCCAAGAAGGGCGACATCATCGAGATCAAGACGCTGATCCAGCACATCATGGAGACGGGGCATCGGCGCGACAACATGGGCCGGCCCATCGGGCGCGACATCATCAAGACGCTGGCCGTGACCTACAGCGGAATCGAAATATTCCGCGCCGAGTGCGGACCGGGGGTCGCGGCCAACCCCTATTTCGCCTTCTCAACCGTGGCGACGGAGACCGGCGAGCTTGTGTTCACATGGACCGACGAGAAGGGCGTCGCCACGGTCGAGAAGCGCAGCTTGACGGTGAGCTGAGCGCACGCTCCTCACGTTCCGGTGAGCGTGGGCCGAAGCTTTGGTGACGGCAATTATAGCGGCATCGTCGGATAAACATAAGGCGCGATGGCCTTGGTCGACGCGAAAATCCTGCGGAAAGTTCCGAAAGTACAACGACGCTTATTGCGTTCATGGCCTGGAGGCACTTTCCGACTCCGAAGCGAGGGGCAACGGGAAGCAAAAAACTCGGCGTGCTCAGCAACGCCGAGCTATAGGTGCTGGATGAGCTCGCACCGAAGCACATTCGCGACACCAGTCGCTGCGCTGAAGACGACCCGCATGCACTGCCGCGCCGGTGCGTGGGCGGCGATCATGATTGTGATCAGCTGCGATGTTACAACCGAGGCCCAGACGCAAACCGCGCGGCCGTCTCCCGCGCTCTCGGGCCGCGAATTTCAGTCGGTCGACTCGCGCCGTGTCGAGGACGATGAAGGGGCCCATCCGGGCATGCTCTGGGTCGAGCAAGGAGCAAAGCTCTGGGATGTCCCAGCAGGCCCGATGGCAAAGGCATGCGCGTCGTGCCACGCAACCGCGTCCGAGACGATGAAGGGCGTGGCGACGCGCTATCCGGTGGTCGATCAGGGATCGGGAAAGCTGCTCAACCTCGAGCTGCGCATCAATCAGTGCCGGACTGAGCGGCAGAGCGCAGCAGCGTTGCCGGCGGAGTCGGACGAGTTGCTTGCGCTCACCGCTTATGTTGCGCACCAATCTAAAGGACTGCCGCGCAAGGCGTCTGTCGACGGACCGGCGCGTCCGTTCTTCGAGCAGGGACGCGAATTCTTCGCGACGCGACAAGGCCAGCTCAATCTCTCATGCACACAGTGCCACGACGACAACGCCGGCCGGCGCTTGCGTGGCGACCGCATCAGCCAGGGGCAGACCGATGGCTGGCCAGCTTATCGGCTCGAATGGCAGAAGCTCGGCTCGCTGGGACGGCGACTGCGCGCGTGTAGCCTCGGCGTCAGGGCCGAGGTGCTCGATCATTTCTCGCCCGAATACTTGGCGCTCGAGCTCTATTTGGCTTGGCGCGGTGAAGGTTTGCCGATCACGGCTCCCGGCGTGCGCCGATAAGTAGGCTAAAGGAACCGCATGGCGAACTGCGCGGCCAGGAAGGCAATCGCGGCGCAGACCGGGAACGTGACGATCCAGGCCAGCATAATTCGTTTCAGAACGCCCCAGCGCACGTCGGCGAGGCGCCGCGAAGCGCCAGCACCGACGATGCACGAAGTGATCGTGTGCGTCGTCGACAGCGGAATGCCGAACATCGATGCGACGAAGATCGTAGACGAGGCCGACGCTTCCGCGGCAAAGCCCTGCCAGGAGACGATCCGCGTCATCTTGGAGCCGACCGTCTCGATGATCCGCCAGCCACCGAAGCTGGTGCCGAGCCCCATCGTCAATGCGCAGATGATGATCGACGTGTTGGTGATCTCGAACTTCTGCGTCGCACCGCCGAGCAGCATCGTCAGCGCAAAGACGCCAATGAACTTTTGGCCATCATTGAGCCCATGATTGAATGCCATAAATCCAGCCGACAGGATCTGCAGGCGGTCGAAGAGGTGCTTGGCCCGCGCCGGCCGCATCTTGCCGGCGAAGGCCACGATCGTTTTGGCAACCAGGATCGAAGCGACGAAGCCGAATGGCACGGCGCAGGCCATGCCAATCAAGACCTTCGTCCAGCCGCTCCACTGCAGCGCCTGGAGGCCGCCGCCGGCAAAACCCGCTCCGGCTAGTCCGGCAAGCAGCGAGTGGGATTTGGAGATGGGCAATCCCACCTTGGCGGCAAATCCACCCCAGGCAATGATGGCGACCATGGCCGCGGTGATCGTCGCCAGCGACAAGGCCGAGCTTTCGACAATGCCTTTGCCAACGGTCGCGGCGACGGCAGTTCCGGCCATGGCGCCGACGATATTGAAGATCACAGCCATGGCAATCGCTGCGCGCGGCGACATCACGCCAGTCGATACCACCGTCGCGATGGCGTTGGGGGCATCGGTCCATCCGTTGATGAACTCAGCGACCAGCACAGCCGTCAGCGCGATCAGGAGGCCAAGCGTCAGCCAACCCATTCACGCCTCCTTGCGTGCCAGCGACAGGACGAGCTTGGCGCAGTGATTGGCGTGGTCGGTCATCTCCTCGAGCAGGCTGTAGAGTTTTTCCCAGGCAATGAACTCGAGGCGGTTGGCGCCAGGCGGCGAGTATTCGGCGACGAGGCGGCGTTCTGCGGCGGCAGTGATTTTGTCGGCAACCGACTCGTCCTCGTCAATCTTGGTCACGGCCTCGCGGACGCGGGGGAGAGACATGCGCGGCTCGGCGAGCATGGCGACCACATCTCGAAGCTGTTTCTGCATGCGCTCGCCGATCGCGATTAACTCGAGCGCGTCGGGCTTCAGCTCGGAGAGGATCGGGCGATAGATATCGATATGCACCGCCACCTTGCGCATACCGTCGAGCACATTGTCGAGCTCGTCGGCCAGGCTCATGGAATCCGCAATGTCGAACCGCATGATGAATGAGTTGTCGAGGACCTCGTGAATATCGTCGACGATGGCATCGCCCTTGTGCTCGTAGTCGATGATGCCTGCGAGATCCTGCCCCTTCGTCTCGCGGAAATGCTTGGCGCAGTCGACCGACGTTTGGGCGAGACGGCCCATCAGCTCGGCGAAGCGATCATTGTGCGACGGGCCGAAAAAGCGGCCGACCGCATCCCAGACGCTTTTGGTCATGGAGCCCCCGAGAGATCGCTCGAGCAAAGCGAAGATGCATTCAATGCCCCACCTAGCGACTGGCCAGCTCCATGGCAAGGCGGAATGGACCAAGTTTTGGACAGACCAACAAGTTCGGAAGAGCAGGACCTGCGGTCATCGACCAATCGGGTGCGCTGTCAGCAGACTGACTTCGCAGGGGGTCTCGGTTGGAACCCAGGAAGTATTGTTGAGCAACAGATCACATCGCGCAATGACTGTCCCGATATGCGTGTTCATGCACACCGCCTCGCCAAGCCGGTAATCTCTTCCCGCGAAGCGGCAGCGGCACGGAATGACGCGGCCATCGCCGTCTTTCATGCCGTGAAAGGGCGATGTGAGATAATTCGGCGGATCGGAAGCATCGGAAGCTTTGAGGTCGCTCGCCGAGACCTGCGGCATGGCAGCACCCCCGACGGCTAGCAGTGCTACCGCCCAAAAGCGACGGACCTGTCGAAGCGTTATCCCATGCACGGCATTCATAGCACGCTCACCTACTCTCCGTCAGCGAAAACCAGCATGCCGCTCCCGCCTCGCGGTGAGGCTTTGCCCCCACCCGATGGCACAGGCTATAGTCGGCTGCACGCTCGCACCCCAGGAATAAGGATTTTCCAATGGAGTTCCGTCAACTCGGCCGCACTGGCATCAGGGCATCGGTTCTCTCTTTCGGATGCGGGGCTGTCGGCGGGCTCATGACCAAGGGCGACGCCAAGGATCAGGAGCGCGCGTTCTCCCGCGCGCTCGACATGGGGATCACCTATTTCGACACCGCCTCGATCTATGGCGATGGCACGTCGGAGGTCAATTTGGGGCGCATTCTCGCCAATCTCAAACCGAAGGTTGCGGTCGGCACCAAGGTGCGGCTTAAAGAGCATCAATACAGCCAGATCGGGGTGGCAATTCGGGAGTCGTTCGAGGCCAGCATGAAGCGCATGGGTCAGTCGAGCGTCGACCTTTTCCAGCTGCACAATCGCATAGGGGCCAAGACGTCGGGTGACATGATGAGCGTCGAAACCGTTCTGGGCGAGGTCGTTCCCGCGTTCGAAAGGCTGAAGGCCGAGGGCAAGATTCGCCATTTTGGCATCACCGCGATCGGCGAGACGGATGCCCTCCACAAAGTTGTGCAGTCGGGAGCCTTCGACACGGCACAGATCAGCTACAACGCTCTCAATCCAAGCCCCACCCAAGCGCTGCCGAAAGGGTTCCCCGGTCAGGACTACGCCAAGCTGATGGAAGCCGCCAACAAGCGAGGCATGGGCACGATCGGTATTCGCGTGATGGCGGCGGGCGCCTTGTCGGGAAGCGAGGAGCGCCACCCCCTGAATGCGCAGAACGTCGAGCCGATCGGGTCCGGCAAGGATTTCAAGGAAGATGTGATGCGCGCACGGCGCTTCGAGCCGCTGATCAGGGATGGTTACGTCTCGAGCCTCGCCGAACTGGCGCTCCGGTTTGCGATTTCGTCCCCGGCATTGTCGACGACGCTCATTGGTCTCGCCAATATGGAGCAGCTTGAGGCAGCCTATGCCGCGGTCGAGAAGGGCCCGCTGCCTGCGGCCGCCTTGACGCGCCTGGCAGAGCTGCAAAGCGGGTTCGCTGGTTGATCCAGCGCACGCGTGCCAGCCACAGGCGCGATATTACTGGGCGCTGACGACCTCGATTTTCACCGCGGCGAGGCCCCTCCCTGTCATGCCGATGTGGCGGGCGGCAGCCTCGGAGAGGTCGATCACGCGGCCGGGTTTGAAGGGACCCCGGTCGTTGATGCGGACAACGACCGTCTTGCCGGAGCTCTGGTTGGTGACCTTTACTCGTGTTCCAAACGGCAGCGTCTTGTGGGCAGCGGTCAGATCCGACTTGTCGAACCGCTCTCCACTGGCGGTCATCTGATCTTGCCAGTAGTAGGAGGCGATCCCAGAGAATGCATGATCGGCAGTTGGCTGGCCGACTGGCTTCGGTGCGCGAATAGGCGGCAGGGCAGCCGTCACCGCAGGCGCTGCGGGCGGGCTCGGGCGCGTCGCGGGCGCTGGCGCGGATAGAAGTGCTGGCTCGAAGTGCACCGTTGTCGCCCAACCCCGCTGCCTCGGCGCCGGCTGGGCGTCCCCTGGCCATACCAATTGAGGTGCTTCAGCCCTGACCGGCGCGACGCAGCCGATTGCTGCTGCCGCCCAGGCGGCAATCGACAGTGTGCTGGCGTAAATGCAAATCCCCCGAATCATGGGTTAAACGTGCCAGGGGACGGCGGCGCAACCATGGCGCAATTGCGATCGTCCGCGATCCGCGGACGCAGAAAGGGCAGGCGCATTGCCGCACCTGCCCTGGCTTCTGCGAAAAGTTCCTGAAACCTACAAAAACGCCTACCGTCCCATCACTTCCATGCGCACCTGGGCGACACCTTGGCCCTGCATGCCGATGACGCCGGCGGCAGCCCTGGACAGATCTATGATACGACCTCCCACATAGGGGCCGCGGTCGTTGATCGTCACGTCAACCTTGCGACCGTTCCCGAGATGGGTCACCCGCACCCGCGTGCCGAAGGGCAGCGTCTTATGGGCGGCTGTCATGGCGTTCGGGTTGAACCAGCCCCCGGAGGCGACGCGCTGCGGCTGCCAATAGAAGGAGGCCACACCGGTCGACGTGCTGGCGACGCTGCCGCCATAGGCACGCGTTCCTGTCCGCGATGCACTTCTTGTTTCTGATGAGGATGGCGAGTCGAACCTGGAAGACACGCCAGCCCGTGACTTTGCGGACCGGGCTAGCTCAGCAGCGGGCTTGCTGAAGTAGCAGCCCGGATAGCACGAGACGTCGGCTCGGGCGGCATGAGCACCCGCGAGCGAGAATGCGGCCAAAGCGAGGGCCGCAGCGAACGGTCGTTTCATTACGTACTCCTTCACACAGCTCGGCGCGCTGGGCACTTGCCATGCGATGGAGGTCCCCCATTCAAGGGAATGCCGGCTCGGCCCTCCGGCCTGCCTGGTCCCGCGTCCGTCGCTCTGGTGGTGCCCCACCCCCTGCACCAGAACATGCGGGCGCGCCGCTTTTTGATTGGCAGCAATACGCTGCCGGCTCTGGCGGTCCGGACATGACCAGCCACGAGTGGCATCGTCAACTAATTAATGTGAACCGAATTTATTAACCATATGAGTCAGCAACCGAAAAGCCTATCGGCCATTCCCAGTGCTGACGCCTCGGACGACATGCGCAGCGTCACAGCGGCCCGAGCATCCCAAGCTCCATAGCCTTGATCTGGAGCGCCAGATATTTCGAATAGACCCGGCATTGGGGCAGGCCACCGGCGATGAACCAGATGCCCTGCTGCGGCGTACGCTTGAACATATTGGCCATCTCGCCGTCCTCGCCGATGCCCCAAACTTGGCCGATCTTATTGGCCATTGCGGCTCCAAGCGTGCGCCCGACGATCTCGCCCTGCGGCTCGTAGCCTGTGGCGAGCACCACGAGATCCGCGGGCACGATGCTACCGTCCTTCAGCAGCGCGCCCGTCTCGCAGAAGCGCTCGATATTGTCGTACTGCAGGAAGCCGATCTCCCCCCTGATCATTAACTCTGAGCTGCCGGCATCGAGGTTGTACCCGCCGCCGCGCCGCCGGTACTTCATTTGGTGGCCGGTCTCATCCTCGCCGATGTCGTATTTGAATCCGATGCGCTTCAGGCCTTCAATCATGTCCTTGTCGAGCTCGGCCATCCGCTTCATGGAGAGCTGATAGCCCTTGATCAGCATCGGCGGCGTTCCGCAGCTGGCGATGAGATCGCAGTCCTCGAGCGGCGGCCCTTCCTGATAGAGCGCATAATTGAGCGCCGCCGCGGGGTCGATGGTCACCACCGTCGTCGAACCGCGCTGCACGATGGTCGTTTTAACTTTCCAGCTGTGAAGATCGAGCGCGATGTCGTTGCCGCTGGTGCCCGTCCCGATGACGATCGCATTCTTGCCCGCCCAGGGCTCGCCCTTGTTGAACCCCTCCGAATGGAGGACATCGCCCTTGAAGGTGTCGAGCCCTGGCAGTTGAGGCACATGCGGGATGGCCGAGACGCCATTGGCGAACACGATGTGACGCGGGCGCATGACGCGCTCGCCGCCATCGGCCAGCCTCAGCGTGGCGATCCAGCATTTGGCCTTGTCATCCCACTCGCCATTCGTGAACTCGGTCGACGTCCAGCAATTGATCTCCATCGCGCGCGCGTAGATCTCGAACCAGTCGCCGAGCTGGTCCTTCGGCACGTACTTCGGGTATGTGGGCGGGAACGGCATGTAAGGCAGATGGTCGACCTCGATCGAATTGTGCAGCGCCAGAGAGTGGTAGCGCATGCGCCAGTTGTCGCCGATGCGCGCCCACTTCTCGACCACCAGCGTGTCGACGCCGAGTTGGTTGAGCCGCGCCGCGATCATGAGGCCCGACTGCCCCGCGCCGACCACCAGCACCGCGGGATCGCGGTCGGCGTACCCTTCGAGGCGCGTTCGCATGTCGAGCCAGTTCTCGCCGCCGAAGTTGCGCGAGAAGGCGGCGCCCGTTGGCCGCCACTTGCCGATCCTTTCTTCGTGCCCCTTCAGCTCCTCGAGCGTGGTCGAGAGCACCCAGGCTTTGAAGCTGTGCATGGCGCGTGCCGTAGGATCGGCGGTCAGCCGCAGCACGCCGTGGCCGCGCCCGATCGCTGTTTCGAAGTCGAGCAGCGCCTCAATGCAATCGATTCCCAGCCGTTTGACGCGTCGCGGTGGCGTGCGACCCGCCGCCAGCTTGAAGTCATACGCTTTCGTCGCCTGCTGGCGCGTGGCCAAGTCCACTCCGATCTTTTGCGCGCCGTATGTTGCCGTCAGATGCCAAGTGAACGCCAGCACATCCTTCCAGTGGCTGTCGGGTTGGAACACCGCTGCGATCGCAGTTGTATCGCGCTTCGATAAAGCGTCATTGAAAGCATCGAGCCAGCCGGCGACGATATCGGTGTCGGTCACGACCTTCGCCCGCTCCATCGCGGCAGGGTTGATGTCGTTCATTGCGTTCCCTCGCTCCTCGGGCTCAGACTCATGGGTCCGAACCCTCTGACTCAGATTTTTTGCGCTCGTGCTTACCGCCCGTTCTTCAGCGCCATGTCGCCCCAGATGTGGTGCTCCAGCTCCTTGCGCGCGAACTGCCAGACGCCGCCGCGCTTCACGAACTTATCCTTGTAGCGCCCGCCCATCACCGGCAGCAGGTGCTTCAGTTGCGATCCTGCGTCCGGCTCGCGCACGACAAGATAATCAGATTCGGTATCCGCGTGGTCGCCGTCGAGTTTGATGATGATGTTGGTGATGTAGTGCTTTCTCTGCGGCCCCTCGCCGGGCTTCGGCACATTGCTCGTCAGCAGAGCTTCGATCTCCTTGCGTCCGCGTGCTGAACCATAGTTCGTCGTCCACTCGCCGTCCTCGGCAAAGAGCGCTGCCACATCGGCAAACCGGCACGCATCGAGCGCATAGCAATACCGCGCCATGGTCTCGCGAATGGCGTCTTTTTCGTCGGCAGCGCTGGGCATGAGGCCTCCCGGGTCGGCGAAAACGTGCCTCAGACCCAGGTGGCGAGGCAAGGCCGTCCGGCACGGCGCAAGGCTGCCTCTACGGAAATGGATAACGGGGTGACGTGACGATCCAGGGCCGCGAACTGGCATTTCGGCGCAGGCGCCGCCGCAGAAGAGCTCAGCCCAGCGCAAAATCCGCGACGACAGGCGCGTGGTAGGAGCCCATTGCGTGCGCGACCTTGGTGTAGCCGACGACCTCGTCCTCCAGCATCTCATTGTGCACTTCAATCGAGCGAAAATCAGCTATCAGGCTGCGGCTTGCCAGAATGTGGTCGAGCATCAGCGGCCGGCTGTGATGGAGCACGCTGAAGCGCCGGTCCTTGGGCAGCGCGCGGTCCAAGACAGCCATGGAGCGGCTGGCAAGGCGGCCGTTGCCGGTGTCCTCCTCTGCGCCGACCACGAGCTTCAGCGGCGTCTCGTGGTCTTCGGCATTGAAGTCGCCGCAGGCAATGATTGTTGCCTGCGGGTCCTCGTCGAGAATGGCGTCGATGGTCAACCGTAGCTCTAGCGCCTGCCCGCTGCGTTTCAGCGCGGAGAGGAAATAGCCTTCCGCCCATCCCGCAGTTGTCTTCCAAACGAACGGAGATTCTTTCTGGCCCGGAATGGCAGCGGCCAGCGGTGCGCGAAAATGCAGATTGAAGACGTGGAGTCGTCCACCGTCTGAGCGCTCGATCTCGGCATGAAGGAGCGGCCGGTCGAAACTCACCGGCTCGGCATCGGCGCTAGCGGGCATTGCAGTGATCAGTCGATGCTCGAGGGCCGGCACAGAATCGTGCCGGATCTCGCGATGTGCAAGGATCGGCACGCGAGACAGGATGACGAGGTTGTGCACGTCCGCGACACCCGTGCCGGCCGGTCCATGCGTGGTGACGCGGTGAAAGTTCGCGTATTCCGTTCCGGCGAGCAACGCGTCGAGCGCGACGAGCGAGCGTTCCGTTGCGCCCGGCACCCGCTGCCCGTTCACCTCCTGCAGGCAAAGAACATCGGTCCGCAGCCGCTCGAGTTGGGGTCGCAGGACTTCGGCACGCTCCTCGATTGTCACTCCCTCACGAGAAACGGGATCGAGACTTTCGAGATTGAACGTCGCAATGCGCATGCTCGATCCTCGAGGGGCTGTGAGCTCGCGCGAGCCTGCTTACTCCGCCGCGGCAGCACGTTGACCACCGTCAGTCCATTCCGGCCGGTCGCCGCCGAGCACCGGAGTCGGCCGCACCCAGTGCGGCTTCGTCTCAGAGAGCTCGAGGATCGGGCCCAGATGCCGTATTGGCCCGAACTTGGGCTTGGTCTCGATACGGAACTGATCCAGCTCCGCATCGGAAAGATCCATGTCGAACTGATCGAACGGTACCTTGCCCTGCCGGTAGATGAACATCCCCGACTGGCAAAGCGAGACGCGCACGTGATAGCTGCCGCCTTCGCGCGCACGCCGCGCCAGCGCCAGCATGACGCCATAGGCCCCAAGATAGCCCGTCGTGTAGTCGCACGCCGCAGCCGGCAACAGCGCCGGGCCGTTCGGGCGCTCGGACGTCGAGCCCTCGTGCAGGAGGCCGGTCATGGTCTGCGCCACCTGCTCCCAGCCGCCGCGATGGCTGAAGGGGCCATCCGCGCCGTAGCAGCTGATTGAGGTGGTCACGATTCCGGGCCGCATCTTCGCCAGCTCTTCTGGCCCAAAGCCGTGCTTCATCATGATGCCGGGCCGGTAGCCCTGCGAGAACACATCGGCGCTCTTGACCAACTTGCGCAACGTCGCGGCGTCTTCGGCTTGCGTGAGATTGAGGAAAGTGCTGCGCTTGCCGTGGCTCGTGTCGATTACGTGCTCCGGGATTTGCGGCACGTGCTCGGCCGCGATCATCAGCACTTCGGCGCCGTTCTCAGCGAGTGTGCGCGCACACACCGGCCCCGCGAGAATGCGCGTCAGGTCGAGCACCCGAATACCCGACAACGGGCGCGGGCCCGCCGGCAGCGGCTCCGGATCGCTGTCGCCGATCTTGATCACCTCGACGATGGGCTTTGCCGCCAGTACCTTGCCGTGCTCGCTCGCGAGCCACTCCGCATTGGTGCGCACCATCCCACCGCATGTGCGGGCCTCGTCGATCGCCTGCTCGAGATCGAGCGCATCCCACTTCGAAACAGCCTTGGCGACTGATTCCGGCGTCGGTTCGCAGCCCAGAAGCCTCAGTTGCCGCTCTCTCAAATTGGGCAGCCCGAAATGCGGCAGCACCCACCGGCCATCCCTGGTCGGCCACGGCTGCGTGATGCGCCGCATGGCCTCGTGCTCCTCGCTGCTGACGTCGCGGAAGACGCCGTCGGCGCCGGGGCGCTGCAGATAGTAAAGGCTGCCGAGACCAGCCGCTGCTTGGCGCACATTGACGCGCACCTTCTGCCGTCGCCCCGTCCTTATCTCCCAGATGTCATTGACCGCCACGCCAACGCCGCCAAGTACCGCGGCCGCTGTCTCGCCGATCTTGAAGCGCGTCGAGTACACGGGGTCCTGGCCGCCGTGAATTGTGACCTCGCCCGCCTGCGGCATGCCCTTGCCGCGCGCTGCCATCACTTCTTCGAACGCCGTTGCCATATCCCGTGCCTCCGTGAGCTCAATCGTGCGCAGAGTAGCATGTTCCACGCGTTGCAAAAGCTGCAGCAGCCGGGGTCCGACGATCCGTCCTGAAGGCTTAGACTGCATGAGGCGGAAGCCCGCCGCCATCCACGACAATCGCTTGCCCTGTCGTGAAAGCGCCCGCATCCGACACCAAATAGGCGACCGTGCCGGCGATCTCCTCGGGCAGACCGTGGCGCCTCATCGGAATCTCCTGTGCGCGCTCCCTCAGGCCGGCTTCGACGTCGGTGTAGCCCTGGCGCAATGTGGTGCTGATAGCGCGATCGGTGCGAATGGAACCCGGGCAAATCGCATTCATCGTGATGCCATAGGGGGCGAGATCGTAAGCGATGGAGCGCGTCATGCCGAGGATCGCCGCCTTCGACGCCGAATAGACGGCCCGCTGCGGCAGCGCGGTGAGACCCGCAACCGACGACATGGTGACGATGCGGCCCCAGCGCTGACGCTTCATGTGCGGCACCGCGGCGCGCGTCATGAGGAAGGGCCCACGTGTGTTGATCGCCATCACGCGCTCCCATTCGGCGAGCGAGATGGTTTCGATGTCACCGCGGTCCTGGCCGTGCGGCGCTCCAGCGTTGTTGATGAGAATATCGAGGCGGCCGTAGCGGGCGATCGTCTCGGCGATCAGCCGGTTGGCATCCTCCTCGTTGCTGACGTCCCCTTGCAGCCAGGATGCTGAGCCTCCGCGCGCTGTGATTTCCTCGACCAGGCTTTCAAGCCCGCGCCAGTTTTTGGCGCTATTGTCGATCGCGTTGTCGTTCTGCACGCCGGCTGGCGCAACGTCCGAGACAACGACGATGATGCCGGCCGCTGACAGCGCTCGCGCGATGGCGCCACCGATACCGTTCGCCTTGCCGCATCCGGTGATGAGTGCAACGCGCTTGTCGGTCATGTTTGGCCCCTCCTCGGAAGGCGCTCCAGTTTGCGCAGCGTCAGATTGATCAGGACGGCAGAACCTTGCCGGGGTTCATGATGCTGTGTGGATCGACGGCGGTCTTGATCGCCCGCATCATCGCGAGCTTGGCCGGACTGACGGTTGCCGCCAGCGCGCTGCGCCGCTTGGAGCCGACGCCGTGCTCTGCCGAGAACGATCCACCCAGCGCCGCGATGTCACGATAGAGCACGCCTTCCACAGCTCGCATCTTGTCATCGGGCAACGGCGCGCAATTGACGACGACATGGAGGTTGCCGTCAGCAAGATGCCCGAAGCAGTAGGGATCATAGGTCGGATCGAGCAATTTCAGCTCGCGGGTAACGCGCGCCAGATAGCTGTCGATCGCCGTCAGCGGCACCGAAACGTCGAACGATGGCGCCGGTCCGTGCTTGCGATAGATCGCTTCTGTGAACTCCCGCAAGTGCATCAGCTCGCGCTCCTGTCGTCGCGATGAAGCGATGATGCCGGTGACACTGCTCTCCTTGGCGTGCACCGCTTCGAAGAGCGCCTGGAGCTCGGCATGCAGCTCCGCCTCGTCATCCCCGCCGAGCACCAGCAGCAAGAACAGCGGCGCAGTGACATCGAGCGCGTCGTCCTTCCAACCGGACGCTTCTGCCGTCAGCTCCAGATAATTCCGCCAGAGCACTTCCGCGGCACGGAGTTGCCCTGTACCGGCTCCAAGCGCGCGGGTCACCGCGTCGAGCGCCGCTGCAACCGACGGCAGGCTCAGCATGACCGTTGCTGTTGCCTTCGGCGTAGGATCGAGCTTGATCGCAGCGCGCGTCACCACGCCGAGCGTGCCCTCGCCTCCGATCAGCAGGTGCTTCAGGTCGTAGCCGGCGGTGTTCTTCACGACGCGCGTCAGGTCGTCGTAGATCGATCCATTCGGCAGCACGGCCTCGATGCCAAACACACGATGACGCATCACACCGTTGCGGAACGCCATCACGCCGCCGGCATTGGTCGAGATCATGCCGCCGATCGTCGCCGAGCCGCGCGCCGCGAGATCGATGCCGGGTTCCAGACCGTGCCTGGCGGCCTCGGTCTGCAGGATTTCCAGCGGTACACCTGCCTCCACGACCGCCACGCGCTCTCGCGGGTCGAGGTGCACAATGCGATGCATCCGCGCGAGCGAAAGGACGATCTCACCCAGGTGCGAAATGCCTCCGCCGACGAGCCCTGTACGTCCGCCGTGCGGCACGATCGCAATGCGCCGCGCCGCGCAATGCTTCACGATGGCCGCGACCTCGGCCGTCGAACCTGCCGACACGACCACGCCCGACTTCAGGTTGTCCTCGTGCCAGCCCGCATCGATAACGGCAACAGCCTCTCCTGTGCGTACGTTGGATACGCCCACGATTGCACGCAAGGCATCGAGATCGGTAGCGGCCAAAGCGGCTCGTTGTTCTCGATTGTCAGCCATGTGCGCTCACAATGGGGCGCTTGAAGCCGCCGGTCTTCTCTGCAAGCCACTGGGCGAAATCGTAGTTGGGCCGCTCCAGGTGTGAAAGATGCCCGGCCCGCGCCGCGCCTGCCGAGACACCGCGATAGACCTTCTCCGTGCAGCCGCGATCCTCGACGTTGACCTTGTCGAGCAGCATTTTGAGATGATCGAAGTGCTTTCTTGCGTCAGGATCTTTGACGAAGTCCGGCGACATGCCGCCGCCGAAGATCATGTGTACCTGGCCGACGCCCTTCGGATGCAGCGACAGATACCAGAAATAACCTGGCGTGAGCGTGACCAGCATGCTCGGATAAACCGCGAGCAAGAAGGTCGTGCGTCGCCGGTCGCCTTTCATGCGCGTGTTGTTCGTATGCGCCAGCGCAATCTTCAGCGAGTCGTCTTTCAAGATGGTGTGATAATTGAACGTCGCCAGGCCCGGCGGGCAATCCATCTCCTCGAGCTTCGACAGCTTGCCGATGGTGCCGGCATGGCACTGCGGCAGATGATAGCTCTCCATGAAATTCTCGGCGAGAATCTTCCAATTGGTGTCCCAGACGTGCTCTTCACGGAACGTCTCGGTGTAGCTCTCGAGCCCATAGTCCTCGATCAGACCTTCGACCTCGGCGAGTTGCTTGGCAACCGGCGGGATGTCGGGATTGAGCGTCACCATGATCCAGCCGAGCCACTCCTCGCAGCGCACCGTCGGCAGCTTGTAGTGCTCTTTACAGAACTCGCGGTTAAGATGCATGGCCGGCGCTCCGCGCAGCGTGCCGTCGAGATTGTAGGACCACGCGTGGTAGGGACACACGATGGCGGAGCGGTTGCCCGTGCCTTCGAGCAGCGTCGACATGCGGTGCAAGCACACGTTCGACATGGCGCGCAACTGCATGTGTTGGTCGCGAATGACGAGGATCGGCTGTCCTGCGAGCTCGTAGGTGATATAATCTCCGGCCTTCGCGAGGCTCGATGCGCGCCCGAGCATCACCCATTCTTTCGCGAAGACGTCCTTCACTTCGCGCTCGAGGAACCCTGGGCTGGTGTAGACGCTTGGCGGCATGGCGCGGGCGCGCTCGAATGGCTCTGAGACATTGGCGATCAGCTCCGCCACCGAAGGAATAAGGGTCATCTGCAAGGTCCATTGCGCCGTTGGTTTTGATTGCGTAAAGCGCTGCTGGCCTCAACACAAGCGCCGGCGGCGAGATGCCGATCTTGGAGACCCTCCCTGAGTCAGCCCTCAAGCCCCTACGGGCCCCGTGGCCTTCCCGGCGCCCGGCGAGTATTTACTGGGTCCCGGCCGAGCGCTTGCGTTAGTACTTCGCAAACATCGCCGTGATTCCTGCTGGATCGCGCGTCTTGGTCAACGCCAGCGCCAGCAGAATGCGCGCCTTCTGCGGCGTCAGGTTGTCGGCTGTGAGAAACCCGGAACTCACCACCTTGCTTGATGGAAAAGTCCGCCCCGAACCGGCGCGCGACGAGACCACGACCGTGCAGCCTTGCGCGACCGCCGCGCGATAGGCTTCCGCCTCTTGCGGCGCCATCATCCCGGGTGCGAATGCCGCCGCGACGATGCCTTTGGCTCCAGCCGCCAGGAAGGCGCTGACCGCTGTGCCATCACAGCCCGCGTATGAGTAGGCGATATCAACGCGCGGCAGCGCATCGAGCCCGCGAATGTCGAACTCCGTATCGGGCGCACCCATGCGGACCGGGCGGCGATAGAAGTTCACCGCGTCGCCGTCGGCATGCCCGAGCACCCCGAAGTCCGGCGAACGGAACGTCTGCAGCCTTGCCGTCGATGTCTTGGTGACGTCGCGCGCAGCCTGGATCTCGTCATTGAGGCAGACCAGCACGCCGAGCCCGCGCGCTTCTGACGACGTCGCCGTCCGCACCGCGTTGACCAGGTTAAGTCCGGCATCGGTCGAAAGCGCACTCGCCGGCCGCTGCGCCCCGACCACCACGATCGGCACCTTCACCTTTGCCGTCAGATTGAGCGCGTACGCGGTTTCCTCCAGCGTCGCCGTGCCATGCAGCACCACGATGCCGGCGAGATCTGGGTGCGCTGCCACCGCCTTGTCAGCCTCAATGACAACCTGCTTCCACTCGGGAAAGCTCACTGCCGTCGATGGCACTGCTTTGAAGCGTACCGGAATAATCTCGGCGACCTGGCGCACCTCGGGGAACTTGTCGACCAGCTGGTCGGCCTCCAGCATCTTGCCCGTCGCCGTGTACTCGTAGAGGTCGAGTGGTCCAATGCCGGACAGCGACGTGATCGTGCCCCCTGTCCCGATCACCGCGACCTTCGGTTTTGCTGCCATTACGCGTCTCCTTCCTTTCCAGGTGCCTGGCTTCAGCCTGGCGCCCTCCGAAACCTCCGCAGCCATCACCGCAACTGATATATATCCCCGTACTTTCCCCGAAGATACGCCATGTAGGGCTCGATCCGCATTGGCGTACCGGTTGCGCGCTTCACGAGCTCATGCACGCCGAACTTGCGGCCGTGCTTGTAGACGTTCTCCTTCAGCCAGATGTGCAATGTCTCGAACCGTCCCGCCGCGATCTCGTCTGGAATCTCCGGGTGTGCCGATACTGCAGCATCGAAGAATTGCACCGAGAGTATGTTGCCGATCGTGTAGGACTGGAACGCACCGCCAAGACCGCCGGCGAACCAGTGCACGTCCTGCAGCACGCCGTCGCGATGATCGGGCGGCTCGATGCCGAGATCGGCTTTGTAGCGCGCGTTCCACGCATCGGGCAGGTCCTTGACCGCAAGCTTGCCCTCCATCAGCGAACACTCGAGATCGAAGCGGATCATGACGTGCAGGTTATAGGTCACTTCGTCGGCGTCCGTGCGAATGAGCGTGCGCTCCACCTTGTTGATCGCGCGATAGAAGGTTTCCGGCGACACCGTCCCGAGCTGCTCCGGAAACACCTGCTGCAGCTTCGGATAATAATGCCCCCAGAAGCCGCGGCTGCGCGCCACGAGATTTTCCCAAAGCCGAGACTGGCTCTCGTGCACGCCGCCCGAAGTGCCATCATCCAGCGGCGGTGGCAGGTCGCTCGCGACGCCGAGTTCGTAGAGCGCGTGCCCCGTCTCGTGCCAGGTCGAGAACAGCGCGTCCGAAAGATCGTGCTCTTGCACCCGGGTCGTTATCCGAACATCGTCCCGCGAAAAGCTTGTCATGAAGGGATGCGCCGTCTTGTCGAGACGACCGCGGCCGAGGTCGTAGCCCATGTGCTGGGCCACCTCGATGGCGAACGCGAGCTGAGGCGCCTCCGGAAACCCCGCCCTCAAGCACGCATCACTCGTCACCGGATGCGCCGCGATTTCGGCGACGAGCGGCACCAGCTCAGCCCGCAACTTCTTGAACAGGCGCCGTGTCTCCGCCACCGTGACGCCCTCGTCGGGCCCGATCAACGGGTCCATCACATGCGCGTAGCCGGGAAAATACGCCGCATACATGTGCGCATGCTCGAGCGCTCGCTCGAGATGGGGACGCATGGTGGCGTAGTCGCTTTCGGGCCGCGCCGTTAGCCAGGCATTGTAGGAAGCTGCCGACGCCTCGCTCCAATTGGCGATCACGTGCGCGGGAATGCGCACGGCGCGATCATAATCCCGCCGCGCCACCCGGATCAGCCGCGCATCGTCGGAGTCGTCGGGTAACTGCTCTGCGAAACGGTCAAGCCTGTCGAGCAAAAGGCCGACCGCTCTATCGGTGCGCTTCTTATGTGCAATCGCCGAGAGCCGTGCCGTTTGCCGGCCGCGCGCAACGGCTCCGCCACGTGGCATATGCGTAGCCTGGTCCCACCGCAGCACCGCTGCCGCTGAGCCGATATCAGCCGCCTCGAGCAGGCGCGCCTTGAGCTGTTTGAGGTGGCGCTCCGCTGGCAGCGTCCGTCCGCCGGACACGGTAGCCAGTTGCGTTAATGCTTTGGTTCGGGCCTTGCCGCTCACAGCAGCCGCTCCATCGTTGCCTATTGCTCGAGCTTCGCCAGTCGCTTCCAATCGAACGCGACGCCATGGCCCAGCCTGTCCGGCGCGATGGCATTGCCTTCGACGATCTGCATCGGCTCGGCGATGTAGCTGTTGATGCCGAAGCCGTGCGTCTCGAGAAAGCTCCGGTTGGGGCATGCGGCGAGAAGGTGCACCGTCACATCGTGCGCGCCGTGCGATGTGACCGGCAGATTGAACGCTTCCGCTAAGTGCGCGACTTTCATGAATGTCGTCACGCCACCGCAGTTGGTTACATCCGGCTCCGGATAGGACACGCCGCCCGCTGAGATCATCTGCTGAAACTCCCAGAGCGTGCGGAAGTTCTCGCCCGTCGCGATCGGCAGACCGCCATCGCGCATAACCCGCGCATGGCCCGCGACGTCATCAGGAATGATCGGCTCCTCGAGCCATACGAGATCGCAGTCGCGCAGAGCGCGTGCTCGCCTGATCGCCTCGTCAGCAGTCCACTTCATGTTCGCATCGACCATCAGCGGGAAGTCTGGCCCGAGATGCTTGCGCATCGCCGAGATGCGCTCGACGTCCTCCTTTAGCGAGGCGCGCCCGACCTTGGTCTTGATGGCGCGAAAGCCTTTCTTCAGGTTTCCATCGGTCTGCTTGAGAAGCTCCTTCACCGAGAGCTCGAGATCGATGCCGCCCGCATAGCACGGCACCTTGTTGTCGTGCCCGCCGAGGAGTTTGTAGAGCGGCAGCTTGGCGCGCTTGGCCTTCAGATCCCACAGCGCCATGTCGAGAGCCGAGAGCGCGAGAACGGCAGATCCGCCACGGCCTCCGTAGTGAAGACCCCACCACACCTTCTGCCAGATTGCCTCGATCAGGTCGCAATCCGTGCCCGCGACAATATCCGGGATCTCCTGTGCCAATAGGTGCTGAATTGCCCCGCCGTTATGCCCGGTGGTGTACGTATAGCCGACGCCCTCTTGTCCATCTGAGTCGGTCACCCGAGCCGTATTGAGCTCGAACGACGTCATGACGCCGTGCGTCGAATCCGACATCGGGACATCGAGCGGTATGCGATAGTGGTTCGCTTGTAGAGACGTGAGCTTGGCCATGCGAGATCCTGGGCTTTTCCGGTCGCCGGCAGCCTAGTCGCCCTCGCCCGGCTCCGACAACGCAAATCGAGAACCAGCCGCCACGATCGAGAATTTCGCCACGATCTCGTGCGGAACTCGAACCGGTCGGAGCCTGGCTCAGCCAGCCTCCGTTGCTCAGGAGCACCAGCCGCGGCCAGGACGTTCAAAATGAAGTGGTTCCGTCGTCTCGCGTTGCTCGCCGTGCTGGCTAGCTTGCTGCCGCTCGCCAGCACGCTTTCGGCGTCCCTGATTGCTGATTGGTACGGCTGTCGGTTGCACGAAGGTTCCGTGAATCCGTGCATGATCGGTGGGCGGGACTGGGGCACAGCGCTCTACAACATGTTCGTGATGGGCTGGCTGATGCTGCTGACGCTTCCCTTCGCCATGCTGACCGGGCTCGCATGGGTCGTGGCCGAACTGGTCCAACTCGCCCGTGGCCGTCGGCCGTCGCAGTAAGAGGCCACTTCGTGCGCAAGTCTTCAATGGAAAAGCGCGGCAGTCGGGCCGCGCTTCTCTACTCCTCGACAAAGGCGGGAACTCCGTCAGGCCTTCGTCTTGGCGCGGTTTTTCTCGAGCCACATCTCGACCATCTCGACGGTCTGATCGACAACGGCGTGCTTCATGCCCTTCGATGCAGCGATCAGCTGCACCAGCTTGTCAACGCGCTCGATATTTGGCGCTCCGGCCGCCAGCGCTCGCGCCGCCGACGACGGACTGCCCAGTGACAGCGCCGCCTGCGCGTACTTCTCAAACGGCACCAGGTCCTTTTCGCTTGCACCGAGAGACGTGCAGAGCTTCACCACCCAATTGTAGACATCCTTGGATGTGTCGATATCGGAGTGCACGGCATCCTTGATCGGGCGCATGCCATCCTTTTGAACGCAGCGGTAATTGCCCGCGAGCAGCATCGCCCACTTGGCGAGCGGCACGAAGATACCGTCGTGAACTTTCAATTTTACCGGCAGCTCGATCACCTTGCCGTCGACCTCCACGCGAGAGGCCTCGATGTCCGCCTCCAGCTGCTTGAGGATCGCGGTGTGCGCCGGATCGTCGAAGCGCGCCGATTTGAAGTTGGTCGGCAGCCGCACCTGCAGCACGTTGACCTTCTCCTCTGGTGGCCGGAACGCTTGCGGGTCAGGGCTGCAGAGCGTCATGTATTTGGCATCGAACGTGTCCCAGACCGTCGCGTCGGCGAAGCATGGGCGCAGCGCGGTGGTGTCGAGCCCCGGAATCCGTTTGAGGTACGGTAGCGGTGGCATGTTCATGATCGACATGGTCGGCACCTTGGCCTTGGCCACGCGATCGAGCAGGTCGCGCACGCCAGGCTGGCGGTACTGCGGCTCCTGCATGGCGAGCACGACCAGATCATATTTGGACGGGTCGACGCCATCCGGCCCGCCGGCCGAGAGCTTGCCAGTCATCGTCTTGGTATTGAGCTCCACCAGCCCCTCACGACCTTTCACCGGCATGCGGATAATGGCGCCCTCCGTATTCATGAGCTCCGCCTCGGCGGGGAGGCAGATCAGATGTGCGGAATGCCCTCCGAGCAGCAGCTTCGAGGCGAGCAGCGACCCGTAGGACGCGCCCATGATCAAGATGTTGTACTTTTTCGCCATGAACCGTTCGCTCCCTTAGACTTTGGCTCGCGAGCCCCCGCCAAATGCAAACTCGCGAAAGAACACCCGGATACCGTCGTCAGCTCCGATGTGTGCAGACTCTGGTTTCCCGTCGATCGTAGGGGAGGATTGTCGCTTTGTCGCCCCCTCGCAGCGGCGCCGATTGTGCAGGTGCACATCACGCATGCTGCAAGTGCGTAGCTTGCTCATCGATGCTGCGCAGTCAGCCGAATGCGATGGCGTTCGGAGCAAAGCGTGCTGAACATGGAGCGGGCGATGCTCGGGTCATGACAGTCAAGAAACTTCATCCGATCCCGAGCAGCGGCCGTCAACGAGCGCCACCAATACTTCGCCGGATCGGCCGCAGCGTCATGCATCTCGACTGATTGAACAGGCAAGCTCCGGCGGCGCGGCTCTCGCCGCATGCCTCCAATGCTGATCACTCATGGACCCGGCGTCTGAGCTAGGCTAGCCTTCCGCCATCGAGTTGCTCAAACATCGGGAAACATACTGCGGCCGACACGCAGTTGCTCGTGTCTGGCGCCGCTGATCCGAGATCGCCGAATGGCGAAGCGTGCCGTTCGGCCCATCGTCTTGGGAGGACGGTTCATGGCACTGGCACAAGGCGCTGCGACAGTGGAGCGGATGCGGGAGGAAATCCAGGGTGTCCGCTATCGAGAGGCAACGGAGACGTTCTGCCGGCTTGTCACCGACGAGAAGAAGCCGCTCAAGGCGATGATCAAGGAGGCGATCGCTTCGGCTGCGCCCTATGTACAGGTCCCCTCGCACTTGATGCGCCTGCCCACCGGCGAAATGCGTGGCGTCAATTACGACCACACCATTCTCGGTTGGCGAGGCGCTGTTTCGCTGCTGGAGGAGATCGGCGGCACACGTGGCGTCCTGCCATCCGTGCAGGCCATGTGGTACGTACCGCAGGGCCTCAACATCTGGGAGCAGATCATCTGCGAATTCCCGGGTCACTACGCGCGCGACGCTGAGAAGTGCAACACCAAGGTGCCCGATCCGCACCACCATGGCGATCGCTTTGACGGTCCGGCCTGGACACCGCCCAAGATCTATTTCGAGGATCAGGATCCGATCGAAAACGGCTCGGTGGAGGAGCGGCTCAGCCGTATGAGCTGGGCAATTTCGGAAGGCGAGCGGGATGAGGGCTACCGCCTCTTCCTCGGTCTCGCCAAGGACCCCGCCAACCGCGAGCGGCTGAAGGACGCAATCCTCTTTGCCGGCATCATCGACCTGCAGGACACCATCATCAATCGAGGCGGCTACCAGAATATCGGCCACAAGGCGATCCGCGCGCGCGCACTGGTGCACCTCGCCGACTACCTCGGCTGGGACAATGCGCACGAGCTGATCTACACCGTCGTACCCGATCTTGGCTGCGCACCGCGCCTTCATGGCCTCTGGACCGAGATTTCCAACGTCCTGCGCATGGAGATCCCGAAGAGCGCCGATATCCCGAAGCGCAGCGGCAAGCCCCTCACCGAGGCAGAGCTCGAGCGGCTGACCGAAACCATGCTCTGGGGTGGGCCATTCGATGTGAATTCAGCACTGATCGGGCTCTTCAAGCGCGGTGCCGGCGTGCAGGACGCCATGGATGCTGTGTTCGTCTGCTTCCAGCGCTATCTGATCGACGTTCTGGAGCACCCAAGCCTCTTCTCTCACCCGACGCACGCGCTCGATTACGCCAACGTGGTGCAGCACTGGATTCGCAACTTCGACAATCCGCATCAGGTGAAGGGTGTTTTCCTCGCGGCGCGCTTCATGAACGATACGATACGCTCTAACGCCATCTATCCGCGCGATGCCAAATTCACCCTGGAGCCGCGCCAGAATTACCGCTCCTGGGCCGACGACATCGCCGTCGACCGCATGTTGCCGATTATCAAGCAGCACGTCCTTGCCCAGGACGCGCCGCGCGCTTGTGCACTGGTCGACAGTTACCTCGAGCGCACGTCGGAGCGCCGCCAGCTCCTCGACACCATCACCTACGCCGGCTGCCATTGGCAGAACGACCCCCATGTGATGCGCAACTGTTCGTCCTCGCTCGAGGAGTATCGGAGCAACCAGACGCCGCGACGCGACGACATCATTCGCGGCTACGCCAAGCATCAGTCGCGCTACATCAAGCGCGCGCCGACGCACGACTGTTACAATGTGTTCGTCGAGCACTTCAAGCCGGCCAATGACTGAGGGAGACGTCCATGAATGACAATCAAACGTCGAGCCTGCGCGATCTTTGGCGGGTGCGCAACGCGGCGGCCGAGACCCTGTCGCTCAGCGAAGAGCAAATGCGCCGCGCCGTTCGGCAGGCGAGCGTGGATGAGCTTGTCGCGTTGATCGACGGCTATTCACCGGCGTTGTCTGCCGGGCCTGAATTCACGCGCACGTTCGATCCGCTTGTCGAGCGCCTTTGGACGTGGCGTGACGAAGACACTGTTGCAAGGCTCGCCGACGTTTACAAAGCGCGTGGGCCGGCCTGGGCCGGCGTCACTAACGCCCTGCTTCCCGAAAACGGCAAGCGGATCCGCAGCGGCCTGCGCCATCCCGCCTGGGCCCGCATGCCGGCCTTCGGAGTCGCATGATGTAATGGTACGTGAGTTTGGATGCTCACGTATCAGAATCGGGCCAGGAGCTGTCCGTATCCGTACACCTTGTCCGTGATTCCATTGCTGCGCAGCGCGTGCCAGTAAGTTGTCGCGTTGATCTGGAGCACCGGCTTGTTGAGCCAGCGCTCTGCCTCGTCCGCGAGCTTGGCAAACGGCAGATTGGCCCCGAACGCCACCAGCGCCTCGACGTCATCCCCGTCGATCGACTTCGCGGCATCGATCATGTCCTTGGCGGTCAGCACCGAGTAAGACGCGGGGCTCTTGCCGCGCATGTGGCAGAACCGGACGATCTCATAGCCGTGTGCGCCCAGCACGCCCTTGAGCCGAGGCTCGATGCACGGATAGTAGGGCTCCATTACTGCAATCTTCTTCTTGACGCCGTGTGCCTTCAGCCCGGCGACGACAGCATCCGAGGAGATCGTCACCGAAAGGTTTGGATTGCCAGCAACTTTGCGCACGCGCTGCTTGAGATCCTCGCCCCACTCGATCGTGCCACCCCATACAGACAGCGCCGAGATGCCGAGGATGAACGCATTGGGCTTCGCATCCATGACCCGGTCGACGGCATCCTCGAGCGAGGCGTTGATGTCTTGCAGCTGTTTCTCGAAATCGGCGTCCGTGCGCACTGGATTGTCGTCGATCACCATGCGCGCGATGTGATTGGTGACGCCCTCCGGGCGCATGTCGTCATACTCGGGTTGCACCACAGTGTTGGTCGACGGCGTCGTGATGCCGAAGGCGAGGCGCCAGGCGAGGTAGTCGCGCATTCTTCTTGCTCCGATGAAAAGAGATGGCGCGTATTCGCGCTCGGGTCAGAGCGACGTCATTCCGCCGTCGACGAACAACAGCGTGCCCGTGACATAGGACGCGTCGTCTGAAGCAAGGAAGAGGATGCATGCTGCTACCTCCTCCGCCGTGCCCGGTCGCTTCAGCATAGTGCGCGACGCGGCGTCCTCGTTGTATTGCGCGATGGTTTGGCCGGCCGCGGCAATGCGCTTGGCGTGGAACGGTGTGAAGATCGGCCCCGGACCAACGGCATTGACACGAATGCCTTCGGCCCCGTGATCCATCGCAAGCCCTTTCGTCAGTCCGGCGACGGCGTGCTTCGCGGTGTCGTACTGCAGATTGTTGCCACCGGCGACGACGGAGCGCACCGATGCCGTATTGACGATAGCGCCGCCCTTCCTGCGGCGCATCTCCGGGATCGCCGCTTTCGAGCACCAGACGTAGCTCATCAGATTAACGCCGAGCATTCTCTGCCAGCTCTCAGCGGTCGCATCGACGACAGTCTGATACATGCGAATTCCGGCATTGTTGACGAGCACATCCAACTTGCCGTCGCGCGCGATAGTCTTGCCGATGAAGTCGCTGCAAACCGATTCCTGCGAGACGTCGCCCTCGGTGAAGTGCACCTTGCCGCCCGTGGCTGCAATCTCGGCCTCGACGCGCCGGCCACGTTCGCCGTCCCAATCGATGAAGGCAACGCTCGCGCCTTCCGCCACGAGTCGACGAACCGTCGCCTCGCCGATGCCCGATGCTCCACCGGTAACTGCTGCCGACTTGCCCGTGAAGCGTGCCATGAGGTTCTCCCGGATGAGTTGCCCAAGATCAGGATATGAGCCGCACCGCTTAAGGTCGAGAGGTCGTTGGATGCTCAGGCCTGCAACTGCTCGACGAAACGCACATAGCTGGACAGCGGCTCGCGCTCGGTGCGGAAGGTGTTCACCATGGCGGCCGTGTCCGGGTAGCCGACCGCCATGCCGCAGATGACCATTTCGCCCTCTGGAATCGCAAATCGACGCCGCATGATCTCGTGGAAGTTGGCGAAAGCGGCCTGCGGGCAGGTCTCGAGGCCCCACTGTCGCGCCGCGATCATTACGGTTTGAATGAACATGCCGCAGTCGAGCCAGGAGCCGGTCTCCAAGTCGCGATCAATCGTGAAGACAAGACCCATGGGCGCGCCAAAAAACTCGAAGTTCTGCCGGCGCTGGGCATGCATGCCAGCCTTGTCCTCGCGCGTGATGCCCAGCGTGCCGTAAAGCCCCCATCCACACGCGCGACGCCGCGCGAGATAGGGCTCGCGCCAGTTGACGGGATAGTAATTGTACTCACGCGTACCTTCGCCGTTGGTATCATAGGCTTTGAGGATTTCGCCGGTGAGCTGCTTCAGCGGCTCTCCATCGATCACCCAAACTTTCCACGGTTGGATATTGGAGCCCGACGGCGCGCGGCCGGCGGTTTCGAGCACACGAGCGATCAGGTCGCGTGGCACTGGCGTCTTGAGATATGCCCGAATGGACTGCCGTCCGACGATGGCTTCCTCGACTGTCAAGCCCACAATCTCTCCATTCGCAGTCAAGCTTGCACCCCCATGAACGTCCCCAAACCCCTCCGGCCCACTTAGCTTCGAATCCTGTTTAGTGAAAGGGCTGTCCGTTCCAAGTCACGCCCGCTCGGTTCCATTGGCGATTGGGACCGATCGCCGCCCGCGTCGATTGGCGCGATTGATAGGACGCCTGTAGGCCCAAAGATGATCTCTCATGTGGCGCGTGCTCGAATTCGCGCACGCGCATTTTGTTCAGTGCTCAAGGAGGCTCATTTGAGCTCCCAGTCCGGCCCCGGTACTCCTTCGTCATGGCGCATGGGCGTGGGACTTCCGGGCCGCTGTCCTAGGTGCGGCCAGGGTGAGCTGTTCACTGGGCCCATGACGCTGATCGTCAAGCCGGCTTGCGAGCGCTGCAACCTCGACCTGAGCTTTGCCGATACCGGCGATGGTCCCGCTGTTTTTGCCATTTTCATCCTGGGGTTCCTGGTTTTGGGTCTGGCGCTCATTGCCGAATTCAAGCTCGGCGTTCCGGCGTGGGCGCATTTGGTGCTATGGGGTCTGCTGACGCCGCTGATCGCGCTGGTTCTGCTGCGCTGGCTCAAGGCTAGGCTGATCGCGGCGCAATTCAAGCACAAGGCTGGTGAAGGTCGTCTTGATCGAAGCTGAGGCGCACAGTGTGAGCCGGAGTTGAGGCGCAAGGATCAATCGTGCGACGTAGATCCTCTAGTGTGAGGCAAAGCTTTCTCTGGCCGACAGTTGCCATGCTCATTGTGCTGGGATGTTTGCTGGGGCTTGGCACCTGGCAGTTGTCGCGCAAAGCCTGGAAAGAACAACTGATCGAAACCCTTCACCATCGGTCCAGCGCCGAGCCTATCGCGCTGGATGTCGCAGTCTCACGCTTTGGAACTGTAGATCTCGAATACACCCCTGTTCGTGCCCGGGGCCGCTTCGTCCCGGCCAAGACGATGCTCTATTACGCACCGGATCAGCGGTTGGGACCTGGCTTCCATGTCTACATGCCGTTAGAAACCCAGGACGGCCTCTTGGTGATTATCAACCGCGGGTTCATTCCGGAGCGCGAGCTCGGTGCTGTTCAGAGCCGGATGAAGGACCCGCCGGATAGCCCTGCCGAGGTCATCGGGCTCTTGCGCAAATCAGGCAGCAAGGGGTTCTTCTCTCCTGACAATAGCCGATCTCAGAACCGCTGGTTCTGGCGTGATCTCGCAGGCATGACCGAGCACGTCCAGGCCGATAGCGGGCAATCGGTCGCACCATTCTTCTTGGAGGCACTGCCTGAGAAAGGAGCTATTGCCCCTGGGTCCGGGCGCGGTGGCGCCACCCGGCTCGAGCTGCCGAACCGGCATTTGGAATATGCCCTGACCTGGTATGGGCTAGCTGCGGCGCTGATCGCTGTTTATTTTAACTTTGTTCGCAGCCGTCGCAACCGTGGGATACAGCCCGACGACCTCGAAACAAAGCGTGGACGCGCGTAGCCGGGCTGGTAATTCCGGGGAAACTCCGTCACCCCTGATCAGCCCGCCTTGTGAGCGCCCCGCTTCGGCTCTAGGGTGCCGCGAACCTGCCATTTCTGCTGGGCTGTGGCCCGACAGGCAACCGAAAGCCGCTCGCGCTGTGCGATACCTGAGCACCCGTGGATCAGCTCCCGCTTTGGGCTTCGAGGATGTGCTGCTCACGGGGCTTGCCCGGGACGGCGGCCTTTATCTGCCTGAGCACTGGCCAGTCTTCACGCATGCTGAAATCTGCGCCATGTCCGGCGAGCGCTACGAGTCGGTTGCCCTCGAAGTGATGCGCCCCTTTACCGGGGGTGAAATCAGCGACGACGAACTTGCTGCGATCATCGCCGAATCCTACGCGACCTTCGCACATCGCACTGTCGCGCCACTGGTTCAGGTCGGTCCCGCGGATTGGCTTCTGGAATTGTTTCACGGGCCGACGCTGGCCTTCAAGGATGTCGCCATGCAGGTCCTTGCGCGCCTGATGGACCGCGCCCTCGCACGGCAGCGTCGGCGCGCCACCATCGTCGGCGCCACATCGGGCGATACTGGAGGCGCTGCCATCGAGGCATTTCGCGGCCGCGATGCCATCGACATGTTCATCCTGTTTCCGCACGGCCGGGTGAGCGACGTTCAGCGGCGTCAGATGACGACGCCCATCGAGGCCAACGTCCACGCGATTGCCATCGATGGATCTTTCGACGACTGCCAGAACCTGGTGAAGGCACTCTTCAATGACCACCCGCTGCGCGACGAGCTGAATCTCGCGGGTGTGAACTCAATCAACTGGGTCCGCTTGATGGCCCAGATCGTATACTACTTTACATCCGGCGTGGCACTGGGCGCTCCGGACCGTAGCATCAGCTTTACTGTGCCGACCGGCAATTTCGGCGATATTTTTGCGGGCTTTGCTGCGAAGAGCATGGGGCTACCCGTGGAGCGCCTCGTCGTTGCCACCAACAGCAACGACATTCTCGTTCGCACGCTCGAGACAGGCCGGTACCGGCCGCGCGGCAGTGTGCCGACTGTCAGTCCCAGCATGGACATCGAGATTTCGTCGAATTTCGAGCGGCTTCTCTTCGAGCTCGCCGCGCGCGATGCCACCCGCGTTGCCGATCAGATGGAGTGTCTCAAGGCGCAAGGCAGCTTCGTCCTGGACGACAAGGAGCTCGCTTGTTTCCGCCGGGTCTTCCAGGCGGCGCGCGCATCCGAGGACGAAACGTTCGCGACCATTGGCAAATTGCGCGCCGATACCGGCTATCTTGCCGATCCGCATACCGCGGTGGGCATCGCTGCTGCGGCCAAGGTCGAGCGCAGTCGCAGCACGCCCATGATCACACTCGCGACCGCCCACCCCGCCAAGTTTCCCGATGCCGTGCGCAGAGCCATCGGCGCCCCGCCACCGGAGCCGCCAATCGTGGCCAAGCAGCGCACCTTGCCCGAGCGCATGACTGTGCTGCCGAGTGCCTTCGGACCAGTGGCCGAGCACATCAGACAGCGTTCCCGTGCGTATCAGAGGTTGACATGACCGTGACCGTTTCTCGCCTGGCCAGTGGGCTTCGCGTGGTTTCCCATCGAATGCCGCACCTGGGAACCGTGGCCCTTGGCCTTTGGGTTGCTTCCGGTGCGCGCCATGAGGCAGCTAACGAGCACGGCATTTCGCATCTGCTCGAGCACATGGCGTTCAAAGGCACGGCGCGGCGCACGGCTGCCGAGATCGCCGAGGAGATCGAGCAGGTTGGCGGCGAGCTCAACGCAGCAACCAGCTTGGATACCACGTGCTACTATGCACGCGTATTGAAGGACGACGTCGGCGTAGCCTTGGATCTGCTAGCGGACATCGTTCAGAACCCACGCTATTCCGAGGACGATCTGGAGCGCGAGCGGGACGTCATCCTGCAGGAGATCGCGGCCACCAGGGACAGTCCCGACGACATCGTCTATGACCTGATTCAGGACGCCGCGTTCACCGGTCAGACGTTAGGGAGACCCATTCTCGGCACCGTGGCAAGCGTCAAGAGTTTCACGACGACGGACCTGCGGCGCTTCCTTGCTGCCCGCTACAAGGCAGGCCAGATGGTTCTATCGGCCGCAGGGAATATCGACCACTCCGATCTTGTTCGTCACGCTGAGGCCCTATTCCCAGCGCTCAATCCAGGTACGGCTGAGGGGGCGCCGGTCGCCCACTATGTCGGCGGCGTGCGCGTGTTTGATAAGGCTTTCGAGCAAGCGCATGTGCTTCTCGGCTATGAGGGTATGTCGTACCGCGATCCGCAGTTCTACGCGGCCCAGGTGTTCTCAGGCCTCTTCGGCGGCGGCATGTCCTCGCGTTTGTTTCAGGAAGTGCGTGAAAAGAGAGGATTGTGCTACTCGATCTATTCGTCGGCCTGGGGCTTGAGTGATACGGGTCTGTTGTCGGTTCATGCCGCCACCGGCCCTGAAATGATCTCAGAGCTGGTGGATGTCGTCCGAGAACAGTTGGTGAGTGCGACGGACGACCTGGTTTCCGAGCGCGAATTGCAGCGGGCCAAGGCGCAGCTGAAAACAGGCCTGCTTATGAGCTTCGAAAGCTCTGTCGGTCGAGCCGAGCAGATGGCTCGGCAGATGCTGGCGTTTGACCGCCTGCTGCCGGCAGATGAGTTGCTCGACAAGGTCGAGAGCGTCTCCCGCGAGCGTGTGCGGGAAACGGTACAGCGTCTGGTCGCGGGCAAGCAGCCTTCGATCGCGTTGGTGGGTGCGGGCCGCAGTGCTGATCGCGTTGCGTCGCGTGCCATGGAAAGAATCGGCGCCTGAGGGGGGAGTGCCTCGGGCCAACGAGGGACACGGGTGACACCGTTCGGTTCGATGGCCTTTATGCGGTCGTCAATGCTGCACGATGCGTTACCTGCCCTCAGGGGGCAGGGAGTGGTGCTGCGCGCTCCGCAGGCTTCGGATTTCACTGCTTGGTCGGGTCTTCGTGATATCAGCCGTGACCACCTGCAACCTTACGAGCCCGCCTGGGCGATTGATGAGCTGGATCATGCCGCGTATCGCGACCGCCTGAAGCGTTATCAGCGTGAAGCCAAGGCTGACCAAGGGTATGCGTTTTTCGTGGTCTCGACGGCGGCTGGACGCCCGCTGGTCGGCGCCATCACGCTTTCGAATGTGCGTCGCGGCGTATCTCAGACGGCAGCGGTCGGCTATTGGATCGGCGCCCCATTTGTGCGCCGGGGTTATGCCAGGGCGGCGCTGCGGCGTATCACGCAGTTCGCATTCGAGGACCTGAGGCTGCATCGTCTTGAGGCGGCATGCATGCCCGCCAACATCGCCTCTTTGCGCACGCTCGAGACTGCAGGTTTTCTCAGGGAAGGCATCGGCCGCAACTACCTGAAGATCAACAACCGTTGGCAGGATCACATTCTCTTCGGCCTGACCCGGGAGGATTGGACGGAGGTCGAGCGCCTATGACCTTTGCATCCTCCGCTGAGCCGGCTCGCAAGCGAGGCCACTGCCTTTTGCTCGTCGCCTCCTCAGTCCTGTTGCTCATCCTGTCGCTTGCCGGTGCGACGCCCGCTGAGGCGTTGAAAGCGATCCAGGTAACGGGTGAGCAGGAGCGCATCGAGATCACCAATTTGGGTGAGCTCTTCGAGGGGCGTGGTGATCAGCTGCAGATCGAAACTGCCGTCGGCCCGGATGGAGCGACGGGCCGCATGGCAGTAAGGGCGACGACCTCCGGGACTAGTCCGGCCTGGCTGGCTTTTGCTCTTCACAACCCGACTGAGAAGACCGTTGAGCTCTGGCTGACGGCAGAGCGCTATTCTGCGATCGGCTCGGGAATTGTCTGGCCGGATCTCGATGCACGCCGCATCGAGACGGTTTCGCATTCTGCGGGATTCCTGCCCGAGCGGATCAAAAGCGACCGCACCGACATCTTCCGCCTGACGATCGAGCGCGGCCAGACAATCACTTACGTCGCCGAGCTCGCCTCCGACAGGTTCGCGCGCATCTATCTCTGGAAACCGATCGAGTTCGAGCAGCGCTCGCGTGACCGTCAGCTCTTCAACGGCATCATGCTCGGCATCACCGGCATTCTCGCCGTATTCCTGACAGCCGTATTCGCCGCCAATCACAAGTCGATCTTTCCAACCGCGGCTCTGGTTGCCTGGTGCGTCCTGGCACTTCTCTGCGTCGACTTCGGTTTCTGGCACAAGCTCTTCCAGATGCGGCCGGAGGACAATGCTCAGTACCGGGCGGCGGCAGAAGCCGCGCTGGCGGCAAGCCTGTTGATCTTTCTTTTTGCTTTCCTGCGCGGCAATCTCTGGCACGGGTTCGCACGCACGTTGTTTTTCGTTTGGGTGGTCGGCCAGCTGGCACTTCTGGCCATTGCGGTACTCGATCCCCGGCTCGCGGCGACGATTGCTCGGATGTCATTTGCCGTTATTGGCCTCGTCGGCGGCTTGATCATTCTGTTCCTGTCGATGCGCGGGCTTGGCCGGGCGCTCGCCATGGTCCCAACCTGGATCTTGTTTCTCGTCTGGCTCTTTGGCGCGGGTGTCACGCTCACCGGACGGCTGTCCGGCGAGTTCGCCATTTTCGGTCTGGTCGCCGGTCTCGTGCTGATCATGCTGCTGATCGGCTTTACGGTGACCCAGTACGCATTCCGCTCCACCGATCCGATCTACGGCTCCAACCCGAGCCAGCAGCAGCTGCGCCTTGCCGCCATTGAGCGGGCCGGCGTGTCGGTATGGGAATGGGCTGCGCGCCGTGACGAGCTCCGCTTCGACCAGGAAATCGAGCTGTCCCTCGGACATAATCAGGGCGAGTTGCCGACAAGGGTCCCGGATCTGGTCACGCACCTGCATCCGGCCGACAAGGAGCGGTTCCTGATCAGCCTCGCCTCGATCAAAGAACGGCTCGGCGGAGCCCTGCAGCTTGAGATCAGAATGCGCCACGTCGACAGCTCCTATCGCTGGTTCGAGCTCGATGGGGCGAGTGTGCCGACGAGTGATGCCCGCCAGCTCAGGTGTGTCGGGCTCATTCGCGATATCACCGACGAGAAGCGTGCCCAAGAGCGGCTGATGCACGACGCCGTGCACGATAGTCTGACCGGATTGCCGAACCGTCAGCTGCTTCTGGACCGGCTCGACAGCGCCCTTCGTCGCGCCCGGGCGGAACAGGGTCCGCGACCTGCTGTTCTTTACATCGACATCGACAAATTCAAGAGCGTGAACAGCTCGTTTGGCATGATTGTCGGCGACAGCATGCTGCTGACCGTCGCCCGCCGCCTGCAACGTCATGTCGGACCCGAGGACACGCTCGCGCGCATGGGTGGTGATCAGTTCGCGGTCGTGGTGACGAGCCAGCAAGAAGCGCGCGAGCTTGCGCATATTGCCGAGCGGTTGCGTCTCGCGCTTCGCTCACCGGTGCGCATGGCCGGACAGGAAATCGTGCTGACTGGCGCCATCGGCATCGCACTTTTTGACGGCTCCCAGGTGAACGGGCGTGACCTGCTGCGGGAAGCCGAAGTAGCCATGGTGCGCGCCAAACGTGCTGGCTCGGACCGCATAGAAGGCTTTCGCCCGGAGCTTCGGGCGGACAAGGATGAACGCATCGCCATCGAAAGTGACCTGCGGCGCGCTATCGAATCCCGCCAGCTCAAACTGCGCTATCAGCCGATCATCTCCCTATCGAATGAAGAGTTGGTCGGCTTCGAGGCGCTGGTGCGCTGGCAGCACCCCAAGCACGGGCTCCTGTCGCCGTCCGACTTCGTGCCGGTCGCCGAAGAGTCCGACCTGATCGTTCAGCTTGGCTCGTATGTCTTGAATCAGGCTGTGCAGGACATAGCGCACTTCCAGAAGGAACTCCCACGGCCGGAGCCACTGTTCGTCAGCATCAATGTTTCGAGCCGACAGCTGATCAAGCCGGATCTGGTGCAGGAAATTCGTCACGCAGTCGGCCGCGCGGTGGTACCGAGCGATTCGCTCCGTCTCGAGATTACCGAGTCACTGGTGATGGAGAATCCCGAGCAGTCGGCGCATATCCTGGAGCTGTTGCGCGAGGTAGGCGTGCATTTAGCGCTCGACGACTTCGGCACCGGATACTCCTCACTCGCCTACCTCAATCGCTTTCCGTTCGACACCATCAAGATCGACAAGGCGATCGTGCAGGCCTCGAGCGAGCGGGAAAGCAACGCGATCATTGTACGATCGATCGTCGCGCTGGCTGGTGAGCTCAACAAGAAGATCGTCGCGGAAGGCGTCGAGACGATTGAAGATGCAGCATTCTTGCGTTCCATCGGCTGCCATTTCGCGCAAGGCTTCCACTACGGAGAGCCGATGACGGACGCCGATGTGATGCGGCTCCTGAAGTTGATTCGCAAAGCGGACCGGCGGATGCGCCGAAGAGGCCTGGTCCGCGGCCTTGGTAAGAAGAAAGCCGCAAACGGTCACGCCGACGCGCCGCCGATCGCGCCAGCATTGCAGTCTGCACCGCCGTCACAACAGCCGCAGCCGAATGGCTCTGCGCCACCGCATCCAGTGCGTCCTCCTGCCACAAATCCCTCGTTGCATCCCGTCATGCCGGTGAACGGCGCTGCCCCGAGGCCGCCGGTGTCCCAGCCGAATCCGCAGCCCCAGCGCACTGCAAACGGCGCGGCATCCCGTCCGCCGGCAGCAATTATGCCGCCTGGCGCGCCAGCGTCATCTCCAAGGACGCAACCACCGGCTGGCCCACCGCGCAGCACCAATGGTCACGCCGCGCCACCCACCCCGCGCACGCTACCGCCAACGCGCCCCCCGCTGCCGCACCAGCAGCCGCCAGTGCAGTCCGGCCTCACGCCGGGTGGGCCACCGCCTGCGGTTTCACGCACTGCGCCGCCGTCCGCCGCGACACCTCAACAGGCAAAGTCCGATGAGCGGCCAGGCATGCTCTCGCCGCTGAAAATGCCGGCGATCCTGGGGCGGCTGATGACGCGACCGAGTGCCCAAACCTCCGCGCCAAGCGCTGATCAAACACCGCGGACTCAGCCGCCGGCCCTGCCTCGCGATCGGGTGTCCGAAGCTCAAAAGCGGCCTGTCGACTACTCGTCGCTGCCGCCGGCGATGGCCGAGCGATTGCAACGGCTGGCCGGCCAGGGCGCCGCCGCCGCTCAACGGACCAGGCGTGCTTCGGCCGACAAGCCCGCGTCCGGCGACCCGGCCAAGAAGCCACCCGAGAAGCCCGCCGCCGAATAACTGCGAGACGCGCCGATGCGTGCGACCAGGCCGGGATGGTTTGCGTGGGCTGTGCTTCTCACCGGAGCACTTGTGCTGTTCGTGGGTGGCGGGTCCCGGTTCGCAATCGGTCTTGCCCTGAAACCGATGGAAACCGACCTTGGTTCTGGGCGAAGTCTCATCGGTGTTGCTGTGGGACTGTTTCAACTCGTCTCAGCAATAGCCCTGTTCGTTTCCGGGCGCCTTGCGGACCGTATCGACGTCACACGAGTCCTTGTGGGCGGCATCGCCTTGGCAGCGCTGGGGATCGGTCTCCTCGCATGGGTTACAGAGCCTTGGCACGTTGTCGTGCTCTATGGCGGCTTGTTCGCTCTCGGCAATGGCATGGCGTCGGTCATCCCGGTTGGTGTATTGGTCACGCGCCACTTTCCAGACCGCGCGGGCCTCGCGAACGCGATCTCGTTGGCGGGGCTCGCCCTCGGTCAGCTTGTGATGATGTATGTCTTGGCGCCAGTGCTGGCCGCCGTCGGCTGGCGCGCCGTCTTCGGCTGGATTGGCATCATGCATCTGGCCGTAGTTCCGCTGCTGATCCTGACAGTCGGTCGCGCTGCCACTCGTCCAGGGAGACAACCAGTTGAGGCTCAAGAGACGGCAGACAACGCTGGCGCGACGGCAGCCAGGCCGCAACATGCGCCGCTATCGGTCCGCGCCGCGATGCGAACGCACCAGTTTTGGTTGCTCATCGCTGTCTATGCGATCTGCGGGTTCGGCGACTTCCTCGTTTCGACGCACGTTGTGGCGTTCGCTCAGGATCGCGGCGTCGATGCGCTGTTCGCCGGCCGGCTCCTCGCCTACATGGGACTTGCCGCCCTGGTCGGCGTCTTGCTTGCCGGGGCATCAGCCGACCGCTTTGGTCCCGTGCTGGCCACCGCCCTTTGTTTCGAGCTGCGCATTGCCTTGTTCGCGGCAGTGCTGACTGACCAGAGCCTGCCAGTCGTAACAGCTTTTGCGCTCGTCTTCGGCGCGACATTCCTCGTCACGGCGCCGCTGACCGTGGTGTTCGTCAGGAATCACTTCGGCTCCCGTAACCTTGGCGCACTGACTGGCCTCATCACCATGGTGCATCACATCTTCGGTGGCCTCGGCGCCTGGATCGGCGCGACCCTTTTCGATGCCAGGGGTTCCTACGACTTGGTTCTGGCGATGATGCTCGCGACCTCCGTGATCGCACTGGCACTGATACTGCCATTGCGTCCGTCGCGCCCAAACGCGAGGTGAAGAACCGCCGGACTTCACTCCAGCGTGCGCAGCAGCTCGGCGAAGAGACGGCAGCGGGGAACGAGCGAGGAGACGAGCAGGTGTTCTTCGAAGGTGTGGGCACCTGCTCCGTCTACGCCAAGGCCGTCGAGTGTCGGCACGCCGAGTGCACCCGTGAAGTTGCCGTCGCTGCCGCCGCCAAAAGATCCGTGTCGCAGCTCAAATCCGATCCCGGCCGCCAGCGCATATGCTTTCTCGAACAGCACCATCGTTTCGCGATTGGGGTTCCAGAGCGGGCGCACCGGACCGCGCTCCACGCTGACACGGATGCCATCCGTCTCGCTTTCGATGCCTTTCATGCGAGCGTAGATCTCGTCGTAAATGGCCGCGGTTGGGGCCACCGTGAGCACTTCGGCCCGCGCCTCGACCGGCATCACGTTGACGAACGTACCGCCTTCGATCCGGCCGACGCTGAACGTCATGCCACGATCGAAATCGGTCATCATCTCGATCCGCTCGACGAGGCGTGCCATGGCACGGATGGCGCTTCGGCCTTGTGCGTTGTTGGCCCCGGCATGGGCAGGCCGGCCGTGGGTCGTGATCCAGTAGCGCTGGAAAGCGAAGCGCCCGGTCACGATCACGCCGTTCTTGCAAGGCTCGGTGACGAGCACATACTTGTGCCGCTGTGCCTCGACTTCGATCCGCTCGCGTGACGACGGACTGCCAACTTCCTCGTCGGGAACGAACATGTAGGAGACGGGGAGCTTGGTGCGCTCGCCGGCGCGCTGCAAGATCTGCAGGGCATGAATAGCGATGCGCACTCCGCCCTTCATATCGTAGATGCCGGGGCCGTAGTACCTGTCCCCATCGCGACGAATAGGCAGCCGGCTCGCGATCGTTCCATTGAGATGCACCGTGTCAAGGTGCGATAAGATCAGTATGCCCGTGTTCGCGGCCGGTTCCCCACCCGGCAGGCGCGCGATGAGGGTGTCGCCGAAGCCCGTTGCACCGGGGTGGCGCTCGAGCGTGGCCCCGAGAGCGGTCATGTCGATTGCCGCCAGATCCATCATCTGATTGACGGCGGATACATTCGTGGTCGGGCTTTCCACGCGCACCCAGGGCAGCAAACCCGCAATGATCTCGTCAGCGTTGAAGTGCGCCACTGACAACATGGTGAGACTCCCAAGTGCGGCGCCACCATCTTTGACCGTAGGTGCTGCCGGAACTGCGGCGCAGCTACTTTGCGCACGCTTATCCCAATCTTATCATCGCGACGCGTCAAGTGGTGATAGTCGAGTGCTCACATCCGGCAATTCACCGATTGAAGTCGGCTCGCTATGGCAGGCGCCGCTTCGCTCAATCACTATTATAACCGCCCCACGTGGTCGCAAGGCGTCGCTCAGTCCTCAATGAGCTGGGCGAGCGAGAACGCGCCACGCATTTCGCCGAGCTTGAATCCGACCGCTTTGTCGTCCGGATAGTATCGGGCAATCTCGGCCTTCACGTCCTGCTTCAGATCCGTTCCGTGGCACGTCGTGCACATGTCGGCCATCATGATCGGTCGCATGTAGCGAAAGAGTTTGTCGCCTTCGGCGGTGGTGATCACCTCGTGAAATTCCAGCTTGGCCGGATCGGCGCCGGACGCGATTTTGTCCTGGAAAAGCTGCAGAATCTTTTGTTCCCACTCGTCGGGTCCATTTTCCGGATTGCGCAGGCGCAATGCAGTCCGGCTCACTTCGAAGCCGAATTCATCGAACGCATTTGTGGCAAGATCTGGCGAGAGTGTTTGGCAGGAAGCAATTGCATCGACGGCCCCGTTCTTCAGGGCGGTGCCAAGCTCGGATCGGAGCCTGTCGGCCACGATCCCGGTGACTTCACGCGCGCGCTGCACGCGCTTGGCAGCATCGACCTTTTGCGCCGACGCCGGCCAACTCGAGATCGCTGATGCAGCAAACGTAATCGCCGCGGACGCAATAGCAACACAAGAGAACTTCAAGCGCCTGGACAAGGCTCGCCCTCCGAATGATTTTATTTTTGGACGCCGGCATGCCTCCCACCGGGTCCCTCCGGGGCGCAATCTACTGCCAAGGCCTGCACCGACGCCAGGGCTTTCGCGTTGTGCGAATGCCGAGGTCAACGATCTCAAGCGTGTGCCTTGACCTGCTTGAGCCACGCCTTCACCAGCGAGCGCGCGTAGACCTTCGGCTTACTGGCAAATAGCACGCTGCATTCGGCCAGTGCTCGTTGCCGGAGTTTATGCTGCTCTGCCCGGCACACTCGCGCAACCAGCTTCATCTCGGTTGGCGACAACTCCTTCTCCATCTCGGCGAGCCATGTCGAAAGCTCCGTCAAATCGTGCTCGAGGCCCAGAGCCTGCGCCAATCCACGAACGACTTTGATGCGAGATTGCAAAGCTTTGGGATCGCCGGCACTTATCAGCTGCAACTGGCGCTGATGCACCTGGATCGCCTTGCGCAGCTCGTGGAATGCGCTGCCTTCGTTGTCTTCGCGGGCAATCGCGCGTGCCTCATGCACTTTCCGGAGCGCTCGTTTAAATCCACGCTCAAGTGCTTCAAGCGGATCTTTGACCTTCAACCCCTCAACGCGGTCTAACATGTCGCAAAGACGCGCCGTCACGTCGCGCGCGGGCTTGATCGTCGGCCTCTTTGCGCCGACCGGATGCGGTGTCAGCGCCGGGCGTCCGGGGACGGACAAGAGCTTTTTGATCGCGACCGCGACGCAAGGCTCACCCTGCTTCAACAAGCGTGAGAGTGTCTCCCGGCGCACATCGCTGTCGCGTCGGCTGGCGAGGGTGCGGGCGACATCTCGGCACTCGCGATTGAGCGCCTGGAATTCCCGCGCCGGCAAACTATCTCTCATGAGCCGAAGAAGGGCGCGCAGCCGCTTCATCGATTTCCTGATCTCGTGTGTGCGGCGACTTCCGGACTTGCCTCGCGCGGAGGTTTGTGACCACGCGATAGCGTTTGCAAGCTCGGCACGCGCCGCTTCGCGCACCGCTTGATCCAGCGGTCGAGAGTGATCGAGGCGAAAAGCCATGCAAGACACTCAGGGACATCGGATCAAAATCTTCTCCAGCCCCGATGTCATAATCAAGTAATCGGCGGCTTTCTGTGTCCGATCAGGCGCGCCGGGCAGATTTCGCCCAGGCGAGCCATTCTTTCACGCGGGCTTCCGGGTGCGGGTGGGTGAAGAAATCCGTGATCACAGCGACGCTGTCAGCACCCGCTTCCACCACGCTCGGCGCTCGCTGCGGCGTAATCCCGCCAATTGCGCAGAGTGGGACAGATCCGATCCTTTTTTTCCATGTCCGGATGCGATCCAGGCCCTGCGGAGCCCATTTCATCGCCTTCAGCTTGGTTTCCCAGATCGGACCGAGTGCGATGTAGTCCGGATTGGCGGCAAGCGCGATGTCGAGCTCGGCTTCGTCGTGGGTTGATATGCCGAGCTTCAGGCCAGCTCCTTTGATGGCTTCGATGTCCGCATCGGCGAGATCCTCTTGCCCGAGATGGATGAAGGTGGCTCCTTCCGCGATTGCCTCGCGCCAATAGTCATTAACGATAAGCTGGCAGCCATTGGCCTTGCACAATGCATGGCTTTCACGAATCTGGCGCCGTGTCTCGTCCGGACTCGCGTTTTTCAGGCGCAGCTGAATTGTCTTGACCCCGAGCGGCACGAGACGGCGCATCCAGGCATCATCGGGGACGATCGGGTAAAAGACGTCGAGCAGCGGTGCCATGAGCTTGTCTTACCAGTCGCGTTGAAAGTCTGGATGGCGGTTCTGCGGATCGTCACGATGGGTCGCTCAGCCTTTCGGCTCGAGCCCGAAGAACGGTGTTCCCGCAACCGGCGTCGAAGGTGCGGCCATATCGCGGGTCTCCATCATTCCGGCTTCCCACGCGAGGCGGCCAGCCACTATGCCGTCCGCGAAGGCCTTCGCCATGCGGATCGGATCGCCGGCCTTTGCGACTGCGGTGTTGAGCAGCACCGCGTCGAAACCCATCTCCATGGCCTGCGCCGCATGGCTCGGCGCGCCCATGCCAGCATCGACAATCAGCGGCACGCCAGGAAAGTAGTTGCGCATTGTGCGCAGTGCGTAGGGATTGGCCAAGCCGCGCCCGGTGCCGATCGGAGCTCCCCAAGGCATGAGCAGCTCGCACCCGGCAGCAAGCAGACGGTCCGCTGCGCCGAGATCCTCGGTCGTGTATGGAAACACCTTGAAACCGTCTTTGACCAGCTCGGTCGTCGCTTCGACCAAGCCGAAGAGATCTGGCTGCAGAGTGTCGTCGTTGGCGATCACTTCAACTTTCACCCAGTCAGTGTCGAAAAGCTCCCGCGCCATCCTGGCGGTTGTGATCGCTTCCTTCGGTGTTCGGCAGCCGGCGGTGTTCGGCAGCAATCGCACGCCGAATGATGAGATCAGATCGAAGAAGCGCTGCCCTCCCGCCTCGCGCGCCGCTTCGCGGCGCAACGAAACCGTAATGATCCCCGTGCCGGACGCCTTCACGGCTTCGGCCAGCACCTGCGGCGAGGGATATTGTGCCGTGCCAAGCAGCATGCGTGAGTTCACGTCGACGCCATAAAGCTTCAACGTGCCGGGCTTCGTCTCTTCCCCAATGTGCCGGGGCATTACGTTCATGCGCTCACCTTCACCCGCCTTGTCGCGGCGCGACGATCTCGATTGCATCGCCTGCCGCGAGCCTTGTCATCGCGCGGGCCTTTTCGGGTATGAAATCGCCGTTCACGGCTGTCGCGACTTTGCGACCGGCGTAGCCAAGCTCGTCCAGCAATTGACCGAGAGCCGACGCGCGTACCCGAACCCGCTCGCCGTTGATGACGAGAGCGAGGCCATCATCATTGGGCGCGGAAGTCATTCGGGTCTTCAGGTTTTGATCTGCCATGCGTTCAGCCGCCATGATATCCACGGGCAATCTAAGGAATTCCGGGCGCCAATCAAAGGGCAGAGTTTTGCAAGGCTGAGATGCCCGCCTTTGACCTGGCGCGTGGTCTCTTGCCTTGCCGCACGGGCCTGGTCCCGCTAGCAAAGAGCCGAGCCCTTCAGCCGCCCGAGGATCGTCCCATGCCGCAGCAGATCACAACCAGTCACAAATCCCTCGTCGATTCCGCCAAGCGCCAGATCGAGGAGATCGAAATCAAAGACGCGTTCAATCTGGTCGGGCGCGACGATGTAGTGCTGGTCGACATCCGGGATCCCCGCGAGCAGGAGCGCGAGGGCAAGGTGCCAGGCGCTTTTTCGTGCACGCGCGGTATGCTGGAGTTCTGGATCTGTCCGGACAGCCCCTACCACAAGCCGATCTTCGCCGAGGACAAGAAGTTCGTGTTCTTCTGTGCTGGGGGGCTGCGGTCGGCGCTCGCCGCGAAGACGGCTCAGGACATGGGACTGAAGCCTGTTGCCCACGTCCTCGGCGGCTTCTCGGCCTGGAAGAAGGAAGGCGGCCCGATCGAGGCGCCGAAGCCGAAGGTTTGACCGGCAACGCGCGGCTTCGGCAGCGGGTCAGATGGATGAGGGAACGGACGATCAAAGAAGTTTGTTGGCTGGTCGTCCCGCTGAGCGAGCGGAACCCCGCTTAGCCGCCTGCTGCGGCCATTCCGGAGCGGGGTGCAAAGCCTGTAGTAGCCGGGAGTAAGTGGGCTCGGTGGGGCAGTGTCAGGAAGGCCCATTTCGGATTGGACCCACCAGCCGTTTCGGGCGTGCCGAATCGGCTTAGAAAGCTCTGATTCCGGCCGCTCCGAGGGGTCCTAGTTTAGTCACAAAGACCCGCAACAAGCAGCCCGGGGGACCGGGCGTGGCCGCGGTCCAAGGTGTGGCGGCGGGCGGCTCAACTGCCAAGGGGTGTGAGTGGCGCGTCCGTCTGGCATGCCGGCTCGGTGGCGGCAGCCGCAGCAATTGGGAAACACATGAACCCGACGGATGTTCTGAAGAACGCGATGGCCCCGGTGCATGGCGGAGGCTTCTCGTTCATCGAGCTCTTCATGCAGGCCAATATCGTGGTCAAGGCGGTGATGATCGGATTGCTCATCGCCTCGATCATCTCGTGGGCGATCATTATCGAAAAGTCATTCGCGTTCCGCCGCGCACGCCGCGAGGCCGATCGCTTCGAACAGATGTTCTGGTCCGGCCAGTCGCTGGAGGAGCTTTACACCGGGCTTTCGCGTGACCGCACATTCTCGATGACCGCTCTTTTCGTGGCCGCCATGCGCGAGTGGAAGCGTTCGGTCGAGGGCTCGATACGTGCCTTAGGTGGCATCCAGATGCGGGTTGAGAAGGTGATGGACGTCACCATCGGCCGTGAGATGGAGCGGCTCGATCGCCGCCTCCTGTTTCTCGCCAACGTCGCATCGGCAGCGCCGTTCGTTGGCCTTTTCGGGACGGTGGTCGGCATTATGACGACGTTCCAGGCGATCGCCGCTTCGAAGAACACCTCGCTGGCGACAGTCGCGCCGGGCATCTCTGAGGCTTTGTTCGCCACTGCAATCGGCCTCATGGCCGCGATTCCGGCGCAGGTCTTCTACAACCACTTCATTGCCAAGTCGGCGCAAATTTCGCAGCGGCTCGAGTCGTTTGCAGACGAATTCTCGGCGATTGTCTCGCGCCAGATTGACGTCAGAACCTGACGGAGGCTGCACATGGCTGCCAGCATCAAGGCCGGCGCTGGGCGCGCCTCGGGCGGAAGGCGGGCCCGTTCGCGACGACATGCGCCGATGGCCGAGATCAACGTCACCCCGTTCGTCGACGTCATGCTTGTGCTGCTGATCATTTTCATGGTGGCGGCACCGCTGCTGCTCTCTGGCATTCCAGTCGACCTGCCGCAGGCCAAGGGCTCGGCCCTCAGTGCGGACAAGGACCGCCTGACCGTGACCGTCGATCGCCAGGGCCGCGTGTTCGTCGCCGATGCCGAGCAGCCGATCTCCGTCGATCAGCTGGTCGCCAAGCTGAAAGCGATCGCCAAGAACGGCGTCGAGGACAAGGTGCTGTTCCGCGGTGACAAGCAGGTCGCCTACGGCAAGGTGTCCGAAGTGCTCGGCGCTGTGCGCGAGGGCGGTTTCAAGAACTTCACTTTCGTCAACGGCCCGGAGGAGATCGAGGGTCCGGTCCCGGCCAGAAAGCGATGAGGCACGGGTGGTGCGCACCCAGCGAGCCATAACCGCGGGTTTGACGGTCTGCCTGATCGTCTCGCTGCTGATGCACATCGGCGGCGTCGGTGGACTTGGCTGGTATTTTCGCGGCGTCGAGCCGTTCAAGGAAATCAAGGAGACGGAGGCGCTCGTCGTCGACACGATCACGCCGTCGGATATCGCCAAGCTCCGGCAGGGCAGCCGCACATCGAAGCTCGAGACCGCGGCGCCGAAAGAGGTGCCGAAACCGGACGAAGCCAAGGTGGAGCCACCGAAGCCGAAGCCAGTGGCAGCCGAGCCGCCGCCCCCGCCGCCACCCGCTCCAGAACCACCGAAGGAGGAGCCGAAACCCGAGCCCGTCAAAGCCGAGGAGCCGCCGCCGCCACCACCGCCCGCACCGAAGCCGGAGGAAAAGCCTCCTGAGCCCGACAAGGCGGCGCTCGAGCAAAAGCTCGAGGAGTTGGCCATGATCCAGGCGCAGGAAGCCCAGCAAAAGGCGGAAGCCGAAGCTCGCGTGAAAGCCGCCGCGGAGGCCAAGGCCAAAGCCGAGGCGGAAGCCAAGGCGCGTGCCGAAGTCGAGGCAAAGGCACGGGCCGAGGCCGAAGCGAAGAAGAAGGCCGAGGAGAAGAAGAAACGCGAGCTCGCCGATGCCAAGCGCAAAGCCGACGAAAAGCGCAAAGCCGAGGAGCTGGCGCGCGCGCAAGAGAATAGCAAAAGCACGGCGGACCGTGTCGCCGCACTGCTCGATAAGACACCCGATGCCAGACAGGCGCCCTCTATCGCACCGCCTTCACAGACGCCGACGAAGGACAAGGGCCCCTTGAAGGGGGATCGGCAAGGCCGCGACAATGTCAACGCCGCGAACGAGGCCTCGATGCTGATCAGTGCCATCGTCGGTCGCATCCGTGACCGAGGCTGCTGGAACATCCAGGCCGGCGGTGAGCTGGCGGCAAGCCAGGTTCCCAAGATTCAGTTCGATCTCAACCAGGACGGCTCGGTTCGCGGTGAGCCGCGGGTGATGAACCCGCAGGGCAATCCTCAATTCCAGCTCGCGGCTGACGCAGCCAAGAGCGCTGTCCTGCGCTGCGCGCCGTTTCCACTGCCGGCCGACAAATATCAGCTTTGGCGGCGGGTAACGCTGGATTTCGATCCGAGAGAAATGTTCCAATAAGCGCGCTATGGCCTTGAAAACGCGCCGATCGCGCGCCATCACCCCCACAATCCTCACAGGAAAGAGAACCAACTTGCCATGAAGGTTTTTCGAGACCCGTCGCGACGTGCGGTGATGGCCGGCCTTGGGGCAGCTGCGTCGGCGCTTTCCGCCTCACCGGCGTTGGCCCAGCGGGGCGGCGCCGTCGGAGCCGGCGAGGAGGGGCTGTCGGGCACCGTGCGCGATGCGACGCTGAAGCCCCGTCCGATCGCCGTGCCCCCGTTCGTCTCGGAGGACCCGCAGCTCGGCAACGATGTCGCCCAGATCGTCGCGGCGGATCTGGAAAGCTCAGGCCTTTTCATCCCTCTCGATCCGCGGTCGTTCGTCGATCGCGTGACCGACATTAACGCCCCGCCCCGGTTCCAGAATTGGGTCCAGATCGGCGCGCAAGCCCTTGTCGTCGGCCGTGTCTCGCGCGGCCAGGACGGGCGCATCCGTGCGCAGTTCCGCCTCTATGACGTGGTGCTCGGCAAGCAGCTGGCGGGCCAGGAGTTTGCGACGGCCGCCGCCAATTGGCGCCGTGTCGGCCACATCATCGCGGACCAGGCGTGGGAGAAGCTCACGCTCGAGAAGGGCTATTTCGACACCCGCATCGTGTTCATCGACGAGACCGGGCCGAAGGACCGCCGCACCAAGCGGCTCGCGATCATGGATCAGGACGGACACAACGTGCGTCTCCTTTCCCAGGGCCAGGAGTTGGTGCTGACGCCGCGCTTCAGTCCGACGAGCCAGGAAATCACCTATATGTCGTACACGCGCGAGCAGCCGCGCGTGGTGCTGATGAACATCGAGACGGGCCAGCGCCAGGTCGTCGGCGACTTTCCGGGCATGACATTCGCGCCGCGATTCTCGCCCGACGGGCAGCGTATCGTCATGAGCCAGGGACAGGCCGGCGACAGCTCGATCCTCGAGATGGACATGCGCAGCCGGCAAATGCGGCGCCTGACACCGGGAGGCGCCATCGACACCGGCCCCTGTTACGCGCCTGACGGCAGGCAGATCGTTTTCGAGTCTGATCGCGGCGGCAATCAGCAACTCTACATCATGGGCACCGAAGGTTCGCAACCGCGTCGGATCAGCAACGGTGACGGGCGATATTCGACACCGGTCTGGTCGCCCCGAGGCGATTACATCGCATTCACAAAACAAATGTCTGGGCGTTTTCTCATTGGCGTGATGAAGCCGGATGGATCCGGCGAGCGCGTTCTCTCGGACGGCTTCCACAATGAGGGTCCGACCTGGGCCCCGAACGGCCGATTTCTGATGTTCTTCCGAGAAGGCCAGGGTGCGCAGGCAGGGCCAAAGATCTTCTCCGTCGATTTGACCGGCCGGAACGAACGACAAATCAAGACGCCTTCGTTCGCCTCAGATCCCGCCTGGTCGCCTTTGCTACGCTGATGTCGTCTTGTCTGCGGACAACGCTTAACCCTGCGTTTACGAATCGCATCGTTTAGTGCTACTCGCGGTTGCGTCGGGCACGCTGCACCGGCCCCATTCGTATTGTCCTGTTTCGACAGGCAGTTTTAAGCGGGCAGAGCAGCAACGGAGTGACAAATTCGCACCTGCACCGGTGGAAAAGCGTTGGATAAGTCAAGCCGTTCTTGATCTGCCCATGCTGCGTAGGTACCCCTAACAACGCGATTGCCGAGAGCTAAGGAGAGAAGCAATGAAGGGTCTGAAGAGCACGATCGTTCTCGCAACGATCATCGCTGCGGTTGCAGTTTCTGCTTGCCGCCGCGAAGAAGCGCACCAGCCGATGAAGCTCGGTGCTGATGCTCCTGTGACGCAAGTCGCACGGTAATTGGCAGGCTGGCGGCCGCAAGGTCGCAGCTTCAGAGTTGCAGAAACCGTTCGGCGCTTCGGTGCCGGACGGTTTCAGCTTTTTGGCGCACCAACAGGCTGAGGATATTGGGGAAAAGCCTGGAGTGACCTTGCTTCTTGAAGCAATCAAGCGAAACGTTGCGCTGGTGCGCGACCACGGCAAATATCCAGGCTTTGCCAGAGAGCGGCCTTATTTTCGCAATGTGCCTGGTCTACGGATAAGGCTGCACTCCCGCGAAGGGGAAAAGCATTTCGAGCGCTAACGGCGTAAGCGCCGGTGTAGAAGGGGGTTCAATGCGACGGACTCGTTTAGTAGGCCGCGTGGGCCGGTTTGTAGTTATTGCTGGTCTCGCCATCGGAGCGGCTGCCTGCGCGAATCAAGGACCCAAGCCAGAGGACCGTCTCGGCCCCGGCGCGAACGGCTACGGTCGCGGCGGTCCGGCTACGCCAGGGTCGGCACGTGATTTCAGCCAGAACGTCGGCGACATCGTCTATTTCTCGACCGATTCGACTGACCTGACGCCGGAGGCTCAGCAGACGCTGACGAATCAGGCGCGGTGGCTCCAACAATACTCGCAGTACACGATCACCATCGAAGGCCATGCCGACGAGCGGGGTACGCGAGAGTACAACATTGGCCTTGGGGCCAAGCGCGCGGAAGCAGTGAAGACTTTCCTTGCTCGTAACGGCATCAGCGGATCACGGATTCGAACGATTTCGTATGGCAAGGAGCGACCCGTGGCTGTCTGCAATGACATTTCGTGCTGGTCGCAGAACCGGCGCGCACAGACAGTGCTGAACAGCCGTGGCGCCGGGTCATAAGCCCGCTTTAGCCGTCGGGCGTCTCGACCAATACACGAGCATGTGCATTTTCGCAACGCTGTGTGGTAATTTGCTTGGCGATCGCTTTCGCACTCAACCTACCTAAAATAAGCCCTATTGTTCGCAAATAAGAGTCGGGCGTCAGCACGTGCCAGGGCTCACTGTGATGTTTAAAACTCAGCCTTTCAGAGTTGGAGCCGCTGGACGCAGCAGGACGGTAGTATCCGCTGCTACGGCGATCCTTTCGCTTTCTCTCGGTTGGCCCATCGTCAGCCTGGCTCAGTCCCGCGACTTCGGAGCGACTTCGGGCCGCCTTGAGCTTGGCTCAAGCGGAAGGGCTGTGCTCGATGCGGCACAGCAGGAGCTCGATCGCGGCCGCCCTCTCGATGCCCGGCGAATTCTGGAGGCTGTGATCGAGAGGGAGCCAAGTTCGCGATTGGCCGACGCAGCTCGTCGCATGCTGGCTCCGATCTACGGCCGCAGTGACCCGACTCCCGCGGTCTTGTCTGGGAGCGGAGCCACCGTTGAGCGCGCTGTCGAGTCTGTCCAGGAGCGCGCCCCTGCGCTTCGGGAGGCAGCGACGCCGGCAGGGGATGAGTCTGCCAATGCGGCTCGCAGCCGCCGAGGAGCCGATCCCCGCCAGCTACGGCTGATCATGCAAGACTATCGCAATCACATCGCGGATCGCGTCTTCTTTGGCGATGCCAGCGTCGAGATCGGCACGCGCTCGCGCCCCGTGCTGGCGGCGCAAGCCGCATGGTTCAAGCGTCACGCGTCGATGCTCGTTGTGATCGAGGCCCATGCCGACGACCAGGGGACGCGCGACTTCAACTTCGAAATCGCCAAGCGTCGTGCGGAAGCGGTGCGTGCGCGACTTGTCGAGGAAGGCGTTGATGCCGGAAGGATCCGCATCTCGGTGCGTGGCCGCGAAAGCCCGGTTGCGAGCTGCAGCGACCCTGCATGCGCGGCCCAAAATCGACGCGTGGTGACGATTGTCGGTGATCCGGCACTTGAGCGGAGCCTTCCTCCGATATCAGGCGGCAAGGTCGGCCAATAGCTCGCCGTGCTGGGCGTTGGCGCGGTTACGTGCTAGGCGAGGGCTTCTTCGTTTCGTGTTCCGCCCGTGACCGGGCCCCGCGATCCGAAGACGCGGTGAGTGAGCGAACATCGGACGCAAGAAAATGACGATGATCAGGTTTTTGGGGGTTGCCGCGGTAGCGTTCGCCGGGGTTTGCGGGATAGCGGCAACGGCTGTTGCGCAGCAGCCCGCACCCCTGCCGTGGTCAAGCGATCCAGCGAAGCAAACTCAGCCGCAGCCGCAACCAAAGGCGAAGGGATCGGCGCCCGCTGCAACCGCCAAGGCGGCCCCGAAAGATGAAACGTCTGCCGGCCGTTCGGGTGACGGCGCATTGCGTCAGCGTATCGAGCAGCTGGAAGAGCAGCTGGCCGACATGCAGGTGATGATCGGAACCCTCGAGTCGCTTGGCAAAGGCGCTGCTGGACAAGGTGCTGCACCGGCACGGGCTGGCGCGCCAGCTGGCATGGGCGCGGCTGACCAGGCGCGTATCGACAGCCTCGAGACTCAGATCCGTGCGCTGTCATCGCAGGTGGAGCAGCTCAGCAATCAGATCCGGCAGAACGCACGCCGTGGCGATGCGAGCCCGCTTGGAGAACAGCCCTTCGCAGCTCGCCCAGAGACTGCAGAGCCACGCACCGCCGCTGGCTTCGGCTCCATGACGGTAACGCCGGGTAATGAGCGTGATCCGATTGGACAAATGATCGGGTCAGAAGCGCCGCGACAGGTGAGTGGTGCGCCTCTGCCGCCACCCGCCGCATCAGCTGGCAACCCGAAAGAGCTTTATGAAACGGCCTATGGGTATCTGCTCCAGCAGGATTACGGGGCGGCGGAAGTCGCCTTCGAGGAGTTCCTGCGCCGCTATCCCAGCGACCGGCAGACGGCGGACGCGCAGTATTGGTATGCCGAGACCCTGTATGTCCAGCGGCGCTACAAGCCGGCTGCCCAAGCATTTCTGAAGGTGATCGAGAAGCATCAGGCGAGCTCAAAAGTGCCGAACAGTCTGCTCAAGGTCGCCATGGCACTCGAGCAGCTCGGGCAGAAGGACTGCGCCCTGTTCACCGAACTCGATACACGCCACCCCAACGCGCCGGCCGACGTGAAGAGCAAGGCCCGCGCCGTCAAGCAGCGCATGGGCTGCTAAGGTTGTGAGTGCCTCCCAGCCAATCGCTGACGAGGAGGCTGATCGGCTCTTTGCACCATTCCTCGCGAACAAGCGGCTCGTGCTGGCTGTCTCGGGTGGCGCTGACAGCATGGCGTTGATGCACTTGGCCGCTCGCTGGCGCCTGCGCCATACCGAAAAAAGACTCGATGCGGTACCCATTGTGAGTGTGGCAACAGTCGACCACAGGCTGAGGCTCGACTCCAGCGAGGAGGCCGAGTGGGTCGGGCAGAGCGCAGGGCGACTCGGGCTGCCACATGCCATTCTCGTTTGGCAGGGCGACAAACCAGTAAGCGCAGTTCAGGCAACAGCCCGTGAAGTGCGCTACGGCCTTCTCCGTGCGCATGCGGCTGAGTTGGGGGGCGCCCTGATCGTGACGGCCCATCATGTCGAAGATCAGGCGGAGACCGTGCTCATGCGCTTGGCGCGCGGAAGCGGCGTCGACGGGCTCGGCGGCATGGCGCCGCAAAGCGATGGCATCGCCCGGCCGCTCCTCGACGTGGCGAAATCGCGGCTTCAAGCTACTCTTCGGTCGTATGGCGAGGCTTGGCGGGACGATCCGAGCAACCAGAACCTCGCCTTCGAGCGCGTGCGTGTGCGCGCTGCAATGCCCCCTCTCACCGAAGCGGGACTTGCCGCGGGCATGATCGCGACCAGCGCTCGGCGGCTCCGTCGCGCATCGCAGGCGCTGAACGCAGTGGCGGACCATGAATGGAACCGATTGGTAGCGCTCAACCTCGGCCTGCTTGGAGAGTTGCCTTTGGCGGATTGGCGATGCGCGCCCGAAGACATCCGGGTACGACTTGTGGCCCGCCTGCTTTCCGCATTCGGCGGCGCGCCAGTCGCTCTGGTCCTGTCGCGCGCGGAGACGCTTGTCGAGCGGCTGGAGCAGGCGGATTTCGCGCGCCAGACTATTTCGGGCTGCACGGTTGAGCGTTCCGCACGCCTCATTCGTGTTTGGCGGGAAGCTGGCCGGGGCGGGTTACCTGTCACGAAGCTAGCCCCTGGTGACACGCGAACGTGGGACGGGCGATTCATCGTAGCTTTGGCGTCATCCGCGCCCTGTCCCGTCACTATCCAGGCCGTGGGGATTGCGGGTATCCGGAAAATCCGATCGGGCAGCACCGTACTGCCGATGCGAGATGACAACGTCCTAGCAACGGCCCCGGGCGCTTGGATTGACGGAGAATTAGTTGCTGCCCCGACCTTCTTTTTCTCAGCAGTTCCTTGGGCGCAGTCGTTTACTGCCAAATTCATCGGCGGACCCGGCACCATTGAGCAAAAGCTAGAAAACTGAACCGGCTTGCAGATGGTGATCCTGGTTCCCTGCGAACTTGGCAAGACTCCTGCACCTTCCTATGTTAACGACCAGCGAGTGGCGCCTCGTTGATCCAGAAACAACCGCCAAACGAGCACCTGGCGCCACCAAGGAAGGGAAATTCATGAACTCGAACTTCCGGAATGTCGCGATTTGGGTCGTGATTCTCCTGTTGTTGTTTGCGCTGTTCAATTTATTCCAGAATCCTGCGCGTACGACTCGCGGCAGCGAGATCAGCTATTCCGAGTTCAAGGAGCAGGTAAAGAGCGGCAACATCAAGGAAGTGCTCGTTCAAGGTCACCGATACACGGGTCAGGCCAACGATAAAACGTTTACGACTCTAGGTCCTGACAATCAGGCGGACGTGATCAGGGAGCTTGAAGGCCTCGGCGTGAAGATTCGCGTGCGGCCGGCCGATGAGGATGTGCCCACGATCTTCAGCGTTCTCGTCAACTGGTTCCCCATGCTGCTCCTGATTGCGGTTTGGGTGTTCTTCATGCGCCAGATGCAGTCCGGCGGCGGTCGGGCCATGGGCTTCGGAAAATCAAAAGCCAAGCTGCTCACGGAACGGCATGGGCGCGTCACGTTCGAGGACGTTGCAGGCGTCGACGAGGCCAAGGTCGACTTGCAGGAGATCGTCGAGTTCCTGCGTGACCCTCAGAAATTCCAGCGGCTCGGCGGGCGCATTCCGCGAGGCTGCTTGCTGGTCGGTCCTCCCGGCACCGGTAAGACTCTGATCGCCCGTGCCGTCGCTGGCGAGGCCAACGTGCCGTTTTTCACGATTTCCGGCTCCGACTTTGTCGAGATGTTCGTTGGCGTCGGTGCCAGCCGTGTGCGCGACATGTTCGACCAGGCGAAGAAGAACGCCCCGTGCATCATCTTCATCGATGAAATCGATGCCGTTGGGCGCCACCGTGGCGCGGGTCTTGGCGGCGGCAATGACGAGCGCGAGCAGACGCTCAACCAGCTGCTGGTAGAGATGGACGGTTTCGAGGCGAACGAAGGCATCATCATTCTGGCGGCGACCAACCGTCCAGACGTGCTCGACCCGGCTTTGTTGCGGCCGGGCCGTTTCGACCGGCAAATCACGGTGCCGAATCCGGATGTTGGCGGCCGCGAGAAGATCCTGCGCGTTCATATGCGGAAGGTCCCCGTGGCGCCGGATGTCGATCCCAAGGTCATCGCCCGCGGCACGCCGGGGTTCTCGGGTGCCGACCTTGCCAACCTCGTCAACGAGGCGGCTTTGCTTGCGGCACGGCGTTCCAAGCGGATGGTGACGCAGGCCGAATTTGAGGACGCCAAGGACAAGGTCATGATGGGCGCCGAGCGCCGCTCCATGGCCATGACCGAGGAGGAAAAGCTCGCGACGGCCTATCACGAGGCGGGGCACGCACTGGTTAACCTGCTGGTGCCCGGAAACGACCCGCTGCATAAGGTTACGATCATTCCGCGTGGCCGCGCGCTGGGCGTGACCATGAGCCTGCCCGAGCGCGACAAGCTCAGCTACTCCAAGCAGTGGTGCGAGGCGCGCATTGCCATGACCTTTGGCGGCCGCGTTGCCGAGCAGATCGTCTATGGTCGGGAGCACCTGAACACTGGCGCGTCCAGCGATATCCAGCAGGCGACAAGCCTCGCCCGCAGCATGGTCACCGAGTGGGGCATGAGCGAGAAGCTTGGCCCCTTGCGGTACTCCGAAAACCAGCAGGAGGTGTTCCTGGGTCACGCGATCACGCAGCGCCAGAACATGTCCGAGGATACCGCGAGCTTGATCGATGATGAGATCCGCAAGATCGTGACCGCGGGGCAGGACAAAGCCTGGGAGGTTCTGCTCGCCAATCGAGATAAGCTTGAAGCGATCACGCAAGCACTGATGGAATTCGAAACCATTTCCGGCGAAGAGTGCCTGGCCGTGATGCGCGGCGAGAAAATCGTGCGCAAGTCCGACGATGAGGAGACCAAGGGTCCAATGGGCTCGGCAGTTCCCGTCGCCGGCAAGCAGCGCCCGCGCGAGGAGCCTGGCCCTGGTGGCTTGACGCCGCAACCGCAGTCCTGATCTGCCGCGCTGCAACTTTTGCTCCACTCACTCGACGGGCGCCTTTGGGCGCCCGTTGTCGTTCAGCCAGCCATCTTCGGCACGTCTCCCCAGCGACCCGCGCTTATTGTTTGCCGAGGCAAAGCTGGTACGCTTGCAATGCAACTTGGCTCGATTTTCAGTTCACGGCATCAGCTTGTTAACGGGAGGATACATGAGAGCGTTTTCGTCGCGGCTCGTCATTGGTGCGCCGCTTGTCGCGGTCTCGTTGGCCGCACTGTCCGCGGTCGCTGTGGCTCAGATCGCCGTCTCCGCCAACGACGGGAAGTTGAAGCTCGAGAACGGCAAGACGTCAGTGAACAAGGACGGCGCCGAGACGATTGCGCTGATCGACTTCACCTCGACGCCGCCCAAGCTTGTTGCCGAGATCAAGGCGCCGACCAGCATCGTTGGTCCCCCGACGAGCGTTGCGGTTGCGCCGAACGAGGACATCGCGCTGGTGACAGCGGCCCAGAAGATCGACCCGGCCGATCCAACCAAGCAGGCGCCGAGCGATGTGGTAACGGTGCTCGATCTCGGGAAAGCGGGCGGAGTCGTCGCCGGGCTCACCGCGCGCATACGCGGCAAGCAGGCCCCGCCGGCCTACCAGCCGAAGGTGCTCGCCACGTTGAAGGCGGGCGCTGGCGCGTCTGGCGTCTCGATCAACAAGGCGGGGACGTTGGCGCTGGTTGCCAACCGCAACGAGGGCTCCGTCTCCGCCTTCGAGATCAAAGGCAAGGCCGTCACGCCAGTCGGCGAGAAGATCAAGCTCGGCGACGAGAAATCGGGCCCTGCGGCCGTGGTCTTCGCTCCGGATGGAAAGTCGGCGCTGGTCTCGCGCGATGGCGACAGCAAGATCTCCGTGCTCGCGATCGAAGGCACCAAGGTCACCGACACCAAGCGCGAGATCTCGGCCGGCATGAAACCCTACGGCCTCGACATCGCATCGAAGGGCGATTTTGCCGCCGTCGCCAACATCGGCGTTGGCAGCGGTGACTCTGATACGGTGAGCCTGATCGATCTGGCGGCCAAGCCGCCACGCGTGATCAACACCGTCAGCGTCGGGCAGACGCCCGAAGGCATCAAGATTTCGCCGGATGGAAACTACGTCGCCGTTTCCGTGATGAACGGCACCAACAAGGCTTCCGACTCGCCCTTCTACAACCAGAAAGGCAAGCTGGTGATCCTGAGGCGCGAGAAGAACAACCTGACGCGCGTTGCGGACGCCGATGTCGGCGTCTGGTGCCAGGGCATCGTCTGGTCGTCGAACAGCCGCAAGGTCGCCGTGCAATGCGCGGCTGACGAGCAGATCTATGTCTTCGCGTGGGCGCCTCCGCGGCTCACTGCAGCTGGATCGGTTCGCACCACGGGCGGACCGGCCGGATTCCGTACAGCCGAGAAGTAACGCTTACAGAGCGCGATCCTGCGTAGTGCGGGGTCGCCCCATCTGAACATGATACCCCGCACCTACATACGACCGATTGGACGCGTCCCCCACCAAACCGTTGAGGACGCCGTCTCCTCTGACCACCGTCTGCATGTTTCGGGTCACGACGGGCCGGCGTTCACGGCATGCGAAATCATCAAGCGTTATCCGGACGACCGCATCGAGCGCAGAGTCGTCAGCGGCTCCGCGCTGCAACAGCTGCGATCAGCATCAGCGACGGTCGATCGAGAGCAACAGCTTGTGCATACGGTGCTGGCGAGAATCGAAGCGCCTCGTGCAGCCATCGCGGGACTCGCGTTCTCCCGGCCATTGATCATGGGGATCGTGAACGTCACGCCGGATAGCTTTTCGGATGGGGGTTCCTTTCGTTCCTCTGACGAAGCGATCGCACATGGCCTGCGGCTGGCCGAAGAAGGAGCCGATATCCTTGACGTTGGAGGCGAGTCGACGAGGCCCGGTGCGCCGCCGGTCGGGCTCGACGAGGAGCTGCGACGTGTGCTGCCGGTAATCGAGGGGCTCGCTGCCAAGACGCGCGCGCGCCTCTCCGTCGATACCAGGAAGGCCGAGGTGATGCGGCGCGCCGCAGCCGCGGGCGTGCATCTTCTGAATGATATCTCCGCGCTGACACATGATCCCGGCAGCGTGCAGGCCGCCGTCGAGACGGGTTTGCCGGTCGTCCTGATGCACGCGCAGGGCACGCCGGAGACCATGCAGCTCGAGCCCAAGTACAAGTGCGCGCTGCTCGATGTGTACGACTATCTCGAAGAGCGGATCGAAGCGTGCGTACGCGCAGGCATGAGGCGGGACGGCATCATCGTTGATCCTGGGATCGGATTCGGAAAAACAATTGCGCACAACCTCGAGATCCTGGCAGGGCTCTCGCTTTATCACGCGCTCGGCGTGCCTGTGATGCTCGGAGCGTCGCGCAAGCGGTTCATTGGCACGCTGACTGGCACCAGCGCGCCATCCACGAGAATGCCCGGGTCGATCGCGGCGGCACTCGCCGGCGTAATGCAGGGCGTGCAGTTCCTGCGCGTGCATGACGTGGCGGCAAGCCGGCAGGCCGTTCAGGTTTGGCAAGCGTCATTTGCAGGTCATGCGGGCGTTTCTTGAGAGAATTTCTTCTTCCGGGTGCTTGGCTTCAGCCTGGCAACCCTCCATCTTCAGCTGCCCGAATGCAAGGACTTGCGCAGGGCACTGGAGATTCGCAGCACGCGACCGGACTGACTGACGAGAACGACCGTCACCTGCGCCTCGAAGATCTTCTCGCTGCCCCGCGAGACCGTTTGATCAAGCAGGAGGGTAGCGGCTGTGAGCTCGCGGACCTTGGTCGAGACCTCGAGAATTTCATCGATGCGCGCGGGCTTCAGGAACTCGAGCGCCATGCGGCGGACGACGAACGCCGCCGGCTCCCGCCCCTCCTTGCCGTCGATCAGGTCGCGGTGGTCATTGCCAAGGAGGCGCAGAAAGTCCGATCGGCCGCGCTCGCAGAAGCGGACGTACGACGCGTGGTAGACGAGACCCGAAAAATCCGTGTCCTCGAAGTAGACACGGATAGGGAGCACGTGCCGGCGGCCTTGGCCGTCCTCAATCAGGCGGCCTGCCAGATCCGGCCAGGATGACAGCGATGCAGAATCGGGCGGCATTGTCTTGTCTCGTTGGTGCCAGAAATTTGTCGGTGCTGGCCGTTCCGACAAATCCCGTGGTAGTGCATCACAGTGCGCCAGCGGCCAGTTGTATCACAGCGCGAGGATGCGAGCGTCGCCGGAACGAAAGCTCAATGTAACGTCAGTGCCCGGCGCCACATCGTCGTTGGCATGAACGCGGACCGTTGCACCTCCCGCTTCGACCAGATACTCCGAGTAGGCGCCCAGATAGCTCGCCTCACGAACCCGGCCGTTCAGCATTTCGATATCCTTTCCCGCGAGGCTGGAGCTCGGCGCGGCCAGCGTAACGGCTTCAGGGCGCAACATGAGCTGGTGTTTGGCACCCGGCTGCGCAGCACTCGCGTCGGCACGAACCTCCGAGCCATCGGGTAGCATCCAAGTTCCGCCGCCGGCGCCCGGCGTCACGTCGATGAAGCTCGCCACACCAACGAAGTCAGCGACGAATTTATTGGCGGGACGGCGATAGAGCTCCTTCGGCGTTCCGGTTTGCTGAATGATGCCTTTGTCCATCACGATGACGCGGTCGGACATGGAGAGCGCTTCCGCCTGATCGTGCGTGACGTAGACGGCCGCAATATCGAGCTCCCTCTGCAGGCGGCGAATCTCGGCGCGGGTCGTATCGCGCAATTTGGCGTCGAGATTCGACAGCGGCTCGTCGAACAGCAGCACACGTGGTTGGCCGACAATGGCACGTGCCAAAGCCACGCGCTGCTGCTGGCCGCCGGAGAGCTGTGACGGCTGACGGTCGCGCAGTTCCAGCATGCCGACGATGCCGAGCGCCCAATCAACTCGATCCTTGACGGCAGCGGCTGCTGCTTTTCGGATCGTCAGCGGGAACCCCACATTTTCGGCGACGCTCATGTGCGGCCACACGGCATAGGATTGGAACACCATGCCGACGTCTCGTGCATTGGGCGGAGTCATTAGGCTTTTCGCGGGAGCCGAAACATTTTTGCCGGAAATGGCGATCTCACCGCCGTTCGCCTCCTCCAGTCCGGCGATGCAGCGCAGTGTTGTCGTCTTGCCGCAGCCCGACGGTCCGAGCAGCGACACGAACTCGCCCTTCGCCACCTCGAACGACACGTCGCAGACGACGCGGTTGCTGCCGTAGATCTTGGTCAGGTTCTTGACGGAGATGCTCATGAAGTTCTCGTCCCCTCTCCCCGCACACTGCACTCGTGCGGGGAGAGGGCTAGGGTGAGGGGCGGCAACAGGCTCGGAGCAGGTGGCCGCCCCTCACCCTAACCTTCTCCCCATGCAAGTGCAGGGCATGGGGAGAGGGGACTCAACTCCACTTCCGCCGCGTGGCAGGCGAGAGCCACAAGATCAGCGACATCACGATGAAGATGATGAGCGTGGCGATGACGGAGAGCGCGCTCGCCGCACCCCAGTTCGCGACCTCGAACTGGCCGAAGATCGAGACGGAGATCACGGTCGTCGATGCCGTGAACAGGAGCACCGCCGACGAGATCTCGCGGAAGAAGGCCATGAACAGGAGAAAGAATGCGCCCTGCACGGAGGGGAACACGATTGGCAACAGGATCTTCGATAGCGTCTTGATGCGCGATGCGCCCGACACCCAGGCCGCCTCCTCCAAGCTTTTGTCGACCTGCACCATTTGCCCGCCCACGGTTTCGGTCGCATAGGGCAGATACCGCGTGATGTAAGCAACGATGATGATAGCCAGCGTGCCATAGAGAGGCAGTGGCAGATAAGCGTAGGCCCAGAGCAGGCCAAGGCCGATCACGACACCAGGAACGCCGAACGGCAAGCTGCCGACCATGTCGAGAACCCGGTATCCCTGAGGCCGCTGGCGAAGCGTGAAGTAGGAGATGAGAAAACCCAGCATCGCTCCGAGCCCCGCCGCAATGCCGGATGCGACGATCGTGTTCTGCAACGAGAGCAGCGTGCCGGTGTCGTTCCAGATCTGCTCATAGTTCCGCGTCGTGTAGCGGGCTTGTAAGGGGTTGGCGTTGAAGAAGCGAATGAGCGACGTGTAAATCAGGATCAGCGTCGGCAGAACCAGCGCGAAAAACGCGAACCCGAAGGTCAAAACGTAGGCTCCCCATTTCCAGCGGCCGAGCCTGATCGGTGCCAGGCGACCCGCCTTGCCGCCGACCGTCGTGAGGCGCGCCGTACCGACGATGCGTCGCTGCGCCCAGATGGCGAGGCCGGTGATGGCAGAAAGCGTGAGGCCCACCGCCGCCGCGAGGCCATAGTCAGTCGGTGGGAAGCGGCAGAGAAGATAGAGTTGCGAGGCGAGCACATAGATGCGGCCCGGCGCACCGATCATCTGCGGGATGGCGAACTGCTCGATCGACGTGATGAACGTCAGAATGAAGCTCGACACCACCGAATACCCAAGCAGCGGCAGCGTCACGCGGTGAAGCACCTGCGCCGGTGTTGCCCCCGATGTGCGCGCAGCCTCCTCGTAGATGCCGTCCATCGCCGTGATCGGCCCGCGCATCGTAAGATACACGAACGGTACCTGGTGCAGCACCATGACGAGGACGATGCCGGTGATCGAGTAGATGTCCATCTTGCCGGGAAGGCCCAGCAGCGTGCCCCAGACGTAATTGATAATCCCGCCCGGTGAGCCGATGATGATCCAGGCCATCGCCAGAATGAATGAGGGAAAATAGAACGCGAGCCCGACCAATGCGGTGATCGTGTTTGGATACCTGAAATCGGTTCGGTGCACGATCAGTGCTATGGCGACGCCGAGGATTACGGAGATTACTGCTGTCAGAATGCCGATCCACAACGTGATCAGCACCGTGTTCATCACGCCGGGGGAGAACAGGCCGGCGTAGTTCGCGAGTGTCCAGGCGCCGTGCGGATCGCCGGGCGCGGCCGTGCGGAAGCTGCCGTAGACGAGCGCACCGATGGGTATGAGCACCAGCAGCAGCACTGCGACGTAGACGAACGTATAAAGGGTGTTGAGCAGGCCCGTCCCTGTGTGGGCCTGCATTGCGAGACACTTGGCAGGCGCTGCCGCCGTTGTCGTCTGAGACATGTGCCCACCCGCCGCGATGCGACTGCCGTCACTTCACGCCGAACACCTTGCGCCAGTGCTCGATCAGTGTCTTCTGCACCTCAGGCGTCAGGATCTTCATGCCGTCGACCGCGTTCGAGAGTTTGTCGGTCGAGGGCAAGTGTGAAAGCGCTGGCGCGCCTATCCGCGTCACCGAGAGGCCACCCTCCTCCACCAAGACTGCTTGGCCTTCCTTCGTCATCAGCCAGTTGACGAACACACGTCCCGCGTTCGGCTGCGGCGCTTTGGCGGCAACGCCGTAGATCGAGTCCGAGGTTGTGGTTCCAGACTTCGGATAGATGAAGCCAACCGGTGCACCATCGGCGAGAGCCGGATTCAGAGGAATGTCGGTCATGTGCGCAACGGCCACGTCGCCGCGGATGATCGCCTGGATGATGCCGCTCGAGCCCTCGAAAAACTTCACGTCGTTCGCCTTCATCCTCTCGGCGGCATCCTTGATGCCGAGCTTGTCCCAATAGGCGAACATCTGCTGCACCGAGATCGACCGCCAGGGCGTATTGAGCGCCACCTTGCCCTTCCACTTGGCATCGAACAGGTCGGCCCACTCTTTCGGAGCGTCGGCGTCCTTGACGACATTCTTGTTCCAAATGATCGCCTCGCGCACCTGCTGGAGCGCGTAGAGCCGTCGGTCGATGTTGGTATCGGCGCGGAAGTTGCCCTTCCACTCCGGCGGGTCCCACTGGGCGAACCAGGTCGGCACCTCTTTCATGAAGTCACTGTCGGCGTAGGTGATCACCACGTCGGCGATGTGCTTGCCGGCTGTGAACTCGGTGCGGAAGCGCTCATTGAGCGGACCGGAGCCGAGGCGAATCTGCTCCGTCTTGATCTCGGGATACGCGGCGCGAAACTTCTTCAGAATCTCCTCGATCCCTGCCGGCCGTATGTTGTGATAGAGGGTGAGCTTGCCTTCCTTCTTCGCAGCGGCGACGACCTCGTCCCAGGACTGGGCCGCCGAGGAGCCGGTCATCGCCAGGGCCGCGGAAATTGCAGCAAGCCCCGCCAGGGCCCGCCTGGTCAGAGATACGTACGAAGCCATTGATCCCTCCCTGATGCCGGTTGCATTCGCAGCAGCCGGTTGCCCCTGGCTTTTGTGCGCGAGCATCCTTCGGACATGGGCCTCGTGCTGTCAACCAAGGCGCCCGAAGCAACCAGGGTGACGATCCGGGCTCAGACAGCCGAACTGGTAAACACCTTCTTAACCTTGTGCCTCTAGCAATACCCGGTGGTGTGTTTTGGGGTTGGGTGTTTTGGTGCGTAGCCGCACATCGGGTTCGAGTGGGTCGCCAGGGTGGCCCACGGCTGAGCGTCGCGCGTCTCTCGGATCGTGTGTCCGCCGGGCAGCGTTGGCGCTTGCCGGAATCGCAGGCCTCGCACTGGTGAGCTGCGCGCCCCTCGATCCCCCGCGCAATCAGAACATCCAGCTTTTCGACCCGGAGAAGAGCTCGCGGCTCGGCCTGCGTCAGTCGCTCTCCTATTTGAACAAGACGTGCCCGCCGCCCGGCACAGCCAACTTTTTGATGCCGCCGTCGCGCAACGTACCTGCGAAGTCGCTACAGCAGATGGCGATGCGCTATTCGCCTGGCGACCGCTTCCACGTGTTCGTGTTCGGCTCGCAAGAGTTTTCCGGCGACTATGTGATCAATGCGGATGGCACGGTAGTGCTCCCGTATGCGGGACAGGTCGATGCGGTTGGCCTGACCAACGCCGAGCTCACCCAGCGGATCGAAAACGCCTACATCAAATCTGGCGTCTTTCTGAAAGACGGGCTCAGACTCACGACGCGGCCGGTCCAGTACGCGCCGATCAATATCTCGATTACCGGCGCTGTTTTCATGCCCGGTCGTCAGTCGATCAACTCAATTCGGGACTCCGACAAGCTCGACAAGGCGATGACGAAGTACGGCGACAGCCCGATGGAGCGTTTCGTTGGTGCTGCGCTCAGAGCGGGTGGTGGCGTTCGCCCGGACGCGGACCTGTCGCGTGTAACCGTCACGCGGAATGGGCGCCAGTTCCTCTTGGACTGGCGCGGCGCAATTACCGGGATGCCGGTCGACGACATGCCATTGATCGAAGGTGATCATATCGACGTCGGCGAGTCCGGTTGCTTCCAGTCGGCGCTGGTGCGGATCTCGCAGATCACGCCGCCGGCGATCCGCTTCTTCGTCTCGAACCTGGCGACGCCGGTTCTGAACAACTCGGTCGCTGCCAATCCGCAGTTCGCGACCATCCTTCCCTACGGAACGCGTTTTCTGCAGGGGCTCGTGCAAGCCAACTGCGTCGGCGGCAACCTGGCGACCAACGCCTCGCGCTACGCGGTGTTGATCAGCCGCAATCCGAAGACACGCGAGACCGAGGTGGTGCAGCGCTCGATCGAGGAACTCGTGCGCAGCGCCCATCGCGACACCATCAACCCCTACCTGATGCCGGATGATGCGATCGCCTGCTACGACGGCGCGGTGCAGGAAGCCAAGGACGTGATGAACACGCTCACCCAGATGCTGACGCCCTTCCAGATCGGCAAGGCGATCAGGTAGGGCCCGGCGCGGAGATTTCGCACGAAGGCCGGCCTTGGAAGGGTTCACGTGGCTAATTCGACCATATTACCAGCCATGACCACGCGGCCTTTCTGACCAATGCGAACCGACTCCGCAGTTCGGAGCTTGGAATTCCGAATTCCGCATGCTAAAAATTGCGGCAAGTGCTTCAAGTGCTCCAAGGTCCACACGGGATCCCATTTGCAGGGTCAGCGCCGGTGGTTCGGCTGCTAGGCCTCGCGCAAGGTTCCAGATCACATGGAGCAGAAGGCTGGTCATTGACCGGAGCTGGCCTGCCTGGGGCGCTGCTAAAGATCAGCCGCAATGGCGATGACGTCCCGACATACCACCCGCTGAGGCAGACGCTCCATGTCAATCGCACAGCTCGACCTGCAACCTGCCCTGATCGACCAAGTTCATGACCGCCTGCTCTCGGCTGTTGTCGACGGGACCCTGGAGCCCGGCCGCCGGCTGACGCAAGACGAGCTGGCGGTGATGCTTGGCGTCTCGCGCCAGCCTGTCAGCCACGCGATCCAGGTGCTGCGCCGGCGCGGTCTGCTGGTGGACGCCGGCAAGCGCGGCATCGCGGTCGCTCCGATCGACGGCCAGCGCATCCGCGACCTCTATCAAGTGCGGGCAGCGCTTGATGGGCTCGCGGCAGAGGTCGCTGCGTCCCGCTGCCGGTCGGGCGAGGCCGCGGCTCCCGAGCTTCAAAGTCTCAAGTCCGCGCTCGAGGCGGGCTCACAAGCGGCGCGATTCGCAACGGATCCCGACTTCGCGCAGCTGGTCGACGCCGACGTCGCGTTCCACTCCGCGCTGCATCGGCTATCCGGCAACACGGCAATCGTGGAAACAGTCGCGGAGCAGTGGCCGCACTTCCGCCGCTCGATGCGCCAGGTCCTGGGCGGACTCGATATCGCGCGCCGCGTTTGGCGTGAGCACGCCGCGATCTTCGACGCTGTGACCACCGGCAATCCATCCGATGCCAGCCGGCTTGCACGCGAGCACGCTGCGCGCGCCGCCGAGGATACCGTGCGCCGGCTCGATACGGCTAACGCCGCGTTCGAAGTTGGCGTTCGGGCGAGCTGAGACGAGATTGAGCGAGCATTTCCATTCAACGCGAGCAAGATGCAGCATCAATCAAGGAGGACGCCATGAAGTTGACCGAAGCTCAACTGAAGCAGTTTTACACCGAAGGCTGGCTGTTCCTGCCCGACCTCTTCACGGCCGAGGAGATCGAGGTTTTGCGCGAGGAGTCGGCGCACGTGCTCGCCTCCGATCGCCCCGAGATCTGGCGCGAGAAAAGCGGCGCACCCCGCACCGCCTTCGCTGCGCACACCTACAACGAGGCCCACGCCATTCTTGGCCGCCATCCGCGCATGATCGAGCCCGTCGAGCAGGTGTTCGGCGAGAAGGTCTACATGCACCAGTACAAGATCAACGCGAAGGTGAAGTTCGACGGCGACGTCTGGCAGTGGCACCAGGACTATGCCACCTGGATGCGTGACGACGGCATGCCCGAGCCGCGCGCCATGAACATTTCGATCTTCCTAGACGAGGTGTTCCCCTACAACGGCGCGTTGATGCTGGTGCCGCGCTCGCAGAAGCACGGCAATATCTCAGCCGGTCACGATACATCGACCACCAACTATCCGCTCTGGACACTCGACAACGCCACCGTTGAGAAGCTTGTGAAGGAAGGCGGCCTCGTGCAGCCCGTCGGCAAGCCCGGTGGTATGCTGATGTTCCACGGCAATCTGGTGCATGGCTCGGCCGGCAACATCACACCATTCCCGCGCCGAATCGTCTACCTGACGCTCAATGCGGTTTCCAACCACATCAGAAAGCCAACGCGCCCGGAGTGGATCGCTCACCAGGATTTCTCACCTATCGTGCCGTGCGCCGACGATGCCCTGGTGCAGTTCGCGCGGCGCGGCAAGAAGCAGGCGGCCGAATAAGGCATTGGGACAATCGGTTACGTGCTTCATCGAGAAAATTTGCGGAATGTGCTGACGGGCAACTGACAATTGTTCGCCGCCGTGGCAGCCTCGGATTTGCGGAGGGACAACCTCCCAATCGAAAAACCACGGAGGAAGCAATGAAGCTGTTGACCGTCATCACCGTTGCCGCTGCGCTCGCGGTGGGACTGAGTGTTAACCCGCCCGGAAGCCAGTCGTTCTTCGCGGAGGCGCAGGCCAAAGGCAAGAAGAAGGCCAAAGCGGCCAAGAAGCGCCCAGGCTCGTGCGGAACCTACATGTACTGGAGCAAGGGCAAGTGCGTCGACGCGCGCGTCACGCCGGTGAAGAAGTAGAACTCGAGCATTCGGATTTCAGAAACGCCAGGCTGGAGCACCCGGCTTGGCGTTTTCGATTCCGGAAGAAGCGGTGGATCGGCGCCGCGGTTGGTTCGCAAGTCAGAACGGCTTGTCGCCCTTGACCGTGACGCGAGCGCCAGAACGCGTGTGCGGCCAGTAATCCCACATGGCGCGGTGCTGCGCGCAGCGGTTGTCCCAGAACGCAATCGAGTTTGGCTGCCAGCGGAAACGGCACTGGAAGAGCGGGTTGGCCGCGTGCTCGAACAGGTAGCGCAGGATGGCGTCGCTCTCGTCGCGCGGCACTCCAATAATGCGCGTGGTGAACCCGCCATTGACGAAGAGGCACTTCCTGCCAGTCACCGGATGCGTGCGAATGACAGGGTGCTCGGCGCGCGGATAGCTCGGCTTGTCCTTGACGCCGTAATTCGCATAGGTGCCGCGAAAGACATGCTCACCGTCGTGCACCGCGGTCAGTCCATCGAGATAGGCCTTCATGAGATCCGAGAGCGCTTCGTAGGCCGCATACATGTTGGCAAAGAGCGTATCGCCGCCCTTCGGCGGACACTGGCGGATGTGAAGGATCGACCCCATGGGCGGCTCCGGCTCGCACGAGACATCCGAATGCCACGCCTCGCCATTGGCGCGCGGGCTGTCCTTATCGGCGTAGATTTTCAGGAGCTCCGGATGGCCGTCGGCATGCGGCGCGGCCGGGTGCACATGCAGGTCGCCGAACAAACGGCCGAACGCCAGGTGCTGCTCCGGCGTGATCCGCTGATCGCGAAAGAAGATCACCAGGTTTTCGGCAAGCGCGCGATGCACCTCGTCGACCTGCACATTGGAGAGCGGGCGCGACAGATCGATGCCCGAGATCTCGGCGCCGATCACCGGCGTCAGTTTGTCGACCGACAGGCTCTCGTAGGGCCGGTCGCCGTCGATGGCCGTGTGCTTGTAGCGGGGACCCCGCTTCGACGCGTTGAGCACCATGGCCGTCTCCTCTAACGTGATGACCAAACCCTGCCGGACCCGAACTCTAGCAAGTGAGCCGCCGCTGTGAAGGCCATACCCGACGACACCACGTTCATCACCGACGAGGCTGCGTTGCGCGCCGCGCATCTGAAACCGCTCAGCCGGGCGACGGACAAGGTACTCCGCCGCCTCGACAAGCACTGCCGGGACATCATTGCGCTCTCGCCCTTCTGCGTGCTGGCGACCCATGGGCCGGGCGGCGCCGATGTGTCCCCGCGCGGCGACCCGCCGGGATTCGTGCGCGTTCTCGATGATGCGCACATTCTGCTGCCGGACCGCATCGGCAACAACCGGCTCGACAACATGGCCAACATCCTCGCCAACCCGGATGTCGGGTTGCTGTTCCTAGTGCCAGGGATGGGCGAGACGCTGCGCATCAATGGCCGCGCGCGCATCACCAACGACCGGCGGCTGCTGGAGCCGAGCACCGTGCAGGGGCGGGTGCCGACGGTGGGGCTGCTGATCGAGGTGCGCGAAGCCTTCCTGCACTGCGCGAAAGCTCTGGTGCGCTCCGACCTATGGAACCCGGCAAAGCATATCGACCGCACTATCCTGCCGACCTACGGCCAGATGCTGACCGACCACTGCGAAGGCCTCTCCGCGGAAGAGTCCGAGCGCCAGGGCAAGATCATGGCCGAGCGCGGCTTGTACTGAGCGCACCATTATCGACGTTGGTGGCAGAGCAACTGCCGCCCTCAATCGGTGTTGGCGCGCTCTTGCGGAACAGGTAGGCCTGTGTTGGAAGGCGTCAAACGACTGCTCGACGTTTATGAGAAGGCCCGAACATGAACCTCTCCTTCATGCTGCAAGAGCGCGCCGCCGCCGGCAAGCCCATTCGGATCGGCCAGATCGGCGCTGGCAAATTCGGAACGATGCACCTGGCGCAGTGCCGTGTGACGACCGGCATGCACCTCGTCGGCCTTGCCGACTTGATGCCAGCGCGTGCGCGGGAGCGGCTCACCGGCGTGCAATGGCCCGCGGAGCAGATCGACGCCACATCGCTCGCCGAGGCGCTGAAAACCGGCAAGACGCACGTCACCGACAATGCGATGGCCCTGATCGAGTGCCCGGAGATCGAGGTTATCATCGAGGTGACGGGCGAGCCGGCGGTCGGCATCCGCCACGCGCTGGCAGCCATCGAGCACGGCAAGCACGTCGTGATGGTCAATGTGGAGGGCGATGCGCTCGCGGGCCCGCTCCTCGCCAAGCGCGCCAAGGAGAAGGGCGTTGTCTACTCCATGGCCTGGGGCGACCAGCCGGCGCTGATCTGCGAGCACGTCGATTGGGCGCGCAGTTGCGGGTTCGAGGTCGTCGCGGCTGGCAAGGGCACGCGCTACAACACGCACTATCACCGCTCCAATCCCGAGACGCTGTGGGACATCCTCGACAAGTACCTGACGATCAAGGATCGCAGCCACATCAACCCGAAGATGTTCAACTCGTTCATCGACGGCACCAAGTCGGGAATCGAGATGACGGCGGTGTGCAACGCCACAGGGCTCGTGCCGCAGTCGAACGGCCTCGCGTTCCCGCCGGCCTCGCGGTTCGAGCTTTCCGAGGTGTGCAAGCCGCGCTCCGAAGGCGGAACGCTCGAGAAGGCCGGCGTCACCGAGGTCGTCTCATCTGTGACGCGTGACGAGAAGGACATCCCGCATCATCTCGCCATGGGGACGTATGTCGTGATCACCAGCCCGAGCGTCTACGCGCACCAGTGCTTCGGCGAGTACAACATGCTGCAGGACAAGAGCGGCAAGTACGCCGCGCTCTATCGTCCGACTCACATGATCGGCCTCGAGCTCGGCCTGTCGGTGGCCAGTGCCGCGCTGCGCAAGGAGCCGACCGGCACCTCGCGCTATTTCAATTCGGATGTGGTCGCAACGGCCAAACGCGACTTGAAGCAGGGCGAGATCCTCGACGGAGAGGGTGGCTTCTGCGTGTGGGGCAAGCAGACGCCTGCCGATGTGTCGCTGAAGGAAGGTTACCTGCCGCTCGGCCTCGCCCAGCACGTGAAACTCAAAGGCGACATCAAGGAGGGTCAGCGCCTGAAGTGGACCGACGTCGAGATCGATACCACCGACTTCGCCTACAAGTTCCGCCGCGAAATGGAAGCCGCCTTTGCGCGGCCCAATGTGCGGTAGGCCCGCGGCTGCCGACCTACCAACAGCGCGCGCCTAGTCCAGCTTCACGTTCGCCTTCTTGATCAGGTCAGCAAACCGGGCGGACTCCGTCGCGAGGCGCTTGGCGAGATTATCGAGGCTGTCCCCCTTGGGGTAGAGGCGCATGCCGGCCTGCTCGAGCTTGGCAGAAAGGTCCTTGTCCTCTTGGATTTTGGCCAGCTCCTTGTGCAGCTTCTCGACGATCGCCTGCGGCGTGCCCCGCGGCACGTAGGCGCCCGTCCAGATCGGCAGCTCGTAGTCCGGAAAACCTGCCTCCTTCATGGAGAGCACATCCGGGAATTCCGGGTTGCGCTCATCGAGCATGGCGAGCAAAACCAGCTTGCCCTGTTTGACGTGCGGAAACATTGACGACTCGAACATCAGGCTGACGTTGCCGGCAAGAAGATCGGCAAGCGCCTCGCCGGTCCCCTTGTAGGGAATGTGCAGCAAATCGATACCCGCCTGCAGTTTCAGCATCTCGCCGCGCAGGTGATTGACGGTGCCGACACCAGCCGAGACGAAGGTGAACTTGCCCGGGTTCTTCTTGGCGAGCTCGATGAACTCCTTCAGCGTCTTGGCGCCCACGGACGGATGCACGGCGATGCCGGCAATCGACTCGCCGAGCCGGCCGACGTGGATGAAATCGATGAGCGGCTCGTAGCTCATCTTGCGCAGGTGCGGCAGCGTGACGAGAGGCGCCTGGGGCGTCATCAGCACGGTGTAGCCGTCGGGTGGTGACTTGGCCGCCATCTCCGTGCCGAGGGCACCCGCCGCACCGCCGCGGTTCTCGACCACGAACGGCTGATTGAGCGACGCCTGCAGCTTCTCGGCGATGCCACGCACCAGCGAGTCGGTGCTGGCGCCAGCCGCGTAGGGAATGATGATCCTGACCGGCCGGTTCGGCCAGTCGGTCTGTGCAACTGTCGTGGCCGCACCGGAAACGATCGCGGCTACCGCGAGCATCAGCGCAGCCAAACCGCGGCGGCACGTCGTCCGGACTCGAGTTGTCGGTTTCTCGTGCATTCCCTTTCCTCCTGATGAAGGCCCCGTTGGGATGTTATCATCGAGAGGGTCCGGCGCAATTGCCGGCACGCAAGCGAGTGGACCTTGACAGACCACCGTTGCGGGCGTTGCCCACGTGGGCCGATTTTGCGTTAGTCTCAGAGCAAAGCGAAACGCAGGAGGCACCCATGGCCAAGCCGGCAGCAAGAGCAACAAAGCCGCAGAAGCACAGCGTCATCATCACCGGAGGCGGATCTGGTATCGGCCTTGCTACCGGCGAGTTGCTGCTGGAGAAAGGCTGGTCGGTTGCATTCACCGACGTCAACGAGAAGGCGCTCGCCGCTGCCAAGGAGCGCCACGGCACCGCCAAGCACGCACACTTCATTGCGCTCGACGTGACCAATGAGAAGGCGGTGGACCGCGCCATTGCAGAAGCCGTGGAGTCCTTTGGCGGCCTGACTGGCGTCGTCAACTCCGCCGGCATCGCGGCCGACAAGCACGTCCTCGACACGCCTGTCGATCTCTTTCGCAAGATCATGGACGTGAACGTTGTGGGCACGTTCCTTGTCGGGCGCGCGGCAGCCCGCCAGATGATCGACGCGGGCGGCGGCTCGATCGTCAACATCGCGTCGGTGTCGGGCTTGCGCGGCTCCAAAGGCCGCTCGGCATACGGCGCCTCGAAAGGCGCCGTCGTGACGCTGACGCAGGTGATGGCGAACGACCTCGCGCAGTTCAGGATACGCGTGAACGCGGTGGCGCCTGGCCCCGTTGAGACGCCAATGGTGAAAGCCGTGCACACCGAGGCCGATCGCGAACTCTATCACCGCTACATTCCGATGAACCGCTACGCGCAGCCCGACGAGATCGCGAGTGTGATCGCGTTCCTGCTCGACGAGACGCAGTCGAGCTATGTCACGGGCGAGATCATCGCTGTCGACGGTGGCTATCGCGGCGCCGGAATTATCGTGGACCGGGAGTGACGACGCCAAACCGGCTGCCGCTGTCTTGTGCAAGACACCCCGCTTCGATCTTCATGGGCCTGTTTCGCCGGGAACAGCGGGCGGGCCGCCGAGGGCGTATCACATCCTTACTCACAGCGACGTGACTCAAGGTGATTTGCTTCAGAACGCCGATGCGAGCATTTAAGTCTGCAAGCGACGACCAACGCCGCTGCACCAAAGACGGAAGACGGAAGACGGAGAGCCAACCCACTCGAGTGAGATGATCTGAGCAAGAACACTCATACTCGAGCCATTTTTATCCAGGAGAACGATCATGAAGACGACCATTGCAGCCATCCTCGCCCTCGGCCTCATCACAGGCACAGCGCAGGCCCGCACCATCTTTGACGACCTGCGTGACACGGCACCGCGCGCCGACATCTTCACGGATATCCAGAGCTCGGCCCCCCGGTCGATCTTCGACGACATCCGGGACAGCGCGCCCCGCTCGGTGTTCGACGACCTGCGTGATAGCGCACCGCGCACGGACGGCGTCTTCGGCGATCTGCAGAGCAGCGCGCCATAACCTTCCCGGTTAGCGAGCCGATCGTCACCCCTCCCCACGATCGGCAACACGAAGGCTCGGCTCCCCCGCCGGGCCTTCTTCATTTGCGGGTCTCATCGATCGACAGCGCTCGCTTCTGCGACAGTCTCGCCCAGCGTCCGCGGTGACTGAGGCAGCGAAACGGGCTACACCTTTGTCCGGACATGGCGCCTAATCAGCGCACGACGAGACCACAAGGCGAGATCCCTCATGCCCAACACCCCGCGCGAGATGACCCTGATTGGGTTCCTGCAGGCGCAGAACTGCTCGAACTACGTCGGCTCATGGCGCCACCCCCACTCCGCAACCGACTTCCTCGGACCGGAGTACTTCCAGCGCATCGCCCAGGCGCTCGAGTACGGCAAATTCCATCTCGGCTTCTTCGACGACCGGCTCGCCATGCCGGACATCCTCGGCAATGACCACCGAGAGGCGGTGAAAAACGGCGTCCGCGTCGTGAAGATGGACCCGGTGACGATCCTCACCTGCATGGGCATGGCGACGAAGCACCTTGGGCTCGGCTCCACCTACTCGACCACCTACTACGAGCCCTTCCATGTGGCCCGCGTGTTCTCGACGCTCGACCTGATGACCGGCGGGCGCGCGGCGTGGAATGTCGTGACCTCGCTCAACAATTCCGAAGCCCACAACATGGGCCGTGAGCAGCACATGGAGCATGATCTCAGGTATGATGTCGCCGACGAGTTCATGGAGGTCGTGCTCGGCCACTGGGACACCTGGGAGGACGACGCGATCGTCGTCGACAAGGCGTCAGGCCTATTCGCGCACCCAGATAAGGTTCACCGGCTCGATCACCAGGGCAAATGGTTCAAGTCGAAAGGCCCCTTCCCGGTGCCGCGCTCGGCGCAGGGCCGGCCAGTGGTGATCCAGGCCGGCCAGTCAGGCCGCGGCCAGCTCTTCTCGGCGCGATGGGGCGAGCTCGTCTTCTGCATCTACCCCAACCTGGAGATGGGCAAGAGGTCGTACGACGCCTTCAAGGCGCTGGTTGCCAAATGCGGCCGCAACCCCGATCACGTGAGAGTGGCGCCCGCCGTCTACTGCATTCCCGGCGAAACCAGGGCCATGGCCGAGGACAAGATGGCCGTCATCGACGGGCTCTGCCGGCCGGTCGACCAGCTGGCGCTGCTTTCAGAGGGCCTCAACTTCGATTTCGCCTCGAAGCCCATGGACAGCGCCTTCACGGACGAGGAGCTGGCCTCGATCAGCGGCCTCAGGGCCGTCATCGATCGCGTCGTGCAGCTCTCGGGCAAGAAAAATCCGACGATCCGGGATTTCGTGCAGTTCTCGAGCCGCGGCACGGTGCGGGAGTTCCCCCGCTTCGTCGGCACGGCCAAGGACATCGCCGACGGCCTCGAGGAGTGGTTCAACACCTGCTGCGACGGATTTGTCCTGGCCGCCACGCACCTGCCCGGTGGTTACGAGGACTTCGTGCGCATGGTGGTCCCCGAGTTGCAGCGGCGGGGGTTGCACCAGAAGGAGTACAAAGGCCCGACGCTTCGCGATAACCTCGGTTTGCCAAAGGCCGAAATCGGCGACTGGAAACCGCAGGCGTAACGCCGGGGTAGAGTGCCGGTCCGGCTCGAGGGCTAAGCAGCAGCGGGCAGCAGAACGTCCCGGCACGGCAAGGGCAGGAAACGGCGAGCGCACCCATGGACCAGCAGAAATTTCGCAACCTGATGCGCCATCAGGCCGGCGCTGTGACGATCATCGCGGTCGGCAGGCCCGGCGCGCGGACGGGGCTCACGGCCACGGCGATGTGCTCGCTCACTGACAGCCCGCCGACCGTGCTCGTCTGCGTCAACCGCAATGCGAGCGCGCACAAGCCGATCAAGGCGGCCAAGTGCTTCGGCGTGAACGTGCTGGCGCTGGAGCAGGCGCATCTGGCGAAGCGTTTCTCGTCGAAGCAACTCGAGGGCGAGGCGCGGTTCGATCACGACGACTGGGAGACGCTGGCGACCGGGGCGCCGATCCTGAAGGGCACCATCGCAAGCCTCGACTGTGAGCTGGTCGCCGAGCATGAGGTGGAGACGCATTCGATCTTCATCGGCCGCGTCAAAGAGGGCCGCTTCAATGAAACGGCGGATGCGCTGCTCTACTTCCGAGGCGACTTCTGGAACCTGAAGAAAACGTGACGTCTCGGTTCGGTATTACAACACGGCAGACGCCGCATTGGCGCGTTAACGGTTGCGGATTTTCGCCAGGCCCGTAGAAGGCCTCTCCGCTGCACCAGGATGCGTTTAGAGCGGGGTGTTTTCGAGTGGCTACCCCCCTCCGTCCTCGCCCGGAAAACGCGCCAGCGTTGAAATTCGCCCATGAGAAATCGAATTCGCCCCGGCAGGGGCGGTCTCGGATCGGCTCGCGGCACGCGAAAGGCTGCGGTTCTGCTCGAGCCGGGCGGATTTCTGCGAAAAAATTAGATACAATTGTATCATTGCTTCACGTGAAACATTGGCGGGTGAGCGGACCAATTTGCGCGGGCGGAAGCTTCGGGCGCAGAGCCGCCATCATCACCCGCAGAACGCGTGCTTTTTCACGACGCGGTCGACCGAGGCGGGGAATCTCGCGAGGCGGTCGGCAGGCCGCACGGGCCGCTTGACGAGCTCGCCGCCGCAGTTCGGGCAGCGGCCGCCAGGCAGGCGCTTCTCAGCGCAGTCGCGGCAGAACGTGCACTCGAACGAGCAGATCAGGGCGTCGCCCGAGTCGGCCGGCAAATCGCGGTCACAGCATTCGCAGTTGGGTCTGAGCGTCAGCATGGTCACTCCGTTTCACGTGGAATGCTTGGGCGCGCAAGATCGGTCAGGCATCCTGCACGAGGTTAGCGCGCGCTCTTCTCGCTCTTGAGCGCCGCCCGCATGGCCGTCGCGATGCCCTTTTCGCCGGCGCCGCCGCGCCAGTCGAGCATGCGGGCCGCTTCGATGCGATCCGGGAGCGGCTTGTTCTGGCCGAGCTTGAACGAGCACTCGATGCTCCGGACCGCGATTGCGATGGGCACGATGGCGCGGAGCATCATCTCGCGCTTCTGCGGCGTCATCTTCGACGTGCTCCATGGCTTTTTCGGCCTGAGGCGCTCCTCGAACGACTGGCTCATGCGTTCCACGTGATCGAGGGCGTGCGCGGGCGGCATTGCCTTCGCAGTCCCCGAGATGTGCGCCGCGATATAGTTCCACGTCGGCACCTGGTCGGCAGACGTGTACCAATCCGGCGAGATGTAGGCGTCGGGGCCCGACACCGTCACCAGCACTTCAGGATTGCGACCGATGATCTCGTGCAGCGGATTGGCGCGTGCCAGGTGGAACTCGAGCTGCCGCGACGTCCCCTCGCCGGTGACGAGCAGCGGTACATGCGAAGCGACCGGTCGTCCGTTCTCGATCGCGACCACGCATCCGAAGCCACGCTCGGCCACATAGGTCCAAGCCTCTTCATCTGGCGTCTTGAATGCCGAATTGACGTACATTGGTGTCCCCGTCGGTTGCGGCCTCGGGGTTGCGCACGATTGTACGCCGTATCCCGGGGTCAGGATCGCGCGTAGCGGCTCGAGTTTCGTGAGAGACGGATCCGCTATCGCGCCACGCCGACGGCGTGACGTCGCGCACGTTTGCTGGCTGCGACGCGGTTGATCATGAGACGGTTCTTAGGTGCGTTCAGCGTCAGCGTCAAGGATTCTGCGTTGTCGCTTCGCTTCCTTGGCGACGTGCGGCGGGACCGGACAACGCGCGGTTGGCCACTCGCGAGCCGCATTTTCGCCACGTCCTCGCTCCATGCCTTGCTTGGCAAATTGCTGATGCGAGGTTAAGCCGTCGGCAGACCCCGGGAACTCGAAACCACAGCCCTCGAGCGCAGGTGTGGCATACCCCGAGCCAGTCAGCCCACAACGCCCAAAGCCGAAAAGGATGCACCCGTGAAATGTTCACTCAGCGCTGCCGTGATGGCAGCCGGCGCCCTCACACTGCTGATGAGCTGGCCCGTCGCGGCGCAAACGCCGACGCCTGCCGCCGGCGCGGACAAGGTGGTCGCCACTGTCAACGGCCGCTCGATCACTGAGTTGGATCTCTCCTACGCAGAGGCTGAAATCGGCGGCGAGCTTGGCTCGATTCCGGCCGACCAGCGCCGCCGCGTTCTGGTCGAATACCTGATCGAGAATGCGCTGTTCGCCGAAGCCGGCGAGAAGGAAAACCTCGGCACGGGCCCCGCGTTCAATGATCGGATGAAGTACCTGCAGCGCCGCGCGCTGCGCGACACCTACTTCGAACGATCGATCAAGAGCTCAATCAGCGAAGCCGATGCCAAGAAGCTCTACGACGCCCAGGTCGCCGCCGCGAAACCGCAGGAGGAGATCCGCGCCCGCCACATCCTGCTCGAATCGGAAGCCAAAGCCAAGGAAATCGCCGAGCAGCTCGCCAAGGGCGGCGATTTCGCCAAGCTCGCGAAAGAGCATTCGAAAGACCCGGGCAGCAAGGACGATGGCGGCGATCTCGGATTCTTTTCACGTGGCCAGATGGTGCCCCAGTTCGAGGAAACGGCTTTCAAGCTGAAGAAGGGCGAAGTCTCGCCGCCGATCCAGAGCCAGTTCGGCTGGCACATCATCAAGCTCGACGACCAGCGTCAGCGTGGCGCCCCGCCGTTCGAGCAGATCAAAGGCCGCATCATCAATTCGATGGTGCATCGCAAGGCGCAGGAGATTGGGGCACAGCTGCGTGAGAAGGCGCAAGTCGAGTTCGTCGACGCTGCGCTGAAAGCCGAGGCGGAGAAGGAAAACCAAATCAAGCCGGCACCGCCCGGAGCGGCACCGACTGCACCGCCAAAGAAATAGCGATTTCACGCCATTTCTATTGCGCGAGCTGCATCGCAACGGCGCGCCAGCTCGGACCGCCGGCCGCCCTTCGCACATCAGCTTCGTCAGTGCTTCGTCTCGCCCGGCGGGATCGAATGCAAAGGCGGCGTGGCAATGCTGCCGTGGGAAGGCCGCTCGGCGGGTCCTGCGGCCACGGCAGCAGTCTCGAGCGGGGGGTTAGCCGCGTCCCACTCCTTTTGCTTGAATTGGAAGCGGCGGTAGCTCAACGGGATCATCGCGAGATAGAGCAGCGTCACGACGGTGAGCGTCGGATAGGGATAGGTCACGAGGAAACCAACGAGCAATGCGGCAGCGACCAGGATCGGCAGCACCCACTCGCGGCTGACGCGCTCACCGAGCAGCTTGCCCGAAAAAGTGGGAATGGTGGAGACCAGCAGCCCGGCCATCGCAAATACGTAGAGCGAGATCAGCAGCGGCCAGAACCGCATCTCGGAAAGGCCGATGCCCTCGAGATAGATCGGGAGCAGCACGACGACGGCGCCCGCGGGTGCTGGCATTCCGGTGAAGTAGTTCGACTGCCATTTCGGCTTGTCGACGTCGAGCATCGAATTGAAGCGCGCAAGTCTGAGGCTCATGCCGCAGGCGAACACCAGTATGGCGATCCAGCCGAGCCCTTTCACGCTGCTGAGGCTCAACCCCCACGTGAAGAGAAGGATGCCGGGCGCGACGCCGAAATTGAGGAAGTCTGCGAGGCTGTCGAGCTCCGCTCCGAACCGGGACTGGGCCTTGAGCGCGCGCGCGAGGCGGCCATCGACACCGTCGAGGAGCGCCGCGGCGACGATCAGCGTCACCGCCAGGTCATAGCGCCCCTCGATGGCCATACGTATGGCCGTCACACCGGCGCAGAGGCTGAGCAGCGTGAAGAAATTGGGCAGCAGGAAGCGCACGGGAATCTTGCGCTGACGAAAGAGCCGGCGCCGGCGACGGCCACCAATGCCTCCTTCGCGATCAATGCCGTCGTCCATGTCCCTCTCCGACTTTCTCGAGTGCGCTGAGGCGCGCGTCTTCGGTGCCTCACCCCGCGCGTGCTTCGCGCTCGGGCTCCGCCGATTTCAGATCCGCAAGCACTGTTTCGCCGCCGATCGTGCGCTGGCCGACAGCCGCCAGCGAGGTGCGTCCCGGCGGCAGGTAGACGTCGACGCGACTGCCGAAGCGGATGAGGCCGAAGCGCTCGCCGACCCCGACGCTCGCACCCTCGCCTTTGAATGTGACGATACGGCGCGCGATGAGGCCGGCAATCTGCACGACGGCGATCTCGGTGCCGGATGGCTGTGTGATCACCAGCGATCGGCGCTCGTTCTCTTCGCTCGCCTTGTCGAGAGCGGCATTGAGAAAGGCGCCGGGCACATAGACCGAGCGGCTGATGCGGCCGGCGACCGGCGAGCGGTTGATGTGCACATCGAGCACGCTGAGGAAGATCGAGATGCGCTGGCGTCGCTCCTCGCCGAGGCCGAGCTCGGCAGGCGGGCGAACGGTGTCAATGACAGAGATCTTACCATCGGCCGGGGCGATGACGAGGCCATCGCGAAGCGGCGTGACGCGCTCCGGGTCACGGAAGAAGTAGGCAACGTAAACGGTGATGCCGAGAGCAACGTAGGCGAGGATCGAGAACGGCAGCAGGAACCAGAGCAGCAGTGTGACGGCACCGGCAATGGCGACAAACTTCCAGCCATCCCGATGGACGGGAGCCAGGTTGTTGCTGATCGTTTCAAGCAGGCTGTGCGAGTGGGGCAAGGGAGACCGCGGGAGGTGCGAGGCTGCTGCGAGCCTGTGCTGCAAAGTTTTGGTGCCTCGGGTTTATCGACCCGGGCGTTCGACTGCAATGGCGCTGTTCGACCCGCCGCAACAGTGCGGCGCCCAAGTTGCGCGGGCGCCGCCAAGAGCGGGAGCTTCCGCGGCGGCTATTCGATCGGCACCGCAACGAAGCGCATGTCGCCTTTGCTGTCCTCGATCCGAAGCAACACCTGCTTGCGGCCGCTCTTCCGCACTTTGTCGATGCCCTTGTGAATGTCGTCAACGGTCTTGACCGGTTCCTGCGCGGCTTCGACGATCACATCGCCGGCTTTGATGTTGCGTTGCGCGGCGATGCTGCCCGCCGTCACCTCGGTGACGACGACGCCCGCCTTCACTTTGGGATCGATCTTGAACTTGGACCGAAGTCCATCATCGAGCGGAGCCAGCTCGAGACCCGCTAGCGGTTTCGATGACGATGGCTTGTCGGTATCGCCGCTGTCGGTCTTCGACGCGTCCTTTTTCTCCTCGTCCTCCTTGAGGAGGCCGATCATCACCTTGACGGTTTTCTTCTGACCTTTGCGCAGCAGCTCGACATCGACGGACTTGCCCACGGGTGTCTGCGAGACCACCCGCGGCAGCCCCCGCATCGAGGAGATCTCCTTGCCGTCGAACTTGAGCACGACATCGCCAGCCTCGATGCCGGCTTTGGCCGCGGGGCCATCCGTAGTCACATTGGCGATCAGCGCGCCGGTGTTCTCCTTCACGCCGAGTGTCTCGGCGATCTCGTCTGTGACCGACTGGATCTTTACGCCGAGCCAGCCGCGGCGCGTCTCGCCGAACTGCTTGAGCTGATCGATGACTGCCATCGCGGTGTCGGCCGGAACGGCAAAGCCGATGCCGATGGAGCCGCCGGTCGGCGAGATGATGGCGGTGTTCACGCCGATGACATCGCCGTCCATATTGAAGAGCGGGCCTCCGGAGTTGCCTTTGTTGATGGCTGCATCCGTCTGCAGGAAGTCGTCGTAAGGGCCCGATTGGATGTCGCGCTGCTTGGCCGAGATAATGCCGACGGTGACCGAGCCACCCAGGCCGAACGGATTGCCGATCGCCAGCACCCAGTCCCCGACCTTCATGTTGGCAGAGGAGCCGAACTTCACGGCCGGCAGCGGCTTCTTGGGCGTCACTTTCAACAGCGCCAGATCGGTTTTGGTGTCTTTGCCGAGAACCTTGTCCACTTTCAGCTTGGCGCCGTCATGGAAGTTGATGGTGATTTCGTCAGCGCCCTCGATCACGTGATGATTGGTGACGATCAGGCCTTCCTTGCCGTCGATGACGAAGCCCGAGCCGAGTGAGGACACTTTGCGGTCTTGCTGGCGCCCGCTGCCGCCACCACCACCGCCCCGGCGGTTGAAGAAATCCTCGAAGAACTCCTCGAAAGGCGAGCCCTTCGGCACATTCGGCAGCGGCACGCCTTGCGCGCTCTTCACGGTCTGGCTGGTCGAAATATTGACCACCGCGTCGATGAGCTTCTCGGCAACCGGTGCCACCGAGGTCGGACCTGGTCGGCCCTGAGCGAACCCGGGCGCAGCCAGCGGCAGACACAGGGCGGCGGATAGTAAGGGTGCCGCGAGAAGCGTCACGCCGAATCGGGCCGCCGGCGGACGTCGATGATTGGGGAGTGGCGTCATGGGCAATCCTAAGAGTGACCGGCGGACTCGGGGCCTGGCCCGGGCGACGCCGTCGCTGGCGCCTTGCCGGTGGTTCTTTATCCATCGAGCCCAGCATCGCCGGTGTCAACGGCAGGACTTAGGCATTTGCCGGATACGAGGCGGGCATATGGCCTGATGGGCGGCAATCCCGGCCATTTCCCGGGGGTGGATACGTTGAACCGCGTTGTCCCGCTGTCGGGCAACCCGGGCCAGCACGGACGAGGATGTAAGATCGCGGACGTCAAATTGAAAGACAGGGGTGGTCGTCGCGGGGAAGTTCGATCCGTGAGCGCCACGCTGCCGTGCCAACGCGGCGCAGGCGTCCCGTTGGTCCGGCGCGCAGTTGCGGCAGGTCGAGAGCCACCAGAATGCGGGCTGAGCCCAACCCAGGGGGCGCCTATTGCTTGGTCGGGCTGGGCGCCTCGGTCGCGCGCGGCTCCTGGTCGATCTTGAAGAACACGTCGACCCGCATGCCCGAGAGCAGGCCCTCGGACGGATCAAGGTCGATGATGACCTCGAGCGTATCGGCATCGGTTGGACGGCGCACGCCGCGCTGCGAGAGCTTCGCCGGGGCGAGCGTCTGGGCGAGCGTTGCCACCTTGCCGGAGAACTCACGCCCCGGGAATGCATCGGACTTCACGACCACGGATTGGCCGACCCGCACCTTCGACACGTCGCGCTCCTCGACCTCGGCGCGAACGCGCAACTGACTGAGGTCTCCGAGCACGATCAGCGTCTGCTCGGGCGTCGCGGACGCCGTCTCGCCAATTCGAGGGAGAACCTGCAGAACAGTGCCGTCGCTCGGTGCCCGAAGCCGCGTGCGCTCGAAAGCCGCCTCCGCCAGTGATAGCTCGGCCCGTGCCGTCGTGAGGCCGGACTCGACGCGCGTCGGCAACGGCAAGCCGGCAACAGTCGTCGCGCGCTTCAACGCACCGCGCTCCACTTCGAGCCGATCGAGCGCGGTTGCGACGTTGGCTCGTTCCGCCTGGACTGTTTCATCGGTGACGCCTGGCGTGTTGCTCCGGCGCGCCCTCAGCACACGTTCGAGCTCGAGGCGGGCCGCGGCGAGCGCACGTTCGGCATTGAAAAAAACATCTTCTGCCTGGCGCCGGTCCGCCGCGAAGCGGCCGACTGCAGGCTCCGCGTCGCGCTCGCGTTTGCGCACCAGCACCTCGGCCTCCGCACCTGCTATGCGCGCGCGCGCATCCTCGTCGTCGAGCCGGAGCAGCAGATCGCCTGCCCGCACGCGGTCGTTCACGCCAACCGCGATCTCGACGATTCGACCTGGCGACGGCGCGCTCAGGCGAACCTCGCCGCGCATCGGCTCGACGCGCCCCGAGGCGGTAGCTGACCATTCAGCCGCAATCCGTGCCGGAGCGCCTTTGGCCGCCGGCAACCGCTCCTGCGAGCCAAGCCGTGTCAATGCCACCGAGCCTGCGACTGCAAACGCAGCCGCGACAGCCAGACTGACGACCGTGGATGAGGTGCTCGACATGGGACTTACGCTTTCCGGTACTTGGCGAGCTCGATCGTTCTCTGGTCCGACGGCGCGCGCCGGTCCGAGGTGATGAGCCCATCTTCGATCTCGACGATGCGATCGGCGTAGGCGAGGGTACGGTGATCGTGCGTGACGGCAAGGACCGCGCGGCTCTTGTCGCGCGCGAGCTGCCTGATCAGCGCCATCACCGCCATCCCGTTCTCGGCATCGAGCGCTGCCGTCGGCTCGTCCGCCAGAATGAGGGCTGGCGAGCCCGCCAATGCGCGGGCGATTGCGACGCGCTGCTGCTCGCCGCCGCTCATCGTTCGGGGATAGGCCGAGATCCGGTGGCCGAGCCCGACGGCGGCCAGCGCAGCACCTGCCATCTCCTTTGCCTGATTGGATGGGAAACCGCGCACATCGAGCGCGAGACGCACATTCTCGAGTGCAGTCAAGGTCGGGAACAGATTGTAGGACTGGAACACGAAGCCGATCATGCGCCGCCGGAGGTTCGCGAGAGCTTCGGGGGGCAGCCCGCTCGTTGGATTCCCAGCGATTGCGAGTTGCCCGGATGTCGGCGAGAGGATGCATCCGAAAATCGAGAGCAGCGTCGTCTTGCCGGAGCCGGAAGGCCCCATCAGCAGCGTCAGCTCGCCGGGGTTGAGCTTCAGGCTCACGCCTTTCAGCGCGCGCACCTTGCCGGCGCCCTGTCCGTGCTCGCGGACGATGTCCTTGGCTTCGAGAATGGCTGTTTCCGTCATCGCGCGAACACCATGGCTGGATCGATCCGCGTGACCTTCATGATCGCGGCGAGCGCCGAGATCGCGCACATGAAGATGGTGAGTGCGAAGAGCCCGCCGGCGAGTCCGGGCGTCATCACGATCGGGAGCGCGGTATGCTCGCTCAGCGCCACGACCCCGAGCGCGATCGCCATGCCGAGCAGATATCCGATCGCCGCGGAAAGTGCCGCCTGCGACAGGATCACTTTATGGATGTAGCCCGCGGACGATCCGAGTGCGCGCAAGGTCGCGAACTCGTTGAGGTGGTCTTTCGTGCTCGAGTAAAGCGTCTGGGCCACGATCACGGTGCCGACCAGCATGCCGAGCAGCGCGCCGCCGATCAATGCCACGCCGGCTCCTGTTCCGAACAACCAGTGATCGAGGCTGCGATTTGTGAACTCGGCCTTCGTCAGAACCTCGACGGCCGAGAGCCGCTGCTGCAGATCCCGCTTGATCGCAGCCGGATCGGCGCGCGGATCCAGCCGCACGAGCAGGAATGTCGCCTGATCAGGCTGCAAGTTGAGAATGGAGCGTGCGCGATTGATGGTGGTGAATACATAGGGCGCCGTCGTGAACGAGCGGATGCCGTCGGTCAGAGCCGCGATCTTCACACGCGATGACTCGATCTGGGCCTGGTCGCCCACCCCCTTGATCCCGAGATCGTCGAGATACGTGCGGTCAACGGCCACGCTGTCAGGCGCCGAAATGGCCTGGACTGAGCCCTCGATGACGTTCCAGGGCGCGAGGCCGCCATCCTCCGGGTCGGTCCCCACGACGACCGACAGCGCGGTGCCGCCTGCTGGCTTGCGCCACTCGGCGAACGAGACGACCAGCGGCGCCACCGCCTGCACGCCCGGAACGGAGAGCGCGAGATGCCGCTCGCGGCCCGGCAGATTGCCGGCTTCCTCGAAGCTCTTTGCGCCGTAGGCGGTGATCCAAAGCTCCGCGTTGGAGTTGTCGATCATGCCGGTGATCATTTTTCGGGCGCCGAGGTAGAGCCCCAACTGAACAGCGACCAGAACGATCGAGAACAGGATGCCGACAAGCGTCACCACCAACCGGATGCGGTCGTGGAACAAGTTGCGGAACGCGAGTGTCAAGATCATCGGCGGACCAGATACCTACACGGCCGAACGACCAAACAGGTTGAGCGATTGCAGGGTTAGCCGACCGCATTTGGATGCGGGCGAAGACCCCTATATAGAGCTTTCGGAGCTCCCCTGCCAAACAGCGCCGGGTCGAGGTTAAGGCGGGGCTGACGGCTGGATCGCATCTGGTCACGCGCAACCACCCTGGCAAGCCGGAACTGGCGCTTGCGTCGCCATGCCGCTGCCACATCCCGGGACTAGCCGGACATGAGCCAGTGAGAGTAACCGCCATGAACAACGCCTGTAAGCGCATTTCGAAACTGTCAGCACAAGCATCGATCGCCGCTGCTGTCGTCGCCGCACTCACTGCCGCGGTCTTGCACGTTGTGGTGGTCGGGCCGGTGAGCGCGCAACAGCCCGCCGCGGCCTCGATCAGCCCGGAAGGCCTTTGGATCGATCACACAGGCCGAGGCGCCGTCGAGATCAAACCGTGCCCGCAGGGGCTGTGCGGCCGTATCGTCTGGATGAAGGATCCGAACGACAGGCAGGGCCGGCCCCTCGTCGATGCGCTCAACGAGGATACGCGGATGCGCGCCCGGCCCATTTGCGGCCTGCAGATTATTGGCGGGCTCAAGCAGCAGGCGGACGGGTCTTGGGATTACGGCTGGATCTACGACCCCGAGCAGGGGGCGAGCTTCGATGTCGAGCTACGCCTGAGAAGCGCTGATCGCCTGCAGGTCAAAGGCTACAAAGGCCTGAAGTTCTTCAGCGAGACGTTCCAGTGGACTCGTGCCGCCGCCGCGCCGGGGCCACGCTGTGCCGCATGAGGCAGACCGGGCTGATCGCGACCATGTCGATCCTGAGGTTCGATTGCGGCCGCTGGCGCGACGCGATTCCGATCTCGTGAACCGTTGGCTGTTCGATCCCGAAGTGCGCCGCTGGTGGGGAGATGCCGCCAGCGCCATGGCGGAGATCCGCCTGGCGCTCGAGAGTCCGACCGCGATCTGCAGGCTGATCGAGGACGGTCGCTCCGGCTTGCCGATAGGGTACGCGCAAGCGGTCGAGCTGGGCCAGCAAGGCGGCACCCTCCCGGCCGGCCTTGAGCCGGGAACCTGGGATTGCGACCTTTTCATCGCCTCGCAGGATCATCGTGGGCGTGGCTTCGGCCAAGCCGCTCTCGCACAGCTCGTGACAGAGGTTTTCTCATCGACCCTTGCGATTGCGTGCACCATCAGCGTCTCGATCCGCAATGAACGCGCCGCACGCGCTTATGAGAGGGTCGGCTTTCGCTGGGCCAGCATTGCTGATGATCCGATTCTCGGCGCCTCCTGGGTCATGCGCCGAAACCGCGGCCAGGCGTGAGCTACTCGAAGAACAACGAATAGATCGGGTGCAGAATCGAGCGCGATCTGAAGAGGTTGAGGCCGATGGTCGCCTTCAGCAGGTAGAGCAGGCAGAACAGGCCGAACAGGAACAGCAGCACCGAGCCGACGAGACCATAAGCGACCGATATGATCGGCAAGCGCTTCTGGCCCTCGGCCGCCAGACGTTCTCCGCTGCGCCGCTCCGTGCCGAACGACAGTCTCACAAAGTACCGGCGCGCGAAGAGGCAGAAGCCGAAGCGCGCCTCACGCCGCGTGACGTCGTCGGACGTGTGGCTCGAAGGGTTCATGACACTCCCTTCACGCTGGCGAGCTGCGGCGTCTGATCGGAGAACCCGAGCCAGCGCAGCCGCCCGTTGTCGAGATGCATGCGATTGTTGAGCCACCGCTGCATTGGCATTTCAACGAACCGCCACAGCGTTGCCGAAAGGCCAATGACGACCGCGACATACGCCAGCACCAGAAGATCCATCACCCATGTCCCGCCGAAGTTGATCACCGGGTTGATCTCACCATAGGTTGGAACCATGTCGAAGATCGGCATGCCGAGCTTGATGCCTGCCACAGTGACGATCTTGTTCGCGCACGTGATCACCAGCGCGTGCACCATGTAGATCGAGTAGGACCACACGCCGAGCAGTGCGATCGGCCGCCACTGCAGCAAGCGCGAGATCAGGCCGTTGCCGTGCGCGAAAACCCAGACCGCCAGGCCGAACACCACGGGTGCGGCAAACGACATCTTGCTCCAACCGAAACAGGCGACGAAGGCAAGCACACCGGCTGCGGTCAGAATCTCGGCGATCGTTCCGATCCAGCGCGCCAGCCAGGCAGGCGTCGCATTCAGCGCGGTGAACGCGAGATAGCCGACGAAGAACCCGTAGATGCAGCGGAAAAGCCCAAGGTCATGCTGCGACGCGCTCAGTCGCGAGGTGGATTCGATGAGCAGCGATGCAGCGAAGCAGGCGAACATGACCGCCATGTAAACCGATCGCTGGCCCGCCAGTCTCACTGATACGGCGAACACGATATACGTCCAGAACTCCGTACTGATGCTCCAGCTCGGCACGTTCCAGGTGGTGGTGTCGTGGATTGCGAGGCTGTGGATCAGCAGAAGATTGGTTGGAATCGCGGAGAGCCGGTTCGCTGAGTTGGGGTCGAACAGCTCTACGCTGCGCGTGGCTCCCGTTACCAGGCTGATGAGTTCCGATCCGAGCTCAAAGGCGATGAAGGCCAGAAGCATGAAGGCGTGCAGCGGCCAGAGGCGCGCAAATCTGCGCCACACCATGAATCCGACCTCCGCACCTGTGCCAAGGCGGCCGATGTAGGCGTAGGTGACGACAAATCCGCTCAAGACGAAAAAGAAGTCGACGAAGAGGTGCGCATTCCGGATCAGCGCCAGATCCTCGATGTGGCTCTGCGCACGGAAGTGGAAGAGTGCGACAAGCAACGCACAGAGCCCTCGCCAACCGTCGAGTGCGGCGAAAGCATGACCGCGATCTCGAACGCCATGCGAAGGCAAGGTGGACCCCGTTCTTTCCACAGATGGTCCGGAGCCTAGCGTCTGACTGTTAAGGATGACTTGCCAGTGTGGTGGTTGAACGTTCGCATCCACGTGGCGGTTGGCTTGGCGGGCTAAGCCGCGGATGCCGGCTGCTGCGCAGGTCGGGTGCCCCGACGCGCTTCGAGTGCCGAACGTGCCAAGAACGTCACGTTGCCGATGATGTACCGCTTCCACATCCGCCGAGGCTCGCGGGCGAGGCGCCATATCCACTCGAGGCCCAACGTGCGGAACAGCTGCGGCGCACGCGAGGCCCGGCCCGAGAAGAAGTCGAAGAGGCCGCCAACGCCAACCAGCACGGGCGCCGCAATCCGCTCGGCATTGGTCTCGATCCACTGATCCTGCAGCGGGACGCCAAGGCCGACGAGCAGGATCGAGGCGCCGCTCGCGTTGATGGCGCCGATTATGTTCGTCTCCTCGGCGCTACCCCTGGTGAAATGGCCATGATGCGCGCCGGCGATGGCGGCGCCGAAACCCATCGCCGTCAGGTTGGCAACCGACCCTGTGGCCGCCTCCGGCAAGCCGCCGAGCAGATAGATCGTCTTGCCGGCGCGCAGCGCTGCGGCGCAGAGCACAGGCAGCATGTCGGTACCGTTCACGTTGTCGACGAACGCCTTGCCGGCCATCCGGGCTGCAATCGCCATACCGCTGCCATCGGCATACCGCGCGTTCGCCGATGCAACCGTGCGCCAGTAGGCGCGATCGGACCATGCGGTGTTGATGACGTGCGCATTGACGAAAACGGCCCGCAATCGCCGGCTGGCGGAGGCCGCCTCGATCAGCTCCGTCGAAGCATCGCTTAACGAAATGTTGGCAAACGTCAGCCCGAGCACCTCGAAGCCGTAGCCGCGTGGTGCGCTGCTGTCCCACAACGCAGACGAGCGGCGTGCGGGGGCCGGCCCGCTCAAGGCCCTCGCGTCTTCGACAGTTGCTGCTCCATTCGACGGCGACATGAGCACCCCAGACGGCTCACACCCACTGAACCCGGACCGGGTGATAACCGATGTGCGAATTGCAGTCGCGCGTTGCCTCGAGTCACGGTCAAAGCGTGCTCAATACTTCAGTTACAAATTGAACAATTCCGATCGCGGGCTCAGCGCACACCAGCCCTTAAGAAACCTGCCGCTAGTGTTGGCCCAAAGCAGGCAGTCGTTTCCGCCGTATCGGAGTGCCCGTTCATGGCACGTGTCAGCGTTGTCATCCCACTCTATCAGACCGAGGCCTACATCGACGCGGCTTTGCGCAGCGTTCTGGCACAAACCTTTACCGATTTCGAAGTGATCGTCGTCGATGACGGCTCTCGCGATCGCGGCCCCGAAATTGCCCGTTCGACCGGCGACCCGCGTGTCACCGTTGTCTCACAGGAGAATCGCGGCCTGGCCGGCGCCCGCAACACCGGTATTCGAGTTGCGCAATGCCCGTACATCGCACTTCTCGATGCCGATGATGTTTGGGATCATCGGAAGCTCGCCCTGCACGTCGAACATCTCGATTCCGAGCCGAACGTCCATGTGAGTTTTTCTGCCTCCCGACTGATCGACGGCAGCGGCGGCGATCTCGGCCTCGTGCAAAGCCCGATTTCCCGCGACTTCACCGCGCAAGCATTTTTCTGCCGCAACCCGATCGGTAACGGCTCTGTGCCCGTGTTCCGCCGCAGCGCGCTCGATCGCATCGCGTTTTGGGACTCTGCCCGCAATCGGGAGTGCTGGTTCGACGAAAGCTTTCGCCAGTCGGAAGACATCGAGTGCTGGATGCGACTGCGCGTGAAGGCCGGAGCCAACTTCGGCTACATCAGCGAGCCGCTCACGCTCTACCGCGTGAACAGCGGCGGGCTGTCTGCCAATGTCGCGGCACAGCTCCAATCGTGGCATCGATTTCGCGAGTCGGTGCGCAGTTACGCGCCGGACCTCGTTGCCCGGTACGGTCATCAAGCCGAAGCCTATCAGCTACGCTATCTCGCGCGTCGCGCAATTCGCTCGGATGATCGAATCGCAGGCCTGACGCTCGTCAGCCGTGCGCTCGGAATCTATCCCAAGCTGCTCCTCGAGGAACCGGCACGAACCGCCAGCACCATTGCTGCCGCGCTCGGCAAAATGGCATTGCCTGCCAAGGCTTACGCGCGGCTTGAGCAAGCGGCTCTCGGATTGGCGGCCAGCAATCCCGGCTTGCGGATGTAACGTTTCCCTAACCATGCCTCCAAAGGGAAACGGAGTGTTACTCGAATTCGAGAAAACCGGGCGGATCCGGAAGTCGCCCTTAACCATCGACCGCTACGTTCCGCTGAGAGAAAAAGCGCAGGTCGAAAACTGTGTCAGCGTCAACAGGTCAAAGCGTTCCCGCTCGTCTATTGCGTGCTTGGAACAACGATCAGCTGCTTCGCGGGTTTGGCCTGCTGGGCTTGGGCGAGATCGTGGTGCGCATTTCGCGGCTGTGCACCGCCATTGTGCTCGCGCGCATGCTCAGTCCGATCGAGTTCGGGATCGCGGCAACAGCCATCACCTGCTTCGAGCTGATCCGGATCCTGGCCAACAATGGCATTGGTCAGATGGTGATTCGGGCGCCGGACGATGAGCTGGAGGCCACGTGCAATCGGGCGCAGCAACTCGTCTGGATCATCTGCTTCTGCATGGCGCTGCTGCAGTTCGCTGCCGGAATCGTAGTGACGCTCTATACCGGACGCAACGAGCTGCTGGGCCTGGTGGCCTGTCTTTCCGCAGTCTTCCTGCTGATGCCGCCGGGCATGGTGCAATCCTGGCTGCTGCTTCGCGAGCAGCGCATGGGCACGATCGCCGCGATCCTGACGACACAAATCGCCATTGATAACGTGATCACCGGTGTGCTGGCCTTCTCCGGCTTCGGCGCCTGGTCGATCGTGTTGCCGAAGGTGTTCAGTGGACCCGTGTGGACCATCGGGGTCAGGCGTGCCCGACCTTGGCGCAAGAACCCGGAAGCCGGCTACCTGCCGGTTCGCCAGATGTGGCGCTATTCGGTTCCTATTCTGCTGAGCGAGATCCTGATTGCCGTGCGCTACAACTGCGACAAGCTTCTTGTTGCAGCCATCCTCGGGATGGAAGCGTTGGGCATCTATTACTTCGCGTTCAGCGCTGGTTATGGTCTCACCATCGTGCTCACCGGGGCGCTGGTCTCAGCGAGCTTTCCGCATCTGGCAGATCCGAACCTCACGCGCCAAGAGCTTGTTGCACGCTTCGACCATGCAATGTGGCGACTCGTCGTGCCGATCTGCGCGCTCATTACAGTCCAGGCGATCGCGATCACTTTCTATGTCCCGATCCTGTTCGGCGAGAAGTGGGCGCCCTACGTGCCGATGGTCGCCATCCTTTGCGTCTCCGCAGTTTCCAAGCCCTGCTTCGATCTTGCCTCGCAACTGCTGCGCGCCGTTGGCATGACCAAGCGCGAGCTCAAGGGGTCATTCTTCTTCACCTGTGCGCTGCTTGCGTCGTTCGCGTTCGCCTTGAAGTTCGGCGGGCTGATCCCCGGCATCGTCGCTCTCGCCTTCGTAACGATAACGCTGCAGCTGGCGTTCGCCTGCTGGACGCGCCACCGCGTCGCGAACAATCGCCCCGACTCCAAGCTCAACTTTCTGCGGAGGTTCTATAGCTGACCTGATCATCAACGCTTGACTTGGAACACCGACGCACAGCTCCCATGAACTATCGCCCGATCCACCTTGAAGCGCCGCACACGCGCTCATACCCCGCGCGGGGTATGGCGCCTGTTGACGCGCGCGGTGTGATCGAGAGGGCCTTCCGCAAGCGGCGGTGGCACAAGAGCTGGGTTGTGTGGTCGTTGGCAGCCGTCTGGGGATTGGCCGCCTCTTACTACCTGTTCATGCCGCCGACCTACATCAGCAAGTGGACTCTGATCGTGCCGGTGTCGAACAATGCGTCGACAGTTGCGCTCGACTCGATCGGTCAATCGTCGATGCAACCCGCGCAGAACTTCGGCAGCATCACCCTGAGCCCGAAGGTCATCTACAAGGAGATCGCGGACAGCGACCAGGTCCGCCAGGAGGCCGCACGCCTGCTGGGCGTCGCCGATAAGGCGTTTGGCCGCCCGCGCGTAAAGCTCATTGACGAGACGTCACTGATGATGTTCCAGATCGGCGCCCGCACCCCCGAGGAAGCCAAGAAGAAAGGTGATGCGCTCGTCATTGCGTTCAACACTCAGCTCGACAACTTGCGCCGCGATGAAGCCGAGAAGCGCGCCAACAGCATCAAGGAAAATCTGAAGTCCTATCAGGCGAGCCTCGATGCAGCGCGTGAGCGCGTCGTCGAGTTCCAGAGGAAGAGCGGCCTGCGCACTGCCAACCAGTTCAATGAGACCGTTTCGAGCAGCGAGCTGCTCCGCCGGAAAATCACCGACAACCGTGCCGAGATCGAGAAGCTCGCCAGCAACCAGTCCGCGCTGGTCGGACGTCTCGGCCTCGATCCAGTAGCTGCCGCGGCTGGCTTGAAGCTCTCGGCCAACCCGTCTTTCCACCGCCTGGCAACGACGTTCGCCGAGGCCAATTCGGTCATGCACGAGAACCGCATGATCTACGGCCCAAATCATCCCGCGATGGCAACGGCTCGATTCAAGAGCGCCGGCGCCTTGCGCGAAATCCGCGAGCTTGCCCGTGCCTCGGGCGTGCACCCGAGCGTTGACCTGCAAGGCCTGGTCACCACCATCAACGCAACGCCGCAAGGCGAGCTGCTGCGCACCATCGTCTCCAATGAATCGCAGCTCGAAGGCCGCCGCCACGAGGTCGTTGCCATGGAAGTCGAGCTGACCGGGCTCGAGGAGGACATCGCGAAACTGAGCGGCGATGCCGCCCAACTCGAGAAGCTGAGAAAGGACGTCCTCGTCGCCGAGGCCGTGCTCACCTCTGCATCGGCGCGGCTCGACACCAGCAAAACCGATGTCTTCTCATCATATCCGATCGTTCAAACTCTCGCCGCACCGAGTCTGCCTTCCGAGCGAACCCAGCCGCAGCTGCTGATCGCTCTCGCAGCGGGCGCGTTCGGCTCCCTGTTCATCCTGTTCGCTTGGGGCGCACTATGGGCTCGCAAGTTCTTCGACCTGAAACGCTGGAAGAGCGCATAATCTATTGGACGATCGTGAGCACCTGGGGGATCTGGGTGCTTGGCGGCCTCTATCTGGTCGGATCGGTCCTGGGATACGTGCTGCTTGCCATTTTGATAGCGCGCGTCGCTGGCATCATAGAGACGCGGCCCGGCAGCCTGCATCCCGTTCCATTCACGGTGAGCCTCTGGATCGCCGGCATGCTGACCATGGCGGTTGCGCTGGTCTTCGCGCACATCAATTTCGAGCTCGGCACCGGCCAGATGGTGAAGTCGCTGTTCGGCTGGATGAAGGGCTGGGCGCTGATGGGAATCTTTCCGCTCATCGGCGCCATGGTCTCGATCCGCCCGCGCATCATCTATCGCGCGACCAGCATCCTTGCCTTGCAAACACTGATTTTGGCGCCCTTCTTCTACATCGCGCAGAAGATGAACTTGCCGGCGGTGCTCTACGTCTCGCCGCTTCAGAAGGTGCTCGGCGCCAGCGCCATGTTCTTTGACGTCGCAATCTATGCCATCGACGAGGTGACCGGCAACATCCGCTGGAAATTCTACGCGCCCTGGTCGACGGCCGCGGCATTCCTTGCCGGTCTCAGCCTGATGTTCATTCTGCAAGAGCGCGCTTTCCGCTGGCATGTGCTGGCAGCGGTCTCGACGGTCGTCGTTTGCTATATGGCTGGCTCACGATTGTCGATCGTCGCACTGCCAGCGGTGCTGATGTCGATTCTCATTCTCTCGAATCTAACCCGGCCGATCATCTGGGGTGTCCTCGCCATCGCGGGGACGATTGCAATCCTCATGTACTACGACATGGCGCTGCTCTACGACGAGGCCGTCGACCGCTTCAATGCGGCCCGCGCCGCCTCGAGCCGTGTCCGTGCTGCGCTCGGTAACATTGCAGTACATCGCTGGGCGAGCGATGCTCCGATCTTCGGCCATGGCATTCTCGAGCGTGGCGGCCACGTCGTCGAGCAGATGCCAATCGGCTCGCACCACACATGGTGGGGACTGCTCTTCGTGAAGGGCGCCGTCGGGTTCGCCGCTTTGGCCATACCGATGGCGGTCAGTACGGTCGTGCTGATCGCGCGCGCTCAAATGGACCGTGTTGCGCGCGCCGCGCTGGGAGTGATCTTCTCGATGCTGCTCTTCTCGTTAGGCGACAATCTCGAGATCATCGCATACATGTTCTGGCCGTCGCTGATCGTCCTCGGCACCGCCCTGCGCAGGCCATTCCGCAATCCGTTGGCTTATGGCCGGCGCCGCGAGGTGCCAATCGAGGAGCAATACGAGCGGTGGGCCGCGGCGCGTTCTTGACTGCGGCCGATCTCAAGTACGGGGCAGTTGAGCAAGGAGTTCCAAACGACGGCATCACGCGCGCAGGAGCTTGGCAGGGCCTCAGAACCCATCGCCACATTTCGTGCGAGGGCGCGCGTCCTGCCGATAGATCAATGATGAATGGTGACCGAAATTTTTCCGTCGCTGCTGCGGGAGGTAACGCGTTCGAGCTTGCCTTCCGCGTTGTAGCTGAACTCCCGCCTCTCCGTCACATTGTTCGAATAGTAGACGACCTCGGTATCGATGCGGCCGTTTTCGTCATGTGTCACGATTTTGTCGACGACCTTGGCCGGAGCGGCTTTGCTTGCACGGCCGGGAGCGGGCTTTGAGGCGAGCACGGAGCTGTTCGCATTAGCCGGTTCCTTGCTGACCGCGATGTAGGTGATGGCGCCGACGACAGCCACGGCAGCGCAGATCAGCACAATGGTGCCGAGGCTGCTCTCTGGCCGAGGCATGAGGTCAACGGTTTCCGAAGGCTCGCGCGGCACTTGCTCGACCTGACGTTTGCCAAAGCTCATGGCTCTCCTCTCGCAGAAAATGATCGGACACTAGCGGGGTATGTTTTACAGATTGCTAATTCCACCGCTCGCGCGCTCTATGCGGGCGGCAAGCAACGACCGGCTGCTGTCGAACGGCGGCGGTTGCATAATCGATTGATCTCCCGGGCGCCGCGCGAGAAGATTGCTGCAGTGAAGCAGGGACGCCTCAGGAGATGGCCATGGGTAGGCTCGACGGCAAGGTTGCGATCATCACGGGTGCGGCGCGTGGCATCGGGGCAGCAGCAGCCCGCATATTCGCCGCCGAAGGCGCCAAGCTGATGCTGGCCGATGTGCTGCGCCCGGAGCTCGAGGCTCTGGCTGGCGAGCTTGGAGCGAACGCGGCGGCCGCTGCCGTTGACGTCACGGACGAGGGCCAGGTCAAAAAGCTGGTAGACGACACCGTCGCCCGCTTCGGGCGCCTGGACATTGCGCTGCTCAACGCCGGCATCGAAGGCAAGGTGAACCCGATTGAGGAATACCCGGCGGAGATCTTCGACCGAGTGATGGCCGTGAATGTGCGCGGCGTCTGGCTCGGCCTCAAGTACGCCATGAAAGCCATGTCGGCGGCGGGCGGCTCGATCGTCATCACATCCTCGACGTCGGGCATTCGCGCGACGCCGCACATGTCGGCCTATACGGCATCCAAGCATGCGGTCATCGGCCTGATGCGCTCGGCGGCGATCGAGGGCGCGGAGCGGCGCATTCGCGTCAATACTGTGAACCCGTCGCCGATCGACACGCCCATGATCGCCTCGCTGGAGAAAATGCGCGGGCTCAGCGGGCGCAACGACCAGCCGATGGCAACGGGAACGCCGCTCGGCCGCTATGGCAAGCCCGAGGAGGTGGCGAAACTGATGCTGTTCCTCGCCAGCGACGATTCGAGCTTTTGCACCGGCGGCGTCTACATGGTCGACGGGGGCGTGTCGGCAGGGCGGAGGGCGTGAGTGCTTACGGGCGAATGGTTAATCGCGGCGCATGATTAACGGAACGGTGGGTCTCGATTCGGCAGTTTTCAGCCGCCAAACACCGCTTCTTGTGGTTCCCCGGCCGTCCCCCAGCCAGCGATATCGATTCGTCATGGGCGAGAATGCGCGCTGGCGCGTTTTCCGAGCGAGCGGCTAGGGAGGTAGCCACCAAAAAACACCCCTCTCCAGCCTCACGTACGTGCAGCGTAGACCCCAAATTCGGGCGTTTTTTCTCTAGGTCGACTTTCCCAGATTTCACGGTCATTCGATGCAGTTGCAACAGCTGGGATCGAGGGGGTCAACAGTGGCCGCCTGAGGCTGGCAGGGTGCCTATGCACCCTGCCAGAAATCGGAGCCGAACTTGGGGCTCTGGCCAGCTCAGCGCGGGGAACGACGGCTTAGCCGAGGCCGCGCACCACAAGCCGGTTCAGGCGCTCGGTAAATTTGGCCGGGTCGGCTGGGAGCTCGCCGTCGAGGACGCGGGCCTGATCGAGCAGCAAGTGGCCAAGGTCGTTGACGTCATCTGGCCGGCCGCTCGACGCGGCGTCGGCGGCGGCCTTGACCAGCGCGTGGCTCCCGTTGATCTCCAGTACCGGCTTCGCACCGGCGCCTCGGGCATCGGGACGCTGCTTCAGGAGACGATCGAGTGCCAGGTCGGGGCCGGAGCCTTGCGCCACGAGGCAGGCCGCGGATGAGACCAGCCGTTTGGACACGCGAACGTCGCTGATCTCGGAGCCGAGCAGTGCCTTCAGCGACGTCACCAGCGCGCCGATATCTGCCTCGTTGGTCTCGGGAGGCGGCTCGTTGACGAGCGGCACCGCCGACAGGTCCACCTCGCCCTGCGACAGCGAGCGCAGCGCCTTGTCGTCGAACTTCATGTGTGTCGAGGTCCAGAAGCTGTCGACCGGATCGGCCAGCAGCAACACCTCGATTCCGCGCGCGGCAGCCGCCTCGAGCTGCGGGCTCGCCTTCAGGCGATCGAGGCTCTCTCCCGCAAGGTAGAAGATTTCTGTCTGGCCTGGCCGCATGTCGGCGACGTAGTCCTTGAGCGAGCGCCAGCCGCTCCCCTTGGTCGACCTGAAACGGGAGAGCTTCAACAGCTGATCACGCCGTTCGAAGTCCTCGTAGAGGCCTTCCTTGATCACCGTGCCGAAAGTGTCCCAGATCTTCTCGAAGCGCTCGGCTTCCTTCTCAGCGATGCCTTCGATCTCGGTAAGCACGCGGCCCGTCACCGCGCGCTTGATCTGAGTCAGCAGCGGATTGTTCTGCAGCATCTCGCGCGAGATGTTGAGCGGGATGTCCTCGCTGTCGATCACGCCTCGAACGAAGCGCAGATAGCTCGGCAGCAGTTCCGCATCGTCAGTGATGAAAACGCGGCGCACGTAGAGCTTTACACGGCCCTTGCGCGAGATGTCGAAGAGGTCGAAAGGACGGCCGGTCGGCACGAACAGCAGCACGGCATAAGCCTGGCGTCCCTCGGCGCGATAATGAATGGTCAGTGCCGGCTCGTCGAACTGATGCGAAACGGTGTTGTAGACCTCCTTGTATTCCTCCGGCTTCACCTCGGACTTGGGGCGCTGCCAGAGCGCGCTTGCGGAGTTGATCTGCCGCGCCTTTCCCTCTGCCTCGACCAGTTCGACGGGGAAGAGGATGTGATCCGAGTATGTCTTGACGATGCGTTCGATCTCGAAAGGCTCGAGGAAGCCTTCCGCATCGGACTTGAGGTGCAGCGTGACGCATGTCCCGCGCGAGACTTCCGAGGCGCGATCAGCAGGTGCGGGAGCGATGTTGAACCCACTGGCGCCGTCGGAGGTCCACAGGTGCGCCTCGCTTGCACCGGCACGCCGGCTCACCACCTCGATGCGATCGGCCACCATGAAAGCCGAATAGAAGCCGACGCCGAACTGGCCGATGAGCGAGGTTGAAGCTTCGGTGCCTGCCGAAAGCTTGTCGAGGAACGCCTTGGTGCCCGAGCGCGCGATGGTGCCGAGATTGTCGACCAGCTCCTGCTCGTTCATGCCGATGCCGTTGTCGGCGATCGTCAGCGTTTTACCTGTCTTGTCGGCGGTAATGCGGATCGAAAGCCTGGTGTCTTCGCCAAGCAGCTCCGGTGCGGCGATCGCCTCGTAGCGGAGCTTGTCGCACGCGTCGGAGGCATTCGAGATCAACTCGCGAAGGAAGATCTCCTTGTCGGTGTAGACCGAGTGCACCATCAGGTGCAGCAGGCGCGAAACCTCGGTTTGAAACGGGTGCGTTGCGGCAGGTTTGCTGTCTGCGGACATCGGGCTTCCCGGCGTTTGTGGAGTTCGGCCGGGACTTAAGTCGGCAGGCGCTCTGAATCAAGCCCCTGATGCCGGCTGCTGGGCAGCCAGACGATTTCAGACCAGACCGAGTGCCAGCTGCACGGGCTTGAATGAGCGGCGGTGATGGTCAGTCACGCCATGACGGCGCAGTGCGTCCTGATGCTCGGGTGTACCGTAGCCCTTGTGCCGCTCGAAGCCGTAGGCTGGCATCTCGCGGCCAAGCTCCACCATCATGCGATCGCGCGTGACCTTGGCAACGATGGAAGCAGCGGCGATGGAGAGCGAAAGCGCATCGCCCTTGATCAGTGTCCGCGTTTCCACCTGCAGGCGAGGTGCTTTGTTTCCGTCGATGATCACCAGACGCGGCTTCATGGTAAGCTTGCGCACGGCCTCAGCCATGGCCCAAAGCGTGGCATTGAGTATGTTGTCGCGATCTATGCGGCGAACGTCCGCGATGCCCACCCCGACACGAGCGGTCGCGAGGATGCGGGCGCAAATCACATCGCGCTCCTCGGGCATCAGGACTTTCGAGTCGGCAATGCCAGCCGGAATGCGTTCGGGATCGAGAATGACGGCTGCGGCGACTACGGGTCCGGCCCATGGACCGCGGCCGGCTTCGTCGATGCCCGCCACGGGACCGTTCCCCAGCTGCAGCTCGTTCGCCTCGAGCTCGAATGTCGCCCTGATCGCCATGATCGCGTCGCCCCCGGCAATGGCTTCCATGGATTCGGGGGTTGCTGTCAAAATGCGGGCGACTTGGGCGGATGCGCTGGCCATCAGATCACGCTTGCTGACTTCGGTTCGACGCACCAAACTATCCACAGCCCTTTTCCACCGCCAGCTCGCGAGGATGCGATGAAATTCGGACTGAGGTACTGCAACACCGGCCGCTACGTCGAAGCTGCGAAGGCCAAGGAGCTGGCCGAAGCCGCCGAGGACGCGGGCTTCGAATCGATGTGGACGGTCGAGCACACAGTGGTCCCCGGCGGATATGGCTCGCAATACCCTTATGACACCAGCGGGCGCATGGCCGGCGGCAACGACGCGATCCCGCTGCCCGACCCGTTGATCTGGATGGCCTATGTCGCGGCGGCGACCAAGCGCGTGAAGCTTGCCACCGGCATCATGATTTTGCCGCAGCACAATCCAGTGGTGGTGGCCAAGCAGGTGGCGACGCTCGACCACTTGTCGGGTGGGCGCATTCTGCTCGGCATCGGCGTCGGCTGGCTGAAGGAAGAGTTCGATGCATTGGGTGCGCCATTCGAGGAGCGCGGTCGGCGTACGGACGAGTATATCAAGGTCATGCGCGAGCTTTGGACCGCGGAAAAGCCGACCTTCAACGGCGCGTTCGTGAAGTTCAAGGATGCTTACTGCCGTCCGCAGCCCGCGCAAGGTTCTGTGCCGATCATTGTCGGCGGCCATTCGGAGGCGGCCGCGAAGCGCGCGGGACGGATCGGCGATGGATTCTTCCCCGCACGAGGCGCGCCGCAGGACCTGTTCGCGATCGCCCGGAAAGCGGCAGCGGACGCCGGACGCGATCCAGCCAAGCTCGAGATGACGGTGAGCTTGCCGGCGTCGCTCGACGAGATACCGGCGCTCGCCAAGATGGGCGTGTCTCGCGTTCTCGTGCCGACGGGCGGCATGCCGGGTCCCACCAGCGGTGTCGCGACGCCGGATGACGCCCGCAAGTGGCGCGACACCATCGACAAGTACCGGGACTGAGCCGTTGCGGGTCACAGCCAGCGTGATCTTACCGCAAACCTGCTCTTTGGAGGCCGCGATTGACTGCGGCTTCGACCGACTTACGATGCAATTCACAACCTCTTCGAAGGAGCGCTCCCATGACACAGACAGCATCTGCTGCGAGCACCGTGACGGGCGAGAGCGACGAGCATCAGGCTTATCTGCGCGATGGTGAGCGGCGTGCATTGGCGCTCGGCAATCGCGGGCCGATCCGCTACGGCGCCGACGGCAAGGTTCACAAGGACATCATCGACGCCTACTGGCGCGTTGGCTTTTACGTCTTTGAAGGCGTCTACTCCAGGGAAGAGCTTGCCGACATCGAACGCGACGTCGAGGCGATCAAAGATCGATTGCCCGTCGAGAAAGGCGCAGCTTTGGACAAGCACGGCCGGCCTGCGCTCACTGCTGACTGCAGGGCGCCGACGCTGTTCTGGTCGAAGCCGCTCGGCGATCCCTTCGGCGGCACCGATCTCGCCAACGGGCGCCATCCCGTGAAGATGCATGAGCCGAAGGCTGCGTCCGATGCGCCGAAGGAGGTCGTTTATCTGATCCTCGGCACGCTCCAATTCTCCGAAGCACAGTTGCGCGCGTATGCCCATCCCGGATTGCTTGCCGTCGCGGAGGCGATCAACGGCGATGATTTCGTGCCGTTCACCGAGGCGATTTGGCTGAAGGAGCCGGGGCGCGGGGCATCGGTCGCCTGGCACCAGGATGGCGTCACGCACTGGAGTAGCCCCACGCTCGATCAGGGATCGCACGGCTTCAACTTCATGGGCCAGCTCTACGGCTGCAACGCGGCCAACGGCGTGTGGGTGGTGCCCGGCTCGCACAAGCTCGGCAAGATCGACATCAAGAAGTGGGCGGTTGAAGCTGGCTCCGACCGGTTGCCCGAGGCGGTGCCGATCATCTGCGCGCCGGGCGACGTGGCGGTCACCAACCGGCAAGCACTGCACGGCTCTTTTGCCAACACCAGCAAGGAGTGGCGCGTCACGCTCAACATGGGCTTCCACCGGCGCGCGTCTGTTTATGGAGTTGCGGGCGGCGGCATTCATAGCGCGCCGGCTGTCTACGATGATGCGCGTATCAAGGAGCGGTCACGCGTCATCGGTTACGCGATCGATGCGCGGCGCCAGCGTTTCCCGAATGAGAAGCCGTTCGTCTACCAGCCGCATGCCAGATCCGGTGAGCGCTACGTCTGGGATGCGGCGGCTAAATCCAGCATGCACGACTACAACCTGCTCGACATGAGTATTTGAGAGCCGCGCACCGGCATAAGGCTAGCGTTTTCATTGCAGATTTCTGAGCAAATCCGTGGCGACGGCACTCCCGTCGTCATGCCAGCGAATTGCCCATTCGCGATCACATTGTCGTCACAGACTCAATCGATCAATCCAATCTGAAGCGCGACCGTCAGCGTCACAATTGCGGGTGACATGACCGGCGGCACGCCTTCAATCCGGGAGCGCGGCGGATCAGGGGCGCTCTCAAACACCGCCTCCACGGACCTGAGTGACCTGTCGTGCAGGTTCCGTGGATCACTGCCGCTCACAAACCCCGGAGTTGCTCATGCCGATGCGGATCCCGTCCGCGCGCCTCGCCGCTGCTTTGCCCGCTGCCTGTCTCGTCGCTATTGTCAGCGTTGTCGCCAACGCCGCTGCCCCAATCCAATCCGAGTCCAGATCCGCATCCACCTCACGATCGTGCCTCACACCCGAGGCACGCGCCCTGCTGCAAAAGATCGAGAGCCAATTCGGAAGTGTCAAAGTCGTTTCGACCTGCCGCCCTGGAGCGACAATCGCCGGCACGGGACGGCCATCGCGCCACGCCAGTGGCAATGCGGTCGACTTCAACGCCGGCAGCCGGAAGGAAGCGATCTTGAGATGGCTGATCGCCAATCACCGCAGCGGCGGCACGATGACCTACCCAGCACTCGACCATATCCATGTCGATATCGGCCGGCATTTTGTTTCGCTGGCAGGCTCGTCCCGCTACGCTCAGAAAGACCGGGCCACGAAGGCGCCGCGCATGTCTCTTGGCGTCAGCCCGCGTGAGACATTCGGAAACTGAGCTCATGTAGGCCGGCCGGCTCTGCTGGAAGGGTGAGGGGCGCCGTCATGCCCCTCGCCAACAGGAGAGTTGTCTTATGCGCCGGGCTGCGGGCCGTCGTAGCCCTCGATGACAATCACGTCGCCGTCCGAGTGCTTGTTGCGCACGAGTTCGGCGGCCTTGTACTCGGGGCTTTCATAGCAGGCGAGAGCCTTGGCGTAGCTCTCGAACTCGATCACCACGTGACGAGCGCGCGCCTTGCCGTGCTTGAGGGTGAAGGAACCGCCGCGAACGAGGAACTTGGCGCCGTATTTGGCGAAGGCCTTCGCATTGAGCGCGACGTATTCCTTGTAGCCTTCGGGGTTGCTCACATCGACGTGCGCGATCCAGTAGCCTTTGGGCATGCCATTCTCCGTTGCTTGGCCTGTGCGATCTAGTGCAGATGGCGGCGAGTATAGCGTGGTTGATCCCGAAGTCTCGCGGGTCTCATTTGCCAGCATCGTGTGGCTGTGCGGCAACTGTCACCATTTCGGATCGTGCCCGGCTGAACCCAGGCATCGAACGAGCTCGTTTCGACGTCGCGCGCCTTGATGCAACCGCCGCGCTCACTCTCGCTGCTCAAAGTGCAGCAGAGCCTCTAGCCTGGCAGCGCTGGTGGCGGCAATTAGACCAGCTTACCGATCTCGTTAACGACTTGGCGAGCAGCGAGAGCTGGATCTTTTGCCTGAGTGATCGGCCTGCCAACAACAAGGTGCGAAGCGCCGGCCGCGATTGCCATCCTCGGTGTCATGACCCGCGCTTGGTCTTTGTCCGGCCCTTCGGCGAAGCGAATGCCAGGCGTTACGATCAGGAAATCAGGCCCCGTGGCGTCGCGCACCGATGCCGCCTCCTGGCCTGACGCGATGACGCCATCGAAGCCTGCAGCCCTTGCGAGTTTGGCGCGATGCACAACGAGCTCGGCGGGGCTCGCGCCCTTGATGCCCTGCTGCTCCAGATCAGTGGATTCCAGACTCGTCAGCACGGTGACCGCAAGCAACTTCAGTTTGCTCGCTCCGCGACCTTTCACAGCCGCATCAAGTGTCTTTCTGTCGGTGCCATGCACGGTCAAGTAATCGAGGCCGAGATCGGCAATGTTCGCCGTCGCCTTCTCGACTGTCGTTGGAATGTCCAGCAGCTTCATGTCGAGGAAGACGTCCTTGCCGGCCGCCTTCAGCCCCTGCGCAAACCCGATGCCGCCACCGAAGATCAGCTCGAGACCGACCTTGTAGCAGTGTGCCTCGCCGCCAATGCTCTCAACCAGGCCCCGAGCGCGCTCCACATCAGGCACATCGAGGGCAACGAACAGGCGCGATCGTGGATTGTGATTGGCAGCCCCCAAAGTTCACCCCTTCATCAGATGCGCGGCCCGCGCGAGTTTCTGAATGACGCTCTTGTACAATTCCATCGCTGCTTTGTCTTTCAGATGACCATGATCGTCGAACGCCTCATTGGCGCGCGGGACCAGGATCTGATCAGGAAGCACGATCGCTCCGAGTCCTAGCTCCAGGATCTGCCGCAGATGCGGATTGCCGCGCACCCCGCCGAAGGCTCCGGGTGACGCTCCGCCGAGGGCGAAGACTCGCGTCTTGAAAACCTGCAGGGCGCTGCCATCAGCCTCCTTGATGCGGCTGATCCAGTCGAGCGTGTTCTTCAACAGCGGCGTGACCGAGGCATTGTACTCGGGCGACACGATGAAAACGCCGTGATGCAAGCTCATCAGCGCTTTGAGTTTCCGGGCATTCTCGGGTGGCCCCTCCCTCGCTTCGAGATCTCCGTCATAAAGCGGCATCGGATAGTCACCGAGGTCGGCAAACGTCGCACTGATGCCATTGGCGTGGGCGATGTCCGCCCCGAGCCGAGCCAGGCGCTTGTTGAAAGATCCCTCCCTGGCCGAGCCGGCAAAGAACAGGATTTTGGTCGATTGCGGCATCGTCGTGCTCCAGGTCTCGTTCTACATCGTTTTGCCAACGTTGGTCATAGCCGAACGGTTCGGGTCGAGATCAGGTCAGAATGCAGGCACGGAATGCCTTGCGGCTAGAGTTGATATGTTATAACAATTCTGAGATTCGTCCTGCAGAAGGGTGTTCGATGATGCGCGTTTGGCGGCGTTCGGTCTGGCTTGGAGCGGCAATAGGGATGTGGGCCAGCGGCGCCGTTGCGGCTGCCGAGCTCAGAGTCGTGCTCACGATCAAGCCGGTGCATTCGCTCGCAGCCGCCGTGATGGCCGGCGTCGCGGAACCGAAGCTGCTGATCGATGGCACAGCCTCGCCACACACGTTTGCCCTGAAGCCGTCCGACGCCAAGGTGGTCAACGAGGCGCAACTCCTCGTTCGCGTTTCGGAAAGCCTCGAGCCGTTTACCGGCAAGCTGATCAGCTCGTTGCCGCAGACCGTCCGTGTGGCAACGCTTGCGAGCACCGAAGGCCTCACGCTGTTCCGGATGCGCGAAGGTGGCACCTTCGAAGCGCATGCCCACGGGCAGGGCGACAAAGGTGGGCACAAGCACGGCCACGCTCACTCACACGGTGGCTCGGCCAAAAAGAAGCCTGCAGAAGCGGAGATGGACGGCCACATTTGGCTCGATCCGCAGAATGCCAAGCTGATAGTTGGTGCGCTGGCGAAAGAACTGTCGCTCGTTGCGCCGGCACATGCCGATACGTTCAGCCGAAACGCGGACTCGCTCACCAAGCGCCTCGACGAGCTCGACGCGGAGCTTGCGGCGGCCATCAAGCCGCTCGTCGACAAGCCGTACATTGTGTTCCACGACGCCTATCAATATTTCGAGCGCCGGTACGGACTGGCGCCGGCGGGTTCCGTCACCGTCAATCCAGATGTTCCACCCAGCGCGAAGCGCCTATCGGAATTGCGCCGAAAAATCGCGAGCCTCAGAGCCACGTGCGTGTTCGCCGAACCGCAATTCGCGCCGAAAGTCATCGATACGATCGTCGAGGGAACATCGGCAAGGCGCGGCGTGCTCGATCCGCTGGGCTCGGCCGCCCCGGCAGGACCAGAGCAGTACTTCACCACTCTAAGGGGGCTTGCCAGCGGCCTCCGCTCCTGCCTCGCCGACCCGTCCTAAGTCGCCCAGCCAGGTGGCGACCTGAGACAGCCGCGCGATGTCTTTGTCGCGTCGGCACCACGTTGCCGCGGATCACGTTCCGCAGAAGGTTTGGTGCACGACCTCGTGCGGCTCGGGCGGCTGCTCGAACGAAGCGAAGTCGGGGCGATCGTCGAATGGTTTCTCGATCGCCGCCAGCAACCGCTCGAAGGGTGCGAGATCGTCAGCCAACGCGGCGGCGATCGCCTCCTCCACGCGATGATTGCGTGGAATGATCGCAGGGTTGACGCGCAACATCGCGGCTTGGCGGGCGTCAGCCGGTGTGCTCTCCGCTGCAAGGCGTTGACGCCACCGAACGAGCCACGCATCCAGCTCCGCTTGCGCGGAGAAGAGTTCCTTCAGCCGCGCCTCGCCCGCGCCTTGCTCCTGAGCATCTGCGAGCCGCCGAAATGTCAGCGTGAAATCTGCGTTCCCTTCGGCCATAGCTTCGAGGATATCCTGCGCCAGTTCCAGGTCGCCCTGCTGTGCCTCATACAGTCCAAGCTTGGCACGCATCACGTCAGCCAGGGCTGGCACATAGAGCGAAGGAAAGCTGTCGATAGCGGCTTGCGCTTCCTTCAAAGCTGCATCGCTGTCCTTCCCGAGGAGCGACAGCATCGTCTCGGCCAGCCGCGCCAGATTCCACTGCGCGATCCGCGGCTGATTTGCGTAAGCATATCGGCCCTGGCTGTCGATGGAGCTGAATACCGTCCCCGGGTGATAGCCATCCATGAACGCACAGGGCCCATAGTCGATCGTCTCGCCCGAGAGTGTCATGTTGTCAGTGTTCATGACGCCATGAATGAATCCGACGCCCATCCACTGTGCGATCAGCCGCGCTTGCGCGCCCATGACGAGATCGAGGAGCCGTCGATAGGGATTGTCAGCCTCACGGGCTTCGGGGTAGTGCCGGTCGATCACATGATCGGCAAGCAGCTTGAGGCCGTCGAAGTCGCCCCGTGCCGCGAAGTACTGAAAGGTGCCGACGCGAATATGGCTCGCGGCCACGCGGGTCAGCACGGCCCCCGGCAGCGGCTGCTCGCGGAACACCCAGTCGCCGGTCGCCACCGCCGCCAGCGATCGTGTCGTCGGGATGCCGAGACGATGCATCGCCTCGCTGACGATGTACTCGCGCAACACTGGTCCGATTGCGGCCCGGCCATCACCCCGGCGCGAGAACGGCGTCGGGCCCGAGCCCTTGAGCTGAATGTCGCGGCGCCGGCCGTGGCGATCGATCACCTCGCCGAGCAGCAGCGCGCGCCCGTCACCGAGCTGTGGCACGAAGCCGCCGAACTGATGCCCGGCGTAAGCCATGGCCAGGGGCTCGGCGCCCGCCGGCGTGCCTTTGCCCGCCAGCGCCGCAATGGCATCCGGTGACGTCAGCGCCTTCGGTTCGAGCCCCAGCTCGTCGGCAAGTGCCTCGTTGATTTTCAGCAGCCGCGGCGTGCTGACCGGCGTGGCCTCGAGGCGCGCATAGAACCGCTCTGGCAGCCGCGCATAGCTGTTGTCGAACCTGAACAGGCGCGCCCCGTTCCCTGCGTCCGCCTCGGTCGCGCTCTCGGCTGTCGAAAGGTCTGCCATGGCCTGAGTTAGCCTTTCCAGCGGATGTCCCGCCAAACCGCGCGTGCCATAGGGTGGCTGGCGCAGTACCGTCGATGTAGTGCACCTGTGTGCTGCCGTCGACCCGGTTGCTTGCCAAAAATGCGCGAGAGCGGACCGAACCCTCGACGTCGCGCCTCACATCGTCGCGCCGATGACCCACGGTACGTACTCGGCATCGCCGTAGCCGAGCTGCTCGGACTTGGTCTTCTCGCCGGACGCGGCGCGCAGCATGTAGTCGAAGATCTCGCGGCCCTTCTCCTCCACCGTCACGCCGTCGGTGATGTCGCCGCAGTTGATGTCCATGTCGTCGATCATGTGACGGTAGATGTCGGAATTCGTCGCGAGCTTGAACGAGGGCGTCGGCTTGCAGCCGTAGGCCGAGCCGCGTCCGGTTGTGAACGCGAGAATGTTGCAGCCGCCCGCCACCTGTCCGGTCGCCGCCACCGGGTCGTAGCCGGGCGTATCCATGTACACGAAGCCTTTCTCGGTAATCGGCTCCGCGTAATGAAAGACGCCATTGAGCGTCGTCGTGCCGCCCTTGGCCGCCGCGCCGAGCGACTTTTCCAGGATCGTCGTCAGCCCACCAAGCTTGTTTCCGGGTGAGGGGTTGTTGTCCATGCTCATCCGGGCGCGGGCCGTGTAGTCCTCCCACCACTTGATGATCGAGACGAGCTTCTCGCCCACCTCCTTGGTGCGCGCGCGGCGGGTGAGAAGATGCTCCGCGCCATAGATCTCTGGCGTCTCTGACAGCACAGCTGTGCCGCCGTGCTTGACGAGAATATCCGCCGCATGGCCCAGGGCCACGTTGGCGGTGATGCCCGAATAGCCGTCAGATCCGCCGCACTGCAGTGCCAGCATCAGCTCCGACGCGGGGATCGTCTCGCGCTGGAACTTGGCCGCGATCGGCAGCATGTTGCGCACCGCATCAACTCCAGCCGCGATGGTCTTCCTGGTGCCGCCGGTGTCCTGAATCGTCATCGTCCGGAACGTGTCGCTTTCGACCAGACCGTAGGCGTCTTTCATGCGCTGAATCTGGAAGCCCTCGCAGCCGAGGCCGACCACCACGACACCCGCCATGTTGGGATTGGTCGCATAGCCCCAGGTGGTACGCTTCAGGACCTCGAACGTCTCCCCCTCGCTGTCGATGCCGCAGCCGGTCGAATGCACCAGTGGAATGACGCCGTCGATAGTTGGATAGTCCTTCAGCAAATCCGAGCGATTGACCGCCTCGGCGATGAAGCGCGCTACGGTTGCCGAGCAGTTCACCGACGTGATGATGCCGATGTAGTTGCGCGTTCCGGCCTTGCCGTTCTTGCGCCGGTAGCCTGCGAATGTGGCACGCTTTTCGACCGGCAAAATCTCCTCGTTCTTGGCGTCCTGGGCGAAGGCATAATCACGTTCGAAGGCGGCGAACGAGCAGTTATGCGTGTGGATGTGCGCACCGGGCTGGATGTCTTCCGATGCAAAGCCGATGATCTGCCCGAATTTCAGAACCGGTTGTCCCTTGGCGATCTTGACCGCCGCCATCTTGTGACCTTTCGGGATGCGCGCCGACGCCACCACGCCACGCGCTGAGGTGCCTTGTGGCACGGCATCAACCGCGATGATGACGTTGTCCTTGGGGTTGAGGCTCAAAGTGCGGGGGGCAGCCCCCGGTGCTCCGCTCGCAGTGCTCATGCCTTGTTCCTTCGCTGGCCAACCGGACTACGCTTCGCCGACCATACTGTGCTATACTTCCACGCGAAATTCGACCGGAGAAGTGGCTCCTATGGGGTCAATTCTGATAACCGTCGAGCCCCAGCGTGATTCATGATGGCGTCGTGGTCTGCCGTCTTGCAATGGCCAAGTGTCAATGAAGGCTTGCCGCCCGGCCATCGCCTGATCGCGATACATTACGGATTACGCGGCCTCGAGCTCTTCGGCACACCGTGGTCCAAATCGATTGCAGCGCCGCAAACCGACATGGTGCCCCAGGAGGGACTCGAACCCCCACACCCTTGCGGATAACAGATTTTGAGTCTGTCGCGTCTACCGTTCCGCCACTGGGGCTTGCGGGACATCAAGCCCCAGGCGCGGCATGTGCCATCTTCTTACGGCTTTGACAAGCGCAGTGCTGATGCGGTGCAGCAGCCGCGCGCTGCCGCTCGCTCGGTGCCGCTTGCCTTCCGACGCCGAGACCGACAGTCTCGGGCGTTGCACAAACTGTCGGCCAACGCCGTCGCCGCCTTCGCTCAAGGCTGCTCGGCGCGCCGATGTCATTCCGCACCGCGAGTTCGCCCATGCCCCTCCCGCTCGACAATTGCAAAGTTCTCGATCTTACACGCGCGCTCGCAGGACCTTTCTGCACGCAGACGCTGGGCGATCTCGGCGCTGACGTCGTGAAAGTCGAACCGACCCCTGAGGGCGAGATGATCCGGGGATGGGGCCCCTTCGACCGCGGCATTTCGGTTTATTACCTCTCCGCCAATCGCAACAAGCGAAGCCTGGCAGTCGACTTCCGTCACCCCGAGACGCTCCCCCTTCTTCGTGAAATGGCGGCCAAAGCCGATGTGGTGATCGAGAATTTCAAGCCTGGCGTCGCCGCCTCGATGGGGCTTGGCTACGAGCAAGTGCGAGCCGCCAACCGCACCGTCATTTACGCCAGCATCACGGGATTTGGCCGCGGCGGCCCCTACGAGACCTGGCCCGGTGTCGACCAGATCGCGCAGGGCATGTCCGGATTGATGAGCCTCGCGGGCACAGCCGAAACCGGACCCTTCCGCACCGGCATTCCGATCGGCGATCTCACCGCCGGGATGTGGGCGGCGATGGGCATTCTGGCTGCCTACATCCAGCGTCAGTCGACCGGCCAGGGTCAGTTGGTCGAAACGTCGCTCCTGGGCTCGCTCGTCGGGCTCCTAGGTGTGCAAGGCCAGCGCACGCTCAATCTCGGCGAGGTGCCGCCGCCCGTGGGCAACACGCATCCCGTGATCACGCCCTACGGCTCTTTCGAGACCAAGGACGGCCCGATCAACCTTGCCGTGCCCAACGAGGCGATGTGGCCGACATTCTGCCGCGCCATCGGCGCGACGCACTTGATCGATGCTCCGGAGTTCAGAACGAATGTCCAGCGTCTGGCCAACCGCGATCTTCTCAAAGCGCGTCTGGAGGAGATTCTTCGCAACAGGACCAAAGAGCATTGGACGCTGGCTCTGGTCGAGGCTGGCATTCCAGCGGGACCGATCTGGAAGCTCGATGAAGTTCTATCGAATGCGCACGTGAGAAGCAGCGGCTGCATCGAGGCGATCGAGCATCCCGTCCTTGGCTCCCTTCAGCAACTCGCCTCGCCCATTCGGCTTGCCGCCATGGACGGGCGATCTGTGCGTCGCGCGCCGCCTGTTCTCGGTCAGCACAGCCGCGAGGCGCTGGTGAGTTATGGCATTGCCGAGGCTCGCATCACTCAGCTGATCGAGTCCAAGTCTGTCCTGCAGGCGTCGATCTGACGTTTCACGTGAAACGTCATTTGGGCCCTGCTGCCGGCGCCAAAACAACCCCGATTTCGCGCCCGAATCCGTCCGACGTCCCGCCTATGTTTCACGTGAAGCAATGATACAATTGTATCTAATCTGGTTAACGACAGGAGCCCACTATGGCCTCGCCCAAACGCCGCCGTGTCTCGAGCCCTCATGTCGCTGAGCCGCCGCCGGAGCGCTGGTCCAATTGCATCGTCGTCGGTGATGTCTGCTACGTCTCCGGCATGACCTCCCGCGCAAATGACGGAAAGACCATCCAAGGCGCCAACGCCTATGAGCAGGCCAAGGTCATTTTCACGAAGATCAAGCACATGGTCGAAGCCGCTGGCGGCGCCATGGGCGATGTGACCAAAGTCACCATCTACTGCACCAGCATCAAGGACAATACGGAAGTCTGGCGTGCGCGGCGCGAGTTCTTCAGCGGTGACTTCCCGGCCAGCACACTCGTCGGCGTGAAAGAGCTCGGGACACCGGACACTCTCGTCGAAATCGAGGCGATCGCACACATCGGCAGCAGCAAATCGTGAGATGTTGCTGCTGCACTCTCGCTGTGTATGCGGTGCTCACATCTTCATCAGCATCAAGTCGGTGTCATCCGGCTTCGCGCCCGCTTGCGTGAGCATGGCATGCACTTGGCCGCGGTGATGGGTCTGGTGATTGAAGAAATGGGTGAGCACAACCCATTTCGGCATGCGACGCTCGGCCTTCGCGATCCCCGAGAACCAGACGAGATCGCCATCGAGCCAGCTCGGATCAAGTGCGTCTGCCCAAGCGATCAATCCCTGGTCGAACTCTGTCCGCTTTTTCTTCAGATCCTCCCAATCGGGAAACAAATTCGGGCTGTCCTTTCCCACGCCTTCACGCTTTTCGGCGCCGACGAAGCGGCTATGCCACATGCGGTCGCCCCAGAGCAGGTGCGAGAGCGTGCCATGGATGGAGCCCCAGAAGGCACCGCGATCCTTGCGCCGCTCGGCGTCGCTGATCGTTTCAGCTGCCCCGAACAACGATTGATTCTGCCACCGATTGTAACGGGCCATCACCCGCGCATATTCGACGCTGATCATGGGACGATCTCCTGACCACCAATGCGGTCAATCTACACTATCGCGGCGATGTCGGAACTTATACCGCCTCTTCCGGACGGCATCATCAGGGATCAACCGAAACTCCGGATCACAAAGGCGCGCTCCCTGCTTTTGAAGTCTCCAGGCGCAGCTCAGACGTCCCCTTCGCTGACAGCCTCGGAGGTCGGGTACTCAGGCTCGGTGGCGCCTTCGTTCATGTCGCCGAAGCGGCGCACTGCCCCAGCGATCGTAAATGGCATCGGGTACACGACAGGCTCGGCCCAGACGGCATCCATGGCGCCGGCGAGCGCCTGCTTCGTCGCTTCCGGCAAACGCCTGTCGACGCTCACGCCGGAGCCACCCGACACATCGACGCGCGGCTGATGGAACGCGCGATCGAGGTCGAAACCGAAGTCGGCGACCATCGCCAGCAGTTGGAACACGGCCGGAATGATCCGCCGCCCACCGCAGCCGCCGATACCGATCGCCTGCTCGCTGTTGGTCATGATTGTGGGCACGTAATTGGAAAGCCCGCGCCGGTCCGGTGCGAGACCGTTCGGTCCGCCGGGCCGGGGGTCGAACCAGTTGATGCCATTGTTCATCAGGATGCCGGAGGTGGGCAGCACGACGCGCGATCCGAAAAGCGAGAGCAGCGTCTGCGTCAGCGTGACGATGTTGCCGTGCCGGTCGATGACCGAGATGTGTGTCGTCGACGTCGGGATGCTGCGTTCGCCCGCATCGCCCATGCGCCGGAAGCGATCCTCCCAGGCATGCTCAAGCGCTTTTGCGTAGGCAACGAAGCGCGCTCCGTCAGGCTCCTGCCCAACCTTGCCACCGTTTGCCGCGAGGTGTTGGAAGGCCAGATAGAGTGTCGGACCGCCGGTGAGCTCGGGCAGCACATAGAGAGTCTCTTTGCCATAGCGGAACTCGAGCGGCTTGCGCTCGACGGCTTTCACGGAGGAGAGATCCTCGGTCGAAAGATAGCCGCCGAGAGCCTGCACATCGTCGGCGATCGATTTGGCGAGCGCGCCCTTGTAGAGCACCTCGGCGCCATCGGTCGCGATCGCCTTCAACGTCCGCGCGAGCGCGGGCGCCTGCAGAAGCACCGGCTTCACGCCGGCTTGCGGCGCGAGTGGCACTGGAGGCATGCCGTTCTTCAGATACCGCTCGCGCGCGCCGGGGTCGTTCTGCAGATCGCCGAGCACGCTCGAGATGAGCAGCATCGTGTGCCAGTCGACCGTGATGCCGTTCTCGGCGAGGCGGGCGGCAGGTGCTACCAGGTCGGCCCAGCGCTTGCTGCCGAACATCTTGTGGGCAAGCGCCATGCCGGCTGGCTCGGTCGGTGCGACGATCGCCTTGGCACCGACCGTGTTGACGTTGCCCTTCACCGCTGGCCATCCGAAGAGATTGCCCTCGTCGACGCCGCCGGCTAGCGGGAAATCCTCGACCCTGAGGCCCTTTGGCGACCGTCCGCCAAAGTCCACGCAGGTCACCTTGCCGGTCTTCGCTTCGCGATAGAGCATGCCCCCGACCCCGCCGATCCCGGACATCCAGGGCTCCGCGACGCCAACTGCGAATGCCGCGGCGACCGCGGCATCGACCGCGTTGCCGCCTTCCTTCAGGACCTTTGCGCCGACCTCTGACGCGAAGCGATTTTGGGTGACCACGATCCCGAGCTGGGATCGCACCGCAGGCTTTCGAACGACTTGATTGCGCGACAAGTTCGGCGAAAGCGACGACTTGGGTTCCGCGGGCATGCTGCTCTCGCTCCAGGGCTGGCGAATGGCGGCGATGATGCGCGTGCGTGCACAGGCGCGCCATCCGGATTTGAGTATTGAGCGATCATGCCCTGCCGACGTCAAGCGTGCCATGCGTTGATTGCTGACCGCCCCGCTTTCGTCGTGACGCGCTTCACCCGACACGCGTGCCGGCCGCTGCTATCCTAAGTCGGCTTTTGCGAGAAGGACCCACCTATGACGCGCCCAATCGTCGTTCTGTCCGACCAGAGCATCGGTGTCGAGGCGCGCCTGCGGCTGGAACCGCACTTCGAAGTGCGCACGCTGTCGGGGCAGTATCCCTCCGAGGCACAACTCGTCGACGCCACGCGCGATGCGTCAGCCATTCTTGCGCGCCTGGCGACGGTCACGCGCGCCGTCATTGTTGCCGCGCCGAAGCTGCGCATTGTGTCCCGCCACGGCATCGGAGTCGATGCTGTTGACCTGGATGCCGCAACCGAGCGCGGCGTCGTCGTCACAACCACCGGCCCCGCCAATGCTTCCGCCGTCGCCGAGTATACCTTCGCGCTGCTGCTTGCACTGGCGCGGAAAGTTCCGGCAGCCGACGCTGGCATGCGTGCTGGCCGTTGGGACCGCGATCCGCAGATCGGCCTCGAGCTTGAAGGCAAGACCCTCGGCATCGTCGGTTTCGGAGAGATCGGCCGGCGTGTGGCCCGTCAGGGCCAGGGCTTCGGCATGCGTATCATCGCATCTGACCCTCACACCCCGAAAGAAGCTGCAGCTGCTGCGGCAGTCGAGCTGGTGCCGCTGCAGCGGCTACTTGTCGAGGCCGACATCGTCTCGCTGCATATGCGCCTCGCTACGTCCACCATGCGGATCATTGACCGTGCGGCTCTGATGTCGATGAAGCCCACCGCCATTCTCGTCAATACCGCCCGTGGAGAGCTCGTCGATGAACCGGCTCTCATCGACGCCTTGGAATCTCGGCGCATCGCCGGCGCTGCGCTTGACACGTTCGCCGAGGAGCCTCTCGCGACCTCCTCGCCGCTCAGACGATTGCCGAACGTCATTCTGTCGCCCCACGTTGCCGGCCAGACCGGAGAAGCGCTCATCAAGGTCGGCATCGCGGCTGCTGCCGCCATCATTGACGAGCTCGCGGGGAGGCGACCTGCCCACGTCTACAATCCGGAAGCATACGCGCGCCGCGCTACGCCCCAATGCCGAAGCTGCTTGTTGGACACAGGCGACTGAGTGCAATGCATCGCCGACAGTTGACGAGTTTCGGCGAAGCGCTCGATAGTCCCGGCCGAGCGCCGATGCACGCATCCGAGCCCGAGGCGACCCGCACATTGGAGACAGATCCACCATGGCAAAGCTACCTTCCCCGAGCGGCAGAACAGGCTTGCTGCTCGCCATGATGGAGCCTTCTCCAACGCTCGAGGAAGAATTCCAGCACTGGTACGACAGCGAGCACTTTCCCGAGCGGCAAGGCGTCGAGGGGTTTCTCACCCACGCACGCTATATTTGTCTCGATGGCTGGCCGCGTTATGTCGCACTCTACGATCTCGAAGACGTGGCGGTGCTTCGGGGACCGAGCTACGCGAAGATCGCCGGCGGAAATTATTCGCGCTGGACCGAGCGCGTCGTATCGCGCGTGTGGGGCCAGTACCGCGCTGAGGGTACGCAGATCTATCCGGGCCGAGGCCTTCTCGGTGCAGGCGGCTATCACGCGCGGCTCGCCATTTGGCGCTTCCGCAACATCCCGAGCGCTCTGCAGCAGGCTGCGGTCGAGGGTCTCAGAGCCATCTATGAAGGTCAGCCGGAAACGGCCCAGGTGCGCCTTTTCGATTGCAAGTTCGCCAATGGAAACGATGTCATCGGGCTCGTCGAGCTGCACGCTCCGTGGACGCCGCCATCCGCCGCCCTAGCCAATCTTGGTGGCGCGCTGAAGCATCTCGACATGGTCAACGTCTACACCCGCTATGAACGCCGCTGGCCGGGCGATTACCCGAAGAACACCTGAGCGGCATTTTTCGAGCGATCAGCCAGAATGAAACCACTCTCGATCCGGACGGGGATACCACGCATGTCACTCTTCAGCCGCCGCAAGGCCTTGCAACTCGCTGCTGCAGCGCCTGCGTTGCTCGCGAGCCGTGTCACACAGGCGCAAGGCCCCTGGCCTGCCAAGGCCGTCCACATCATGCTCCCGTTTGGTGCGGGCGGCGCGGCGGACACCGTCTGCCGCGTCGTCTTTGCCAAGGTTGCCGACAAGCTCAAGCAGCCGTTTGTGATCGAGAACAAGACTGGGGGCAACACCATGGTTGCCTCGAGCGCTGCCCAGCAAATGCCAAAGGACGGCTATTCCTTTCTGGTCAACTCCTCGCAGTTTCTGATCAATCCCGTTCTGATGAAAAACATGCCGTTCGATTTCGCAGCGGCATTCGGACCGGTGACTCGGCTTGCGGCCTTTCCGCAGGTGGTCGCGGTCCGCAGCGACTTTCCTGCGAAGGACATTGCCGAGTTCGTCGCCCATGCCAAAGCCAATCCGGGGAAGGTGAGCTTCGGCACGCCGCCCGCCGCCGGCATGGCTCACATGGCAGGCGCCCACATCCAGAACAAGCTCGGCTTCAAGCTCAATCACGCACCCTACCGGCTTGCAACGGAAGCAGTACGTGATGTGGGCGGCGGGCAGATCGACCTCGTCATTCTCACGACCTCAACCATTCAGCCGGCCCTGCAAGCCAACAAGGTGCGCATTCTGGCCGTCACCAGCGCGAAGCGTGTGCCGACCATGCCTGACGTGCCAACGCTGGCCGAGACAGTGCTTCCCGGGTTCGACATGGATGACTGGGTCGGCCTCTTTGCGCAGACTGGCGTGCCGGTGGAGATCATCAAGCAGATGCAGGTGGCCGTTGCCGACGCTTCGAAGGATCCCGACGTCATCGCTCGTCTCGCTCCGCTCGGCACCAATCTTGTCGCCGAACCGACCGAGGTTTTCGCCGCGTTCCTCGATGCTCAGCGAGCGCTCCTGACCCAGCTGATCAAAGATACCGGCATCACGCTGGAGTAGGGCCGGCGCGCTCAGCACGAGAAGGATGAGGGTGGCCCTGGCTCGCTCTCACCCATTCTTGAACGCGGGCTTCCGCTTCTCGACGAACGCGGCCATGCCTTCTTTCTGATCCGCTGTCGAGAACATCGCGTGGAAGACGCGCCGCTCGAAGCGAATGCCCTCTCCGAGCGTGGTCTCGAACGAGCGGTTCACGCTCTCCTTCGTCATCATCAGGATCGGCAGTGACATCTCGGCAATTGTGCCAGCCGACTTCAGCGCTTCATCGACGAGGCTCGCCGCCGGCACGACGCGCGAGACGAGGCCGCACCGCTCGGCCTCCGCAGCGTCCATCATCCGGCCGGAGAGGCACATGTCCATGGCCTTTGACTTGCCGACGAAGCGCGCGAGGCGCTGCGTGCCTCCGGCACCCGGCATGACGCCGAGCTTGATCTCGGGCTGGCCGAACTTGGCGCTGTCGGCAGCTATAATGAAGTCGCACATCATGGCGAGCTCGCAGCCGCCGCCGAGCGCAAAACCGGCCACGGCCGCGATCACGGGTTTGCGGCAGCGGGCGACGCGGTCCCAGGTGGCGATGAAGTCCTCCTTGTAAGCCTCCATGTAGGTTTTGGTCTGCATCTCCTTGATGTCGGCGCCGGCGGCAAAGGCTTTCTCGCTGCCGGTGATGACGAGGCAGCCGATGGCATCGTCCGCTTCGAATCCGTCGATGGCCGTTGAGAGCTCCCCGATCAACTCGCTGTTCAAGGCATTGAGCGCCTGTGGTCGGTTCAGTCGAATGAGGCCGACCCTGCCTTTCGTCTCGACGATGATGGTTTGGAAGGTCATGGCGGCCTCTTGCAGTTGATGAGTTTGGCTCGGGCACGGTTGTGCACTGCAACTGCCATAGCGCGAAGGCAGCCCTGACGCCAAGTGGGTGTAGTGGCGCTCGGCCGTGAGGACGCCTAGCATGCGCAGTGCGTTCAGCATCTATTACGGGGGCTCCTTATGCAGTTCACGACGCTCGGCAAGACGGGCCTCAAGGTGTCCGTGGCGGGGCTCGGATGCGGCGGTAACAGCCGCATTGGCCTCGGCACGGGAAAGAGCGAGGCGGAGTCGATTGCGCTCGTCCGTGCGGCGCTCGATCTCGGGGTGAACTATTTCGACACCGCGGCGCTCTACGGTACTGAGCCGATCCTGGGTCGCGCCATCCGGCCGGGTGAGCGGGCGAATGTCGTCATCTCGACCAAGGCCCACATCCACAGCGGCGAGCGCAAGGGCTCAGGCGTGCTTCCGGCAGCCGGCGTCGTCGCTTCTCTCGAGCGATCACTCAAGCAACTCAACACCGATTACGTGGATGTGTTCCTGCTGCATGGCGTGGTGCCGGCGCAACTCGATCCAGCGCGCTCCGAGATCGTGCCGACGCTGCTCAAGGAGAAGGCGAAGGGCAAGTTCCGTCATCTCGGCATCACGGAGACGGCGTCGCGCGATGCCGAGCACACTATGCTCGATCGGGCGCTCGAGGACCCGAATTTCGAGGTGATGATGCTGGCGTTCCACATGATGCACCAGAACGCGCGGCGCATCGTCTTTCCTAGATCTCAGGCTCGTGGCGTCGGCACGCTGCTGATGTTCGTCGTGCGCAACATCTTCTCGAAGCCTGATGTGCTGGCGGCGGAGTTCCGCGCGCTGGCCGAGGCGGGAAAGATCTCAGCCGAGGCGGCCAAGGATCCGCTCGGGTTTCTCGTCCATGCCGGCGGTGCGGAAAGCATCGTCGATGCGGCCTACCGGTTCGTGCGCCATGAGCCGGGCGTCGATATTGTGCTGTTCGGGACGAGCAGCATTGCGCACCTGAAGTCGAATGTGGCGTCGATCCTGCGGCCACCGCTACCCGCCGCCGACCATGCGCAGCTCAATTCGATCTTCGGTAACTTGGTCGGCGTCGGCCTCGATCTGCCGGACTACATCAAGGCGAAGGGTTGAGGCGCGTTGCACGGCGTAAGATGCAGCGTCTCACGCGCGAAATCGTGCGGTGTTATCCAGAGGATCCTGGCTTCAGCCTGGCACCGCAAGCACCGCCTCGCGACCGCGACTGAGCGACGACGAGTTCACCGCTGGCATTTGGGGCAATGGAAGGTGGAACGCCCCGCCTGCACGATGCGCCTGATGATACCGGCGCAGCCGCCGCGGGTGCACGGTTCACCCTCACGGCCGTAGACCGAGAACGTGTGCTGGAAGTAGCCGAGCGAGCCGTCGGTGTGGCGGTAATCGCGCAAGGTCGAGCCGCCGGCGTCGATCGCCTTTTCCAGCACAGCCCTGATGTGTGGCAGCAGCGCATGAGTGCGATCGTTCGGCTTGCCGCCTTTCTTCGCGAGCACGCTCGCCGCGCGATTGGGATTGAGCTTGGCGCGGAACAGCGCTTCACAGACGTAGATGTTGCCAAGCCCCGCGATGATGCGCTGATCGAGCAGGAACGCCTTGAGATCCGAGCGGCGGCCTTCGGCCATGCGCGCGATGTAATCGGCGGTGAGATCCGGGCCGAGCGGCTCGACGCCAAGGTCCTTGAAGTGAGGATGCGTCGCGATCTCGTTGTGGCCGACGAGGCTCATGTAGCCGAAGCGACGCGCATCGTTGTAGGTGACCGTCGCACCGCCCTCCATGCGGAAGACGACGTGGTCGTGTGTCGGATCGTGCCCGGCGTCGTAGGTGAACTCACCAAGCTGGATTGCGGTCGGAGAACTCGAGGTCAGACCCCCGACGGGACTCGGGGTCAGACCCCCGACGTCCGGCGCCGCGGCTTTACTTGAAGCGTTCCAGGTCGGGGGTCTGAACCCTGTTGGCATCGGGGGTCTGCCCCCTGACCCTGCTGGCAATTCGATCGAGAAGCGGCCGGTCATGCCGAGATGCATGGCGAGGATCTCGCCCTTGTCCAGCACGGCCATCAGGTATTTGGCGCGCCGCTCAATCCGCTCGATCCGCCGCCCGGTAAGGCGCTCCGCGAAATTCTCCGGAAACGGAAAGCGCAAATCGGCGCGGCGTTGATCGAGACCGACGATACGGCGGCCGGCCATCACCGGCTCCAGGCCGCGGCGGACGGTTTCGACTTCGGGCAGCTCGGGCATCGCGTGCCTCTCGGTTCCGGCCGTCAGAGCTGATAGGCGACGCGCATGCCCTGATCGATGGCCCGCATGGCATCGAGTTCGGCGGCTTCGTGCGCACCACCGATCAGGTGGCATACGACTCCCTGAGCGATGAGCGTGTCGTGGAGCGCGCGCTCGGGCTCCTGGCCGGCGCAAACGACGATCGTGTCGGCGGGGATCACTTTCTCCTCGGTGCCGACGGTGATGTGGAGGCCGGAATCATCGATCTTGCGGTAGATGGCGCCGGTCACCTGCTGCACGTTTCGCTTCGCGAGCATCAGGCGCAGGATCCAGCCGGTCGAAACGCCGAGACCGCGGCCCATGCGGCCAGGCTTTCGCTGCAGCATGACGATCTGGCGCTTCGGCGCGTCGCCCGCGGCTTTCTGCAGGCCACCGCGATCCGCATTGGCGGTATCGACGCCCCACTCGGCAAGGAAATGCTTCGGATCCATCGCGACGTCGGGCGGGGGCGAAGATAGGAACTCCGCGACGTCGAAACCGATGCCGCCGGCGCCCATGATGGCGACGCGCTGGCCCGCGCTCGCTTTGCCCGAGAGGATGTCGGCATAGGAAACGCACTTCGGGTGATCGATGCCGGGAATGGCGGGCGTGCGCGGCGTGACGCCTGTTGCGATGACGACCTCGTCGAAACCCGCGAGATCGGCTGATGTGGCGCGGGTCGAGAGCTTGAGCGTCACGCCGTGCTTGTCGATGAGGCGGCGCCAGTAGCGGATGGTCTCGTCGAACTCCTCCTTGCCGGGCACGTTGCGGGCAAGGGTAAGCTGGCCGCCGACACGCGGTTGAGATTCGAAAATCGTGACGCTGTGGCCTCGTTCGGCAGCCGTGGTGGCGCAGGCAAGGCCAGCCGGGCCGGCGCCGACGACAGCAACGCGCTTCTTCTTGCCAGGTAGCGGCTGATCGAACTCAAGCTCACGGCCAGCTTTCGGATTGACCAGGCAGCTCGCTACGCGACCCGAGAAGATGTAGTCGAGGCACGCTTGGTTGCAGGCGATGCAGACGTTGATCTCGTTGGCGGCGCCGCTCTTCGCCTTGGCGATGAATTGAGGATCGGCGAGCCAGGGCCGCGCCATGGAGACGAGATCGGCCTCGCCGGAAGCGAGGATGCGCTCGGCCACATCGGGCGTCGAAATGCGGTTCGAGGCGATGACCGGGATCTTCACCGCATCTTTCAATCGGCGGGCCGCGAAGGTCCACACAGCGCGCGGCACCTTCTGCGCGATGGTCGGGACCCGCGCCTCATGCCAGCCGATGCCCTGGTTGATGATCGTCGCACCGGCGGCCTCCACGGCCTTGGCCTGGGCGATAATCTCATCCGCGGTAAGGCCACCTTCGACCAGATCAATGGAGGAGATCCGGTAGATGATGATGAAGTCGGCGCCGACCTTGGCACGCACGCGCTTCAGGATTTCGACTGGAAAACGGATGCGGTTCTCGAACGCGCCGCCCCAGTCGTCGGTCCGATCGTTGGTGCGCGGCGCCGTGAACTCGTTGATGAGATAGCCCTCGCTGCCCATGATCTCGACGCCGTCGTAACCGGCCTCGCGGGCGAGCGAAGCGCAGGTGGCATAGTCTTCGATCGTGCGCGCGATGTCGGCCTCGGTCATTCGGAGCGGCGCCTTTGGATTGATCGGTGAGGCCATGGTCGACGGCGCGACAGAGGTGCCGTGGGTTGCGTAGCGGCCCGCGTGCAGAATCTGTAGTGCGATCTTCCCGCCGGCAGCGTGGACAGCGGCCGTTACCGGCTCGTGTTCATGGAGCTGCTCGCGCTTGTCGAGGACCGGTCCCTCCGGCTCGAGCAAGCCCTCTGCGTTGGGCGAGAAACCACCGGTCACGATCAGCGCCGCACCACCCCGCGCCCGCTCGGCATAAAAGCGCGCAATGCGATCCCCCGCTCGGTCCAGGGTTTCGAGGCGGGTGTGCATGGAGCCCATGATGGCGCGGTTCTCCAGCCTCGTAAATCCGAGATCGAGGGAAGCAAGCAGGCGCGGAAACGAGGACATGCTGGGCAAGGGCGGTCTCCTGTGAGCGTGATTGCCTAGCATGGGCGCACGCGGCGCGGAACCGACACAGCATCAGCACCTGCGGTGCAGTTGCGTGCGCATTCCGTCGATTGCGATCCACTCGATCGATAAACGTGAGCGGCCGTCTGGCGGCGGCTGTCGCGCACCGTGCCGTGCGCCCCAGCCAGCCGCCGCCCATTGTCTCGCAGCCGGCCCCGAGGGGAGGGAGAAGCTGGCCGGCTGCGAGGCATTGTGTTGTGGTTCTGACGCTGTTCCGGCTCCCGCGAGCAGTTTCGTCGAACCGGGGCTGACATGTGCCGCTGTCGCCCGGGCGATTACGCGCGCAAGCAGCAGGCGACAGCGGCACAATTCCTTGAAAGTCTCGCTGAGAATGCAACCCGGCATCTTTCAGTGGCAGGGTGCTCAGAACTCGAGCGGCGGTAGAGTGATGGCATTGGTTGTGGGCGCAGGCGTCTATTGCTCGGTCATTGGTGAGAACGAGGCGCCGGTGTGCGATCGAAGTCACGCAATCTGGGCTGGCTGGAGGACTCGAACCTCCCGTCTCTCGCTCAAGCGGTGAGTGCGACCCATGAGCTAAGCCAGCCCCAATATGCGCTTGCGGCATTTCCGCCGCACGATAATTCAGCACCAATGAGATGGTGCAAAATAACAGTACCCGTGATAATGGGGAGATTATCTCAGGCGTAATAAATTGCGGCGCCGATATGCATGGGGCAGCTCTCGCCAGAAGATTTTGGCAAACGAAAACCCCGCGCAAAACAGCACGGCGAAACAAAATGGTTCGGATCCCCTGGTGAAAATGCGAGCACCAGCAAGTGCGCTCCACATCCTGGGCGGCGGCATCCGAACAGACGTCACGATGTCAAAGAGCGTCAACACGCATCCCCTTAAAAAAGGGGAGCACCACGGCCACGTTCACAGCGTCCGCTTCGACGAGAGGAAAAGACGATATCGAACGTGCTGAGGCGGACGGCGGGCAGCGAGATGCCAGCAGCCGCTGCTTGGCGCACGGGCGCCCAGAGCACGGCAGTCTCGGTGAATTTGCTAGTCGTTCAGGCCATCTTTTCCTCCTGCCTTAGTGGCGGAGGGCTGGCCCTTCGCCGGTCAATCCAAAAGCCACTTGCTGCAATTCCAGCGTTTCTCGATGGTGGCCCGAACAAGCGAGACCCGCTGATCGCACATGAACGTGCCGACACGGCGGGCGCCCGGTCGATACGACCGAGCGGCGGCGGTGCTAAGCACGGTGGCGATATGTGATGCAGGAAGCATCGGGGTCCTCAGTTTGCAGGCGGCAAAAAGCCGGCTGCTTGAATATGCGCTTTCTCCATCAGCGGCACGAGAAAGTCAAGCGCATTCGCAGTCGATTTTCTGGTTCGCATATTTTTCGTCATGACTTTTGGTTTCTCTCTTTGTGATCTGGATACGACTGAGAATGCGTGGATGAGAAAAGCGGTACTCTGTGCTCGCGCGCTCACGGAATTCGTTTCGCGTGTGCCGACGAGCCAATGCGGGGCCAGCGCCAAGCGTCCCTGTCCCGTTAGCTCAGGCGAGGGCCGGTGCGGTTGACTGAAAGTGTCTGTAGGGCCGCGTTTTGTCGATGAGGCGGCGCATGGTGAGCGGCGGTTTGGCGGCGACGCTTTCGATGACGCGGGCAGCGATGCGAGCGACGCCGTCGGTCTTGCGGCGGTTGTGGCGGAAGGCGAATTCGTCGAGGTAGGCCTGCAGGTGTTTCGGCTTCACGGCGCCGGCGTGCGTGCCGATGAGCCAGCGCTTCAGCAGCGAGATCGTCCAGTGGCAGGCCTGAACGGCATCGGCCTCGCGTTTCTGGGCTTTGGTCTGGATGATGGCGTCGTGCGCGCGTTCGCCGAGGCTCGCCTCATTGTAGCCGGCGTGGCCATCGCTCGTGACATGAGCGTCGGCCGCGACCTCGCCGTCGGCGAAATGCTTGCAAGCTGCGGTATCATTGTTGTCGGCGTGGGCGAGGCGCACGCGGCCGTTGGCCTCGGCCGCCACCAGGACGAGTTGCTTGTTTGGGCCGCCTTTTCCGCCCACCAGCGCCTCGTCCATCTCGACGAAAGGGCCGAGCGGCTCGCTGTCCGAGCGAACCATCGCGGCGCGCAATTTGTGCAGCCAGCTCCATGCCGTCTTGTAGGAGCCGAACCCCATGAGGCGCTGGAAATCCTTACCCGAGATGCCCGTGCGCCGCGTCGAGATCTCGAAGATGGCGCGAAACCACATCTTGAAGGGCTTTCTCGTCTTCTCGAGCAACGTGCCCGACGTGAGGCTCGTCTGATGACCGCAATCGGCGCATTCGAACAGGAAGCCGCCGCGCTCCGTCCACACCCGCGTCGAGTGGCACCGCGCGCACGCTGGCTTGCCGCCCCACCGCACCGCGATCCAATAGTCGCGACAGTCCTCCTCGGTCCGGAACCGCTCCTCGAACTCGAGCGCCGTCTTCGGGAAATCACGCCACAAGCGGTTGTGGTTCTCGTTCGCCATGGCCCACCTCCTGGGTGAGCCTCACATACGACACGATTGTGCCGGAACTAGGGGGACAGGCATGTGGGCGAAGGGCAGTTATCGCCAAAACGTATCCCGCTGATAGATATAGGGAAAATGTGAGATCCACCATCGAGACCGCTATTCATCCGTGCTCGGCTGAGCGCTAATCCGCCCGAAACTGCGCAAATCGCACATCCTGTCCAGAATAATTGTCGCGCGACGCTTCGGGCCGGACCATCTTGCAGGCCCTGACCGCCTTGCTTGCGCTCACTGCAGAACGCCGCAAGTCGGCCGCCGGCGCAGGGCATCGGGCCGGAGACGCCGAACGGAGCCTACCCCGTCAACCGCTCGATGCTGGCACCGCAGCGCGAGAGCTTCTCCTCCAGCCGCTCGAAGCCGCGGTCGAGATGGTAGACGCGGTTGATCATCGTTTCGCCCTCGGCCATCAGTCCGGCGATGACCAGAGACACCGAGGCTCTCAGGTCTGTTGCCATCACCGGCGCGCCCTTCAGCGCTTTCACACCGCGAATCGTCGCCGTATCGCCGTGCAGCTGAATGTCGGCACCGAGCCGAGCCAGCTCCTGTACGTGCATGAAGCGGTTTTCGAAGATCGTCTCGCGAATGACGCTCGTGCCCGTGGCGCGCGTCATGAGCGCCATGAGCTGCGCTTGTAGATCGGTCGGGAAGCCCGGGAACGGCTGCGTCTCGATGGAAATGGGCTCGATCCCGCCGCCGTTGCGCGAGATGCGCACGCCGCCGTCGACCGGCTCGACTTTGGTGCCGGTGCGGGCGAGCGTGGTCAGAGCCGTCTCGAGCAGCTCGACCTGGGCGCCTTCGAGCACGACGTCGCCGCCGGTCGCCGCTACCGCGCAGGCGAAAGTGCCCGTCTCGATGCGATCCGGCAGCACGGTGTGGGTTGCGCCTTCGAGGCGATCGCGGCCCTGGATGCGCAAGGTCGACGTTCCAATGCCCTCGATTTCGGCCCCCATGCGCATCAGGCAGCGGGCGACGTCGCCGACCTCGGGCTCGCGGGCGGCATTCTCGATCAGGGTCTCGCCGCGGGCCAGCGCTGCCGCGAGGAGCACGTTGTGCGTCGCGCCGACTGACACCTTCGGGAAGATGATGCGCGCGCCCTTCAGCCGCTTCGGCGCCTTGGCGACGACGTAACCGGCGTCAATGTCGATCTCGGCGCCGAGCGCCTTCAGACCCATCAAGTGAAGGTCAACTGGCCGGGTGCCGATGGCGCAGCCGCCGGGAAGCGAAACGCGCGCCTCGCCCATGCGCGCCAGAATGGGACCCAAGACCCAGAAGCTTGCCCGCATGCGAGAGACCATCTCGTAGGGCGCGGTGGTGTCGACAATGTCACGTGCGGTGAAGTGGAAGGTCTCGCCCAGGTGCAGCGAGGGGCCCGCCCGCTTGCCCTCGATGGAATGGTCGACTCCGTGGTTCCGAAGGATGCGCGCCAGCAGGTTGACATCGGCCAGGTTGGGTACGTTTTTCAGGGTGAGCCGATCGGCAGTCAGCAGGCTGGCAATCATCAGCGGAAGAGCGGCGTTCTTGGCGCCGGAGATCTGTATGGTACCCTTCAGCGGCTGGCCGCCTGCAATCTTGATGCGGTCCATCGGATCTCCTCGGATGCTCCCCGGAGGCGGCGCTCGAGAACCTGATCCGCCCATTGTGACGGCCAGATGTCTCAGAATTCGCTGCGGAGCACAATGCGGAAGCCGGTCGCAGAGTTGCTTGATTGGGACCGGACAATTCAGCGGTCAGCGTCGCTGCGATCTTGCTTCGCCGATTGGGACTGATTGTCGGTGGCCGCGATTGCCCGCTCGCGATCCTTGCGCCGCTTCAAGTTGGCGCGAAGTTGGGCCGCGAGCCTGTCACGACGGCCAGAGTCGCCCTTGGTTCCGCCACGGCGATCCTTGTCTGCTGCCTCCATCGTCGGTTGGCCCCTCGCTGAGAATAAGCGGCAAGCTGGGCTCCCTGCCGCGACCCGCCATGCGCTGGATCCAAAGGTGCCGGCGTCGAATCGTCAACGTTAAAGAGAGAGGTCGCCGCACTTGTGACTGCTGCTCGACTCAGAAAGCTTGCCGCTGGCCCGCATCACTGTCCCGATCCGTGGCTTGTCTTCTGCCAATAAAAGGGACGAGAGACCAGCTGAATCAACGCAGCGTACCCTGCAAACGCAATCAACAGCCAGTAGAGAGGCATCAGGAACGCCCACCCGGCGAGATTGGCGCGGCCACGTTTGATCGCGGCAACGATTGCGACGCCGATTGCCAGGCCGAAGCCAACCGCTGTGTTGCCTATCGCCAACCACCAAAGCCCGCGTTGCAAGGTTGTTTCGACTTGCACGGCTTCATTGTCAGGCGCGATCAGTGCCGCGATGAGCAAAATGTAGATCAGGGGATGCGCGAGTACCGCGACCAGGATTGCGCCCATCAGCATTTGCAGGCCGAGAAACCCGCGAAGTCCGAGCTCGCGCGCGGTGCGGAAGGGCCGGCGCATATGGACAAGATAGGTTTGCGTCCAACCTTTGAGCCAGCGTGTCCTCTGGCCGCGCCAGTTGCGCCAGCGAACGGGAGCCTCCTCCCAGGTCGTCGAGCGGAGTGTCCCTGTTCGATACCCGAGGCGCGCCAGGCGAATGCCAAGATCTGCATCCTCCGTCACATTGAAGGGATCCCAACCGCCGACACGACGCAGCAGCGCAACAGGAAAATGGTTCGACGTGCCGCCCAGCGGCAAAGGCAGCCGCATGCGTTCGAGCGCCGGCAAGATGCCGTCGAACAAGACCGAGTACTCGAGGGTGAACTGCCGGGTGTAGAAGCTGGCTTGGGGATTGTAAGTGTTGAGCCGCGCCTGAACGCACGCGAGATCGGGATTGCCATCGCGAAATCGCTCAAGCGCATCGCGGAGCTGTGACGGTTCCGGCCGATCTTCGGCATCGTAAACAACCACGTAGCTGCCGCGAACGAGGCCCAGCGCATAATTGAGCGCGCGCGGCTTGGTGCGCGGCGTCCCCCGCGGCACGACAACAATACGGAAATTGCCCGGGAGCTCCAGCTCGGATGCAGCGTGCCGCGTCTTGCGATCCTCTTCCTCGAAGAGCAGCAAGACCTCGAGGCGTGTTGCGGGATAGTCGAGCGCGGCGAGCGCCTGGACAAGGTTCGGCAGTACGTCGACTTCGTCGTAAAGCGGCACCAGAACGCTATAGACGGGCAAATCACGATCAGGCAGGCGCATGGCCGGCGGTTTCTTCCGTTCGGTGGAACGCAATAGTTCCCTGAGCGCCAGGCAGCGGAGTACCGCCACCAGGAAGAATGGAACGGTGAGGATCGTGATGGAGGTGGTGACAGCTGCCTTCCAGTCGAGGACGAAGGCAGCGGACACACAAGCGACCAAAATCAAGAGCGCGCCATGCTGCCAGCGCGCGTCCGGCTGCGATGCACTCAGCTCGGGCGTCAGCCGCAGCAAGCCGTGCACTGCATTTTGGATGAGCCTGTCTCGGGCATGATTATGGCTCAAGAAGATAGATTCCAGCTCGGCCGACGTCGCGAACACGACCCGCCGCCCGGTGCGGGTGTGGGCCGCGACGAACCGCCAGAGCTCGGGCGGGGAGAACGCCATCGGCCGAACAGCAGTCACCGGTGTTCTGTCGGATGCGACAACAGACAATTGCGACGGTTGCACCAGAAGCGCGCCTGCGGCCTCAACTGGGGCATACCGCTGGCGGCCGACAATGGGCACGCGCAGCAAGGCAGCCAGAATTTTGACGTAGTCGGCCTCTGATATCCATCCGAGCATAACCAGCACTTCGTGGACCGGCGAGCCCCAGTCAGCCGCGATCACCGTCGCGCGCTGCAAAGTCGGGGCATCGATGAGGCGGCCAACCAGAAATTCGTAGCTTCTGTCAGTGCACGCGGTGTTCACCGGCGGAGGCAAGCGGGCAGGCGAATGCGACCGCCGGGCAGACTGTCCCGCTGCAGCCACATGGGCTAAGCTCGACCGAAGATTCGTCGGCTGCGGTGCAGTGAATGGAGCGTTCGTTGTGGGCACGCGACACATAGGTGTTTTGTTGAATGATCGACGATGGACTGGCACTTCCGGAAGCCAGATCGCTGGGGGGCTGAACAAAGCGTGTCCCGCCGACCGGCGCCCGAAGGCCGAGGCCAAATGCTAATAATGATGAAAAGAATTCTGTTTTTCTGGATTTGTCAAATCTTGTTCATTTATGGAGTATTGGCATGCCATACTCAACTTTCGCGTGCACAGACAGCAGCCGCCGTGCCCGCTGAGGCGGTTGATCTACCGCGCCGCGTTATCGTTCGCTTCATAACCGATACCGACTTCCCGCCATTTCACTATTATGATGAGGAGGGCGTGCTGACGGGCTTCAACATCGACGTCGCACGCGCAATCTGCCTGGAGATGCAGGCGGCCTGTGACATCCAACCGCGTTCATGGGCGGAGCTCATACCCGCTTTGAAGCGGGGCGAGGCCGATGCGGTCATCGCCTCGCACGCGATCACGGCCGCCGCGCTCGCAGAGGTCGATTTCTCAGACCGCTACTACTATACGCCTGCCTGGTTCGCCGGACGGCGGGGCGGCAACCTCGTTGTGACGCCCGAAGGTCTTGAAGGGCTGAAGATCGGGGTCGCCCGTCAGGGGCCGCACGAGGCCTATCTCAAGACTTTTTTCCGCGACAGCGCGATCGTTCCCTTTGAGAGCGGGGACTTGGCGCGCGATGCGCTGACATCGGGCAAGATCGATCTCATTTTCGACGACGGCATCTCGCTTGCGTTCTGGCTCAACGGGACGCTGTCGCGGGGCTGCTGCGAGTTGAAGGGTGGTCCTTTCTACGAGCCCAAGTTCTTCGGCGACGGTGTCGGCGTGATGATCGGCAAGCAGGATCCGCAGCTTAAGGGCCTGATCAATCAGGCGCTCCGGCAGATCCGGGCCTCGGGCCGCATGGAGGAGCTCCAGCTGCGATACTTTCCATCGCGCGTGTTCTGACGGTGTCGACCGCGTCTTTGGAGGCTCACTCGAGTTTCTCGTTGAGATCGAGGCGGGCCTCACAACATTGCCGCGAGCCGCCAACTGAACGACGTGGTGAACCGAAGCAGCCGTCACCCGGATTGCGGTACCGCGGTTCGACTGCTTCGTTGCCACACATTCACTTCGGGATCGAAGGCAGAGCTTTGGCCTGTTCCGCAGTCATGTTGATGATGATGCGATCCGTACCAAGCTGAAATTGCCCCGGCGTGAGGCGAACACGCGTCTCGCCCATCCCCAGGAAGCCGCCGAGATCGGCATGGAGCTCTGTGACGCGGCCATTTCCTTCGCGCACGAAAGCCGCGACTTCGCCGAGATCCTGGCCGTCGCTGCTGTATACGGGCTTGTCGACCCACGTTTTCGCTTGCTCATCATTCAGAACGAGTTGCGCTGATGGCGCCGTGGTCGAAGGTGCCGGTGTCGCCTGGGTCGAAGCCGGCGGCACCGTGGTCGCGGGGGGCGCAGACGGTGCAGGTGGGCTCGACTGGGCCAACACAGCGCTCGCGGTGATCATTGTTGCGATTGTAACGCCAAGGTACCTGAGCATTCTTCCATCTCCTTTTGTGTGCACTTGCTCCCGGCTGGAAGCCGATCGGGTCGATAGACGTGCAAGAGATGCAAAAGTTCCGAATCCGTGCAGAGCTGGGCCTGCTCTCTAGCGTGGACCATTCACACCGATCCCGTTAGTGAGCCGGCCGGTCCTTTCCGAAGAACAGCACCTGACTGACGACGGCTTGGACCATTGCCGGCTGAAATGGCTTGGTGATCAAGAACGCTGGCTCGGAACCCATACCCGTCAGCAATCGCTCGGGGAATGCTGTTATGAAGATTACGGGAATATCTCTTCGACTGAGAATATCGCCCACTGCATCGATGCCTGAACTGCCATCGGCAAGCTGGATATCGGAAAGAATGATTTCTGGCCCAGTCGCCATTGCAAGTGCACGAGCCTCAGCGCGCGTCTTCGCAATTCCGACCGAGGTGTGACCGATCTCCCGCACCAAGTGCTCGATATCCATCGCAATAAGCGGCTCATCCTCAATGATCAGAACGCGAGCGGCAATCTGCTCCGCGATTTCACGGCGTGCCTGGCTCAACAGTTCTTCTACCGCGTTCTCGCTCACGCCGAGAATACCTGCGACTTGCTTAGGCTCGAATTGTTCCAATGCTATCAATAGAAATGCTTGGCGCGGAAGTGGCGTGATCCTCTCGATCCGCCGGTCGGCAAGGGAGGCTCGCCCTTCGTCACTGACATCCTCGATATGCCTGTTCGACGCCGGCGAGTTCCAAACCTGATGGAAGACGGTGAAAAGCGCCTGCTTGGCGGGCACATCCGACTGAAACCGTTCAGGCTTCGCGATGATTGCCTCGATTGCAGAGATGACACCGGCATCTCCGCGATCCTGGCTACCGGTGAGCGTTCTGGCGAAGCGTCGCAAATAGGGAAGTATCGGCGCAATCTCGTCTGCGATGACTGAGCCTCTGCTCATGAGACCCCCTTTTGCTTTTCCGAGTGTTCAGTTCCGACGACAACCGGTCGTGGCGTCTTTTCGTGTAAATCCAGCAGCTCAGCCAATTTCATTCGAGCTCGGCTGACTCTGCTTTTCATTGTTCCAACTGCGCAGCCGCATAGCACCGCGGCATCCTCGTAACTGAAGCCTTCGGCGCCAATGAGGACAAGCGCTTCGCGATGCTCGGGATGCAGTCGCGAAAATGCTCTCTCGAAGTCGATCAAATCCATGTGCGCCGATTGAGACTCGGAAACGCTAGCGGATTCGGGCAGTAAGCCGCTCCCGCCGTCGAACTCGTGCCGACGCTTTCGCGCCAGAGAGAAGTAGCTATTGCGGAGTATTGTGAAGAGCCACGCCTTCAGGTGCTCGATGCGAGCGATGCGCTCGCGATGCTGCCAAGCCTTGATCAGCGTTTCCTGCACCAGGTCGTCAGCCAGATCCATGTTCCGAGTCAAGGACAGCGCGAACGCGCGCAAATGAGGAACCAGCGCTTGTACAGGTGCGAACCCATCATCCTCCTCTCGAGAAGACGTCACAGCTCATCCCCTCTTCTTCAGCTCTTCAAGAAGGCGTTCGAATCTGTCGGGGATCGGCGTGTTGAGCTTTTGGCGATAGGTCTCTCGAAGCCGGTGCGAAATGATATCCTGCGCCTCCTTCGGCAACTCAGGCGTCGGCGACTTGCTGTCAGGTTCAGGCCGCTTCGACCTATCGCCGGCTGGTTGATCGCTCACGGCAAATTCGCTCCCGAGATGCCATTGATCTCTCTTTGAATCGCCGACGCTTTCATCACTTCAGGGCCGCCTGACCAAGCCTGCAATCAAAGAGATCACAAACAGGACGATTGCGACCCAAAACAAGATCCTGGCGCCGTCCATGGCGGTTCCGGCAACGCCGCCGAATCCGAAGAAAGCCGCAATGAGTGCGACGACTAGAAACACAACAGCATAATAGAGCAGATTGCCCATAGATGCCTCCAAGCGACGCTTTGCCTAATTGGGCTGATCCCAAAAATAAGACGCCGGTGATCACCATTGGTTCCATCCTCTCCCTTCTTTTTGCGCAGTGACCCGGAGTCGCTGCACGTACTGGAGAGAAGACGAGATCGACCACTTGACCGATCAGCAGGCCGAAATGCGCGTCGGCGAGGCAAACGGTGCATCGCCGACACGTTATGAATGTTCACATCCCGCGGATATAATCGTCGACTTGGCGCTGGGCTTCATCTTTGGTGATGCCGTAGCGCTCCTGAATTTTGCCTTCCAGTTGATCGCGCTTGCCGTTTATGTGGGAGAGATCGTCATCTGTCAGATCGCCCCATTTTTCCTTGATCTTTCCTGAAAACTGCTTCCAGTTTCCTTCGATCCGATCCCAATTCATGACTCACTCCTTGTTCATTGGGTTGCTGCGATTGACATGGGATCGCTGCGCCACCTGGAAACTCGAGCGATCCAACATCAATGCACTAGACGCAAACACCGCGCGTTGGTTCCCACTCGTTATGCAGCTCGGATCCGTTAGGCAGGGCGAAAAGCACTCGAGCTTGCGGGACGTAGCACGACATCTCAGCTTGAGAAGCTGTGGCGCACGTCTATCCGCGATGCGCACTCCGCGGAGTGTTCAATACATGACGTCGATCGGTATGGTGTTCAGCTGACTATTATCATCGCCGCTTAGTTCGCGTATGATTGCTACTGCGTTAACAAACGCAGTCCGCGACTGCGTCAGTTCTTTGAGCTCGATTGCGAGCTCTAACACCATCCCGAGCTGCTCACTGGTCATGTATCGACCCGTTGGTGGTGCGCGAGTCTGGCGGCTGGCGGTCGAACCTGCACGATCACACATGGGTGTGCTCCGTCGTTGCCCTCGGTGATTAGACACGCGGTTCGGCGCTTTGGTTCCTCGGTTGCTCACAAAGTCGCAGTGGACCGTGTTCCAGGCGGCAACGGCGGCTTCCATTTCGGCCGTGTGCGCGCCGCTGTTGTCGCCACTTGATAGGAAGGCCACATCGGCGGCCTCTCTGCGGCCCTTGATCTTCGCCGGATCACTTTTCGGGCCGGCCGGCGAAGTCGTTTACATCACCTTGAAGCGTTTCACGCTCATCGGAGACGAATTTCTATTCAAACGCATTGGCGTGCTCGAAGAGCACCTTCGGTATTACCACGGCGCGCCCAGGGCAGAGCCTCGCGATAGCGAGAGGCACTCAGTGCGCGCCATTAGCGCGCTGCCGCAACCGGAACTGCAACGTGTGGTGAGCCAGTGTCCCTGGCAGCGGTCGGGCAGGGTCGAGCCGCTTCGGGTCCATCGCAACCACGTCGCGCGCACGGATGATGGCAGCGAGCACCATGGCGCTTACCATGAGCACGAGATTACGACCGGGGCAGGTTCCTGGGCCCTGGCTAAACTGTACGAAGCGGCCGCCGGGGGGCGGGTTTCCAAGCCAAAGGTGCGGCGCGAAACGGTTGGCGTCGGGGAAAGTCGCGTCGTCGCGATGGAAGAACGGCGCATAGATGATCAGGCTGGCGCCCTGCGGCAGGTCGCCGCCGGGCCAATGTGTGATCGACGTGGTTCCGCGCAATATCAGGGGCGTCGTCGGCCATAGTCGAAGCGACTCCAACATTGCCGAGCGAAGAAGCGGCTGCTCGCCAGATAACGTGGCAGCCTCGGTTGCTTGCCGGCGCGCCATCTGCATCGCTTCGGGATGAGCGGCGAGCAGCGCCAGCGCGCGATAGATTGCGATGCCGGTCGGTTCGGATGCGAACAGCCAATGGGCGACCTGATCGGTTGGTCTCGTGTTTGTGCTCTTGGCGGTGGTGGCAATATGGGCAGCTAAGCTGCCCGGCTCGGCACGGCTCAAACGTGCGTTCAGCGTGTCGTGGAGCTGGTGCAGAAGCTGGCGCCGGCCGGGATGGAACATTGCCCAATTACCCGCGGCCCGCAGCCTTGCCAACATGGCCGTCATCGCGTGATCATCGCGGGCGCTGTCACCCAGGACTATGCGCCTGACCACACGTCGCCAGGTCTCGAAGAATTCGTCCGACCGCAGTGTTGTGCCCGTCCATGACAGGAGCGACGCGACCTCGTTTTCGATGACGGCGGCCATCTTGCCTGCCAGGGTATGAGCTGCAGTCTCGCTCTCCAGCACGCGCTCGTTGAATGCACGCCTTTCAACGCGGTCGGTGCCTTGCGAGATCAATGAGACGCCGGGTTCGAAATGTGCCAATGCGGCGCGCTTCTCGGCGGTTGCGGTCGCGAACGGCTCGGGTGTCTCGGCCAGCACGCGCTCAACGAGCTCCGGCGCGAGCAGTACCGCAAAAGTCTTACCGGGAACGGCGAGGACGACCGGACCACCGCCATGGCGATCCCTAAGCCGCTGCATTCGCCGGATCGCGCGTTCAACAAAGCCAAACCGCTCGGCCGTGCGGACGACACGTGGCCGCCGGATAAGCACACCCTTGGCAAGCGTCGGTAGAATGACCTCGGACACCACGCCAGCGGTCTCGAGGTAGCTTGCCCAGGCCAGCTTACTTGACGCGGAGCTCGCCTGCTCGTCAGGAGAATTTTCGATGGGCTCGAGCATAACGCTCAAACGGCGGATCGGCGCCCTGGTTCCGCTGAATGCAAGGGCAATGCCTGCGAGCAGGCAATTGCGGCAAGCTCGGCCGGTCTCATTGGATACGAACCACTTCGTTCAGTAATGAATGAAATCAATAATTCGCTCGCCTCGGCGGAACAGCTGGCCAATTTCTGACCTGCCCGACGAGATGCAGGATGTCTTCGCCAGGATTATTCTCTAGTCTTGTTCGATCGAATAAAGTTCACGGATGTTCTGTATTTAAAGCGTGCAGGGGTCGCCGGATGGAGATGCACCAGGTCCGATACTTCCTGGCCGCCTCGCGGACAATGAATTTTACGCGGGCAGCAGAAGAGTGCCATGTCGCGCAGCCATCCCTGACACGCGCGATCAAGCTGCTCGAGGAGGAGCTCGGCGGCGATCTATTCCGCCGCGAGCGCAACCTCACGCACTTGACCGAGCTTGGTACTCGGATGCTCCCGCTCCTGCAGCAGTGCTACGACAGCGCCAACAGCGCCAAGTCGCTCGCGACGTCGATGAAAAGTGGCGTGATTGCCCCTCTGAAATTGGCGCTTTCGCGCACCGTTGGGATGAACTTGCTAGTTTCCGACCTGAGTGAATTGATCTCAGCCTTCCAGGGATTGGAACTGAAGTTCAGCCGAGGCAGCCGTGATGAGGTTGGCGAGGCGCTGAAAAAGGGCGAAGCCGATCTCGCAGTGGCGGGTGCGCTGGGCAGCGCCTGGGAGCGGTTCGATGCTTGGCCGCTGTTCACCGAGGATTGCGGCTTGCTGATTGCCCGCGTACACCCTCTTGCCGGCCATAATTCGATTGAACTCGCCCATCTCAAAGAGCAGCGCCTTCTCAGGCGAACTTACTGCGAGCTGGCGTCTCACTTGTCAGAGATCTTGCAGGAGAAGGGCATCGGCCATTTGCAGGGGCATGAAGTCGCAAACGAGGCCGACTTAGGCGCTCTCCTCGCGGCCAACGTCGGAATTGCGATCGGCCCACGCAGCACAATGCTGCCACCTGAGGTGCAGTTCGTGCCGATCACGGACCTCAGTCTATATCGAACTGTTTACGCTTACGCGGTTGCAGGCCGCGAGCGCACGCCGGCTGCGACGACGCTGCTCAAGCTGCTGCGCGCGGCCGACTGGTCCAGCAGAACTGATTGATGGCGGCGACAGGCAAGCCGCGTCAAAGTCCATCATGGCGACTGCCTGCTTCTCAGATTTGCAATTGCCTCGAGGATCTCGTCGACATTCGCCCGGCGCCGGTAATCGGCATCGACATGGCGAAAGACGATCCGGCCACGGCTATCGAGCACGAACGTTGCCGGGATCGGCAACACCCAGGCGTCATTGCCGTGATACGTCGAGAGATCACGACCGCGTCGGGACATGAAGTCTCGCATCTCCTCCCCGACCGAAATCGCGAGACCGATCGACATTGCAAACCCGTTGTCCATGTCGGAGAGGATCGGAAACTCGGATCCGGTGCGGACCTTGAGTTCCTTAGTAAAGAGCTCGCGCTCCGGACTGATCACTACGAGCTTCGCGCCTTGGTGCTTCGCGGCGCTCTGCACGCGCGCCAACGCGTTCGTAGCGAGCAAGCAATAGGGACACCAGTGCCCACGCCGGAAGGAGATAATGACCGGCCCGGTGGCGAGCAGGGGCGTCAGAGCTACGAGATGACCTTGGTCATCTGGCAAGAGGAACTCCGGGAAGGTATCGCCCACTTTCGGCGCGCTGGCGCCGGCGCCGACAACTGCCAACCGGTCGACAAGACGGTCAACAGCCTCGGCAAAAGGCTGATTGATCCGGCGAAGAGTGCGCGCATAGCTATCGAGACGCTCGACGAGTGGCGCGTCCGTGTGCATCAGGACGTCGAGCGCGTCATCCAATGCTTTCCCGACTGCGACGGATGTCATGGCGTTTTGGACCGAGGCTGTTGAGAAAATTCGGGCGATTCTATACCCGGGCTCACCGAGCACCAAATGCCGGCACCCTATGCTCTCCATAGCGGCGCGCTATACGCCGTCTGATATATGGCGTCCGACTATAGCGAAGCTGCATTGAATCTGCAGGAAACCGGCATTTCACATCGTATATGGCGATCGGCAAGTTGAGACCCAGAAAGTGCGAATTGGGAGCCGACGCCATGGACATGATGATAGCGGAACAGGTCACCACCTATGTTGACGTTCCGGTGCGGCACGCGCGGCCGGCAGAGGCGCCGATCGGCTGGAGTGCGTTCGGTCGCAACAAACTGGAAGGCTACGTCAGAAACAACGTTCGCCAGAACCTCGACGTCGTGTCGAAGCCGTTCGACCTCACCGATTGTGTGGGGCGAGCGATAAAGCTCGCTAAGGCCGCCATGGGGCAGCGTGGCTCTGAGCTCCACTCGGATCTGCTGGCACCTCTGGTCACAGTTGGTGACGCGCGGCTTCTGGCCCGGGCCATGGCAAGCCTTATTGCAATGGTTTCGGCTCATGCAGCACGAGACAGCGAGGTATCATGCAAGCTGACGCTGCGCGGGGGCGCCGCGGTGATCGGCGTCTCGATCATCAGTGACGTCAGCGGACGCGAGCAAATCGCCACCACGCTTGGCGGTACCGGTACGCAAGCTTTCCGGCCACCCGCGACGGCGCCTGGCTTGCCGATCAAGCCCTGGCTTGCCCGCCTCATTCTGGAGGAGCATCGCGGTCGCGTGCGACTTCTGACATCTTCCGGATCGCGCACGATGCTCGAAATCGAGCTTCCGGGCTCGCTGCTTTGAGTTTGCAATTCCGGCCGGGAGGCGCAGGCCTCTACCGGCTGACTTGATCGAACGCTGGCTCGGGAGACAGCTATGATCTTTCAAGTTTCCAGACGGATCGGAATGATCCTCATGATTGCAGCGATGGGTCTCATCCTGGCGACCCTCGTCATCGAAGCGACAAGCACGCCGGGCATATATGCCAGCGACGTAGGCCTAGGCCACACTGCGTGAAGCAGTAGGAATCCGCCTGCCCGCGTGTCGTGCCTGCCGTGACCTCCGCCTCGCTCACGTTACGCGGCGATCGCTGCTTTGGCGCTGAGCATCGCAGCCACCTCGACCTCGGAGAAGCCAGCTTCGATCAGGATCTGGTGCGTATGTTCGCCCAATCGTGGCGCAGGTGAGGTGTCCGTGCGCATGCCGCCATGGAACGTGTTCGGCACTTTGGTGCGACGGATCAGGCCCTCGCTCGGGTGCTCGATCTCCTCAAAAAACCTGATGTCGGCAAGGTGCGGATCGTCGAAGAGGTCGTCGATTCTATTGTAACGCGCCGCCGGCACGTCGAGCTTCTCGAAAATCTGCAGCCACTCGGCCGTGGTCTTCTGTTGCAGGCCCGCTGCCCGCACCTCGAAATAAGCTGCCGCATTGGCGGTGCGTGCCGCCGCGCTGTCGAACCGAGGATCGGTCTTGAGCTCCGGCCGCCCGATGGCATCGAAGAACGCGAAGGCCTGAGGGTTCGTGTTCGGCCCGACGGTGATGAAGCCATCGCGTGTCGGCAGCGGGCGGTAGTCGGGCGAAAGCAGGCGATTGTCGCCGCTCGGGCCGACCGGCGGCACGAACGTCGCCGGCCCCATGTGCTCGCTGGTGACGAACGAGGCCATGTTCTCCAGCATCGGCACGTCGATGGCCTCGCCGCGCCCCGTCTTCTCGCGCCGGTAAAGCGCAAAGCCGATCGATTGCGCCGCGATGAGCCCGGTGATGTGATCCGTCATCACCATAGGCACGAAGCGCGGCTCGCCGATGGCGCGCTCGAAGGTTCCCGCAACGCCCGAAAGGCTCTGGATGATAGGGTCATAGGCAGGCCGATCGAAGTAGCGCCCGCCCCGCCCGAAGGCGAGGATCGAGCAATGGACGAGCCGCGGGTTCGCCGGTGCGAGGCTTCCATAGTCGAGCCCGGCACGCGCCACGGCATTCGGGCGCACATTGGTGACGAACACGTCGGCCTTGGCGATGAGCCGGCGCAGTGCCGTCATCCCTGCTTCGTGCTTCAGGTCCAGGCAGATCGACCGCTTGTTGCGGTTGAAGTTGAGGAACTTCCCCGACATCCCCGGATGGCGACTGCCGTGCGCAAGTGTACGCAGGAGATCGCCGCCCGGTGGCTCGATCTTGATCACATCCGCGCCCTGGTCGGCGAGCGTGCGCGTGCAAATTGGCCCGACCACCACCGAGGTCTGGTCGATCACACGCACGCCTGCGAGAGGACCGCCGCTCATGCCGTGTACTCCGCATCGAGCGTGGCGCAATGGGCGCCGTCCTTGTCGACGCCCCAGCAGGCGACGCGGCCGTCTTTGGGCGCGACACCTTCGATCGTGACGGAATCGCCGACCCACAGCGGCCGCGTCAGCCGTGCTGAGAATCCAATCAGGCGTCCAGGCAGTTGCTCCACTGCGGCATCGAGCATCAGCTGCATGGTGAGCCCGCCGTTCTGCACGGCGTCGACGTAGCCCTCTTCGTCGCGTGCCCAGTCCATGTCGTAGTGGATGCGGTGCGCGTTCCACGTGATCGCCGAGTAGCGGAAGACAAGCGCATTGGTGAGCATGATCGTCTTCGACCAAGCCGGGTTCGGCGGCGGAGCGACCGGCGGCGGCACAGGGTTTTTGACACCCGGCGGAAGGCCTTCGCGATAGACCGCGTCGAAATCCTCCACCGCGATGACCCTACTGTTCACTTCCACGGTGTGCCGCATGGTCAGCACGACGATGTGGCCCGTTCGCGCGGACTTGGGCTCGATGCCGCGCACCTCGGCGATGCGCCGCGCCGGCTCGCCGACACGCAACGCGCCGGAGATCGCTACCCTGCGTCCCGCGCCCATGCGTCGCGGCAGCGGGATCGGCGGCAGGAACACGCCCTTGTTGGGATGCCCGTCCGGTCCGATGTCGCGCTGCATGGCGTTGTTGCAGAAGAACATCGAGAACCAGTGAACGGGGAGCTCGGTGCCGCGCTGGAAGCGCGCCGGGTCGATGTCGAGCATCGCGGCAATGCGCTGCACTGTGACGAGGCTGATGTCGTCCTCGACCACCTGCTGGCGGCCGATCCAGCGGCGGAGCTCCGGCATCGCCGCTTCGATCGCCACGCCAGCGTCACCGGTGCTTGCTGACATGTCGTGCCGTTCCTACTGAGCGCCACGTTCAGGGGCGCATTATGCACGCGGTTCGCATCGTTGCACGCGAATTGCGGGGTGAAGCAACGCTTGTGGACCGGAGAGACATCGCCATGAACGATATGGACTTGATGGACGTGTGGACTCTGGAGCTGTCCATCATGTCCGTCGCTTCCATACTGTCCATTCAGTGCGCCTTATCGTATCAGCAATGGACGTTCGCGTCTGATGCCAAGCACGCCAACAGCCGCTCAGTTCGCCGCCGTGCGCGGCCAGTCCACGAACACGGCCTCGAGCGCCAGACGGCGGGCGTCGGGCTCCAGACCCGCCCGGCGCAGCGCACGGATCGTGTCGCCCAGCGCGATAATGTGCGCCTTGTCGGCGCTATTCGGGCCTAGCGTGCGCATCGCCACGAGCACCGTGCGCGCGAATTCCTTGTTCTTCGCGACCTCCTGCAACGTGGAGAGTGCGCCCGTCTCGGGCAAGTGTCCCGTGTTCGGCTGCGGGGTCTTCGAGGCGGCCTCCCAGAGCGGGATCGGAATCTGGTAGTCGAGCGCGTCCAGTACCGTGACGAGGCGGTGCATCAGGTCGCTCGAGAGGCGCCCGCGCAAGGCCAGCGGCTCCACGTGCTGGAACCCTTCGCCGCGGCGTCCCGGCCACTTCGGATCCGCGATGTCGATCAGAATCAGCCAATGCCCCACGCCCTCGCCGCGATCGCGCGCGGCAAAGCCGGCCCAGCCGCGCGCCGCGTCATAGCGCGCCGCGGCAAGATTGATCTCGATCGCCGTCTCGGCAAACCAGCCGATCTCCTGCGCGGGCTGCAGGCTCGTAATGGCATCGGCAAGCGCGATGGCGACCGGGAACGAGAGCGCGACCCGACGCGCATCGTCGAGCAGCGCGCGCACGATGCGCGTCTTGCGCATCGGCGTGCGTTCCGCCTCGGCCGCCTTGAAGAGCAGCGCGCGGCGCAACGCCTGGTCGGTCTTCGCCTGCAGCGGATCGGAAAGCTCGGCGGCGCCGAACGTCTGCGCGCGATAGAGCAAGGCGAGCTTCTCGGGGTTGAGCGCGTTGTTGCGCGCCGCAAGCTCGCCCGCGGCGACCTTCAACCGCGGCTCGGCGCTCGCACTTTCGGAGATCGCCACCAGCAGCGCCGGTTCGGCCCGCTCGGCCGCATCGAGCGCGTTGACCGACTTCGCTATCTCCAGGAAGCGGTAGTCCATCAGCGAGAGCCGCTTCGGCAATTGTGGCTTGAACGGCTGGCCTGCGGAGAACGCATCGAGCGAGGCCACCGCCAGCTGCGACGCGCCCTCCTCCTGCCGCGCCAGATCGGCGGCAAGTCCCGCCGCCTCGCGATTGTCCTCGGCGGCGGAGCAATAGCCGGAAAGCAGCAGCATCTCCGTCCTTATCTGTTGTGGGAGCTCGCCTTGTGTCTTGGCAAGCTCGCGCGCGGCCACGCAGCCTTTCGTGCGGTCACCCGCGGCAATTCCAAGCCGCGCCGCAAGCGCGGCAACCAGCGGCGACCTGCCCTCGGCACCGGCAGCCCCCGCGATCGCAGCCGCCTCCGCCGCGCGCCCGGAGCGGCTCAGCGCCTCCATGCGCAGAGCATCGAAATGCGCGCGCCCGCCGTCGGCCGGCGCCATCGACGCGGTCCACAGCCGCTGCCATAGCGCGTTCATGGCGGGCGAGCGCGGCGGGATGTCGAGCTCTGCGACTAAGCTTTCAATCGCTTTCGCATCGATCCCGCGCCAGAGCTCGTGTGGTAGGCCCGAACCGTCGCTGCTTGTTGCGGATGCAAGCTCGTTTCGCTCCACCGCCCGCCCGTTCTCATCGAGTGGTGGCAACGTCTGGCGCTCGATCACCGTTGACGCAGCCGGCCCCGCAGAACCGGATGCGAAAGGCTGTCCGGGAGCTTCAATCGACTGACCCGGCGGTCCATACGGCTGGCCAAAACTCTGCGGACTAGCCGATGCGGGTTCCGAACCCTGCTGCCGCTCCCACGGCCTGCTGGCAATGCCGTCCATGGAGTGCAAGGCAGGTGCACTGGGCTCAATCGAGCGCTTCGCCTGGGGCCTGGCATCGCGTTCTTTGAATGGATTCCAAGCCTCCTCGGCCGCCAAAGGCGCGCACAGCGCACCGGCTAGCAGGGCAGGCAAAAGCAACTGTCGGGCGGGCATGGCAGCAGTGACCTGAGCTTTCAACGGCGAATTTTAACGCCGGGCACGGACTGAGTAATCTCTTTCTGATCGGGCTCGAAGTATTCGGAAATCAAATAAAGCCCGCCGAAGGTGGCGCCCGAGACCAGCGCAATCAGGAACAGAAATCGGAACAGGCTCGGCATGGCACTCCCTCGTGCTCCTGATAACGGGGCTCAGTGTCTCCAATATGTCTCTGGCCGACAATTACTTGCCCCCTGGGAACATAGTTTTCAACTTATGTTCAAAATGACATCATGTCGGTCAACTCACCCGCGCACTGTCTCTCCTTCGCGGCTTGACGCTGGTCAACCCAGGTGATCGAACGATTTGCATGATTCGCTTCGGATGGAAAAAGCGGCCATTGGCCAAGAACGATGAAAGCGCATTGATTCGCACTTGGCTCGGCACCCGCTCACTGGTGCTGGTCGGGCTCATGGGGTGTGGCAAATCGTCGATCGGCCGGCGGCTCGCCGTGGCGCTCGAGTTACCCTTTCTCGATGCCGACGATGAAATCGAATCCGCCGCCAAAATGACCATCCCCGAAATCTTCGAGCAGAATGGCGAGGAGTTCTTCCGAAGCCGAGAGCAGAAAGTGATCGGCCGCATCTTGGACAACGGTCCGCAAGTGCTCGCCACGGGTGGCGGCTCCTTCATGAACCCCAAGACACGTGCAGCAATTGACGCCCGAGGCTACTCGATCTGGCTCAAAGCCGAGTTGCCGGTGCTCATGCGCCGGGTCTTAAAGCGCGATAACCGCCCGCTGCTCAAGTCAGGTGACCCGGAGGCGGTCATGCGAGGCTTGATGGAGGCACGCTACCCCGTCTATGCCCTCGCCGATCTCCAGATCGAGAGTCGCGATGTGCCGCACGAGGTGATGGTCGCCGAGATCATCAAGGCTTTGGCAGATGTGGCGCGGCGCGGGCAAAAGGCGCCGGCGGATGCCCACGACGCCGGTCGTTCGTAAGCGGATCGCCGACGCATGTTCCTGCTTTCTAGAAAGTGATCACGTTATGCCACCGAAATTGCTCACCCGAGTCCCCGTGTCGCTCGGCGACCGAAGCTACGAGGTGCTGATCGGCCCGGGCCTCCTAAAGGACGTAGTGGGTCACATCGAGCGCCTCAGCGCGCGCAAATGCGGGATTGTAACGGACGAGCACGTCGCGAACCGTCATCTTCAGGCGCTAGCGGGCCCGCTCGCCGCCGCCGGCAAGCTCGCAGGCGAGCCGCTGGTGCTGCGGGCCGGCGAAGCGACCAAGAGCCTCCATCAGCTCGGCCTCGTCTGCGATGCGCTGATCGAGATGGGCCTCGAGCGCGGCGATCTGGTCATTGCCCTTGGCGGCGGCGTGATTGGCGATCTCGTCGGCTTTGCCGCTAGCATCGTTCGGCGCGGCATGCGTTTCGTGCAGGTGCCGACGACGCTCCTCGCCCAGGTCGACAGCTCGGTTGGCGGCAAGACGGCGATCAACAGCCGCCACGGCAAAAATCTGATCGGCGCCTTCCACCAGCCGAGCCTGGTTCTCGCCGACACCGACGTGCTCTCGACGCTCCCCGAGCGAGAAATGCGCGCCGGCTATGCGGAGGTGGTGAAATACGGCCTCCTCGGCGACAAAACGTTCTTCGAGTGGCTCGATGGGCATTGGCGATCAATCTTCGGCAATGATCCGAGCGTGCTTGCCGAAGCAGTTGAACGCAGCGTCAAAGCCAAGGCTGCAATCGTCGAGCGCGATGAAACCGAGACGGGCGATCGCATGCTGCTCAACCTTGGACACACCTTCGGACACGCCCTTGAGGCGTGGGCCGGCTATTCCAGCCGACTCCTTCACGGCGAGGCAGTCGCCATTGGCATGGCACAGGCATTTCGGTTCTCCGAGGCGCATGGCCTGGCGCCAATCGGCACTGCCGCCCGTGTCGAGCAGCACCTGGCCTTTGTTCGCCTGCCGACGCGCATCTCGGACATTCCAGGTCCCAGCAAGCCTGACGTCGACACGCTGCTCCGCTTGATCGCGCAAGACAAGAAAGTGAAGGCCGGCCGGATGACGTTCATTCTCGTGCGCGGCATCGGCGAGGCTTTCGTCTCTCGCGACGTGGACCAGGCGCAGCTGAGCGCGTTCCTGACATCCGAGATTGCACTATGACCTCAACACCCTAAGTTGAGCAGGCGCGGTGCCTCTGTGCGGCACGCAACGCAGTTGTTGCCCTTGGCAATTCCTCGAGTCAGAACAACATGTCCTTCGAAATAGCCCTCACCATCTTCGCGATCGTGCTTCTGCTCGCGTTATCGGCGTTCTTCAACGGCAGCGAGACCGCGCTGACGGCCGCTTCCAGGGCCCGTATGCATGCGCTTGAGCAGGAAGGCAATCGCAAGGCGCAGACCGTCAACCGCATCTTGAAGTCGCCGGAGCGCATGATCGGCTCCATCCTCGTTGGCAATACCGTGGTCGACGTACTGGCCGCCTCGCTCGCAACAGGCCTCGGCGTTCTCCTCTATGGCGCGGCCGGTATCTTCTACGCGACCACGATCGTTTCGATTCTTATCGTCATCTTCTCGTCCGTGCTGCCCAAGACCTATGCGCTCGCTTCCTCCGACAAAGCGGCGCTGTTCGTTGCGCCGATCATGCGTGCCGTGATCTGGCTGCTGACGCCGCTCACAATTGCGCTCGAGTTCATCGTGCGCTGGCTGCTCAAGCTCACGCCGTCGAAAACCGATGACGAGGCGAACATTCTCGCAGCGCACGCGGAGATCAGAGGCACCATCGAGCTCGGCAAGCAGGGGGGAACGGTGGCAGAGACCGACGCGGCTATGCTCGGCGGTGTGCTCGATCTCAAGGACTTGCAGGTGCTCGACATCATGGTGCACCGGACCAAGATGGAAACCATCGATGCTGGCGAATCCACGCAGAAGATCATCGATCGCGTGTTGAATGGACAGTATTCGCGCGTGCCCGTCTGGCTCGATAGCCCTGACAACATAATCGGCGTCTTGCACACAAAAGACCTGCTGGCGGCGCTGAACCGTTCGGGCTGGGACCCGGCGAAGATCGACATTCGCACAATCGTCGTTGCGCCCTGGTTCGTCCCAGATACCACGAGCCTCAAGGACCAGCTCGGTCAGTTTCTGAAACGCAAGACGCAGATGGCACTCGTTGTCGACGAATACGGCGAGGTGCAAGGTCTGATCACGCTAGAAGATATTCTCGAAGAGATTGTCGGACAGATTGCCGACGAGCACGACACCCACGAGACGCAGATCAGGCAGCAGGCCGACGGATCAGTCAGCGTCGAGGGCACAGTCGCGATTCGCGATCTCAATCGCGCGATGGACTGGGATCTCCCCGACGACGAGGCAACGACGGTTGCCGGTCTCGTCATGCATGAAGCGCAAGCGATCCCCGACGCCGGTCAGACGTTCACGTTTTACGGCTACCGTTTCGAGATCGTTCGCCGCCAGCGCAATAGGATCACCGGAGTGCGCATCCGGCGTCTGAAGCCCAAACCCGAACCGGCTGCAGCCGTCGACGACCGCACGGGCTGAGCGTGTGAGGTACATGCGCACTGAGTGTGGCGGAGTTGATCGCCAGAAGGTGCCGACGCCTGCGAGCGGCGACGCAAATGCCGGCGCACCTGCATACGCCGGCATCGCGACTGTTCATTCTTGACGGCACAGGTCGTCTGCGCCGCCGTGATCAGCGTCGTCCGGCCGGCTCGCCGTAGACGCTCACCTCAGCGCGGTTCGTACGAAATGTCGGCCGCGTGCGATACGTCATCTCGATTTCCCGCAAATAACTGCGGCGGCCCGGCAGATCGATTGACGTGGTCGAGCCCGCCCTCAGCACGCGGTTCACCGGCACCGTCTCGGTGTAGCCATTGAGATACGTGATCCGAAGATTACCCATTTCAACATCGTTATTGGTGACGACGAAATGCAGCTTGTCGAATGCGCGCTCCCGGAACCAGTCCTCCGTTTGGCCCACGCGGATCACGTCGCGGTCGGTCTGGTATCCGACCCGTTGACGACCGAGCGGCACCCAGTCGGGCGACACCGGCCCATTGGTGCCTGGAATGCCCGCCGGCCGCTCCGTGCCGAGCAGCGTGATGGCCGCATTCCCGAAACGGCGGCCAGGATTCATGACCACCGTCACGGTGTCGATGAACCGCTGCTCGCCCGCGAGATCAATCGGTGACGAAAGCACGCCCGGTTCCAGCTCCTGCGTGAACCGGTACGTCTGAACCTGCCCGTTGCCGAAGCGGATGCGAACCTCGCGCACGCTGATCCGCTCGCCGTCGAGGTGAAGTGCGATCTGCCCGAACCGGCCTTCACGACGCCCGACCTTGATCTCGACCCGCTCGCTGCGCCGGTCGAACGTCTCCTGCGCGAGCGTTTCCCAGCCGCGGATCGAGATCGGCTTCGGAGTTGGTTTTTCGCCACCGCCGCCGCCACCGCGGACGTTATCGCCGTAGACCTTCACGCGCGCCAGATTGAGGCGCACGCCTCTGTCGCCGATCGATAGGCCGAAGCGCGACTGGTAGACCATCTCGATTTGGCGCAGGAAGCTGCGCTCGCCCCTGAGATCGACGTCGAGGTTCTGCCCGGGCGTCAGCGTGCGGCCGACTGGCAAATCCTCGACGTGCCCATTGATGTAAACGAGTTTAAGTGCTCGCAAGCGAATGTCGCCACCTTCAGCGACGAACCGCAGCCTTCGGTACATCTTGTTGCGGTAATGGTCCTCGTTGTGCGGCAGCGTGATCACGTCGCGATCGACGCCGAACCCCACCCGCTCCTCACCGAGCAACTCCCAGTTCTCCGCGGACCAGCTGCGGTCGCCGCGTTGCGCGAGCGCCGGTGGAGCGGCTGCCAGCCCCAGCAGCAGGGCGACTGCTATGCTCTTGGTTTTCATCCGTGGCCTCCTTCAGGACTGCTCGCGTCACAACACTGAGCGCGACACCCTCCCGGGTATCGCGCCTCGTTGAGCAAAATAATCCCTGAAAGAGACAACGGTGTGGCTGAACAACGCCCAAAACGCGCTTGCAGCCGGCGATGAAGAGCCATCAGCCTGCCTTTGCTGCTGGAACTCGCCGCCAGCGAAGCCTCAAACTTTGATTTTCGACTCGATGCCGTGCTTCTTGGCGATTGCCGCGAACGCCTGCATCGTCTTGTCGTCGACCTCGATGCCGTTCTTCAGGCGGTCCTGCTCGCGCAGATACTCGACCTCGCCGGGATAGAGCACCTCCTTGACGCCTTTCTGAGGCTTGGTCGCCTTGAGGTACCTGGCGAACTCAGTGACCTCCTGCTTGAAGGTTGCGATTGGTCGGAATGCTTCGACGTTGAAGCAGGCTATAAAGCAGCCGTCGTTGTGCCGTCCGGTGGGATCGACGCCGAATCCGAGGCCGGGAAGGATTGCGGAGAGAATCTCGATCATCGCCGAGAGCCCATAGCCCTTGTGGCCTTCGTCACCGCCAAGCGGCAACAGCACACCGCCGTTCTTGAAATCATTCGGGTTCGTGGTTGGCTCGCCGTCCTTGTTGACGATCCAGCCGGTCGGAATGGATTGACCCTTGGCGATGGCCAGGTTGATCTTGCCGGCCGCCACGGACGAGGTTGCCATGTCGAGGCAGAACGTGCCCGGCAGGTTCGAGGGGATCGCGATCGACAGCGGGTTTGTGCCGACCCGCGCCTCCGCTCCGCCAAATGGCGCCACCGCTTTCGGCGACCGTCCCGAGTCCGCCGTCATGATCGCGATCATTCCTTCCTGCGCAGCCATAATGGGATAGGCGCCGACGCGGCCGACGTGGCTTTGCCGCAGGATGGTACAAGCGGCGACATTGGCTTTTTTCGCCTTCTCGATGGTCATTTTCATCGCTCGCTCGGCGACGACGAAGCCGAACCCCCAATTGCCGTCAACGACCGTGGTCGTCGCACTTTCCTGCACCACCTTGAATGGTGCGCCAGGCACGATGTGGCCCTTCTCGATGCGGTCGATGTAGGTCGGAATAGCAATGACACCGTGGCTGTCGTGGCCGGTCAGGTTGGCGAGCACGCAGCCCTTCGACACAGTCTCAGCTTCGTGCCGGCTGGCGCCTGCGGCGACGAACAGTTCCGTTCCGATTTCGGTCAATCGATCTGCTTTGATGATCGTTGGCATGGGCTTGCTCGTTCCCTGGTGTATGACTGTTTTGCGGATGGATTACCCCCAACTTTCCGCGACCAAGGACCACTGGCAAGCGGAATCTGGGACTGGACGCCATGCCGGTTTGGAGGCGTCAGCTCAATGTAACGCTTGTATTCAGTCCAGGAGTCGATGCCGACCGCGGGGTGAGCGAAACGGCGCGCTGATCATGCAGGAGGACGGGCTCAGAGTGACGAGGGCGCCCCATGAGAGGCGCCATCTGCGGGGCCGTTCCGACCGAGCTGAGCACGCGTGGGGACGCGTGCCAGAGTTCTACTATGTGTTCTTGATCCGCGGATCGCCCTCGGGGAGGATCTCCGGTGTTTTCCACATCACGCCGTTCGGAGTGGGGATCGGCGTCGGAGTCACCTGCCACTGCGGCTGACCCTTGTAGCCGGACGCGCCGGGCGGCGCTGTGAGCAGCTGCGACCGCATCAGCATGGCGAAGTCTTCGTGCACCGTGTTGTGGCAGTGCGCGACGTAGGCACCGCCGAATTCGCCGAACCGCATCTGCAAGCGCACGGTGCGCTTGCCCTCGGTGCCAAGCCGCCACACATCCTTGCGCGCACCGCGCTCGGTGACCGGAATCGGATCACCCGCCCGGTCGATCGTTACGCCTTCCTCGAAATGCAGATGGATTGGATGATCCCAGCCACCGCCGCCGTTGATCAACACCCAATGTTCGACCTCGCCGGGCTTCGGGATAAGGGCTGAGATCCGGTTGGCATTGAGCGAGTGCGCGCTTTGACCGTTGATCTTGATGGTCCAAGGAAACGACTCGACGTCACCGCACTCGGGGATGCACTGGCCATCGGCCGTGGCGCGCGAGTCGCCGTCGCCGCTGCGCCCGAATGTGATCTCGCGCACGCGCACGGGAGCGACGATCGGAATCGGCTCGGTCAGACGAACGCTGGTCGTGGCGAAGTTCACGCTCGGATCCGGCTCGGTCCAGCTGTACTGCTTGGTCGGATCGTCGACGCTGGTCAACGAGCTCACCACCTTGAACTGGAGGATGGGGCCGACGGCTGGATCCTCCGACACGCCCTTGAGCGCATCGGCCAACGACAGCGCCTTGTCCGGCTTGCGCCCGTCCGTCTGCTTCAACACGTTGACGAGGTTGATCAGATCGCCAGGCTGGAATGCCGAGAAGTCGACGATGATATCGAAACGCTCGGCGACGCCCTGCACATCGAGATCGGTCAACGGCACGGGATTGGGCAGCAGGTTGCCATCGTTGGCGATGACGTAGATCGGGACTCTGCGGCCGGCCGGGAACCGTCCGCTCTTCTCGACCGCGAGGACGAGCTTGATGAAGCGCGACATCGAAGCGTTCAAGATGCGGAACCGATAACGCCGCGGCAGCACCTCGAAGTACGGATAGTATGCGCCGTTGACGGCGAGCACGTCGCCAAGGAACCCATCGGTGTCGAAGATGTCGAAAAAGAGCTGGCCTTCCTGATCGAAAGCCGGATTGCTGATGGCGAGGTTCACGTCGAAGTCGAGGCAGCCCCAGCCGCGGCGATCGCCGCTGGGCAGTCTCAAGTTGATGCCGTCGTCGATGCCGGTCGAGCCGCGATCGGGCCCCGAGTACATGTTGACCAGGCTGAAGTTGCCTTTGTGGACGTTCTCCGCCGTGAAGAAGAAGCGATGATCGTGGAACCACATCGTGCCCTGCAGCTCGCGGAAATCGCCGGCCACCTCATTCAAGCCGCCGCTGTCATCCGGTCCGGAGCACCGCTTCTTCCAGTTCGGTAGGTTTGTCGGCCAGAGCTCCGGCTGATCGGCACGCGCGCACATCGACTTCCAGTGATAATCGTAGAACGTGCCAGGGAAATGATAGGCATTGCACGCGCCATCGCTTTCGGCGCCATTGTGCGCGTTGTGGAAGTGCGTCGAGATCTCGTTTCTGCCGAAGCCGTAGTTCAGTGCTCTGTCAACCGGCAGATCATTATAGATACGCGTGACGACCGGCTCGTTGTAGCGCATACGCAGCAGCAGCGGCGCACCGGAGCCGAGCCGCAAGCCGCTCGCATTACCCTGCTGTCCCGCTTGCCGCTGCCCGAAGGTCCACATCGCGTTCTTGTCCTGCTCCGGAAAGAGCGGATGAAACTTGACGCCCGACTTCACTTGACCGAGGGAGAGTATGTAACCCTTGACCGGCTGGAGACCGGATTCAGTCCAGCGTTGATGCGCGAAGAACTCGCCCGGCGGCCGGCCTTCGATCGGTCCGAGCCCCGAAACAGGATTGCGATACTGCAATCCGCCGGATTTGGTGAAATCGTCGTGATAGGAAAGGCGACGGCTCGGCAGCTCGTACTCACCGCCGCTGGTATCGAACCTATAAACCCGATTGGGGCTGTAGAGGTCGCCCTCCCCGATCAGCGGGATCGGCTGCGGAACTTCCGGGCGCGGCATCGCCTGGGTGAACTTCCGGGCGCCATAGGTCGGGCTCCGCGGTGTACCCGTCGGCACCTGCGCAAAAGCACTCTCAGCAAACGGGCTCAAGCCGTTCTTGGCAACCATCACGCCGGTAGTTGTCAGAAGCCCCCACTTGAAAAGCTCGCGTCTTGAAACCTGTCCCTGCGAGAGAGCCGCAACAACCTCTCTCCGATTACGCCGCGCCGCTTCCGCCTCGCGAAGCCGGATCGCAGATGCCTTCCGATCAAGAAACATGTCCCGCCTCATCAATTCGCTTTTGGTATCTGAGACTCAAATTTGTCCCGCCCTGATGCAGGGCTCACGCCATCGTACGCTCCTAACAGCGAAACAGACACCGACTAAAGTCTGGGTGCTTAGGTCTGGGGAGGGCAGTTGATGAAAAACAGCTTTCCCGTGGCCGTGCTTCCTCTAAGTCACTTCTGCGCAGGAAGCAGCTGGGATGTTCAGCACTCAATTGCCGATGTCAGCTCAGGCCGGCTTTGCACAAACAAGTCTCCCTGCTCGCCGGCGTCTCGGGAGAGTGGCTTGCGAGGAATTCGCCTGTAGCCGAAGGTGGTACGATCGACGAGGCCGGGGTAGCGCTCTTTGAAGAGTTCGCGGGCTTTGTCCTTGGCGTGCGGATAGCGGTCACCCCACCAGATCTCGTAAAGCCGGCGACTATCGCAGCCATACTTGGCAACCAGGTCCTTACGACGAATGCGCAGCCAACGGGCGATCCAGATCTCGACGGCATCAGCTTCGGTGAGTGCGCGGGCGGTGCGCGGCAGCTTGACGTCGCCTCCTCCAGCGCTCGCCCCAGTCGCCGGCCTGGTCATTGCGCCTTTCGACGCGGACGATACGAGATCCAACACGACACCACTTGACCCTGATTCGATGTTTGTTCCATTGATCGCCTGAAATTGGAGCATTCTCGTGACGACGGCAAGCTCCCGCCGCAACCACGCATAGCACGGTTCGATCGCAACTGACGGCACTGGCACCAAGCCGGGTAATCACCGGCGAAACGGAGACGGCTTTGATCCTCTTTCCTGCCATCGATCTCAAGGACGGCAAGTGTGTCCGGCTGAGGCTCGGCGAGATGAGCCAGGCGACCGTGTTCAACGATGACCCGGCCGACCAGGCGCGCAAGTTTCAGGACCAAGGCTTCACATATCTGCACCTCGTCGATCTCAACGGAGCGTTCGCGGGTAAGCCCGTCAACGGCGCAGCGGTCGACGCGATCTTGAGAGCGATCAAGATTCCGGCTCAGCTCGGTGGCGGCATTCGGGACATGGGGACCATCGAGGCTTGGCTTGCGAAGGGAATTCGACGCGTAATTCTCGGTACTGTGGCGGTCCGAGATCCGGCATTGGTGAAAGCCGCGTGCAAGCGCTTTCCAGAGCAAATCGCCGTCGGTATCGATGCAAAGGGTGGGAAAGTGGCGGTCGAGGGCTGGGCCGAGACATCGGAGCTTTCGGCGATCGAGCTCGCGCGCCAGTTCGAGGACGCGGGTGTCGCTGCGATCGTTTACACGGACATCGAGCGCGACGGTGTGCTGAATGGGCTTAATCTGCCAGCGACGGCAGAACTGGCGCGCGCGACCTCGATCCCGGTAATCGCTTCGGGCGGACTCGCGTCCATCGATGACGTTCGCGCGCTACTGACCCCCGACTACGCCATGCTGGAGGGTGCCATATCGGGCCGGGCGCTATACGATGGGCGGCTCGATCCCGCTGCCGCACTTGCGCTACTCAAACGCGCCGAGCGCTGAGCGCACGCCGCGCGGCTCGGCCACGTACGAGATTGCAAGAGTGACGCGGCAGACAGGTTTGCGCTCGCCGAGAGCTGGCCGTCTGCCGCGTCTGGTGCGCCGCGATACGCAACACAGAGGTCTCGGCGCTGAGGCCATTTAAGCAGGCAGCGATTACGAAATTGCAAACCGGCGTTTCGCGAAACGAATAATGCGGTTTACGCGGCGATCTCTCCCTTCACCCAGCGGTGCAGAAAATGATCGAGCCACCGATGGACGAGCGGAGCCTCCATCAAATGCGTTTCCATTTGCATCTGGCGCGGCATCGCACCTCGAAGAAGAAGCCGCATGGGATTTCCGCCGGACCAGCGATTGACCTGCGCGAAAGTGATCTCAGGGTGGAACTGCAGGCCAAAGGCATTGCCGTAGTGGAAGGCCTGGTTCGGATAGGCGCCATCGGACGTAACCAGCAGCGTGCCTCCGCGCGGCACGTCGAAGCCTTCGCGGTGCCACTGGAAGACGCGATCGGGTAGGGGCCCGATGATGCGGCCAGGGTCGGTTTTCTTTACGCGATGGTAACCGATCTCCACGCTGCCGTGGCAGCAATGGTCGACACGGGCGCCGAGATGATGCGCAAGCATCTGTCCGCCGAGGCAAATGCCGAGGAACGGCTTGTTCCCGCGGAGCGGAACCTTGATCCAGTCGACCTCATCTCGGATGAAGTCGATACTGTCGTTGGCGCTCTGCGGGCCGCCGAAGATCACGGCGCCGCAGTAATTCTCGAGGGTTGTGGGCAGCGGTTCGCCCTCGTAGTGGCGGCAGATGTGCACCGGATAGCTATTGCGGCGGAACCATTGGCCAACATGGCCCGGGTTCGAATGCACTTGATGCACGACTATGAGCACAGGCAGATTGCCGTCGCGGCGTGGGCCGCGGTCGAGGTTCAGATTGCCTTGGGAGCCGGCTTGTTGCTCTCCGAGGACATCGAGCATTTGGCGTTCATCTCCTATGGTCTTGGCTTGAGAAGCCACCCGATGACCGGGACCAGTAACCGATGCGGGATTACGTGCAAAGAGATCATCATGAAACTGTTGATAAATCCTGGGGCCGTGGCGCGAAGGCCCACATCATGGGCAAAAAGCGCCCAGGTTGCCACCGTTTGCGGACGCATGGCGGGGATCAGCCGTCGGTAAAGCGCCCGGTCGGCTCCCATGCGAGCGTGGAAGCGGGTTTCCACTGGGCCCGGAGAAGCAACGCTTACCCTGACCCCGGTCCCGGCCATTTCGGCTGCCACAGCCTCCGTCAGCGAAACCACAAACGCCTTGCTGGCGTAGTAGGCGGCCTGGTTGGGTCCCGGCAGGTAGGCGCCCAGTGACGCGATGTTCAAAATTCCGCCACGGCGTCGGGCAGCGAGCCCGGGCAGCACGTGACGCATCAAGCGGGCTAGGGCGACCATGTTGAGCTGGAGAAGACGTTCGATGTCGGCCGGACTCTGGTTAGCGAACGCGCCCGCAAGGCCGACGCCAGCTGAGTTAACCAGCAGGTCGAGCTCGCCCTGGGCATCGGCGAGAGCCTGATCAATAATCTGCGGGGCGTTTAACGCCGTGATGTCGAGGGGTAGGGTCTCGACCCGGACCATAGGGAACGCCCGGCGGATGCGCTCGGCGGCGGCCTGCAGAGCATCAGCGCGGCGCGCCACCAGTAGCACGGCTTGGCCACGAGCCGCGAGCCGCTCGGCAATCGCGAGGCCAATGCCATCCGAGCCGCCGGTTACTACAGCAAACGGCCGCAGGACCATGCGCCCTCGATCGCTGTTGCTGCTCGATTCGCCTGTCATCGGTTCCTTGATCTTGTTGAGAATTACTGATCAGCATGAGCCAATAACCCCGCGCCAGCAATCCACTGCCGAACGCCCGAGCTCCGAAGAGGCCCCATGCCCGTCGACGCCCTCGCCCTCACACAACAGCTCATCCGCTTTCGCACCATCAATCCGCCGGGTGAGGAGGAACAGTGCGCACGCCATATCGGGGTTCTGCTGGAGGCTGCCGGCTTTCGCTGCGACTACGTCACCATGGGCGAAGGCCGCGCCAACCTGATCGCACGCATCGGCGGTGCCACGGATCGTCCGCCCCTGGCGTTCACCGGGCACATCGACGTGGTGCCGCTCGGCGCGCGGGCATGGTCCATGGATCCCTTCGGTGGCGAAACCGCGAATGCGCGCGTTTACGGTCGCGGGGCTTCCGACATGAAGAGCGGCGTGGCGGCGTTCGTGGCCGCGGCAATCGAGGCGTCGCCACGATTGGCGAGCGGTCCGGGGCTGGTGCTGATTGTTACGGCTGGCGAGGAGACCGGCTGCACGGGTGCCCACCACATCGTGGCGACCGCTCGGGAGCTTCTGGGGCATGCCGGTGCGCTGGTGGTCGCCGAGCCGACTTCCAATCGGCCGCTCGTTGGCCACAAGGGCGCGCTGCGCCTGAAGGTCACAGCGCGAGGCATTACCGCGCATGCCTCGATGCCCGAGCAGGGTGACAATGCGGTGATCAAAGCCGCGCGCGCCGTCGCCAAGCTCGCCGACTTCGATTTCAACGTCGAGCGGCACCCGGTTATGGGCGCGCCGACGCTGAACGTCGGCTGGTTGAACGGTGGCATGAACATCAATTCGGTGCCGGATCTGGCCGAAGCGGGGCTCGACATCCGAACCATTCCGACGCAGCAGCACAAGGCGGTCGAAGCGCATGTGGCACATTACCTTGGGCGCGAGGTCGAGATCTCCAAGCTCGACGAGGCTGTCCCGGTGTGGACCGAGCCGGACAACATCTGGATGCGCGCCGTGTTCGCGGAAGTTGGTGCGGTGACCGACGCCATGCCAGACATCGACGCCGCGCCCTACTTCACCGACGCCTCGGCGCTGACACCCGCGCTCGGTGGCATCCCGACCGTGATCCTCGGCCCCGGCCCAGCGGCTCTCGCGCATCAGACCGATGAGTACTGCGAAATTCCAGCCATCGAGGCTGCGAAGGAGATCAATCGCCGGCTCATCGATCAGTGGTGCCGTTAGTGCGGATGCCAGATCAGCCCCAAACCCACACGGCGCATCAGGATGCTCGATGCAGCGATGGTGGCGCCAAACCGGTGACTTTGGCGCTGCAAGGCGGCGGTGCACATGGCGCCTTCACCTGGGGCGTACTCGACTTCCTGCTCGAGGATGGCCGTCTCGCCATTGAAGCGATCAGCGCGACGAGTGCCGGCGCTATGAATGCCGTCGTCATGGCGCACGGTATCTCACTCGGTGGCCGCGAGGGTGCGCGCAACAAGCTTAGCGAGTTCTGGCGTCGCATCTCGGAACGCGGCCGCTACTATAGCCCGGTGCAGACGTGGCCATGGGAGCGCTGGCCGTCCCTGTCCCGTTAGCTCAGGCGAGGGCCGGTGCGGTTGACTGAAAGTGT